>JAHDIR010000026.1:0-35030 GCA_020630675.1 Bdellovibrionales bacterium
AACGCCCATGTGTTTATATGTTTAACAGAGTTAAATGTTGGGCAGTCCAAGGGTTATGAGCGTCTAATAAAGAGACAGAATTATCCCCCTGCTAAATTCTGTTAGTTTTGAGCTCTCCCTCGCTGTTTTAAAATTGGCGTATAACTTGAATAAATTATAACTAGCTGGGAGGGGAAATTGCTAAATAGCAAGAAATACAAAATAACTTTAGTGTCAATTTTATTTCTTCCTATGATTTTTGCGTTTCAAAACTGTGGTGATTTATCTTCCAGTTTTTCTGAGAAAAATTTATCAATCAATGAATTGACTTCATTAAATTCAGAAGCTTCCTCTCAGCAAACGGAAAGTGGTCAAGATTCAGTTCCAAACAGTGAGAGCACAGACAATATACAATCGCCACCAGTTCCGAATAGTGAGAGTACAGACAATACACAATCGCCACCAGTTCCACCGAACACTCAAAGCATAAGATCTCGTTTACTTTCACAAGTACAGCCAGTAACAGGAATGCTCTCCAAAACAGGATGGGGGGAAAATGCAATTGGCGGTTCAAATTACATTCGAGTAAAAACAGAAAGTGAACTTTCTAGCGCGTTAAAACAATCAGGAAACTATGTTTTAATTGATAAATCTTTGTCTGGAAAATCTATTTTACTTAGTAAAGGTCTGGCCACCAAAGGGGATAATGTGACCTTGGATGGAAGTGAAGCTCCTGGGTTTAAAATTAAAAACCCAGGCGGGTTTGTATCCTTACGTGTTCTTAGTAATAACGTCATTGTTCACAATATTATGTTTGAAGGGCCTGAAGAAATTAGAACCACAGCCATTGCTATACTCAATGGCGAACATATTTGGTTCGATCATATAACTTTAACAAACTTTAAAAGTGACGATGGCTTTAGTATAGGTGATACCAATCCAGATAATTTAACTCGAAAAATAACAATATCTAATTTAAAAACAGATTCTACAAGTTTTGGTTCAGTTCTTATTAATGTTTACAACCCAGATTATGAGGCTGGCTTTTATGGGTACTTAACCGTTCATAATAGTCATTTAGGTGCTAATCAAAGGACTGTAAAAAATGACGGTGCTAGATACGTACACTTATTTAATAACTATATTGATGGTGTATTATACTCTCATGTCGATGCTAAAAATAATAATAATTTACCAAAATCGGCAGTTGTAAGCAGCCTTTCTGAGTCGAATCATTTTGCCAATCAAGGAGGTTCGAACAACTGTGCCGAACGAGGAACCTTAGATGGTGTAGTGTATACGAACGGTCTTTCAATTTATGAGGGAAACTATCAAACTTGTGGTGATGTTATTGTTGCAAATGATCAAACCAATCAAGTTGATATTCCTCCTTACGATTATGAATTACTTTCAACTGTAGAAGTTAAAAACTCTGTGCTCAATAATGCAGGAGTTCTAAAATGAAAAAAAAATCAAGATTAAATTTAAAAACAAATTTAACCTTAATTGTATTATTGTTTTTTATGCCATTTTTTCAAAACTGTGGGGCTGGTTTTAATAGCGTTTTGGTAGATTCTTCAACCTTATCAAGCCAGTTAGATAATTCCATACCTCATGTCGGCAGTCGCGAAACCTCTCCCACTAGAAATGAAACGAATGGTTCAGAAGTTAGCCAGGTAGAGCCCTTGCCTGATGAACCAAAAAATGAAAACCCAATAGTAGAAGTTAAACCTCCGTCTTTGCCCATTGAACCATCTCCTCCGAGTAGCGAAACTTCGCAGGCTAACAACTCACCAGAGCAAAGTTCAAGTGAACCCTCATTAAAAAACTATCAGTGTGACTTTTCGAATAATAATTATGACTTAATTATAGATGCTTCAAAAGGTGGACGTTTAGATCAGGTGTCACAAATTCATCAACCAGGTCAAATGGTTCGCCTTAAAGGTCAATTTGATACGAATTTATCTTGGAACTTCCAAGGACAGCCTGGGCGCCCCGTCTGTGTGAATGCAAGTCAAGCTAGGGTGTCTGGACTATTTATGACAGGTTCTCGTTATGTAGAAATTCATGGCCTAGAAATTTCAGGTTTAAATCAATCCGGAAAGTCAGTAGGTTTAAATTTAAGCTCTAATAATTTATTTGTTACTTTTGTAAAAGTTCACATTCATAATTTTTGGCAAGGGGCCTTAATTAACAGTGATCGAAACCCTAATGTTGATACGACTGATAACCATGATATTACTTTTGTAGATACTGTTATTGAAAAAAGTAAAGCAAATGGCATTGTGTTTAACCAGGGCAGTGGACATCGCTACCATTTTTTTGGTGGGGCTTTTTTAAATAACGCTATTGATCCAAAACCAGAAGATGGATTTCCTCAGGGAGTTTATGGGTCGGGAGGACATGGTCATATTTTTGATGGTGTTAAGTTTGATAATAATGGAATTAATCATATTACTGTTCGTCGTGGCGGGTGGATTATTAGAAATTGTGAGTTTACAAATAATGCAACAGCACTTTCCTATTTTAACCAAGACGATGGTTCTTCTAAAAATGGAAATGGTAAAATACTAATTTACAATAATCACTTCTCAAAAACACAAACGGTTTTATATCATGGTAGTAATGAAATGTTTGGCACCAATTCAGCTAATAATTCTTTTTATATTTTTAACAATGTGATTAACTACAGCTCAAATTTATTTCATGCCACGGGCCCAGAAAGTCTTCCTCAGTATTATAATTACTATATTAGAAATAACATTTTTATTGCAGGAAAAGACAATGGGTTAAAAGCACCTGCAAGTGGCAAAGAGCATATTTACTCTCATAATTATTACCAGACTCAAGCGCAAAATATTCGAGGACAAAACAACATATTAGGAGCTGATAATAACTCTGCATTTATTTCTATTAAAGACCGAGGAGTTGATCAAATTGGACCCGGTGTTTTAGCTTCAGATTTTATTGATGTAAAAGGGGCTGGAATTGATATTGGTTTTGAAAGTGAGTGATCAGTTAAAGGCCCCTTTGAGCCGGTGATCATAGCCCACGTACACATTTTATATTGCCACCCATTGGCATATTTTTCTTTCTCTCATTTAAGTTCCTGATAATTTTAGGAAAACTCTCCTGGGCTTAAGTCGCACGAGTAAATAAAAAATATTGTGACCTTTGTGTCTGATCTCTAGTCTTACTATTCGTAGAAGAAACACAACTGGGCGCATGGCGTCATAAGAGGAGAGAGATATGAGTTTAATGAAGAAGTCCTTTGCCGAGGGACTGGGAACATTTTGGTTAGTATTTGGTGGATGTGGAAGTGCTGTCTTAGCTGCGGCTTTTCCTGATGTAGGGATTGGTCTGCTTGGAGTCTCTTTTGCTTTTGGTCTAACAGTTCTAACAATGGCTTACACCATTGGCCCCGTTTCAGGTTGTCACTTAAACCCAGCTGTAACACTTGGTTTGGTCGCATCAGGACGTTTTCAGATGAAAGAGGCTCCAACATATATATTGGCTCAAGTGATTGGAGGAGTTTTGGCGGCAGGAGCTTTAGCTTTTATTGGAAGTGGTAATGGTACAGATGTGGTTGCTAATGGTTTGGCAGCTAATGGGTACGGAAGCCACTCGCCGGGAGGGTACTCAATGCTTTCTGGTTTTATGATAGAGGCGTTACTCACCATGTTCTTTTTATTTGTGATTATTGGGTCAACTAGCAAAAAAGCAGCAGCAGGCTTTGCACCTATTGCTATTGGTTTATGTTTAACTCTTATTCATTTAGTGAGTATCCCTGTGACAAACACGTCTGTGAACCCAGCAAGATCAACAGGTCCGGCTTTGTTTGTTGGTGATTGGGCTTTAGATCAACTTTGGTTGTTTTGGTTAGCTCCAATTTTAGGGGCTGTGATCGCTGGATTTATAAGTAAATGTTTATTTTGTGAAGAAGATTAATAGTAACTATTTAAGACAAGTAGCTTACTGTTCAAAAGCTACAAAGGAAAAAAAATGAATATAGAAGGATTAGTGAATAAATTTTCAGAAACTCTGGGAGGAAACTTTCCGGGGTTACTGGTAACCTTGTTAATTTTAGTTATTGGTGTGTTTTTAGCGAAGCTCTTAAGAAGAATTTTTGTAGGGGCTTTTAAGAAAACCAATTTAAATAAAAAAATTATGGACTCAGGAGTTGGAATTAATGCTGCCGAGGCTGGTGGCATGCTGATTTACTTTGTGGTTATGCTCAATGTACTGCTCATTGTGCTTGAACGAATGAATATTACAACAGTTCTAGACCCTTTAAAAAATCTGGCATCTCAATTATTAGGAGCCATTCCTAATTTAATTGGAGCAGGTATTGTTTTATATGCAGGCTTATTAATTGCTAAAATTGTTAAAAATTTAGTAGAAATCGTAGCGGTGAGAGTTGATGAACTTATAGAAAAAAGTAACTTAGGCATTAATGTAAAAGTATCAAAGCCTCTTGGTATTTTTGTCTTTGCCTTAATCTTTTTGCCAATGGCGATTCAGGCTGTGGATATGGTCAGCTTTGATGTTATTTCCGTTCCCGCCAAAGAGTTACTCAGTCAATCCCTTGATTTAATTGTAAAGCTCGTCATTGCAACTTTAGTAATTTCTGTCACTTATTATGTGGCCAAGAAATTATTAGATCTAGTCAGTAAAATACTTTTGAGTCTATCTGTGAATGATCTCCCTCAAAAAGTAGGTTTAGACTCAGCACTTCCCAAGAGCTTAACCTTGGTTAATGTGATTGTTAAAGTGGCCATGTTTTTCATTATGCTAACAGCAATTGCAACAGCGGTAGATATTCTTGAGGTTGAACTTTTGTCTGAAGTATTCACACAAATTCTTAATTTTGGTGGAAAGCTTTTAGTGGGGGCAGTTATACTTGTGATTGGTGGTGCCTTGGCAAATATTGTTCATAGTAAATTAAGTCTAGCACCCGATGGAAAGTTTTTGGCGGGTGTCGCTCGTTTTGCCATTCTTGGGTTAGTACTTAGTATGGGATTGAAAGAGATGGGTTTGGCTGAAAATATTGTTAATATGGCTTTTGGCTTAACTCTTGGTGCGGTAGCTGTAGCCTTTGCCATCGCCTTTGGTGTTGGTGGGATTGAAGCAGGTAAAACTCTTTCAAGTCATTGGGCTAATAAAATTAAAAAGTAATAAAATTAAACGATAAGTTTATGACCGCCCCATTTTTTTGATAAAAAAATGGGGCTTTTTTTGTTAAATATTTATTTTTAAGAGGCAAGATAATCACGCAATGGCCGGGTTTTTCTAATGTCCATTTTTTTCTGTTTATTCTTTTTAACTCTTTTTAAGACAATTTTTTTAGTTTTTCTTAAAAGAGAGTAAATATTTTTTCCTTTTTTCTCAATACTAATATGCTCTTCTAAGCCAAATATGGAGAGCTTGATTTCAAAACTATTTTTCCGGCTGGGGTCAGGTTTGATGTTTAATTTTACATAAGTGCTCCAGTTAGAAAAAAGTTGAATTTCTCTTACCATTTGTTCGGCGAAGCTTTCAATAAGGTCTGGGTGTTGAACCCCACTAATGTGGCACTCCAACATTAGGTCTTGGTTAATACTTGGCTTCATATAGCACCTCCAGTAGATGTGTATTATTCTGAGGTTAGTATACAGCTTGTATTTTTTTTTATATCAGAGTTTTGTTAAATAAATGTAAACTTAATTTGGTATAAATAAAACTTTGGTTAGAAATAATTTTTTATATTATAAAGCTAGGCCTTGTTTGTTTTTAATTTTAACAGGCTTTAATTTTTCTATAGTAAACCAAGCAAAACCCCCTAAATCGATTTGATCTTGGCTTTGGGTAAAGTGATTTCAATAAGAAGCCCGCCAGACTTAGGTGCTTTTAATGTGAAGTCTACGTTTTGTTTTGTGAAGATTTTATGGCTAATAGCAAGTCCCAAACCAGGACTCATTTTACAGTCATCACGATTGTGAAGTCGACTTAAAGGTTTAAGGGCTTTATTCAGTAATTTTTCAGGAATTCCTGGTCCATTATCAAAAATTTGAACAAGGACATGTTTTTTTGTGTTTTGAGCAGAAATTTCTAATTGAGGTTTTGAACAGCCATACTCAATGGCATTAGCTATAATATTTTCTAAAGCAATAAGAGTTGTTTTAATATCACAGTAAACTCTAATATCTTGGCCTTTGATCATGTTTATTTTTAAAGTTGGTTCAGAGTTTTCATAGAAATTTAGAGCTGAAAAGATTAATTCCTCAAGTTTAATATGAACTTTATTGTACGACATGAAGTCCAAGGAAATATATTGTCTTAACTTTTGCACTAAATGATTGAGGTTATCAGCACTAGAGGCAATAGATTCAAGCATAAAGTTAGTTTCTTTATTTATTAGTTGATTAGGTAGTTCTTCTTTTAAAAAATTTGTAGCAAAAGATATATGCCTTACTGGTCCCAGTAGGTCATGACTAGCTAAAGAAATTAAATCATTCACTTTATTTTTGTGTTCAGTGCTATCCAATTCAGAAGGTAATAAATCTATTGGTTTCTGTTTCATTGGTTTCATTTTCTAATTGGGTAGAGGTTATAGTCATGTATTTATAAGTACTAATGTTTTTATATTTTAAAAAAAAATAAAAAAAACATCAACCTTTGTTCTAAAAACCTTTCTAAAGTCTTTTAATAAGTATTAAGAAAAGTTGTGTCATTTTTCTAAAGCAAAATAAAATAAATCTAAATTCAGAGTATGAGTTTCATTTTTTTGTTTCAAATTAATACATTTTGTAAAAAAAACAAATAACTATTGTTTTCTCGACTAAAGTATTTCGAATAATCGTCGATATAGTAGACATGGAACGTAAGCTCATGAGATTGCCTAAGGCTATATTTTTTATAACTTCTGTTATTGTTTCAGTTTCTTGTAGTAAAGTTTCCACCAGTGTCACTTCACTCAGTAAAGCAGTTAACACAGTTTCATTTACAAACCCTCAAATAACAACTCCTAACGGTACAATAGATTTTACCATCGACTTTGAGAATGATGAAAACTCTAATTCAAATGTCCAAGTTTTTTATTGCAATGAAACAGACAACCCAAGTTGTAGTCCCAACATTTTACTTGGTGCTATGGTTCGTGGAGATGGAAGTTTTACTTTTGAGGCACCACAGTTTTCTTCACCAGACGATGAGGGAGATACTCTCAACCTTAGAGTCGTAGGCACAGATTCCGATGGAGTGATCAATGGCACAAGCTTTGATGCTACAACCGTTGTGCCAACCAATAGCATCACAGTTTCTAACCTGGTAATTAGTAATATTGTTGAGGATGGTTTTGAAATATCTTTTGACTATTTGGGAGACGAAAACTTGAATGCCGTTTCAGCAGTTAGTTATTGTAATGAAACCGACTCTCCTGGCTGCTTGCCAACCAACCCTATGGTAGTAACCACAAATCGACAATCTTCAACTTATGAGATGACAGTGACAGGTTTAAGTGCGCCTGATCACCCTGGAGATGAACTGAATATTTCAATAAACTTGACAGATGCTGACGGAACAAATGGTGCCCCGCTAACAACAACATTGAGTTTAAGGCTACTTCCTATTGTTGTGAGCAACCTGCAATTTTCAAATTTTGTAGCTGGTGGCTTTGATGCTAATATTGATTTTAACGGCGACGATAACAGTAATTCTGTTGTGTCTCTGCTTTATTGCAATGAAACGGACTCACCGGGTTGTACACCTACATTTAGCCCGACAGTCGCCATTACACGTTTGTCCAGCTCCATAAGGTTACAAGTTTCTGGTTTAGCTTCACCCAATGACGCCGGTGATACTTTAAATATTAGAGTGACGGCTACCGATGCCGATGGCTCTAGTGGAGGGCCATTAAATGGTCCGGTAACATTACCGATTAACGATATTTCAGTGAGCAATATGTTAGTAGGTAATATAGGTGAGCAGAGTTTTTCTGTAAGTGTGGATTACAGTAATGATGATAATAGCAATTCAACATTAACTTTATATTATTGTAACCTAACTGATAGCCCTGCCTGTTCACCGTCTACGAGCTTGGGAACTTTAACAAGAAGTGACTCTCACTTTTACAAAAGCATTATCTCATCGGACTTATTAGTAAGTGATAACCCGGGAGATAGCTTAAAAATCCAAGTGGTGACCGCTGATGCTGATGGTGTTTCGGGAAGTCCGCAAAGTTATACTTTTAATTTAGTGGCGTCAGGTGGTGTTGATCATATTTATCGCTCGGTAGGGCCAGGAAATACTTTGGCTTTAGATTCTGGTGGGTCGAATGCCTTAACAATTTCAGCTTCTACAGCCACATTTAGTTCTTCTATAGCCTTGAACGTAGGAGTTGGAGATGCAATTCAGTACGACAGTGATGGTAACTCAAGTATTGATTCTATTGCCTTTATTCATGCTCGTTTATCGTCGACGACCTATACGGTTTACAATAATTTAGGAGCAATGCCCACACCGACAACGGCGGATCAAGATTGGAGTATTTTCAGGTCCCATACTTCTTTGAATGATGCTCGTGCGGGAACAGAAAATACAGGAATTGATATTGCCGTTAGAAACTTCAATGCCTGGTCATTTTCCCATGATATTGTGGCTTCAAATCAAGTGTGGCATTTAGCTTTATATGCTGACGCAGCAGACACCTCTGCCGTTTTACTAAATGGTTGGACCACTTCAGACAAAAACTATTTAAGAATTTTTGCTCCAAGTTCTCAGTTTGAGGTGGGAGTTTCCCAAAGGCACAATGGCGTTTGGGATAATACTAAGGCTCGTCTCGAAGTCACAAATGATAGAAACTTGTATATTTTGGACGACCATGTGATTGTCGAAGGAATTCAGTTCAGAAGTATAATCAATAATAGTTTGAGCTCAAGAGCCGCCATCCAAACTGGAGGAGGAAATTTAGCTTCTATAATCATAAGAAATAACATTATTCGTGGAGAGATGACGGGCTCAGGCTCCAGCATTTGGGGGGTTCGTGGTTTTAATTCCAACGCCTCTTCAAAAATTTATATTGTTAATAATATTATTTACGGGTTTGATTATACCAGCGGCTTAGGAGTTTATGGTTCTACAACGGCGCCAGTTTATGTTTATAATAATTCTGTATACAACTGCTATACAGGTTATCTTGTGGGTGGCAACACAGTTTTAAAAAATAACTTTGCTCAAAATTCAGGGTCACGAGGTTATCAGGGATCAGCCTCTGCCGCCTCCGACTACAATATTTCTGATTTAACAGATGCCCCAGGTGGAAACTCTCAAAATTCAGTGAGCCTAACTTTTGTTGATGCTGTAAATGGAAACTTTAATTTAGTTGCTGGTGACACTGATGCCATAGGAACAGGTGTGAGCTTATTAAATGATAGTTTTTTTCCTTTTTCTTCGGATATTACTGGGGCCGAAAGAAATGGGCCTTGGGATATTGGCGCCTTTAAGTATTAAAACATTTGTATGATATTAAATACTAAATTGGGCTGGCAAACAATGAGTTGCCCCGGTAAAGTTTTATCCCAAATGTTTTGACCCTGAAGAGGTTCGCTAGAAATTAAGAGGTGATTAACTGGGCTGTTAGGTGAAGCCTTATTTTCACAGGTTTTATTAAAATAGGGGCAAGTGTTACTTTCCGGGCAGCGAGATTTGTAGGTACTATAGTGTAGGTCTTTGCCACCATTAAAGGCAAAAAGTTCTTTTCCGTTGGTTAATATAAAAGACAAAAAAGTGTTACTGTTGTCGGCATGACTATTTTTTTCGTAATCACCCGTAATGGCTAAAACCTTTGAAATAGATTTTTCTAAGCTTAACGTGAATTGGCTGTTTTTATTTATCTCTGATAAAATTATGAAAAACAAAATCTCACTGTCGGTTTCTCCTAAAATAAACTGTCTATAATTGGGCGAGACCAACTGTAATAAGTCGTTTTTAAGTTCCTTAAAATTTTTAATATTTCCATTGTGAGCAAACACCCAAGGACCATATTGAAAAGGGTGAGTATTTAAAATAGATTTGCTGCCTAGTGTAGCCTTTCTTATATGAGCCAAAACTGTATTTGACGTTACCACACCAGAAACTTTTTGAAAAATTTTGTCTTCAATGGCTTTGTTTTCAGACTTAATAATGTGGGGAGAGTTTTCGACATAGTAGGCCACTCCCCAGCCATCAGGGTGTCTTAGGCTTTGCTGGGCAATCGCATTGTCAGCATTCACCAGGCTTTGATGAATTTGACTCTGCAGAACAGATTTGAAGGCAAACAATCTACACATAAGAACTTCTTATCGGACTTTTCAGGCTTTAGGTTTAATCTATAGCCTCCCTTGATGGAATAAGCTTGAAACCTTTATTTTAAATCTTAAGAGAGGTTAGGTGATCGCCAATGCTGCACTGCCCCAGCAGAGGGGGGGCTTAATAGGAGCGGTATTTTAGCTTCAAAGACGAGAAGACAAATTTGACTTTCACTGGCTTATTATTACCACCTGTTTTGATCTGAGAAAATAGCTCAAGATAAACAGGCAATAGGTTGAAATTATTGCCTATATGACAATACTGTGACACATTTTGGGAAAGATTGAGGTAAATTTATAACGTGAATTTGAACAACTTTTTTATTTGGCATTCTCAAGAGGGAGAGCTCATTTATGAAGCTTCCCAGACCTATGTATGGAAAACATGTTTAAGAACTATTGTTTTTGGTTATGGGCAAGGACAAGCTCCATCAAAAACTAACTCTTCTTCTTTTGAACTTTTTCAGGGGAGTCGGGCCGTTGAGTTTTTAATGGAAGTGGTTTGCGGGCTCAAGTCTCCTATGGTTGGCGAAACAGAAGTTTTTGGACAATATAAAAACTTTATAGAAAATCTTAAGCCCTCAAATTATGAACAAAATGAAATTCATAAAATTCTGATTGAAGTTAGAAATCAATCAAAGAAAATAAGAGCCCGACATTTAATTCATTTAGGAGCTCAGTCTTACGGTAGCTTATTGAGAAAAAAAATTAATTTTAGTCGCCCTATTCATATTTTAGGCGCGGGACAATTTGCCGAAGATATTATTCCTTGGCTTTCTAAAAAATCTAAAAATATATTTATTCACTCAAGAAATATTGAGAAAAGTAAACTCAAAAAAGCTTTTGCCGAGTGCACACATTTTTCTTTGCAACAACCTCCAGCTCCTATCAGTGGTTATTTGATTGTGGCAGCTCCCTTAAGTGCTGATGCTATTCGATCTTGGTTGGGCTCGCATAACCTTGAATATGTTTTTGATCTTCGCGGTAGCTCCTGTGAAGACGCATTAATGCTAAAGGCAGACTCAAGCAACCTTAAAGAATTCTTTGCCCTTATAAATAACAACAAAGAAGCTATTTATAAAAAAGTAGAAAATGCCAAAGTTAATATTACTCAATTTATAGATGAAAAAATAAATGAACAAAAGTTAAACCCTTTTGGCTGGGATGATTTATGCACCTGAAAATGGCCGCACGTAAAAGTGACCTGGCAAGAATGCAGCTACAAACCGTAGCTAGTTTTTTAAAAGAAAAATTAGATGTTGAAGTTGAGTTAATATACCGAGAGTCTTTTGGAGATCAAAACTTAGATATTAACTTAGCTGGGTCTGAAAACAAAGGCTTGTTTACCCAAGATTTTTATGAGTCTTTGGTGCAAAAAAAAATAGATTTAGTGGTTCATTCGTGGAAAGACCTTCCTATTGAAGATCGCGAAACTCGTATAGTTATGACTTTGCCAAGAGAAGATTGCCGAGACGTACTGCTCGTCAAAAAAAATAATTTAGATAAAATAGCAAAATCAAAAAAAATTGAAATTCTAACCTCTTCTCCTCGTCGTGAGTTTTTTTTACAGAATCATTTAGCCGAGCTATACCCCGGTGGCCTTGATCAAATTGCCTTTCAACCCATACGTGGAAATATCCCGACTCGTTTAACTAAAATGCTAAAAAGTAGTAGTGATGGCTTAGTGATAGCTAAAGCGGCCTTAGATAGAATGCTTTCTGCTGAAGCCGAAGAGTTTGTGTCGGTAAAAAAAGAAATATCAGAAACTTTAGAGCATTGTCAGTGGATGGTTTTACCACTTTCTTTATTTCCTTCTGCAGCTGCTCAAGGAGCGTTGGCGGTAGAAGTGCTCAAGGGAACTCTCATTGAAAAAAAGTTAGAAGAATTAAATTTTAAGTCTGACTTTAATTCTGTCGCCCAAGAGCGAGCGAAGCTAAAGAAAATGGGAGGGGGCTGTCATAGCCGCTTAGGAGTTAATTATCTCCCAAGGCCCTACGGAACCGTTCACTACTTTTCCCAAGAAGAAAATGGCAAATTGGTAGCTTATTCAGAGTTACATTCGAAGAATAAATATAAATCAGTGGATCAAGAGGCGACTTGGCCACAAAAGGGGAGTGTTAATTCTGTTCGCACTTTGCGTGCAATGAATTCTTTAAACTTAGAAAGTCATGCAGGCCTTTGGGTTGCACGCTCTCTTGCACTTCCTGAAAATTATCAACCTTCGTTGTCTCAAAAAATTTGGACCAGCGGAGTCATGAGCTGGAAAAAACTCGCTCAGCGTGGGATTTGGGTAAATGGTTGTTCTGATTCTTTGGGAGAAAAAGAGGATATGCGTTTAAACCATTTATTATCTCCGTCTTTTTCATGGACTAAACTCACCCATTCAAAGGGGGTAGAGAGTCAACATAAGCTTTTAGCCACCTACGATGTAGATTGGAATTTTAGTATTGAGAGTCTTAAAGAAAAAACACATTTCTTTTGGATGAGCGGGCGATTATTTGAGGCGGCGATTAAGCTTTGTCCCGAGATTATTAAAGGAACTCATTTTTGTGGCCCTGGTCATACTTATGACATTTTAAAAAAATATATACCGACTGAAAAAATACATGTAACTCTTGGTTTTGATTTATGGAAAAAGGAAGTCTCTCAATGAATTCAAAAGAAATTTTTTCTCGCTCTTATCAAGTTTCTCCGGGAGGGGTTCATAGTCCCGTCCGTTCTTTTCGCTCTATGGGGTGTGACCCTGTTGTTTTTTCGGAAGGAAAAGGCGCTTATATTACCTCTGTTGAGGGACAAAAGTATATCGACTTCTGTCAGAGTTTTGGACCTAATATTTTAGGCCATAGAGATTCTGAGGTACAAAAAAAAGTGTGTTCTGTATTTAATAAAATATGGACTCTGGGTGCTTTGGACCCTTACTCGGTTGAGTTAACCGAGTGGTTAGTGGACAATATTTCCTTTATTGATAAATTGCGTTTTGTTTGTTCTGGAACGGAAGCTGTAATGACGGCTTTAAGGCTTGCGCGGGCCTATACGGGTCGTGAGAAAGTACTTAAGTTTGATGGCTGCTACCATGGACATGTAGATAATATGCTAGTGAAGTCTGGCAGTGGGTTGGCAGGGTTAGCTGAAAGTAGTAGCCAAGGAGTTGAGTCACAAATAGTTTCTAACACTTTAGTTTGTGAGCTGAATAATCTAGAAAAAGTTGAACAGATTTTCTCTGAACACGGCTCATCCATTGGCTGTGTTATTATGGAACCTCTTCCTGCCAATTACGGCCTATTGGTTCAAGCCGAAGGTTTCAATGAAAAAGTTTTTGAAATAGCCAAAAAGCACGGAGCTTTAGTTATATTTGATGAAGTAATTTCAGGCCTTCGCGTCGGTTTTGAAGGAATGGCCGGCCGGCTTGGTGTTGAGCCTGACATTGTAACTTATGGAAAAGTAATTGGTGGTGGATTTCCAGTTGGAGCCTATGCCGCCAAGAAAGAAATTATGGATCATATGGCTCCCGAGGGCGGAGTTTACCAGGCAGGAACTTTAGCAGCAAACCCTATTGGTATGGTGGCTGGTCTAGCTACAGTTCAAAAGTTAAAAGAACATAATATTCAAGAAAAGCTAGAGAATAAAACGCAAGCATTTGCAGAAAAAATAAATGATGAAATCAAAAAACTAGGCCTTCCATTTCATATGGTACAGTATTCCTCTTTATTTTGGTTAGCTCCTGATATTGGGCGTCCTATTCGTAGTCCCCATGATTTTCCAGCTGGTATGGCCGAGCGTTTTGCTAAATACTTTAGGGGTTGTTTGCAAAGAGGCTTATACATGGCTCCCAATGCTTATGAGGTTGGTTTTGTGTCTTGGGCACATAGTGAAGAAATACTTGAAGCTTCGGCTCATATAATGATTGAGTCTCTAAAGGGTGTGGATGAGCATCATTAAAAAGTGGAAATTTTATGGGTCCATCCTTTGGGTTCTTCTTACATTATCTTTAGCAATTTGGTGGCTTATTAATGGCCTGCGCTTACTAGAAAGCCCTTCCTTAACTGAGGTTGAGGTGACACGTTACCGTTTTATGCTCATCACAGAGGGAATCACTTGGATGATTCTATTGGTTTTAGGTGGAGCCACACTTATTTATTTCGTTTTAAAAGAGGGAAGAAAAAATTTAGAAACAAAAAAGTTTGTGGCTTCTTTTAGTCATGATTTAAAAACTTCAATTGCAAGTTTGAGACTACAAGCTGAAAGTTTAAAAGAAGATGTCAAAGATGCCGAGGTAGAAGTTTTAGCCAACCGTCTTGTTGCTGATAGCTTGAGACTTCAGCTTCAATTAGAAAATTCGTTACAGTTTTCAAGTGAAAATAAGCTAAAAATGTTTATAGAAAAAATTAGCTTACAAGAAGTGGTAGAAAGTTTAGGTTATCATTGGCCAGAAATTAAACTTTTTTATCAGGGGCAAGATTCTGTTTACTGTGATCGACGGGCTATGGATATTATCATGAGAAACTTAATCTATAACGCTCGAGTTCATGCTGAAGCTAAAGAGGTGCATTTTGAAGTAAAAAATGAAGGCCTCTATCAAAATGTTTATGTCACGAATGATGGCCAACCCTTTGATGGTGAAATACAAAAGTTAGGACAATTATACTATCGTCATAACCCCAGTAGTGGCAGTGGTCTTGGTTTGTACATAGTTAAGTCTCTTATGAACTCCATGAAGGGAAATGTGAGCTTTCCCTCGTCAAAAAAGGGTATTTTTTCTGTGCGCTTAAGTTTTCTGGCGGAGAAAAAATCATGAATATTTTATTACTAGAAGACGATAAGAGTTTGGGGGCAACCTTAAAGAGTCGATTAGACAAAGAGGGGTTTCAAACCACTTGGGTAAATAATATTAAAGACGGTCAAGAAGCTGTCGCTCAAAAAAAATTCAACTTAGTCATATTAGATGTTGGTCTTCCGGATGGCTCTGGTTTTGAGTTTTCTCAGCAAGTAAAAAAAACGACCGGATGCCCCTTTATTTTTGTTACGGCTCAAAATAGTGCCGAAGATCGTTTACGAGGTTATGAGCTTGGAGCTGAAGAGTTTATTCCTAAACCCTTTCATTTGAAAGAGTTTTTAATAAGAGTGCGACATGTTTTAAACAATCATAGTGTAGATAGAACAGATTTAAAGTTCGGTGCCTATATAGATTTTTTAAGTTTAAACTACTTTGATGGACAAAATACTAAGGTTATGAATGCTAAAGAATCTGCTGTTTTAGCCGTTTTAGTTAAAAACAGCCCGAATGTCGTTAGTCGAGATAATTTATTGAATGAAGTTTGGGGGGAAGATCAGTTCCCTAGCCACAGAACAGTAGATAATATCATTGTTCAACTTCGACAAATATTGGGTAAAAACTCTGGGTTTATTCAATCTGTTCGTGGCTTAGGCTATAAGGCCAGTCATGACTATGAATACGGATAATTTTATATTTTAGTTTTTTAGGAGAAAATTTATGTACAATGAAAAGTTTAGTAATGTTTTGCAAGGAGTGCCACAAGCGGTACCTCCCATTTGGTTCATGCGCCAGGCAGGAAGATATCATAGTCACTACCGTGCTTTGCGAGAAAAGCATAGTTTTGTCGACTTATGTAAAAAGCCTGAGTTAGCTGCTGAAGTTGCTTTGGGGCCTATAAAAGAATTTGATTTTGATATTGCCATTTTGTTTAGTGACCTTTTGTTTCCCTTAGAGGCTTTAGGTATGGGGTTAGAGTATAACCCAGGGCCTCAATTAGACCGTCAATTGAACGAAGATAACATTAAACAGTTAAGGCCAGTCTCTGAAGCTATTGAGCATATGAACTTTCAAAGTGAAAGTGTTAAGGCCACTCGAGAACTTCTTCCTAAGAATAAAAGTTTGATTGGCTTTGTCGGAGCACCTTGGACGCTATTTACCTATGCTGTAGAAGGCTCTCATAAGGGAGGTTTGCAAAAAGCTAAAAGTAAACTGTCTCTATTTTTTGAGTTTGAAAAAATTATTTTAGATTTTTTATATCAGAATATAAAACTTCAACTTGATGCCGGTGCTGAGCAAGTGGTTGTCATGGACACTGCGGCCGGCGAGTTAAATAAAAATATGTACCTTTCGATAATAGCCCCGACGATAAAAAAAATAGCGGCCCAATTTCCTAAAAAAATTGCTTACTATTCCAAGTACACTCATCAAGGGTACTTTCAAGATTATTTTTTAGATCAAAATATATCTGGCATTGGTTTTGATCATCGCTTAGATCTAGCTGATTGCTTAACACAAGAAAGAAGTATTTTTGTCCAAGGAAATTTTGATAACAATATGTTGTTTTGTGATCAAGACACCTTAAAAAAATATTTAGAAATGGACTTAAGAAAAATAAAAGAACTTTCTTTAGAAGATCGTAACCAATGGATTTGTGGCCTTGGCCATGGAGTTTTACCTAAAACTCCTGAGGATAATATTAAGTTTGTAGTTAATTTTGTAAGGGAGTACTTCAGTGAGTGATTTCAAAACTTTATTAAATAAGTACGATTTGCCTGTTCCACGTTATACAAGTTATCCGACGGTTCCTTATTGGTCTGACTCTCCCACCAGTGATGAGTGGATAGCTTCGCTAAATAAGCATTTAGCACCACAAGGCTCGACTTGGTCGATGTATATTCATATTCCGTTTTGCGAAACGCTTTGCTCCTTTTGTGGATGCAATACAAGTATTACCAAAAATAAAGCACGTGGCTCTGATTATGTCGAAGTTTTGCTTAAGGAGTGGGAAAATTATAAAAAAAATGTTCCTTCCATTCTTAACGGAACTTTAGGGCAAATTCATTTAGGCGGTGGTACTCCTAACTTTTTAGCCTCTGAAAGTTTTAAACAGCTTTTAGGGCCAATTATGGATGATTGCAAAAAAGCTCAAAAGAATTTTGAGGCGTCAGTTGAAGTGGATCCACGGCGTTGCACGGTCGATCAATTGGAAACCTTAGCCTCTTTAGGTTTCAACCGCATTAGTATTGGTGTTCAAGACTTTAACTTAGAAGTTCAAAAACTAATCAATAGAGTGCAAAGTTTTGAAAAAGTGAAAGAAGTGACTGAAACCTCTCGCAGCCTAGGTCTAACCTCTGTTAATTTTGATTTAATCTATGGTTTGCCTAAGCAGAGTATGGAATTATTTAAAAAAACCATTGAACAAACAATCCTGCTTAAGCCAGATCGTATTGCTCTGTATAGCTTGGCCATTGTTCCTTGGATTAAACCATCTCAAAAACTTTTTAAGGATGAAGACTTACCTATGGGTGCTGATAAAAGAGCCTTGTATGAGTATGGCCGCGAAGAACTTTTAAAAGCTGGTTACAAAGAAATCGGAATGGACCATTTTGCACTTCCAACTGATAGCCTCTCAATTTCGGTAGAAGATAAAACTTTACATCGAAACTTTATGGGTTATACATGCAACACATCTGACGTTTTGTTGGGCTTAGGTGTAAGCAGTATATCAGAAACTCCGGATTGTTTTCACCAAAACGAAAAGGTGCTGACTTTATACCAAGAAAAAGTCGAAGAAAAACAAGTGCCCACATTAAGAGGCCATAAGCTCAACGAGCAAGATATTTATTTTAGAAAAAAAGTACTAGAGTTTATGACCCAGTTAGAAGTGAAGCTAGATAACAAAAATCAAGAAGCTGATGTTGTTCAGTTTTTACAGGAAATGATGGACGATGGCTTAGTGGTTGTTTCTGACGGAGTTCTTCGTTTAACAGAAAAGGGGCACCCATTTATACGTAATGCTTGTTTAGTTTGGGACGAAAGATTACGTAATAAAAAGCCTGAAATGAAAACTTTTTCAAAATCGATATAAATCATATGAAACTTAAGGCAACCATAGTTGGGGCAGGGTTTTCAGGTTTAACCTTGGCTTATTATTTACAAAAAAATAATTTTCAGGTGGAAGTGTATGAAAAACAACCACGTGCTGGCGGTTTAATTCAAAGCCCTGAAACTCCATATGGTCCGATAGAATGGGCAGCCAATGGTTTATTGCTTTCTCATGAGTTAATAGATCTTTGCCAAGATATTGGTCTTGATATTTTATACCCAAGTGAAAACGCCAAAAAAAAATTTATTTGGTATAAAAGTAAACTTTCCAGGTGGCCCTTTTCGTTATTTTACACCTTTTATATTGTATTACTTTTAATTCGTTTTAAGTGGAGTAAAAACAGTAAAAAGCCTTTAAAGCAAGAGGCCTTATCTTCATGGGTAGAAAGAGTTTTTTCAAAAAAGCTACTTCATCAATTGGTTGAGCCAGCCTTTCAAGGTGTTTATGCCGAGAGATCGTCGTCTTTAAGTGCAACATTGGTCACCCAAAATCTTTTTCGTAAAAAAAGACCTCAGAGCTCCTCTCGTGTAAAGCGACAAACGGTTAGTTTTGCAGGAGGAACGGGACAGCTGTTAACCGCTCTGGTTAAGCACCTTGAGTCCAAAGGTGTGCAATTTTATTTTAATCGTGAATGGAAAAAAGAAAACTCGAAAGACACGACGGTTTTTACTGGCTCTCCGCAAGCTGGTTCTATAGTTTTTAAGTCGTTAGATCCTATTTTAAGTGATGATCTAAGTCGTATATCGTTGCTTTCCATTGCTAAGGTCGCCTTATTTTTTAAAAAAGATCAACTAAATCCATCTGGTTTTGGTTGTTTATTCCCCAAAAACTCAGGGGTTAACAGTATGGGGCTATTACTAGATTCTTCTTTGTTTCCCAGCCGCTATAAGAGTCATAGTTTACAAACTTGGATATTAGGGTCTGACGAATTGAAGTCTTGCTCCTGTGATGAAGATATTTTAAATTTAGTAAAAAAAGATATTAAGACTGTTTGGGGCAAAGAATATGATTTTGAGTATTCAGATGTTAAGCTTTGGAAAAATTGTTTACCAAGATATGACTCAACGTTAGAGATCTTTTTAAGTAAATACAACTTGGATCACCCGGTGAAAGACAATCTTTATTTGCATGGAAACTACACAGGGCAGTTGGGGTTGTCACAACTTTTATTAAAGGCTAAAAAATTAGCCGATAGGATTAATTATGAGCACACCAGATAAACTGTTATTACTTGTAAATTTAGGATCTCCTAAAAAACCTGAAGCTCCAGAGGTGGGTGAGTTTTTAGATGAGTTTTTAATGGACCCTCTTGTTATTAATATTCCAAAGCCTTTGCGTTGGTTATTGGTAAAAAAACTCATTGTTCCGAAAAGAAGTCATGAGTCGGCTGAGGCCTATAGCGCTATTTGGGATAAGCAAACAGGCTCGCCCTTAGTGCATTATACCAAGAAGTTGGTGGAGCATTTGTCTCCTTATGTCGATGATTTTACTGTCGACTATGCCATGAGGTATAACGGGCCAAGTATTGAAAGTTTAATAGAGAAGTACAAAGACTATAAAGAAATCTATTTGTTGCCCGTATACCCTCAATATGCTGAGTCGAGTACCGAAACTGTCTTTGTTGAAACACAACGGGTGATGGCTAATAAGCCAGCCTCTTATCCAAAGATTAAAAAAGTCGATTATTTTTTTAATCAAAAAGAGTACATCGATGCCCTGACAAAGCATATTCAAAAAGAGCTTGTAGGAAAAGACATAGATCATCTTTTATTTAGTTATCATGGTTTACCTGAAAACCACATTAAAAAGCTGGGAGCTGATTACAAAAAAAACTGCTTAAAACCAGGCTGTTGTGAAAAGCGATTTGGCACTAACCACCTTTGTTATAAAGGTCAGTGTGTAGAGACAACACATCTTGTTTCTAAGGAATTATCTGTTGCTACCTCAACAAGTTTTCAATCCCGTCTTGGTCGAGCTCAATGGATTAAGCCCTACACAACGGAGCATTTAGATGAGCTGGTTAAAGTGAAAGGGGTTAAAAATTTAGCTGTTGTTTGTCCGAGTTTTGTTTGCGACTGTCTGGAAACTTTAGAGGAAGTTGATATGCAATTGCGTGAACAGTTTGAAGAAGCTGGAGGTAAAAACTTTTATTATATTCCGGCTTTTAATACCGAAGAGGTTTGGTTAAAGCATTTGTCGCAGTGGTTTCAACGATCTCAAGGCCAGTGGCCTGAGCTCATTCTATAAAAAAAAGGCCAGCATGAGCTGGCCTACAAAAAATGTAATATTGTCTTGGGAGGGAAGAATTACATTTTAGGGATAACTGGTAAAATCACAGGGTTGTTATTAAATAAGCCTTCTTGGCCCACTGAAATTACAAGGTTTTGAAAGTCTATAACCTCAAGGTCAGTTCCATCAAAACGCGAGGTAAATACCGTTTCGTTTTCTATGGTTTCGTACTTTAAGGCCACGCTGAAATTATAAGATATACCGCAGTTAGCTTGTGAGCGATCCTCAAGAATAAGGGCTTTATCGTTAGCCACAGCTTCGTAAGTAATTAAGCCACACTCAAGTACCTTTACATCCGTAATATCTAGCGCAACCACTTTTTCTTCAAATTTTGAAGGAGTGGGTTCCATAACAAGATTTAGCATTAATGTTTTGGGTGTGATCGTTATGATTCCCATGCGAAAATGAACAGGGTTAAAATGAGCGGAGTTAATTCTAGACCTAAGAATATCAGAGGTTCTTGTATTGGCTTGGGCTAAGACGACTTGGCTGACGAAGATAATAAGAATACTAAAAAATTTCATGATTCCCCCTATAAGTAAATTCTATACTTGTTTTTTCACAGTTCAATCAATTTGAAAAATTAATCTTTATAATAAAAATTCATTAGTTTTTCTAATGCTATTTTTAGGGGGTGTTACGGTATTTTTTGTCCTAACGCAACAAGCAATGAGCGGTGAAGTCCTGCCTTCATATCCTGAGTTAGGGTATAAAACTGTAAATACAAATTGAACGACTTAAACTTTGCTTTTATTTTTTTATGCTCTACGGGAGGAATATTCATGAATACTTTTGATAATATACTAGGAACTATTGGAAAAACTCCTCTTGTAAAATTAAACCGTGTCGGTTCCGACCTTGCTTGTAATCTCTATGTGAAGTGTGAGTTCATGAACCCCGGTGGGTCAGTGAAAGATCGTATTGGGTATAAAATGGTTGCTGATGCTGAGAAGTCAGGGCGTATTAAGCCAGGTGACACTCTTATTGAGCCTTCTAGTGGAAATGCTGGAATTGGAATTGCCTTAGCTGGGGCTGTAATGGGTTATAAAGTTATCATTACAATGCCTGAAAAAATGAGCCATGAAAAACAAGTGGTTTTAAACGCCTTAGGTGCTGAGGTCGTTAGAACACCGACAGAAGCGGCCTTTGATGACCCAGATAGCCATATTGGTGTAGCTAAAAAAATGCAGCAAGAGCTTCCTAATGCACATATTTTAGACCAGTATGCAAACCCTTCTAACCCCAATGCTCATATTGAAGGTACAGCCATTGAAATTCTGGAAGATCTAGATAACAAAGTAGATATGATTGTTATGGGGGCTGGGACTGGTGGTACTATTACTGGAGTTTCCAAAAAAGTGAAAGAAGTGTCGCCGGAGACAATCATTGTTGGCGCCG
Organism: Bdellovibrionales bacterium; assembly: GCA_020630675.1. GTDB lineage: Bacteria > Bdellovibrionota > Bdellovibrionia > Bdellovibrionales > UBA1609 > JAHDIR01. Next base: position 21,869 of record JAHDIR010000026.1, read on the forward strand.
ACCCAGAAGGTTCCTTATTGGCTGGTCCCTCGGAAATTAAATCTTACCATGTAGAAGGAATTGGTTATGACTTTATTCCTGATGTGCTTGACCGTTCTTGTATTGATAGATGGGTAAAAACTAATGATGTTGAGTCCTTTAAATTGGCTCGCCGTTTAGTCCGTGAAGAAGGCTTGCTGTGTGGTGGTTCATGTGGGTCAGCTATGCAAGCGGCTTTACAGGAAGCCGCTCACTTAAAAGCAGGACAAAACTGCGTGGTGGTTTTGCCTGATAGCATTCGGAATTATCTCAGCAAGCATATTGATAACAGCTGGATGACTGAGCATAACTTTGAGCTTTAAACTTTAAAAGTGCCAAGGGTATTTGGAAAAATCTCTTGGTCTTTTTTCTAAAAAGGCCTCTTTACCTTCAGCGGCTTCATCACTGTCGTAAGCAAGCCGAGTGGCTTCTCCGGCAAAGAGCTGCTGGCCGACCATTCCATCATCAGTTAAATTAAAGGCATACTTTAGCATTCGTATGGCCGTAGGGCTTTTACTATTGATTTCTTTACACCAGGCTAAAGCTTCTGTTTCTAATTGACTATGTTCAATGACGGCGTTGACCATACCCATTTCAAAAGCCTCTTGAGCAGAATAGCTTTTTCCTAGAAAGAATATTTCACGAGCTCTTTTTTGACCGACCATTTTAGCTAAGTAAGCCGAGCCATAGCCTCCATCAAAACTAGCAACATCAGCATCAGTTTGTTTGAATTGTGCATGCTCTTTACTTGCTAGTGTTAAGTCACAAACAACATGTAAAGAGTGTCCGCCGCCGACTGACCAACCAGGCACTACGCATACAACCACTTTGGGCATAAAACGAATTAATCGTTGAACCTCTAATATATGCAGGCGTCCCATTTGAGTTTGGTCTCCATATTGATAGCCAGTTCGCCCTCTAACTCTTTGGTCGCCACCAGAGCAAAAAGACCAGCCACCGTCTTTTGGTGAAGGTCCGTTGCCTGTAAGAATAACAGACCCAACTGAGCGATCCTGTCTTGCGTGTTCAAGGGCAGTAAAAAGCTCGTCTACGGTTTGAGGGCGAAAAGCATTTCTGACTTCTGGGCGGTTAAAAGCCACTCGCACAGTTCCTTGGTTTTTTGCTTTATGATAAGTGATATCTTGAAAAGAAAATCCCTCGACGTCTTGCCACAAGTTGGCGTCAAATATTCCAGTAGACATATTACCTCACTTTATTGGAGTTTATTTTATATATCTTAAGGTTTAGTACAAAATTTTTATTTGAACAACTTGAAACCTCGTAAAACATAAACTGACTTTTAAATGGAAAACCTTTTAAACATTATTTTGTATAGATTGAAAATGTGAGAAGACGTGAGAATTATTTTCTAAAATATAGCTCTTTATTCAGAAACATGATTCAATTCATATAGATGCTATTTATAAGTAGGAGACCATTATGAAGCCCCCTTGTGCCCCCAAATACCCTAAAAAAATTGTTCAACACGATGAAGCTCGTACGGACAATTACCACTGGTTAAGAGATAAAAATTGGCAAAAATTTTTACAAGGAGATTTAAACTTTGATAACTCAGAAGTGAAGGCTTATTTAGAGGCAGAGGCTTCTTATACTGAATCAGTGATGGCCAGCACTCAAGAACAACAAAATAAGTTTTATCAAGAAATTTTAGGGCGAATTAAAGAAGATGATGAAACCTATCCTTTTGAACGCAATGGTTACTTTTACTTTCAAAGAACAACAGAAGGAAAAAACTACCCACAGTTATTTCGTAAAAAAGGAAGCCTGGAGGCTAAAGAAGAGCTTTACTTTGATGTTAATCAAGAGGCTGAAGGAAAAAAATTATACCTTTTTTCAGGCGGTCAGCCCAACGACAATAATCAGTGGCTAGCTTATTCTTTTAACTTAACCGGTTCGATGGAAAAAACTTTAAAGGTTAGAGACTTAAGCACAGGGAAAGACTTCCCTTGGGAAGTAAAAAACTGCACAGGGTCTTTTATGTGGGCTAACAACGAAGAAATTTACTTTGTAGAAAGGGGGCCTGAGGGACGGGGGCAAAAAATCTTTTTGTTTCGTGTTGATAAAGGACCAGAGTCCAAAGAACTCATTTTTGAAAAACCAGAGTCTTGTAACGATATGTTTATGAGTATTTCAAAAAGTAAAACTAAAAAAGTGCACTTTGTTTATATGGCTAGTGGGTCAGAGACCAAAGTTTATTATAAGTGGAGCACAGAAAATAAGTTTAAATTATTTTCCGAAGGCAAAAATGATGTTGATTTTAGTATTGATCACCGAGATGGGTGCTTTTATATAAGAACTAACCATGGTCAGGCCAATAACTACCAAATTTATAAATGCTCTGAAAGCAATGTTCAATTTTCAAATTGGCAAATTTTTATTAATGAGCAAAACAGTAAATATCTAACCGACTTTGCTATTTATGGGTCTAAAATGTTGTTGATGTATAAAAATAATGAAACAGCAGTGGATGAAGTTTCTATTTTAGATTTAAATGATAAAACTCAAAAAAAAGTTTCTATGTCTGAACCAGCTTATACATTAAGTTACTCCGGTGCCTTTGACCCACAGTCAACAAAGGTAAGGTTTTACTACGAGTCTTGTCGTCAGCCGTCTCAAGTTCTTGACCTTGATCTTTTGTCAGGACAGTTCCAAGTTTTGAAAAGCAAAGAAGTGCCCAATTTTAACCCTGACAACTATGTACTCAAAAGAGAGTACGCCAAAGGTCATGATGGCGAGATGATCCCATTATCAATTCTTTATAAAAAAGGCTTTAAAGAAATGACTAATAAAAAAGCCTTTGTTTATGCTTACGGTTCCTATGGCCTTGGCATGCCAGCCTTTTTTTCGCCGGGTATTTTTAGTTTAGTTGATCGCGGCTTTGTGTCTGTTATTGCCCATATAAGAGGAGGGGATGAAAAGGGTTTTGATTGGTATTTAAGTGGAAAAAAACAAAATAAAATGAACACCTTTAAAGATTATATAAGCTCTTGTGAGTACATGATAAGCCAAGGTTATGTTAAGGCAGGGGATATTGTAGCTAATGGTGGAAGTGCTGGCGGAATGCTTATGGGGGCTGTTGCGAACATGAGGCCTGAGCTTTTTCGTTGTGTGATTGCTGATGTTCCATTTGTGGATGTTATAAATACAATCTCAGACGAGACTTTACCATTAACGCCTCCTGAGTGGGAAGAGTGGGGCAATCCCATTTTAAATAAAAAAGATTATCAATATATGATGAGCTATTCCCCTTATGATAATATTGAAAAAAAAGAGTACCCCTCAATGCTTTATAACTCAGGTATTTCTGATGAGCAGGTCACCTATTGGGAGCCTGCGAAAATGGTAGCTAAACTTAGAGAGTTAAAAACCGACAACAACACCTTGTTGTTAAATATTAAAATGCACGCAGGCCATGTCGGAGCCTCTAAAAGATATGAAGCTATTAAAGAAAGAGCCTTTAATTTTGCTTTTATCATGAAAAGTTTTAGCTTTTAAATATAAATAAAATTTTTCGTTTTTAACGAGGTGTTAAGGGGTGTGTCAATGGGCTTTTTTTAAAAAGCCCATAATGTATGTCATTGTAATACAGGTGGCTGCGAAGAAGGCGGTGGCGGCGGAAAGCTAGCCGGGTGTAAGTCTTCTGAAATTTCTGGGGTCTTTTTGTTTTGTGGTTCTTTTTCTGCCAATGGTTTTCTTGTATTGAATTTATTGTTTTGACTCTTTGACCCTAGCCCTATTTTTTTCAAAAGCCATCTTCCGCCTCTTAAAATATCTTCACGAATTTCTAGTAAAGCTGGTAAAACAAAAAGAGTGAGCAGTGTTGAAAAACTAAGGCCCCAAGCCATCGAAAAAGCCAATGGCTGTGTAAAACCCGACTCTCCGCCAAAGGCATAAGCCATGGGGAAAACACCTAGTAAAGTTGTGAGTGTGGTGAGTAAAATGGCTCTTAATCGCGATGAGCAGGCATCAATTAAAATGCCTCTGTTCATTATGCCTCCACGGGCTTTTTGGAGTCTATTAATTTGATCCACCATAATGATAGAAGAGTTGACTGAAACGCCTATGGTTCCCACCAATCCCACCATGGCCATAAGCCCCATTGGCAAGTTATGAAAATAAAGGGCTAAAATAATTCCAATCACCCCAAAAGGAATAGGAAGTCCAACAATAAGAGGCTGAGTGAGTGACTTTAAAATAATAGCTAAAACAAAAAGTACACCCAACATACATATAATAGCGACTTTAAGGGCCCAGGATTGGTTACTTTGCTCTTGGTCAGATAAGTATTGAGCGTCAAAGGTGTATTGATTAAACTTGATAGTAAGGGGCTCAATGGCAGCGGCCAGTGCTTTATTAGCTTGGGCGCGGTTAGAGCTTTTTGCCACTTTAAAGTCCATCGAAAACTGTCTGTCTCCGTTTTTATGAATAAGCTTTTTTAAATTTTCTTTTTTTTCCCAGCTCCCTAAAAGATAGGCCGGTACTGATACACCTTGAGGCGAAATGATTTCTAGTTGATCAAGGTCTTTTTTAATCCAACTTTCTTTATTCTGAAGCTCAGTATATACCCAAACGCTCTCACCATTCATTCGAGTTTCTATGAGATGATCTGCAGAAAAGTAACTTCTTATTTGTTGAGCTAACTCTGGCGGCGGAATTTTATGTAAACTCAAATTAGCAACGTTGGGGTTGAACTGCCATGAGGTCTGAAAAAGTTCAGTATCTGGAGAGTACTCTTTTAATTCTTTTAAACCCTTTGTGGCTTCTAAAACTTCACTCTCTAAAGATTTAAAATTGAGCTGATCAGAGCCTCTAATGTAGAGAGTCACCATATTTTCTTTAGATTCATTATTTCCTTCTTGATGAGTAGAAACTTCAATTTTTTCAAACTGGTTTTGGTTATATTTTTTTATAATTTCATCAACCAGGGGAGTGATACGTTTCATTTGTTTTTGCGGGTAGTTGTCGGTTCGGTTTGGAAATAATGATATTTGTACATAACGAGGAGAGTTTTTAACTTTACCATCAGTCCATACAGAGCCAATTTGCGTGGACACATTTGTGACTTCTTTTTTGGGAAGTTGTTGTAAAGCCTTTTCAAGATCTTTAACTTGCTCAAAAGAATGATCTAATGAGGTCGATTTTTTGAGGGTTGCATTTATGGTTATGTATTCTGGGTTAATTCTAAAATCAAAATTCTTTTTAATTTTTGTTGAAGCAATATACCCAGCACAACCGACTAATCCTATTAGAACTAAAAAGGCAATGTAGCGTCCCTTAATAATAAAATGCAAAACATCTTTATATTTTTTAGTGACTGAGTTCATAAACTTGTCTGCTTTTGGAAGGGAGGGCTTTTGCGCAAAGTGAGCAAGGTGATTGGGAAGAATAAAAAATGATTCAAACCAACTAATAGCCAATGCTGAAATTACGACAATGGGAACGGCATAAAGAAGAGTGCTCATTTCACTTTTAATAAAAATAAGTGGAGAGAAGGCTATAACCGTAGTAAGAATAGTGCCCGTGACTGGAATAATTAATTCTTCAACTGCTTTTTGGGCGGCTTCTTTAGGGGGTAGGCCCGAGCTTAAAAGCTCATTGTATTTTTCAGCAACAATAATGGCATCATCAACCAAAACACCGATAACTAAAATCATACCAATGATAGAAAGCAAATCAATATTTAAACCAAAAGAGTATAAGATAATGAGTGTTCCAAAATAGGCCAGTGGTAAGCCTAGGGAGGTCATAATTGCTGTTTTAAAATTTAAAAAAATAATAAGAGTCAATAAAACAAAAATAAAGCCAATAAAGCCATTTTTTGTGAGCACTTCAATTTGTTGTAAAATAAAACGAGGGCCATCAAGAAAAGAGGAAATTTTAATATTATCAGGACTATTTTTATTAAACCTCTTAATAACCTTATCCGTTTTTTCTTTTAAGTCGATAGAGTCTGAGTTGAGGTCTTTTCTGACTCCGGCGGAGATTCCTGGCAGACCATTAACCATTTGCTTTGTTTTTACAGTCCCTAGCTTATAAGAAACATCAGCAATATCTTCCAGCTTAACTTCAAAGCCAGAGGCATTTTTTCTTAGAACCAATTTTTTTAAGTCTTGGATATTGTTAACAGTGCTGTTTAATTTGACTTCAATTTTATCTTTACCGTTATCAATTTCACCCACGGGCAACATGACAAGGGCGCCACGCAATAAATTTCTTACACGAGTGGTTGATAAGTTATGCTTATCTAATTGTTTTGGTTTTAATTTAATATAAATATCTCTATCTTTAAAGTCAGAGTTTGTTTTGGCCACTCCCTTAATTTTTAATAATGAGTTTTTAAAGTTCTTAAAAAACTGCCTATGTAGTGTATTTTCTTGTTGAAGCCCTTCTAATCCTAACCAGTATAAAAAAGTATCTTTAATTTCGGCACGGCGAACATTAATTGATCTTATGTTTTCAGGTAAAGTAGACCTGATTCTATCAATTTGAGAACGAACCATTTCAGCGGATTGATCCATTTGATCGTAATCAGAGTTATATTTTATTGATAAAGAAGATAAACTATTGGAGCTGGTAGATGTTACCTCTTTGACTCCAACTAAATTTTTTAAACTATCCTCAACCGGGTAGGTCACAAACTTTTCAACCTCTTCAGCTGTCCCACCAAAAAGGCTGATGTTGACCTGAACACTTGGAAATTGCAGAGCCGGAATGAGGTCTCTATTCATAAGGCTCATACAAACTAAGCCAACAATAATAATAAAACCTGAAATTAGGTTTACGATAAAGCTATTTTCAATGAAGTAGGTAAATATTTTTTTCACAGTTGGCTCGCTTTGCAAGAGTTAATATCTGGGTGAATTAACAGAGACACTCGAACTTTGTTTTTTAAGTAAGACTGAACTAAATCAATCCAGTTGAGTTCGCTGTTTAACTCAAAATCTCTATATTGAATGTAGTCTCTGAGTTCGATTTGCCCAGATTTTAGAAGTTTAAAAGCCTCTTTAGTTTGCTTTTGTTGTAATTTTTTTTGTTTAGCAACAACATCAAGCTGCTGCTTTAAAAGTTTGTCCTGTTTAAGAGAGTTTTCAAGATCATTAGCTAAGCTTCTTAGTTGAAGGTTTCTTTCATTTTCGGCTTTTTTCCACTGGTAATGACTTTCTTGTCGGTTAGCTTTTAAACTCTTGTCATTTATAGGTATATCTATGGATAGGCCTATGGTTGTTGATTCGGCATTTTCTAAGCCGTTAGGTATTACAAATTGATTATCATTTTTAGAGGCTTCGGCGTAGAAGGTCAATTCTGGCTTGGCAAGATTAGATTGCGATTTAAAGGTCCATTTTAAAGATTCAATATTTTCGTCAAAAGCCTCTTTATATTTTGGAGAAAGTTGGGAGCTCGTCACTAAGGCCTTAGAACTAGAGTTGAGGTTTGGTGTGTGAAGCTCTTCAATAGAGTCAACAGGCCTTTTAATAGCTGTCGCTAATTGTGTTTTTTGTAGGTTAAATGAAATTTTAGAAGCTGCTAGTTTTTGTTCATTGTTAAGGTGGTCAGACTGAGCTGTAAGTAATTCGATGTTACGAACAAGTTTTGCTCGATGAGATCTTTTAATGGACTTTAAAACTTTTAGTGAGTTTTTAAATATTTTTTCACTGATTTGAAGTTGAGCCTGACTTTTTAATGTATCTAAATAAAGGTCAATAGCATCTGAGCAAAGTTTAGCCTGTTCGATGGCGTTGTTAAGGGCTTGGCTTTTATATTTTGCCTTAGCTAGGCGAGTGTTTGACCTTTGATTGTAGCCCAGGCCATTGCGCCACAAACTTTGCTCTAACCTTATGTAATAGTTGTTATCGATAGTTCTGTCATATTCAAAAAATGAAGTGACTGTTGAATTCTCTAGCCATTTTTTAGCACCAGCACGAAGTAAGGTTCCTGAGGCTAAGTTTTGCTGATAATCCACACTAATAGTTTTTTCTCGGTCCCAAGATTGATTCACCAAATTATCTTTTTGGCTTCTTTGTTCTGGACGAAAAGATAGAATTGCGGAGTATTGGTTATCGACTTTATCTCGTTGAGCCGCAGAGGTTTTTAGGTCTAGGTTTAAATTTTTAGGACTTTCGTTTTCGTTAAAATAATTATTGAGAAAGTCGTGTAAACTGATTTTATTTGGCAGATTGGCAGTAGCCAAGTGACAGTAAAGATTAAAGAAACAAAATAAACCTAGACATAATAGTTGCTTAAACAAGAAGCCTCCCCCGATGCTTTAGTCGAGACTACTAAATTAAAAACTCTCAAGGCAACTTGTTTAGTGAAATGAAAAAAATGCCTAGACTGAAATAGTAAAATTGTCGAAATAGCTAAAAGTGCTGAATAACTGGACTTTTCTAGCCAAAAATTAATCTTTAAACTCTGAGTTAAACATCTAAAAAGTGTAAAGTTTTATAGAAATACCCCGATAAGAACTGGTCTTTCTATGTAAATGTTAGATGAATAAGTGCGTTAAATGTGGGAATAACAGGGGAATAATATGAGCAAGTATATTGCGATAATAACTATTATGGTGTCTACGGCATTCGTTGCCTTCAACTTTCAAAACTGTGCCAAGTCGAGCTTTAGTATAAGGGATTCTCTAAGTGATGACCCAGCTCAAGGCTTAAATACATACCCACGTTCTTGCCGAGAGTATTATGAAAATGGATCTTGTCAAAGTGGCGTTTATAAAGTGGACCCAGATGGCAACGAACTTGGTCTTGACCCTTTTGATGTTTATTGTGATATGGAAAATTATGGTCGAACTCTTGTGGTGAATGCTCCTAGTGACGGCTATACTGGAATTCCAGAAGCCAACGAGGTAACAACCCCAGATAAGCTCGGTCGATTGTCAGATACAAAAATTTCCTTACTTTTACAAAATACGCAAAATTCTACTTATAATAATGTGGCCGTTGATGTTTCTACCGGTCAAGAAAATCATACTGTTTCTTTAAATACGAACTCTTCAAGTAGCAAGGGTCAGTATGTAGTGGGAGACTCGGCTAACGAACTTTGTGACAATTACGATGCCGGAGTAGATGGGGCAGTTTATACCAATTCTGACAAATGGGCCTTTGGTAATGGTTCTGGGGACGGTTTTATTGGTTATTTAGACGATCAAGTTTCATCAAGCCCATATACAGGTTTTACAATGGAAATTGTTGGAGCCGGCGATAAAGCTTGTAACAAAACTGGTCCGATTCCTGCCGCACAATATTTAAAAGGATCTATGTGGGTTGTTGAAGGTTACACACCACATGAAGCTTGTCAGCAACCACCAGAAGCTATTAATGGTGGTTGGAGTGATTGGTCTGATTTTGCAGATGTGACAACTTGTAGCGCTGATTGTAATAAAAAACAATCCAGAGTGCGTGCTTGTACTAACCCTGAGCCAGCTAATGGTGGTTCAGATTGTACATTAGTAGATGGAGGTAACTCTAAAGAAGAACGTGATATTTCTTGCTCTTATGGAGAAGGGGAGTGTGTTGCTCCTCCGGAAGATGTTGATGGTGGTTGGACAGATTGGAGTGACTGGACAGAGTATAAGCCATGTGATGAGTCTTGTACTAAGCAAGAAGTTTACTCACGAACTTGTACTAATCCTACACCGGTAGGTAACGGGAAGTTATGTGAAGGTGGAGATGGTCACTCGGAGTCAAAAATTAGAATCGTTTCTTGTTCACCAGGGGAAGGAGCATGTGCCCCATTACCAATCCATGGTGGTTGGAGCCCTTGGTCGGCTTGGACAGATGTTGGTCAGTGTGGACCGAACTGTTTGAAAGATCAAAAGCGAACTCGTACATGTACAGAGCCAGCACCAGCTAATGGTGGTAATGATTGCTCACAACTCGATGGCGGCTTAGCAGAAGAAACTAGAACAGCAAGTTGTCAAGATGGAGAAGGTCAGTGTGATGCCACACCTCCGATTGATGGTGGTTGGACGAATTGGTCAAACTGGGAGCCTTATAGTCAATGCTCTGCTGATTGTGAAAAAGATGTAAGACGAGTGAGAGCTTGTTTGAACCCGGCTCCAATGAACGGTGGAAATGATTGTTCTCAGTTAGATGGTGGTAATGATTTTGAATTAGAAACTAGAACTTGTAGTTATGGTGAAGGTCTTTGTAAGCCGGCTCCAATTGACGGTGGATATACGGATTGGAGTTCTTGGGAGCCTGCTGGGGAGTGTTCTCAGTATTGTAAGCAAGACATTATTAGTACAAGATCTTGTACAAACCCAGTGCCTCAGTATGACGGTAAAGACTGTTCATTACTTGGGCCAAATATTCAATCTAAAATGAGAGAGTGTGAAATTGGCGAGGGCTTATGTAATGGCTTAGCTAATGTGATCCTATTAGGTGATAACCCTGAAAATTATGGTTCGAATGCCCCAGGTGTTCCAAATGATCATACGATTACTTACAAAAACATTGGTGGGCTTCCGGCCACAGATTTCACACTGTCTGGCTTAGGGGATAAGTTTCAGTTTAAAGGCGGAAACTTCCCTGGTGAAGGCGGAACTTGTACAAGTGATAAGGTCATCAAGACTGGAGTTTCTTGTAATGTGATTGTGACCTTCTTATCTAATGACTTAGGAACTTTTAATGGTCAACTTGTTGCTGACTATAATAATGGAAAAGAAGTTAAACAATTAACTCGCGACTTAGTGGGTGTTGTTGATCAAGATGGACCTGCAAAATTAACAATCACTGGAGGAGACTTTGGTGTGACTTCACCAGGGTACCCTGTTGATGGCACAGTGACTGTTACTAACGAAGGTGAAACAGACGCAACCAATTTATTAATACCAAATATTGATCCTCCATTTGTATTAAAAGGAGGAGAGTATCCTGGTACGGGTGGAACATGTGATAAAGACCCAGCTGTTTTAAAAGCGGGAGCTTCATGTACTTTAGTTCTTACTTATAACCCGACAGAACTTGGAAGTCATATTGTTCCTCTCAACCTAAATTATAATACTGGTTCGGCACAAAACACAGCTTCGGCTCCTTTGAAAGGACAAGCCTCTGACAACTGCCCGACTTGCCCAATTGATGGTGGATGGTCGAATTGGACCTCTTGGGTTAAGAAAGGAGAGTGTGGATTAGACTGTAAAAAAACAGAAAAAAGATACAGACAGTGTAACAACCCAGCTCCGCAAAATAATGGAAAAGATTGTGTGGGAGAGTCCGAGCAATCAAGAGATGGAGTTTGTAACCCGGGTGAAGATTTCTGTCCTCTTCTGGCTCTTTTAGAAATTGAAGGAGACACTCAGTTTGGAACCATCACCGTAGGAGAAAGATCTCCGATACATACATTCACTGTTACTAATGTTGGTGGTCGAACGGCAACAGAATTAAATGTTAGTCATTTAACCAATGGTATGACAGGAAACTTCCAAGTTTTAGGGGGTACATGTATTGGAAAGAACACATTAGCTTCGAAAGCAAGTTGTACAGTTGAAGCTCAATATGTTCCTGTGGCTCCAGGAATGCATTCTCACTTAATTTCTGGAACTTATAATAATGGTGCAGAGAAAAAGACTGTGAGTACAACAGTTTCGGGCTCAGCCAATTTAGGACCGGCACTTGTTGAAATTACGGGTGATGGAGATTTTGGTGAGCAGTTAGTTGATTCAACAACACCAGCTACTTTTACATTAACAAATATTGGAGCGCAAACTGCAACAGGTATCAAGTACGACGGCTTAGAAGAGCCTTTTGTAAGAGACGGCGGAAGTTGTACAACAACATTGGCAAAAGGAGCCTCTTGTACCATCATTGTTAAGTTTAATCCAAAAGACGACGGAGACTTTAATGATGTATTAGAAATTCCATTTAATAATGGAGTGGCTAGTCAAAACTTAACTCAGTCAGTGGTAGGTAAAGGTAAACATAAGCCAGCAGAAATTAAAATGACTTGTGTGCCTAAAGATTTTGGTGCAGTAGAAGTGGGACAAACTCAAACTTCCACTTGTACTCTTACAAATGTGGGAGGCCAGCCGGCACAAGGGTTTGTTGTTGGTGAAATGAACCTTCCTTTTGTACACACCGGCGGAACTTGTAAGCCAGAAACTATTTTGGTGCAAGAAGGTTATACTGTAAACCCAGAAGGGGGAGAGGCCATTGCACTTCCTGAAGATGGAGTTGAAAGTTGTACTTATGTATTTACATTCACTCCGACTGAAAATGGAAACTTCACAGGCCCTGTGAACATCACATACAACAATGGTGATGGTCCAGGAACTGTTGGTCAAACTTTGACTGGTCAAGGTAAGAGCTTACCGGCAAGGTTGACCATTACAGGAAACCAAAACTTTGGAAACGTAAGTTTAGGTGCAGATCCTGCGAACACGAGAACATTCACTGTTGTAAATGTTGGGGGAAGAACAGCCACAAATATTAAATTAAAAGACTTTGTGGTTCCTTTTAGCCTTCTAGATAGTGGAAGCTGTAATGGAACTTTAGCTAAAGATAAAAGCTGTACCTATGTAGTTCAGTTTGATCCAAAAAGAGAAGGTGCTTACCAGCAAGATATCACTTTTAGTTATAGTAACGGAGTCAACACTCTTGAGCGTCCGTTACAAATTAGAGGATTTGCAAACTACTCTTTAGCAGCCTTAGGCGCTGATATCAATCCACCTGACTTTGGAACAATTAATGTTGGTGGTGAAGAAACAGCTATCGTTACAGTTACCAATGGTGGAGGCCAAACGGCAAAAGGTATTCAAGTTTCAGGAATATCGGCTCCATTTACTCAAGTGGGAACTTGCCCTGCAACTTTAGAAAAGGGAAAGAGCTGTACATTTGCAGTTAAATACAACCCTAAAAAAGTGGGAGTAAGCCGAGACACTGTGATTATAAACTATAACAATGGTCGACAAGTAAGAACTTTCGAACTTCCAATTGTTGGTAGAGCAATAGCACAGCCAGCTGACCTCGTCGTTGATTGTCAGCATAACTTTGGAACTGTTAATGTTGGTAGCACTTCAGAAAGAGTTTGTGTTGTAACAAATACAGGCCATCAAACCGCAAAATCGATAAGAATTGATGGTTATAAAAAGGATATAGAACTTTATAAGCAAGGTAAATTA
>JAHDIR010000026.1:35040-38763 GCA_020630675.1 Bdellovibrionales bacterium
AATCTCCGTTTACGAGATACAATGGCCCGAATAATTGTCAGGGAAGTTTGGCTGTTCAAAAGTCATGTAATGTTTACTTAAGGTTTACTCCTAAAAAAGGTCAGATTTATAGATCTGTATTTAGAGTGACTTATAATAATGGAACCACGGGTAGTCAGACTATTATTAGAAATATCATCGGAACTGGAAAATCAGCACCAGCCCCAGTGAATGGTGGTTGGAGTCAGTACTCAGGTTGGGTGAAGTACGGTCAGTGCATTAACGGTAAACAAAAATGGAAAGGTCGAAGAGACTGTAACAACCCATCTCCTAAAAACAATGGAAAAGAGTGTTTAAAAGCAGATGGTACAAGAGGTCTTTTTGAATACACGATTTCTACTAGAGATTGTGCAACTGCGGGAACAGCTAAAATTAAATTCTTGGAAAATAATATAACTGTCACGCCAGGAAAGTATACGACGACGCCTATTCGTAACGTTGGAAACTGTCAGGCAAAAGATATGAAAATATCTGTGTCGGGCCCTTTTACTTACAGTCGCCCAAGTCAGGGTGCTTGTGGTGGGTTGTTAGCTCCTAATATCAATTGCCAAATTCGCTTAACATGTAATGGTAAAGGCAATGGAGTTGTGAGAGTTGGTTATAATAACTGTCAAAATGCAACCGATGTGACCCAGGTTGTTTCTTGTCAAGGTGGACCGACTGACCCTCCTCCTGTTCAGCAGTGCACTGTCGTTCAAAGTATAGGAACAGCTTTGCCGCCGGCTAATATTGTTCAGGCTGAGTTTAAGAAACGTTCAGGTTACAACTTTCACTCTTCTTACTTACCACAATCGGGCACTCAATTGACTCAAGAAAAGTACTCGCAGTGGAAACAGTTTATTAAATTTGAAAAGTGTGTACTTGGTTCAAAAACGGAATGGAAAGTTAAAGATTATACTTCTCCAGTTAAAAAAGGTGAGGTTTACTCGATTAATCGAAAAGCCATTAAGTACTTAGCCGATGGTAATGGAAACCGTGTTAAAGACTGGTTAGATGGTATTGCTCATGGCTATAGCTCTTGTGCTTACAGAGTAAGAACAGGACAAAAACCTCCAGGCTTAGTAACAAAAAGGGTGAATGGAAAAGAGCTAAGCTATTGTGAGCTTGATCAAGATGTAGCTCAGTGTACAGTAGTTAATAGTATTGGAACAGCTTTACCACCTGCCAATGTTGTGCAAGCTGAGTTTAAAAAGCGATCGGGTGGTAACTTTCACAGTATGTATTTAAAAGAAACGGGAAATCAATTAACTCGTGCCGATTACTCGCAGTGGAAGCAGTTTATTAAGTTTGAAAAATGTGTGAAGGGTAGCCAAGTAGAATGGCGAGTGAAAGATTATACATCTCCAGTGAAAAAAGGTGAAGTGTATGGTCGTTATGGCTACTACTCAGGAAATAACAGCAAATATACAGTTCCTTGTTTAATGGATAAAAATGGTAACTGTATTAAAAAGTGGCTAGACAATAAAGACCATGGCTACAGTTCATGTATGTACCGCGTTCATAACGGTGGTGGTTTACCACCTAATGCCGGACAAAAAACAGTGAATGGTCGTAAATTACTTTATTGTGATATTAGCTCTGGCTCAACGACTTTGAATTGCCCAGGAACTTGGGGACAATGGAGTGGTTATATCAAAGACGGTGGCTGTGTAAACGGCAAGCAAAAGTATGGCTCTTGGAGAATGGCCTCAGGCGGTAAAGCCTTACATTCAGATGGCAAAAGATGTGTCGATAAAGAAGATGCTTTTGAGTACCGTAGCTGTTCAGGTGGACAAGTGAGTTGTCCAGGAACTTGGGGACAGTGGAGTGGTTACATCAAAGATGGTGGTTGTGTGAACGGTAAGCAAAAGTACGGTTCATGGAGAATGTCTTCTGGTGGAAAAGCGTTACATTCTGATGGAACCAAATGCGTTGATAAAGAGGATTCTTTTGAATATCGCGCTTGTAATTAAGCATTAAGTATTAAAAATAAAAATAAGCCTGAGTTTTTATAAACCTCAGGCTTTTTTTATGTTCAATTTGTAATCTGAAAAAAACTCTCAAAGTCTTTGGTGAAAAAAATAGGTATAACAACGATAGTAACTATTCATAACTAGAAACTCCACTGAACTTTACCCCTGACAAATCGCTCATTTCTTTTTTCCAGGTAGTTAGGTCATTTTTTGAAAATTGATTAAAGTGGGTGTGGCCACAGGCTCGAGCCATAATTTTCATTAGGTCGGTTGAGGCTTGGAAGAAGCGAGTGAGCTTTTGAGCGGCCTCACTAACGTTAATGCGTTTTCTGAGCTCTGGTTTTTGAGTGGCAATACCAGCCGGGCAGTTATTGGTGTTGCACATCCTTGCGCCAACGCAACCGATGGCTTGCATAGCAGAGTTAGAAACGGCAATACCATCGGCTCCTAAAGCCAGTGCCTTGGCAAAATCAGAAGGTGTTCTAAGCCCTCCTGTGATAATTAAAGTGACATGATCGTAGCCCTTTTTATCAAGATAATGACGAGCGCGCGCTAAAGCGGGAATGGTGGGGACGGAAATGTTATCTCTAAAAATAAGAGGAGCAGCCCCTGTTCCTCCTCCTCGGCCATCAAGTATTATATAATCGGCACTACTTTTAACAGCAAACTCAATATCGTCTTCAATATGTTGTGCCGAAATTTTAAAGCCAATAGGAATACCGCCGGTCACTTCACGTACTCGGTCGGAGAATTTTTTAAAGTCTTCTATTGTATTTAGGTCAGTGAAAGTGGCTGGAGATATAGCGTCGTTGCCCTCAGGAATTTGACGAACTTCAGAAATTTTTCCTTTTACTTTATTGCCCGGCAAATGCCCACCTGTGCCAGTTTTTGCACCTTGCCCACCTTTAAAATGAAAAGCTTGAACTTTTTTAAGTTTACTTTCCTCGTAGCCAAACATGGCTGATGCGAGTTCGTAAAAGTATTTACTGTTACTTTCTTGTTCTTCAGGGAGCATACCGCCCTCCCCAGAACAAATACCAGTGCCAGCCCCCTCAGCTCCTTTAGCTAAGGCAATTTTAGCTTCTTCAGAAAGTGCACCAAAACTCATGTCAGAAACAAAAATTGGAATGTCTAACTTTAGAGGTTTCTTAGCATTTTTTCCAATCACTAAATCTGTTTCGATTTTAGCGCCATCAAGAAGTGGTTTCGTGGCTAGTTGTCCCGTTAAAAACTGTAGATCACTCCACAAGGGAAGGTCTTTTCCTGGCACTCCCATAGAGCCCATTTCACCATGGTGGCCCAATTTAGATAACCCATGCTTTGCCAATTCATGAATGTATTGAACATGAGGTTCTTCAGGTGTGGGGCTTGCTTCAGGGGCTCCTGATTGAGCTTTTGGAGACGTCACTTGATCTGCAGTAATAGATTTATGGGAGCCATCGCAATAAGGAGCATTTTTACTTTGTTTGCACATACATAAATAGGCGTCGCCTGTTTCACTGGCAGAAAACTTTTTAGGTGTGAAGGATGTTCCTTTGTGTGAGCCATCACAAAAAGGTTGATTAGAGGATCGGCCACAAGAGCAAAAGAAATAGTCATTTCCTTTTTCAAGAGTCACTTTTTTAGGTTTGTTGTCGGCAATAAGAGCTTTATCTTTCATTTTTTTTCCTTTTTAATTATTTCTATTTCTATTTCTATTTCTATTTCTATTTCTATTTCTATTTCTATTTCT
>JAHDIR010000080.1:0-3100 GCA_020630675.1 Bdellovibrionales bacterium
AAGCAAAATACAGTTTTTGAGTATTATTTTAGAAATTGTCTATCAATAATTTCTGGTCCTACATGAATAAAATTATTAGATGTTTTTAATTGGTAATATTCAATACCAGTGTATTTCAACTTGTCTTTTTTTTAATATGATATATTTCGATAATTTTATGCTCTCAAGAGCATTAACTATTGATATTTGATCATTTTTGGATCTAAAATTAATAAAGATTTTTTTTTGTAATTTATGGAGGAATTATGAATAATATCATTCTGTTTTCAATCACATTGTTTTTTTCAATTTCAATTTTTGCAGGTGAAAACACATCGATGAATGTTGAAGTTTACGCTTCAAGTGTCTTTAAAGGATCTGAAGAAGGCACTCGTGTGCCAGATCCTATTGATAATAGTAACTTTAAAATACTAAACGATGATTACATATATTTTTCTCTAGATATAGAAAATGAAAGTAAAAACTCATTTGTAATAACAACACTTCAGGCACGAGTCGTTGATAAAAGTAATAATGAGCTTGGAGTATTTGTTTATGCACCACAAGTTTATAGCCACTGTTCATTAAACTATCCGGAGCAACCTGTTGGTGGTTCTTATTTTTCTCATTTAAACCATGGAGATCGTGTTACTATTGGGAATTATAAAAACTCTTTATTTTATATTGATAACCTTAAAGAAGATGAAATAACTGGGAATTATGAGCTTTCTATCGAAGTGACTGTAAATGGTTATTACACATCAGTTTCTAGGTCAATGGTCAGGTCAGAGAGTTGTGAGCCTAGAGATCATAAAGTGCCAGTTACCAACCCTTCTGAAGGCATGATATTACCTTTTAAAAGAATATTGTATTTTAAAGTTTATAATTAAAAAAATTAGTATTATTTGCTGTGAAAATGTTAAGTGACTAACGATAGTCTATGGTTCAAAATTTTCTATAAGTTTGTTCATATCTGTAATCGTATAGCCTCGATCAGCATGGTAGACATAAAAGAAATAAATGGTGCCACCCACTAGCTTTCCAATGATACGATACTTGCCGTGTTTCATAATTAGTTTGATATCTCTAAAATCACGGTGGATATTGGGAAGGCTACGGAGGCCTGAACTTTTTGTAGCACTCACGTAAGATTTTGATAAAGCTGCTAAAAATCGTGAACCAAGCTCTTGTTGCTTGCTAAAGTAGCTTACAACGTCTTTTGTGAAACTCACTCTGGAGTAATCACTTCCTGAAACTTCATATTGTTTATTTGCAATTATACGTCGCCATCGGTAGTTGAGCTCTTCAAAGTGAACTATGTCATGGTTTCTTTTGTTCTTAAGTGCGGCTTCGATTGCGCTATCAAGCTCTATTTCCAGGCGAGTTAAGAGTGCTATTAGATTATCTAGTTGAGCCTCATCATTTGCCATTTCTTCAGAAGGGGTTCTAACTTTGATATCATTAATTTTTTCAGAATCAATATGGTCATTATATAATAGTTGGGCCGTTTCTAGGTCATCATGGAACCTTTCAATTCGTGCTTTAGTTCGGTCTGACTTTTCAACATATTCTGAGAACCTTTCTTCTGCAACTTGATGTATATGGTGGTGTTGTCGTATCAAAGAAAAAACGAGTAAAATTTGTGAACGAGTAATGGCCCTTTTTTCTTTAGGAAGCTCTGTATGAAAAGGAACCTCTCCTATAGCTTCAAAGTAAGCTTCATAAAGAACAAGTAAATAGCCTACATTTCTTCGTTTTATTGACTCAGTTCCCGTACTCTTTACCAGTTCTATTTGTTGAAGAAATTTATTTCGTTTTTCATTATTAAGTTGAATTTTGTTGATAAGGTCGACAACTTTCTTTTCAGTGATTGTTTTTTCGATCATTGTCATCGTACTTTGCTCTATAATTTGTGTCCGGTCACCATAGTGTTTACTTAACAAATCATTAACAAATTGATCACCATCACTCAGTGGGTTGCGAGATCTTCTTTCTTGGATAGCCTCATCTCGAGCCTCTTTACCTCTTATCAGTGGTGTGACCTTTTTTGCAATCACCTTCTTAAACTCAGCTAAGTCTTCAAGTCTTTTTTCCAGCTCTGAAAGGTCATCGACGGAAAAAAAGAACAATAAACCTTCGATTGTTGTAAGATCAATTTCAGTCTCTAAAACCCTACTAAAATAAATACTTAAGAACCTCAGTGCAGTAATCACTTCTTTTTTAGACTGAACAACGAGTTTCTTTCTCTTAATATTTTTTACGGATAGATTTAAATTGTAACTATTGAGTTTTGCATATCCAAAGTACCTATGAAATTCTTTCTCTACTGCAATAACATTTTCTTCAGTTATAAACTCGTCATTTTCAAAAATGAGTTGTTCGAAGACATTCCAAATTACAAAATTTAACCTCATCTTGTGTTTTACAAGTGAGTTATTAAGAATAAAAATGGCTTCTAACATTTGAGATTTTGGTTTGAGCAGAACTAGCTCTGAACTTGTCACAGCATAAGTTTCTCCTGGCAACAAAGAGTCATTAGCTGCCTTGAGGCTTACGAGTAGGTCGTGATCAGATAGGTCGGTTAGGTTAGAATTGTCATAGCTATTAATAACAGTATGGCATGCGGGCCCACTATTTTCATCTTCATCAAGCTCATTTGCATCCGAAGAGTGAGCAAAAGGAGCACTCATAATATGCATTAAAAACAGAAGATATACGGCTTTTTTCATAGGGTAAATTCAAAACATTATCAGCAAGTAATTTAGATACATATAGGCCATGAAACTGACTAGTAGTATTCAAGTTTTAAGATTTATAACTTTTACTACCTATGTATGGATTTTTGACATTTTGTCTTTAGTCTTCGAGATTTACAAAAGAGAGCTATCTCAATAAAAGTCATGGTCAGTGAGTTTTACATGTTCTAGGTGCTTAAGGTTTGAAAAATGTCAAAAAAATCTAAGTACCTGCTATCATTGACTTTTATTATTTTCTACAATGCTGTTTTTAGCCAGAGAATTGTAAGCCTTGATTTTCAGGCTTATTTTTTTCGCAGCATTTAAGTTTTGTTTAGTTTAGGTTTCTGATTATTTGCGCTAGCTTATTCAAAATTTATTAAAAC
>JAHDIR010000080.1:3200-6898 GCA_020630675.1 Bdellovibrionales bacterium
AACCAATTAAAATAAATTGATTCACCCTTGATTGGGCCTTTTAGACTTGATTGTCACATTAACTACCAGAACTAATGGAAAGGAGAATTAAATGATTCATTGTCATGAAATTAAAAATGCAATCAAAACATTAGATAAAGGGTTGGAGACTTTCATAACCCGTATCGATCAAATATCTGAAGATATCAAAGAGCTAGAAAAATTACTCACAAACAAAAACATACCTGTCGAAGTTTCCATAGGTGTGTCCCGTTGGCTGCCTTTGACTCAAGCAGAACAAGCAATTATTGAAAGCTCAGACTACAAAGGGCAAAAAATAGTGCCTCAGGAGTGGGTCGGCTGGGGGAAGTGTCTTAAAAGTAATAAGTGGCGCTTGTTACACCAAAGAGTCTTAACGGTAAATGCAAAACCGATTTCATCAAAGCCAGGCCTGTTACAAAAAATAAAGGCTAAGCCATTGATTGAAGGGACAGTTGAGGAGCGTATGCGTGCCCACTCAAAACTTCCAAGGTTAGTTAAGGCTATAGCTAAAGTGATCAATAATCAGCACGTAGATTTGTTTGAAAAGTAATATTTAAAACTGTTCACATAGGGTCAGGTGTTGTTTGTAACGGGTCACCCTAAGTATGTTATGGGCAAAAAAAATCCCTTAATCCAAAAGAATTAAGGGTTTATTAATGGCGACCGAGGGATGATTCGAACACCCGACCCACTGCTTAGAAGGCAGTTGCTCTATCCAACTGAGCTACTCGGCCACAACGAAAATATAAATTGCCAGAACTTATGAAACAATTCAAGCCTCAATAGAGTTCTCTTGCCTTTTGCGTAAGATCTTCATCGACCCAAAAAACAAGAGATGGGGTCTATTTAGGACGATGATTTGCCCTTAGACAGGCCAAGCAAGACCAGACCAATCACACTGGCAAGAATAGAGGCCGTAAGGATACCAATCTTTGAGTAAGTGCCTGCTAGCTGGTCTGTCAGTGCCAAGTTGCTGATAAAGATGGCCATTGTGAATCCAATACCAGCAAGCATCCCAGCACAGCCGATATGGTACCAGGTAACGCCTTGTGGTAACGACGAGATCTTTAGCTTCACAGCTATGTATGACATCAGAAGAACTCCGATTGGCTTACCAACCACAAGACCTAAAATCACTCCAAGAGCCACTGGGTGACCACTGAACTCGCTGACATTAAAGTCACCAATATGAACACCGGCATTGACTAGGGCGAAAAGTGGCATGATCGCAAAGCTCACCCAACTGTGTAGGGTGTGAATCGTTCTGTCTAGGGGGCTTTCAGCACCGTGAGCAAATTTAGCGAGCTGTGAAAACTCTTTGTGAGCTGCTTCGCTCAAATCCTCGGACTTGTCGGTGGCTTCGTCTATTTTTTTATGTATTTCATCAAGCAGTGGAGTCAGTGCTTTCGGCAATAGCTTTTTGTTAAAAATGGGTTCGATAGGAACTATGAAACCAAGAATCACACCTGCGATGGTGGCGTGGATTCCACTTTTTAAAACGGCAAACCAAAAAATCAAACCAAGTATGATGTAAATAATAACTTTCTCAATTCCGGAGAACAAAAAGAGGATGATCAATCCCAATGAAACCCCAGCTAGGGCAAACGCCGATGTTGATAAATCAGAGGTGTAAAAGAAAGCAATCACAAGCACTGCACCCAAGTCATCAACAATGGCCAAGGCTAACAAGAAGACCTTCAGTGAAAAAGGCACTCGTTTGCTCATTAAAGATAGAATACCTACGGCGAAGGCGATGTCTGTTGCCATCGGTATTCCCCAGCCACTGATATTTTCAGTTCCTGCATTGAAAGCTACATAAATGAGGGCAGGAAAAATCATTCCACCGAGGGCTGCAAACATAGGTAAGGCCGCTCGTTTAGGAGTGGAGAGTTCTCCTTTAACAAGCTCTCGTTTGATCTCCATACCGACAACAAAAAAGAAGATGGCCATCAAGGCATCGTTCACCCAATGTTGCAGGCCCATCTTTAATTCGAAGTGACCAAAAGAAAAGCCAATTGGAGTGTGAATGAAGTGCTCATAAGCTTCGTGAAATGAAGAGTTTGCTAAAAAAAGAGCAATAGCAGTCACGATTAAAAGCAGTATGCCACTCGATGCCTCCATATGCATGAATGTATCTATTGGTGACATGATTTTATCTACGGCCTTTGCAGCACCCTTTAACTTTGGTTGTCTTTTCATGATGTTTATCCTGTTTTAAGTTTTTAATAATTTTAGCAAATTCACGATTAAGAGTAAAAATAGAAAATGCATAAACACGACCTGTTTTGGTAAAGTGCTTACGTATTTAGCAAGAATATTGGTGTCGCTAGTTTTATGTTCAAAGAGACCTAGACAATGGTTTGTGACTAAAAATATGAAAGAAGTTAAGGTTGATTAAATCAGAGATCACCCAATGGATACTTAGGCTATTTGACGACAGCAGGCATAGACTGGCTAAGAAAATACATTATTAATCTTTCGTAAACTTTAAAAATTTATTTAAGCAGTTATTTTAATTTCTTGAGTCTTTTGAGTGCGGCTATCGTAACTTTCTTGAACTTGGTGATTCATCGTTTCTAAAAATACATACGTCAATGTAGACCTAACAAAGACTGAATAAAGACTATAAGCTATTAAAGTGCCTAGAGCAAAAGGCACCAACCCCAAAGCAAGTGACGGAAAGTAAAGACTCAATTTAAAAACAAAATGAACAGAGAAAACAGTTAGACCAGTCAACAGAAATGACTTCTTGATAAATTGGCTCAATAAAATGGAGTAATTAGAGTTGAGATTTTCGCTATAGCTATGAGACAAGTTTTCATTGATTTTTGCTAGAGACATCAAATGATTTTCAAAGTGCTTCGACGTGACGTAGTACTTAAGGTCACGACAGATCAACGGGTTGAACCAACTTAAAATCTTCAAGAGGTTATCGTTTTTAATACTGTAAAAGTGATAAAGAAATTCTTTATTGTGATTGCGAGATAAGCTTTTGACTTGCGCTGTTTGATATTTTTTTATGTCATCATTTTGTTTGTATCTTCTGTATAGTAAGAAAACTCCGTAACCAATCAGGCCAGACTCCGGAATGTGTTTTTTTAAAGATGTGGTCGCGATGATGGCATTAAAAATAGTTTGAGTTTTAGCTGTTAGGCGAGGAATCACCTTAAAGTATAAACCCAATAGGCAAAGCGAGACAGCGGATAAAATAAATTCATTGTTAGTGAAAGAGGTTGCTAAAAAAAGGGTGAAGAAAACAAAGCTCATTTTAACTGTACTTGTAAGCATGAGGTGAACCGTAATGGGTGATATTTTATAGTTAAAACTCAGTGTTTTTTTTAAATTTGAAATTATTTTTTTCAAAAACGTCCCCTTAAACAGATAGATAACAACTATTAAATTGCAAATGTGATTCCAAAAAGGTGTCTCATAATGATCGGAAATGGCCATCAACACTATGAAACCACTGATCACAAACTAAACGCTGACCATAAGTTCATCAAGTGCCAGCACACTATTTATATTTTAGGTTTTCAGCGAATCTATTCGCCTATAATTGTTCAAAGGTCGCCTATTCCGGCTCAGGAAGGGGCAATTCATCGAGAAGTTCAAGGTTGAAAAATTTGATGTCGTTAGTGAGCGGAGTTTCTTTTAAAAAAGTTTCTAGCCCTTTTAAA
>JAHDIR010000081.1 GCA_020630675.1 Bdellovibrionales bacterium
CATCAAAGTATACAGCTTGGGACCAGCTACACTCAGGCCCTTGGTTTGAACTTTACTTAAAAGAAGAGTCACCTTTGTGAGCTTATCAATAATAAAAGAGAGTATTTGTAATTCGTTTAAATCTAGTTTTTATTAAAATTATACAGACTGCAGCGGCTTAGAATTATTTTAGAGAATGCCTCAAAATAAGCCATTAAAGCCCGTAGATAAGTCTGGGGAACCTTAAAGTCAACCCTCATACTAACCGATAAGTGAGTGTTATATATAGGAATGTAAGTATTGAAATCTACTAAGAAAACAATTTATTTATTTACTTACTTGATAACGCTATTAAACCTTACCTCTTGCAGCTATGGCAAAACAACTATTACATTGGGCTTAGTCTTTGATAGTACCTGGCCATTCAGCAATGAGAATAGCTATGACTATGATGAAAACTTAGTTGAAGTCGTAAACGGCAAGGCGCAGTTAAAGCCTTTGGACCTAGAACATTCTGGTGATGACCTTAATAATGGAACTCATGTGGGGACTTACGTTTCAAGTAATGAAAATCTTAAAGTTTTAACTCAACCAAAGATAGAAGATATTCATGTTAATCAAGTTTTTCCTTCTAAATCGTCTAATCTCGTTGGGTACTGGAGGTTCGAGAATAATTATAATGATGAATCTCTATTGCAACAAAGCTTAACTCCAACCGGTACTGTATCAATATCAACAAATTCAAAGTTTGGTAAAGCTTCATTAAATTTAGATAGTTCAGGAGGAGCTATTGCTGTTGAACCGCCAGAGCCTAGACATGCATTTACATCTGGGACAATATCAGCATGGATTAAACCAGGCAATGCTGTGGCTGGCTTTAAAGGTATTGTTGTAAAGCAACATGCTTACGGGTTATTTCTAAACAATAACATTTTGGTTACTTATGATTGGGGCACTGGGAGTATAAGGTCTACAGGGATTACACTTAACGACGATAGCTGGTATCATGTTCTATTGGTTGTTGATTCTGGCACAGCTAGTGGCTCAAAGGTATATCTTAATGGAGTAAAGGTATTAGATACAACTGTGACAGTTGTTCACCAAAATGACGGAATTGTTGTAGGAAGTGGAGATAGTCCTCCTACAATACAATTTTTTAATGGAAAAGTTGACGAAGTTTCCATTTGGGACACACCATTAACCGATGGAGAAGTTTTAGAGCTTTATAATTTTCAGAATACCAACTATACAGAACTCTCATCGTCTTGGACCCCAAAGTGGGACAACATAGTCGGCTATTGGAAAATGGATGGCAACTGGCAAGACTCTTCAGGGAATGGTCACCATGGCTTAAGAAACGGTACAGGAGACAGCTCTCCAGAGTTTTCGATAGATAACAAAGTAGGTAGTCACGGCGGAGCTTTTGACTCTGTAAATGATGATGTATCGATACCTGATAATACTGATTTTCAGTTTGGCTTGGGGGACTTCTCAATAGCAGCTTGGGTTAAGACATCAGCGGGAGGGGCTATAAAAATTGCTATTGGTAAATTTAATGGAGTAATTTCAAATTACTGGTTAGGAATTGAAGCTGGAGGTACGGCTGCTTTAAACCTGGTAGGCTCTTCCGTAAAATCTAATACCATTATCATCGATTCTACTTGGCATCATGTTGTTGGTGTTAGAAGAAACGGTATTACATATATGTACATTGATGGAAACCTAGAAAACTCAAGCCCTGGTGCTGCTGATGCCACTGCTTTAGGAGAATTAAGGCTCGGTAGTTTTGGTTCTGCTGGTTCTTTTAAATGGGATGGTTTGATAGATGAAGCTTCAATATGGTCTGTTGGGTTAGCGGCTGATGAAGTTAAGCTAATATATAACCGCCAAAAACAAAAATACGCTGGCCATTACGATTCTGAAGTTATTGATATAGGAAATTCGACGGCAGCTTGGCCAGACTTATCTTGGTCGACAAGTTTACCTTTTGGCAAAGAATTGACTGGTGATTTTGATAATGATGGTAGCCCTGAAAGTGAGAGTTCATCCGATTATTACGGTTTGAGTGGTAGTTTGAGCAGTGGGCTTGTGGGGTATTGGAATTTTAATGAATCTTTATATGACAGTGGGCCTGGGGCATCAGATTTTGCTGATGCATCAATTTCTAATGGACATGGAAATGAAGTTGGTGGCGCTATAATTGGTCAAAATGGTTATTTTAATAAAGCTGTGTTTCTTGATGGAATTGATGATTATATTGACTTTTCTGATAATGCAACAGTCCCAAGTGGTTTAAATTCTACAGTTTCTTTTTGGTTTAAAACCAATAGGATGTCAGTTACACAGAGACTTGGACAGTATGGAGTCAAAACTGGGTGCTCGCCTTCAAGTATGATATATCAACTAAATTTAGATGGTGCTATACAACTTTTTGTTGGTTGCGGTGGAAATGTCGCTTCGAATCCAGGTTTAGTAAAGGCTGGACAATGGCACCATTTTTTAAGTTTTACAAGCTCTTCTGGTGAAACCTCAGTATATATTAATGGGGACGAAGCTATACCCCCGACTGATATACGATCAGGACAAACTCTAGGGAATGGTTTTTTTGTACTTGGGACTGTATTTGCAGGTGGAGTGCCTGCACTTTTTACGCAAGGCCATTATGATGAAGTCGGAATTTGGGATAGAGTTTTATCTATTGATGAAATCCAACAACTCTACCGCCGCGGAGCCAACCGAGTAAAACTCCAAGTAAAGAGCTGTGTAGACTCCTCATGTAATTGCAAAAGTTATGGAGCTGGTGGCAGCGAAACAGATTGTGATGGCGACAGTATATTAAATACAGTCGATTCTGATGATTCTCATAAGTCAGAATTTATCGGCCCAGGTGGGGACGGTACGACTTACTTTAGTGAACTGTACAATCGCACAACTACAGATGTCACTTTCAACTGTGCGCTGAACACTTCCGATAGCAATCCAGGTGTATGCGTAGAAGATGAAATTACATTAACTGGAAGTTCAAAACCCTCTGGTCCTGAATTTTTAAATATAGATTACACACAATTTATAAACCCTAGCCCTAACAGATATGCGCAGTACCGCGTTTATATGGAGGCTGACGACAATACTGCATGTGGCGGTGAACCTTGTTTACCAGAGCTATCTTCAGTGAGTTTAAACCCGCAAAATTCAATTTTATATCCTAGTGAATATGCTGAAGTTAAACCAAGTACTCCGATTAATTTTACAAAATTGTACTCAATGACTATTGAGGCGGATACATGCGCCATGTTTAGGCTCGCTCGCGCAGGTACTGAATATTACTATGACTCTGGAACGTGGAAACCAGTTGCTACTGATACTGATCGCTCTCCTGCTAGTGACTTAGAAAATCATATTTTACAATTTGAAACACAATTTGGCGCAGGCCCCCTAGAAGTAATTGGTTACTTAAAATCAAATGCGTCACAAAGTGCGCAGTGCCGAATAGATGATATTGATATTCGTTATAAATAAAACTTAACTTATTAATAATATAGCTTTTACCTAGTTAATGACTGGGCAAATGACTCAGAGGAGCTCTATTAAAGTGTTTCGAAAGTCTAGCTGTCGACCATTTATTAATCCAGCGTAGTTTTGCCAGCTTCGCTAAATTAATGGGTTGTCGTCTCCACTGAATCAAATGCTGTTTGCTTATTGTCAGTTGTTCAAATAGCTTCGCGCCGCGGACACAATTTGCTAAGTTAATCAGCGTTTGTAGTTACAAGCCCAATTATTTCGTCTGTAAGATCCCTGTTTGAGTACACAGAAAATTTATTTTTATTCCTATTTTGCATCAATGGGGCTGGCATTAAGTCATCGTCAATATCACCGTTGGAGAGTGCAATTTTTATTTCATCTATATTATTTAGGTGAGAAGTCTCCCAATCTACATTGTAATAACAGATATACGGAGTTTCATAATTATTTTTATTTTGTAAATCTTCGAAAGTTAGAAGCTGGCAATAAATAGGAGCTGGTAATTTTAAAAAGTTATTATTGCCAAGTTGAGCTGCTGTATTGCGCGCTATTGGTGCGTTTGAGCAGCCCATTAGAAGGAAAAAAAATGTAATTAAATATAAATTTCTCATAATTAATTGTGTAATTACAAACAGGTTTCGTCAATTAAAATCAAGAGGGTTAACACGTACCTCTCTATCTTAATAACTTGATTGAAGGCTAGACTAAACCTCATTATAAGTTCATCTGAATCCAATCTGAGAAGTACGTTAAATCTGTATAAACCCCTGACTTCAAGCAACCTGTTTTATTTTTTTTGTTAAGTAAAATTTATCTTCTAAAAAGTCTTATAATGTTCGGTGTGCAGTAAAAATTACCTGTTATTTTAGCAACAACACCATAGTCAGTTTCCTTGTTTTCAACCTTAAAGTTTTCTATACCGCCAGGAGCCATGCCTCTGATGTATCTGCCAAAACGAAGTCCTTTTTTTGCACAAATTGATTCAATTTGTCCTAATGCAAGTTGTGCCGTATGAGCTGTGACTTCCAAAAAGTTTGCACCATAGTGATATTCCCACTCTTCTCGAAAAGAGCAATAAAAGACATCAATAGCCTCTTCAGTGTTGCTGTTTCCGGTAATAGGTTTATAAAGTTTTTCTTGCTCGCATTTTATTGTAGTAACATCAGTAATAACATCTTGAGCAAACGATGCTAAAGAAGCTGTTGATAAAACCATTGCCAAAAGTAATTTTTTCATTTGATATTCTCTCCCTAATTTTAGTGTTTTGGCCCTTCATTTGAAGAACCTATTACTGAAAATACAAATTATTTCTATTTCGTATTCTGAATATATGATTACCAGCCATCAAGAGATAAATAAAATAAATAAATCATGTTATTGTGAATTAAAATATTTATGTCTTAAATGGTCAGCTATTTTGATGTTATTAGCTGTGTAATATAGAGGTAATTTAACTAAGGCCTGCCCGTTTCTTGAAATCTTCAATCTAACTTCTCAGAAACAAGTCTAGCTTTTTTTATTACACAATAAATTCGAATATATTTCCTTATGAGCTTTTGTTAAAAATACAATTCAATCTAAAACTATCAAACTTATTACTATTGTTATACTAGCAGTAGTAAAATTTTTAATAGGGGAGAGTTTTATGAAGTTTTTAATCATGTTATCTTTAATTTTCATGTCTAGTTTTTCTTTAGCAGGTAATGATGGGAAGTTTAAACTTGAATTTTCTAGTATGGCAGGCTTCGACTACACTGTTGAGTTTCTCTTAAGCTCCAAGCATAAAGTTAAAATAATTAATGAAAGTGATTATATATCAATGTATGCTGTAAACCATGGTTCAAGGAAAATACTAAATGTTATCGGGCCAGGGGATGAAGACTTTGTAAAAGTTCGTCTTCATTTAGATAATAATTTATTAATTTCGTCATGTGCTGTTGATATTGATGCTAAAAATGAATACCTTGCTTACTTAGGCTCTTCGTATACAAGTTTATATAGGTGGTCAAAAAATCAAAGCAAGTATGTTTTACTAGAACCTAACAATAGTGAAAAAGACAGTGCGTTGTGTAAGGCAGATATTATTTCTGGCTATGATGAATTCGATAACTAGATCTAACTTCAAACATATCTAAAAAACTCAATCGCTTGCGAAAATTGTAAACTTTGTCATAGTTCGTTTGATAATTTGTAGTATTTACTTGCAGCAAATACAAAAATAATACATTTTTTTAAAATGGTTTATTAAACTTAGAAGTACTGATACTAAAACATAATATCAACAATTAAGGTGACAATTATTGTCAACAGAACATGTGGCGTTGAAATTGGTTGTAGCAATAGCTGTTCAGTTGCTTCCAAAAAATAACTTTAATAAAAATTTCACTTAACAATGAAAGAAAATACTGTAAATTAGATTTTTATTTTTTTCTTGGGCGGTGAAGTTATTAAAAAGAAATATTTTTTTATACTTTTGTTTGTGATGTTTTGTGTAGAAGTAAGTTCTGCTAAAAATATTATTCATTGTGGTCGACTCGTAAATGTTAAAGAAAATATTGTTTTAAAGCGAGTCTCCATTATCGTCGATAAAGGCTTAATAATTGAAATAAGAAAAGGATTTGTTTCTGGCAAGGGATCTATTGATTTGTCACAAGGTACTTGTCTTCCGGGGTTAATTGACCTTCATGTCCATTTTGAACAAAATTTCCCTAAAATGATGAGCTTCCATCACCCTGATGAGGCACGTACTTTAGTTGACAGTTTAACTTTTCCTGAAAAAAATCTCATGGCAGGTTTTACTACGGTTCGAGACCTGGCCTCTTTCCGGAATATAACTGCACAGTTAAAATATGGGATTTCTAATGGCACTATTGTTGGGCCCAGAATAATAAATGCAGGGCATCCTATTTCTATCCCAGGCGGGCATGGGGACCCATTAGATAAACTTAAAACTAATGGGCAAAAAAAAATGAGGGATACTTATAAAAACTATTATAATTATAAATTTGTAAGTAAACCTCAAGATGTGATTCCATGGTTTGAGTATTATTTTATAGACCGACCAAAGTGGTACCGACAGTTTAAGTCAAATGAACAAGCCAAAGACCTTACCCCCGATGCCATAAAAATTATGGCCACTGGTGGTGTTGTTAGTGAAAATCCAAATTCTCATAAGTCTCAGCTAAGTTTAAAGTCTATGATGGCCATCAAAGGTCAGGTCGATAAAATGAGTATGCTCTTCTAAAAAAAAATATCCTTAACTGCTCATGCGCATGGTCTTGAGGGAATAGCAAATG
>JAHDIR010000082.1 GCA_020630675.1 Bdellovibrionales bacterium
GCTTTATTATCAATACGTTTTCTTTTGAGACAATTTAACTAAAAAACTTTATATTTCCTGTAAAATGCCGTAAAACTAATTGAGAACAGTTCTCATTATTATCAATTAGTTTTCAGTTAGGTGTTTTTATGTATATTTGTCTTTGTAAAGGAATTGATGAGGAAACTCTTCAACAGTACAAGAAAAAGGGCTTAGACACTTTACAAAAAGTCTCAAAGCATTGCGGAGCTGGGGCTGATTGTGGAACCTGCGCTTTTAAAATTAATCGAATTTTAAAAGCAGAAGATGAAAACGAACTCAAGCCAGATCTTAGTAAAAACCCGGCATCTTAACACTTTCTTTAACTACCCCGATATTTGCTGAGACAAATAATTTTTTTCACCGACTTCATTAAGTAAATGCAACTGAGACTCCAACCAATCGACATGCTCTTCTTCACTCACTAAAATATGCTCTAAAAGCTCTCTAGATCCATGATCTTTCTTCTCACTACAAAGGGCTATTCCCTCTTTTAGAAGTGGTATGGCGCGGTTTTCAAGAGCTAAGTCAGACTTCAGCTGTTCTTGTACATTCTGGCCAATGCTCAATGAACCTAATTTTTGAACATTAGGTAAACCCTCTAAAAATAAAACGCGATCAATGAGCTGTTGGGCATGCTTCATTTCATCAATAGACTCATGATAAACTTTGTTAGCTAATTTTTCATAACCCCAATCTTTGCACATTCGAGCGTGTAAAAAATATTGGTTAATGGCGGTCAATTCGCCTTCCAAAACTTTATTCAGTAAATCAATAACTGCCTTATCACCTTTCATAATTACACCTCTAGAAAAAATTTGCCCTAACTTTATCTAAATGAGGTTAAAAATCAAGATATCATTGATGAATACTTTCAATATTAAAACATTTGTAACGCAGTTATTTACTCAAAATAGCCTTAAGCTCTGCTTGAGCTACCTCATGTTGGTCAACAGGCACCTTTAACAAATAGGAATCCTGAGAGTCCATAAGAGCCCCAGGGCTTTGTTCGCAAACAGCATTTATGCCTTTGGCTTGTAATTGCCCAACGACAGCAAGAGCATCTGAGAAGCTCGAAAAACCATCAACGGAATTTAACCTTATTAATATCACTAATTTTTGCTGTTCAGACATAAATTTTCTCCTGTTACTGACACTCCGAATGATCCAACGGAATTAACCATGAACTGACACCTTCCAATTTATCAGAGTTATAAATAGCAAACTGGGCATCAGGAGAAAGAGAGACTTTCGGCTGAAGGCTATAAGAAGACATTGAACTTTCAGCAAGCCCCAAGCTAATGTTGGTTGTTGTATTTCCCTGATCATCAATCACAAACAAACGCATAGGAGTATTCGCTTCAGACTTAGTGTTTGGGCTCCAGGCAATAACACCTTTTACTTCGGAGGCACCGGTGGCGTGACCGCCATCTAAGCCAGCAGTATTTGGAATTTCTATTACATCGCCACTCTCTAAATCTATGATCAAATGATTATCCGCCCCACCTAAGGTGTAAATAAAC
This sequence comes from Bdellovibrionales bacterium, assembly GCA_020630675.1. Taxonomy (GTDB): domain Bacteria; phylum Bdellovibrionota; class Bdellovibrionia; order Bdellovibrionales; family UBA1609; genus JAHDIR01. Next base: position 1,542 of record JAHDIR010000082.1, read on the forward strand.
TGAGCTCCTTTGGCATTCTCAAAAACATCAGCATGCGAAGAATTTCCTTCGTCCAACAAAAGCTCATCCGTAAAATCAACATTATAGGAAACTAATCCTACGGATGACTTATAGACAGCTAATATTTTACGACAATCTTTACTCATCGTAGCTTTGTCTAAATTTTTCCCTGTCACATTTAGTGTACCTAAAAGTTGAGTTTCATCCTTATCGGGATTCAAAAGTAACGACACAAGCCTTTCTTGCCCCTGGTTAATTCCCTGATTGTATTCATACAAAACAACACAGCGTTGCCCGCTTTCACTGACCTCTACCTCACCTTCTCCGGGCCCCAACCTTACTTTGAAGCCACTGGGTGGCTTATAATACTCTATATAATCATCTTGAAGTACAGTTTGTGAACCAAAACTTTGCAAGCCCCCCTTCACTCCCCACATAAGCTCTGGGCTTTTCGGGTCCCAATGGCTTTCAGTGGTAAATGGGGCTAAACCTAAAGAAGCTCCTTTTAAATCTGTAATACGGCCTTTTCCGGCATCATACAGCATGGTGGGAGGACTACTGGCATTAAATGCTGTTCTTGTGGCGTAACCATGCAAACTAAAATTATTTTTTAAAGGAATATGCTTTCCCACTTTTGTTTTACTACACGGGGTGAATGGAATTGAACCTTGCCCGGAGTTTTGTTCATTTATGTTGGTTATATTCTCGCTAGAATCGACATTGCCAGAACTTGACCGTTCAGCCCCTTCGCTGCTTGCCCCTTGTGAAGCCTCATTTAACTGTGATTTTAACGGTTCGCTTTGAAGGTTATAATTGCTATTAAAACTACTGCTGCAGTTTTGAAATAAAAATAAAATAGAGGTTAAAAAAAGCACAAGGCTTATTTTTGGCCAAACAGATCGCAATATGTACTCCCCAGGCAAAATATGTGCATTCCCATAACTTAAAGAAATACCAAACTTAACTTATCAAGTATAGTATGAAATACTGCGCACGCCTCTGTTCGATCGACAAAAAATTAAATATGTTTCAAAAAGGCACAGACCATCTAACTTTCCTAGGCATTTTCACCAATGATATATTTTTCTAATTTATTATCAATGATGGTTTGCCAAAATATTTGCTTAAATTCGTTTTCAGCAGAATGGACAGAAGCGTTCAATAAAACAGAATAAATGGCCTCTGACTTTGCAAATATGTCTAGGCCGTAAACAGAAAAACTTCCGTTAGCCCTTGCAAAGTTAACGATTGCCAACCTTGGCTGACCATCAGAACCCTTTACGGGATAATTTTTTTTAAAAAGCTCACTATTAAAACCATAACCGAGATCTCTCGCAAAAGAAGCTACTGCATCTCCAACCAGCCACTCTCTCACAGCCATCAACTCTTCAAAAGTAGCCTCGACCACATATTCTTTTTGTTTTTCTTTATTTCTTTTTTCTGAAGCCTTTATCAACAACAACAGTTTTTCATCACTAACTGTCCCTTTGTTTTTTAATTTATTGATTATGCGAGTTTGCTCTAAGGTCAGATTGTAACACTCAACACAAACCTCAGCTTTCAAAAAAACTGGTAAACTTATAGCAAATACTAAAGCTAAGTATCTCAATGGCTCCCCCCCGGGATTTAAGGTGATTTTTTTTGATTCACCTATGTCATTGGAATAACAGTATTATAAACTTTTAGTGACCGTCCTTTCTTGTTTGAAATAAATTTATAACCTTATAATAAAGTTAAAGTAAATAATTCATCATCAAGAACTTTACGACTTAACAGACAATATCTCTGACCACCGAGTGGTGTAGCACTGGCTTCTCATTTTAGAAATCATTTTCCAGTCTTGGTAAACGCCGCAAGCAGCAAACTTAAGGCTATGTTTTCCATGGAAAGAATTCACTCGATCAAGGGCTGTCATGAGCGCCTCATCTTTCAATTCATCATGGTGACCAAAAAGGTCTAGTTGACTTAAGTGTTTTGGTACGAAGTCACCAAGCATAATACCACATTTTTTATATTCATATTGAGGTAGAAAAATTTTATCTAAAATTTCAAAGCCATATTTAATAAGTTTATTAGTGGCTGACGTACCTACTAATAATTTAGCGTGACCGCTTTTAGAGTACTGAGGAATGTTCTTATGAGGGTTTGTATGTATAAAAACTAGAATATATCGAGCCAATGAGTTTTGCTTTCTTAATTTTTCGGCTGCGGTAGAAATATGTGTGGCAACGGCCTCTTTTATTTCTTGACGTTTAAACACAGGCTTACCAAAAGTTTTTGAAGCTAAAATACTTTTTTTATTTTTTGCCTCTGCTTCAAGATCAATACAAGGTTCCCCATTGAGTTCTTTTAAAATCCTAAGACCGACAATAGTAAATTTTTTTTGAATATATTTTTCATTACTATTTTTAAGCTGATAGGCATTATAAATGCCAGAACTTTTTAACTTTAAGGCAGACTTCCTACCAATGCCCCAAATATTCTCTACGTCAAACTGCTGAAGCACCTTATCGTTATTGGGATACAAAACAAAAGATCCTTTTGTCGACTCATGTTTTTTAGCTATATGATTAGCTATTTTTGCTAAAACTTTCGTGGGAGCCACCCCCACACTCACTGGCAAACCAATATTTTTAAAAACTTTTTTGCGAATTTCTAAGCCGTACTCATATAAATTATTAAACCCTGATAAGGACAAAAAAGCCTCGTCGACTGAATAGACTTCCATTTCTGGAGAAAATTCAGACAACAACCTCATCACCCGATGGCTCATATCCCCATAAAGTGCATAATTAGAAGAAAACACTTTCACGTCGTGCCTTTTACAAATATCTCTGATTTTAAAATAAGGCGCCCCCATCTTTATACCCAATGCCTTGGCCTCTTTTGTGCGAGCCACAGCACAACCATCATTGTTTGACAAAACAATCACTGGCTTATTGTTGAGCCTAGGGTTAAAAACTCTCTCACAAGAGCAATAGAAGCTATTACAATCAACAAGAGCAATCATAGCAAATGAGTTATGGCGTGAGTAGCCACCCCCCAAACACTAAAGTCCATAGCCGAGTTAATCGGAGTTTTTTTAAATTTTGGGTTTCTTGGTAACAAAAAAATCAAACCATTTTTAGAGTAAAATTCTTTTAGAGTAAATTCACCATCAACACTTGCCAATACAATGCTACCGTTACTAGCGTTTAATGATTTATCAACAATTAATAAGTCACCATCAAAAATTCCAGCTCCTATCATAGAGTCTCCAATGACCCTCACAAAAAAAGTAGAATTGGGCCTTTTCACAAGGTACTCCGTGAGATCCAAGTGAGCTTCAATATAATCATCGGCAGGGCTAGGGAACCCTGCCGGAACAGATGATAAATACAAAGGTACAAAATTAAGACTTTCCTTTTGATTCAACTTTACAGACCTCTCTCATAAAAGGGGGTGTTTTACCCAACACAGCGAATGTATAAGTTTAGTGTAAGTTTAAGGAAAAAGGCAAGACTCAGGGTGCCTTAGCTTTGATTTGAAGTGAATCTAGGTAGTTAGCCTAACGCAAGAGGCTCGGTTTTAGATTCAGATTTATAATGTATCCAGGTGTTCGCTCTTGCAAGAAATGGCAATCACTTGCAAGAGAGTCGGCCATATTTTTAAGTGTTATTTAATCTAACGAAAGTCTCAGTAGAGGTCCCTCCCCCTGGAAGACAAAGCTGACAGTCTGTCGTCGCATATCTACACTTGGGCCATCGACTCTTTTTACGGATGCTACCTTATGGGACATCAACATAGGAGAGAAAACCGCTTTTTTAATCTACAAAACGCTTTATGAATGTGGCTCCCGCCTCTTCTCCAAACTCTATAATGACAGACATCATAGAGTCATCCTGGATCTGATTATCGACACACTCACCTCTCATTCCTCGGCACTTTTGGCGGAATGACTTGAAGTAGGTTTTAAAAGTTCGCTCAGTCTTGGCTGGTCCAGAAACCTTATCCGAAACGGCAATCCAGTTCTGAAAATGAACCTTGGTCATTGGTAAATCATAGTTGCCTGAGGGGCCCTTAACTAGTCCTTGAAGGTTCGGGGGGAAGGTGTCGTCGGCGAATTGCTCAAAATTAACATCTGTTTGCTTGCTAAGTGCATTGGCATCGAAATATTTAGAGCCCATGATTGCGTAATGAACGTCCGTAGCATGATCAGCGGGGGTGTCGTCGGCAATCATACCAAGCCTCTTAGCAAGATTCACATCTCGCGAAAATACCAAAGCCGTGAGATCATTTATCTTATCAAAGCCTCGACGCCTCATAACCTTCAAGTTTTCTCTAAGATTTTTGTAGAAAACCTCAGCCTCAAGTTTAGGCTCAAATCCTGGCTTGATCTCTTCCATTTCCTTCAAAATTCTTTTCCGATCAGTGGCCTTGAGGGTCGAAAACAAAGATTCAGGCTCAAAAAGTAGCTTTTGAGCTTGAGCATTCATCTTGGAGCCCTCCATCTGAAGGAGCCAAAAAATTCTGTGGGTAGATTTAGAAGCCATCCCTAGACTAAGATGTTTCATATAGAACTCAGCCATAGACTTAGGGGCTTTAAAGCCAACCAGCATAGCTTCCAAAGCCTTGTCGGGAATTTCATCAATGCTCAACATGAAATCGGCGACAGCTTTCTCGTCATAGCCCATCTTTCGCAATTTCTCTGCCATCTTCGTACCGGGCATTTGTGCAATTTGCCTTTTAAGTACCCCAGCGATACCGGCTTTTTTTGCCGCAGAATGTACCAATGGGTTCCAGCTAAATGCAAAAAAAAGTACAACTGCTATACGTAGAAACATAAATCCTCCAAGGAATAATTATGTATATTTGACTTGCAAGGCTTATGCCAGAGGTCACTACTAGGAAAAAAGCAATTTCTGTGTAAGTCCTTAGGTTTATGGATTCAGCTACTATAGGATCAGAGGGTTAGTTTGAAGAAATTACAAAGTTGCCGATTAGAACGAAATTAGATTTAGTAGATTATAGAGATTTAAGGAGCTTAGGACAACTTCACCATGCCTCTTAAGTACGGCTCCTCTACCACAGGTCGCAAATACCTATTTAGAGCCTTTGATACCCCGCAGGCCCTTATAGATCTGTGGCAATCCCGTAAAAAGTGGCAACATCACAAGAGAGAGGTTTTTTGAAAACTCTGAAAGATATTAATGGGGGTTAGCATTTTTT
>JAHDIR010000027.1:0-32657 GCA_020630675.1 Bdellovibrionales bacterium
AAAAGCCCTTCAATATGGAGGGCTTTTTTTTTATAAATTTTAATTCGAAAATTTATAATCTCATTTTTGAAACGTAATTTTATAAATATTGCCTTACGCCACTTCTTTAAATTTTGCTTCACGGTTGTATCTATACTTTTCCTTACGACGATTCAAAATATTTTGCTTTCTATGACTGACAAATTGCTTTAGAATTTTTCTTTTCGTTTCGGACAGGGCGTGAAACATATTTCTTTCTTTCGTCGAGGCAAACATTTTGGTTCTTGGCCCTATTAGCTCCATTCGAACTTCAAAGGTATGGTTGTTTTTCAATAGTTTTTCCACGGTCACACTAATTGTGCAGTTCTCCGGGCAAAACTCCGCAATGTCACTAACATGAGTGTCTATCTCATTTTGCAACTTGGGTGAAAAATCAACTCCATCTAGATTAATTCGTCTTCGCATTGGCGCTCCTCATAACTAAATTGTTCAAAAAAATAAAGTTCGTTTGTTTATTAAAGTGTAAATTATAAATGAATTTTTAGCTGATTTTTTTGTGACTTTTCTTAGATTGAGATTTTATATATTTTAGTTCTTAAAAACTTATACCAACTACTCTCTTAGGTTTGTTTTTTGGGTCATTGCCAGTGAGCTTTTTTGAAAAAATTGAGTGATAATATTTCTTAGCTCTTCAAATGTTTTTGCGGCTAAAACTTGTGTATTGAAACTATGTCCAAAATTTAGCCAAACATGACTAACTTTTATATAGTATTTTAAACGTAACAGGCCCGGCCTAAGTTCAAAATACTTCTGAGTGAGCTCTACTAAGCGCAATAAGCTGCGTCCATACTCTTGCGCTTCTTCTTCAGGGGTGCAAGGGGCCTTTCGTCCTTTAAATAAAGTGGGCGCCTCATAACCCAACTTTTCAGCCACTTGCCACAAAAGCCATGGCCGCGCCGTCAAAGCCCGACCAACCATCACCATATCACACCCAGTAAGCTCAAGCATACGAAAGGCATCATCAGAAGTTTGCACATCACCATTGCCTATGACAGGAATACTTAATTGATTTTTGACAAAAGTAATTTGAGACCAATCGGCGCGCCCTCTTCGTTTTTCAATTGCTAACCGAGGGTGTAAAGTCAACCAAGACACTCCACCATCTTGCATTTCTAAAACAAATTTTTTTAAAAACTCAAGATCATTTTGAAAGCCCGCCCTGAGCTTTACCGAAACCGGAAGCTTAGTGTTTTTTACAGTCATTTCAACCACCGAACGGGCGTACTTAACATCACCCATAAGAGCCACACCATAGTTATGGCGCAAGGCTTTTTTAACCGGGCAACCCATGTTTATATCAATGGAGTTGGCGCCCCAAAGCTCTAGACATTTTAAGGAATCTTTAATGGGTTTTTCCTCATTTCCTAAAATTTGAGGAGCCATATTCGTTTCATCGGGCCCCTTTAAACTCAAGGGGTTTGTCGCTAAATCTTGCTTGGGAATTTTTCGAGAGTTCAACATTTCAGTGGGCCAAAGCGTTTCAGCTTTTTTGGGCAAATACTCTCTTAACATTAATCGAAACGAAATATGGCTTAACCCCACCATTGGCGCTAAGGTGATCGGAAAATTAATATTTTTACCAAATGGCGTTGAACTCATATTTTTCCATTAACCACAGAGCTCATAAGGAAACAACCCCCATAAAAAATCACTTTGCTTTACTTATATTTTATGTAAACCATTGTTTTATTTAAGCTTATAGACTCTTTTTAAAAGGCTTTACTCACCTGAAAAGTTTACAGAAACAGCCCATGTAACTTGAACAATTGTGCCCTTCAACGCTATGAATAAACTCTATTTAGAACAAAAATTTTTTGTTGGCCTTTCCTACCAGGAACTAAAAAGCCACCGTCCGTAAAAATAGGATCTAACAGCTTAACCAGAGGAAAAAAATGCGACTCATAGACTCAAGCTTCAGCTTCATATTAAGAAATATAACTCCCCTTGTTTTTCTATCGTTTATATCATCTTACGCTTGGGCCCATGGTGACGAAGGCCACTCAAAGGCTCGTTTTGATAATGAATCGTACAAAAAAAAATGCTCCAAAAAGGCCACTGACTTTATACAAAACTGCAACGATGAAACTTTGAACCAGATGACTATTTTTAATGAAGCCAAGGACTTTGCTGCAAGTCATTCCAAACTCCTTCTTTTGGAGTTTTCATCCAACGAGTGCAGTTCTTGTAAATTATTTCATGATGATTGGGACATAGCAGAGGAGGCCCGAAAAAAGGTCGAGCAAGACTACATATTAGTTAAAATCAATTTTGATATGTCATCGGCTAAAAATGTGATGAACCGCCTTGGCCTTAATGTCTTCGCCACTCCGAGCTTTGTGGTGGTAAATTCAGATAGTATCGTCATAAAAAACGTCTTTTACCGAAGTCAATTTAAAACCATTGAAGCCTTGGCCAAACAACTTACCCCTTTAGCAAAAGATTCCATTAATAAAATTGGAAAAGCAAGTATTGGCCTTCTTAACTCTGACATCGAACTTTACAACTCAGGCTTTGGCACCGTTAATTTTGTGACAGAACAAGAAAACAACCTTACCTCTAAGGCCTCGCAATTCGTTAACCAAGGCATGGCTCACCTCTATGTTTTTGATTATGCCGATGCTTTTCGTTCTTTCCAAATGGCAGCCAAAGAGTCGCCAAACTCTATGTTTCCAAAAATAGGGAAGATTTTTAGTTACTTTGAAATGGACAATCGCTTAGGAGCCTATGCTGCCCGAGAGCTGGCTGTAGAGTTGATTCAATTTATAAAGAACCCTCCCCTCAAGGCTAGCCAGAAAGAAAGGCTTTGGTCTCAGTTTGCCATTTCATATTTTGTGAAAAAAACTCACTCTCTTTTTATGGAAAGAATTTCTGACCAACCCCAAAAAGACATCTCTGAATCTCTTAAAGAACTCTTGGAAGAATTCCCTGAGTCTCCAGATGTCTTGGCCTTCGGTCACTATATGGCGGGCTTGTACAAAAAAGAAGCCCCCTTTTTACAGGCGCTCGAGCTAGACCCTAATCACACTGGAGCTCATCATTACCTGACTCATTTTTACGAAGGTGCTTTCGACAGAAACACTCCAACTAACTTTCAGCGTGCTCTCGTGCACGCAAAGCGCCTTTCTGAGTTAGCTCCTCTTGCCCCCCATGCCTTGCATATGTACGCTCATATACTTCCTCATGTCGGTGAATGGGAAAAGGCCGCAAAGTATTTTGAAATGGCTGATGAAATTCATATAAAATGGGGGAAAAAAAACAAGGTGTCTCCCAACGAGCATTGGCATAACATTCACAACAAAAACCTATTGACCTCCATTTATTCTCTAATAGGTAAAAATCAGATGGCTTATGATACGGTCACTAATGCTTGCTTGGAGGAGTTCGATCCGGAGATATGCCTTGCTGCCATCGATGCTTTACTGGCTATGGGTGATGAGAGAAACGCGAGAGTATTGATTGTTAAGCTTACAGAGACCCGCCCTAATTTGTCTGGCGCTCTCTATCTTGCCCACCTACGATCTGCCGTTTACCACATATCTCCGGAAGGCATAAGTAAAGATGAATTCCCCACGCCTGAGCCTTTAGCTCCTAATAAAATGCTCAGCAACAGAGAGCAATCCACGCAATTCACCCTAGAATTAGTTCACCTTTCACTGGATGCGCCCAAAGAAGAAATGGCCAATTTAGAGTTACGCCTAACTTCTTACTTTGAAAAACGAATCAAAGGTGCTGGCTTTGATGCCTGGGCCTCAGGGGCCTACGACATTATTTGTTTATACTTAACGGCTTGGCAGCTTGGCCATCAGACGATCAGCCAGGCTCTTTATGACAAGATTATAGAACTACTACCTCTTGTAAAAATCCCCTACCCACAGCCCACAAATAAGGATTAAATATGAAAACTATTTTACTTATAACCGCCCTTTTCTTATCCCCCATGGCTTTGGCCAGTAACGACCTTCTTCAATGTGGAGTTTGGAAACACCAGGTCGTCGAAATGGAAGCTTTCCAAATCTCCCTAAATTCAAATGAACACTTAACCAGCGAAACTTCAGCCTTACTTTTTGATAATAACTATGTTGTTAGCACGAGAAATTGTTCTCAATATAACGAAAACAACTGCTTGATTGTCTTAGCCGAAGTTATATCGACGACTAAAACGACCATTGTTGAGGGAAACCTTGATTTTAAAAAGGTCCCTTCCAGCAGTGGCTTTAAGGATACTCTTACTATAAACAAACCAGACTTTACTCAGTCAAAGTTCGAACTTTCTTGTGTGTTAATTCAAGAAGAAAGCAATGACAAAAGCTGGGAAGACCGTTTTAAAATTGAAAGTGAAAGGTTTTACAACCAAGTCGAAAGAGCCTTTAATGTAGCTGGTGACCAAATAAAAAGGGCAGCCCAAGTGGCTGAAGGCCAAATAAAAGATGAACTTCCAAGAATTGAGGAAAAAGCCCAAACGGCCGGCAGAAAAATTGGTAAGGAAGCTAAACGCCTGAAAGATAAGCTAGGTTGGTAGTCGTTAATACCGACGACCAAGCTATATAAGTTATGAGGTTCTCCATGAAGTTAATTGTACTATCATTATTAAGCTTAACTTTAGGCGCTTGTGCCTTTGGCCCTAAAAATGAAAAAAAATCAAAGCTAAACTACTTGAACGGAAAGCACTATCAGAAACAAGGAAGTGTTCTTGGTGTTCCTTTTTTAAAAAGAGAAGGTGTAGCCACTCATATTTCTGGCCAATTACAGCTTAAAACGAGTTCGCTTCCATTACCTTTAGCCAACAAAACACTCATTTTAAAAAATGAAAACCATAAAGAAGTCAGCCGTACCCAAACGAAAAGTGACGGAAGCTTTTCTTTTCATGAAACAATAAATAATGGTGTCTATTTTATTGAAAGTATGGGTTCTAATTATAAATTAAATCAAAAAATTAACATCCATAAATACAAGATAGATAATCTTTCTTTAGAAGCTACTGAGCTTTAACTCACGGCTAGAAAGTCATATGTTGTGAATAGACAAATAATATAAAGTCTAATTTAGAAATACCCGAACCTTAATCTAGTAAATTTATTTATAATATAGAAAGAAAATTATAAGCTTAAAAAAATTCATTTTTTGAACACCATGAAACAATTTTTGTCACTTTGGCCAAATTTTGATTTCAACTGCAAGTTAAGCCACTTTTACCGGGAACAGTCTTTGCTTCTCATTACAACGTAACTTTACCCAAACCAAAATGGTTTGATGTCAAAGAGGAGTTGTACGTGGATTTAATATCAAGTATCGCAAATGCCTTTAGTAATGGTGGAATATGGATGTGGGCCATCTTAATCGTTCAAATTGTGTCCTTTGCAATTATTGCTGAAAGAGTCTTTAAGCTCTATATATTAAGGAAAGTGAGTCAAAGCCAACTCGCTCAAACTTTTGAAGCCAGTATAAAAAAAGGAAACCTCTCTAAAACCCTAGAAAAATCAAAACGATTAGGTTTTTTAAATCCGATTGGTGCCATCACTCAAGCGGGTACACAGGCCGCACTCGATCTTGGTGGCAAAGAAGAAATACAAGCACGAATGGATGAAGTCATTTTACATGAAACATCTAAATTAGAAGAAAGAACACCTTTTTTAGCTATGTTAGGGAACGTTGGAACTTTACTTGGACTACTAGGAACTATTGTTGGCCTTATTAAATCTTTTGCTTCTGTTTCTGATGTTGACCCTATGACCAAAGCTGGTCTTTTGACAGAGGGAATTTCTATGGCAATGAACACGACGGCTTACGGCCTTATAATGGCCATACCGGCTCTTATTATGTTTGCGGTACTTACAAACAGAACACAAAAACTCTCTGATGATATGAATCAAGCCTCTTTAAAAGTCTATAATTGGTTAAGTTTTACTTATGAAAGTCCAACTGGAAGATCTAAAAGAAATACAACTCTTTAATAACAAAGAACGAAAACAAGGATTTAGAAATGTCCAAAAACGACCTAAATTTTGAATTAAACCTTTTGCCAGTGATATCATTACTTGCCGTTTTAATTTGTTTTCTTCTTTTGACGACGGCGTGGATACACATTGGCAGCGTTGACGTTGCTCAAGCCATTGGTGGACAATCAACAACAGAAACTAAACCCAAACCAGAAGTTTGGGTGACTATTCATAAAGAACGAATGAGCTTTACTCTAAAAAACGTTTCAAAAAAAAATAAAAAACTACAACGAAGAAAGCCTTTCCCCTCAAAATTTGCTCGTCGTTATTATGCTCAACTTAAAAAAAATATCACAAACTTGAACACAGCATTGATCACTCCAACTCGCGGTACGAGTTATGGAAAAATTATTGAAACCATAGACAACTTAAAAGCTGAAAAAATTACAGAAGTGGGAGTGAACCCCTTATAAATTTATTGGATTATTGGAAATATTATGAAACACAGTGTGATTAAAAAAACTCAAATGAAGTCTCCCCTCTTGGGAATGACTCGCCTAAGACCAAAACAAGGGCGATCAAGAAAACAAGTGGTGGCTACAATATTACTAACTTCTTTAGTTGACGCATTTTCTATATTAGTTATTTACCTGATTGTAAATACTAGTGCTTCAAACGATATACTAAAAGATAAAAATGGCGTGCAATTACCTATGGCTCAGTCTTCAGTAAGCCTTGAAGAAGGGGTTGTTGTTAAAATAATTAATAATCAATATTATATAAACGAACAGGCTGTGAATGTGAATGAACTTGTAGAGCAATTACATCAAGTTAAAATTGACTATAAAGAACAAAATAAAAAAATAAATCTTATTATACAAGCCGACAAATCAGATAGTTTTGCCCTGGTGAATCCAATTTTAGTTTCAAGTGCAGCCACTGGTTTTGAAAAAATAAAATTTGCCGTTATACCAAAAGGAAACACTAAACTATGATGGGCAAAATCATTTCTTCTTTTTTGTTATTTTTTCTCTGCTTTACAACAGTAAAAGCAGAAAAAATGAGTTACGAGAATCATACACTAGTGATTAATAAACTCTATACTGCATTAGCACTTATGAAAAAAAACGACCCCTCTCTTTTGCCTACAAAAAAGCGTCTTGCTGATTTACACTCTGAAAGAGCCCGCATTGTTGAATTCAGAAAGGAAGAAGGTCGCTGTCAAAGCTGTGTCTCAATAAATACAGATCGAAAAAATGCTATTCAGCTATACCTTGAAGTGATGAGTCTTGGCCTTGAAAGTGGTGCTATTATTACCCAAGTTGCCCACCTTTATGAACTCACAGGACAAGAAAAAAAATCTAAAAGCCTTTTTCAAAGAATTATAAAAAAATCAACTCCAACTTACAGTTCACTACTTGTTGGCGAAGCTCATTTATCAATGGCTTATAACTACTACAAAAAAGATGTGAACAAAAAAGCCTTATACCACTTTCAGCGAGCCAAAAAATTTAAAACAAAACAGCCTACGAGCGTTACAAACTATTATATTGCCTGGTGTAAGTTTAATTTAGGGCATGAAAGCATTGCTCGTCAGCTCATGGAGCAATCTTTAAAACAAGCATTACCCTTGGCAAAAAATGATAAAGAAATGAGTTTATTTACCCATCAAGCCTCAAAAGACTTAGCTGTATTTTATGCCAGAACTCACTTAACGAACCACCGTATTAATAAGCTTTTAGAACTGACCCCTACAGAAGTTCGCATTGGAAACTTCAAAGAACTTGCTTATGAAGTGGAACGCCTTGGAAAACATAAATCAACGGCTAAAATTTGGGGGCTTATAGCACAAGTCACCCGGGAGCCAACAGCTAAGATCGAAGCTCAATTTCGATATGCAAAATCCAGTTATAATATTGGAGCTCTTAGCAAAGCTCATCTTCAATTTCAAAAAGCCACTCAATTATGGAAAAATCAAAGCTGCAAAACAACGGATGATTTTGACTGCGCAGAATTAAAAAAAGAATTTAGAAATTTTATCATCAATTGGAATAATACAGAAAAATCAAAATCTAGTGCACAACTTATTTTATCTTACCTAGATTACTTAAGGCTTTTTCCTAGTGATTTAGAAATGTCACGCTGGGGAGCTCAAGCCGCTATTTCACGTTCAGATTATTTAAAGGCAAAGTCTTTTTACAGACATATTAGTACTTACCAAATAAATTCTAACTTAGCTCTTCAAGAAGGAGCTTTGATGGCTGAAATTGAGGTGGCTGAAAAACTTAAAAACCCAAAAGAAAAGCTTGAGTCTTATGCTTTTTACCTGAAAAACAACCCCAACGGAAAAAACAGATATAAAGTTAAATACCAATTGGCTCAATTACAATATGATTTAAAAAACTATAGAGCCGCGGGTGAAATTTTTTGCTCATTAACTCAACAGTCAGAAAATCAAAAAATCAGAGTTCCTTCTGCTCACTTATGTTTAGATACACACGCTTTAACTAATAACAGCGAAAAAATTGAGAAAAAGGCCCTTTTATTTGCTGTTATGTTTCGCAAACATAGCTCTGATTTTTTAAAGATTGCAAGAAAAGCTAGCTTAAATATAGTCGCTCAACAGCTTTCGCAAGAAAAACCTAGCTCTCAAAAGTTTCAGGAGAGCTTATCTCGCTTAGAAAAAATATCTTTACAAGGAGCTAGCCAACAAGAAAAATTAAGCGTTTACCAAAACATCTCTATAGTGGCTGAACAATTAAATAAAATTCCTCGAGCACTTTCTGCGACCAACGCTATCTTAGCCTTAAATGGACTATCTAACAAAGACAACGATAAAGCCTTAAAAAGAAAAGTCTGGCTCTCAGAACTTCATCTAGATTTTAAAACCGCTTTAATGACATACAAAAAAATATATCCTGTCAAAAAGGCAAACCATAACCAACTTTTAAAAATGTCACTTTTGTCTGAGTTAGCGGGCAAAGATTCGACTTATTATGATAAAAAACTTTTAGCAAAAACAAAAAACAAGCAAAAAGCCAATGAAATCAGAGCCAAAATCGTATTAGCTTCAAAAACTCCTTGGACTGTTTTCAATAAATACTTTCACTCTTTAAAAAAATCACCATTGATTTTTACATCCCTTGCTTTAGAGGTTTATGCTAAATACAAAAACCTCAGGCATCTTAAACGTGTGTTAAAACAAAAAAATGTTAGAAAATTTGCAGCAGGTCAAAGACTTCATCGACAAATGAATATGCAAAACATTAACAGCTTAAAGAAAAAATTAAGAAAACATAAAATTTCAACTCGAACTAATAAAAAGCTAACGCGAAGCTTAGGTCAGAGAATTTCTCTCATTGGACAACTCGAAAAACAATTGAATCAATCCGTTCAAAGCAAAGACTGGATTAGCCAAGCCATCAGTCTTGAAATCATTTCATATGAATACCATAGGCTTTATAAAAATATTTTAAGTTTCCCAGTTCCTAAAGGTTTAAATGCTAAGGACAGTCAACAATATCAAGTTTTGATAAATCAACAAGCCTCACCTTATTTAAAAAAGTCAACGACGGCAAAACAAAAGGCTCAATCTTTTTGGCAAAATTCTCAATTATTTAACACATTAATATCTCAACACAATCAAGCTCAAAAAAATATCCAAAGACTCATTGGCCAAGAAGTTCGAGAACTAAGTCGTTATGCTCCAGAAGCTAATCGTCAAATTTTAGCGCAAGCACAAATCGTAGCCCCGCCAAGAAAAAATGAAATCATTTCTACTTATAAAAAAATACAATCCCAGCCCTTTAATGTAAACTTCATCTCCGAAGGAATTTCTTTAGAAAACCGAAGGCATCGTAAAACAATGGCCTCTTACTTAGGGCAAAGACTAAAATTAGCTCAAAACAAAGGACGTCGATAATGAAAGCTTTTATCTCTTTATTCTCAATCTGTTTTGTATTTTTAATTTCTCCTGACTTGAGTGCAAAAGTATCAACCTATTCTTCAAAGAAATTAAAAGCAAAATCTAATTTGAAAAAAAATATGAATTTTAGAAACCATTTAGTCAATGGCAAATATCTTCACTCGCAAAGTGCCACGGCCATCATAGAAGAGGATAAAAACTTAAGCGATTTATTAGGACTTAGACATGACTTTAAAGATCGACAAAAAGATCTTACAAGGAGGTACTAATGAGTTCTTCAACTAAAATTATTCTAGAAAACTCACTTGGCCAAACAGTACGTACGTTTCACAATATGCCAGAAAGTTTTGAGCTTATTTTACGTCTAGATACTGGTCGTATCTCAGCTTGTTTTGATCTGTCTCAATTAGATCAGCAAAAGGTCCCTTACCGATCACTGGCCTCAGTGCGAAAGAGTCAGCTGGCTCAAAGCGCAATAAACATTGAATCATTTGGAACACTAAAATTAGTTGAGGACATTTCATCATTTTCAAAATCCGTTGTATTGCGTCCTGAAACAAATGAAAAATATAATTCTCTTTTGGCTGTATCCACAATAGGTCATATTGCTCTAGTTCTTGTTATTTTAACTCTTGGGTTTTTCTTTCACCCAGAAAAAGAGCTTAAACCCACGGAAGTGGTTATCCTTAAGCCACAAAAGCCTAAAAAACAAAGGGTTCAAAAAACACCAAAGAAAAAAATAGTTACTGTCGCAAAAAAAGTTATTAAAAAGAAAAAATTGCGAAAATCTAAAGTAAAGCGCTCTCGTAAAACTCGTATCACAAGAACTCAAAACTTAGTTCAACGCCCAAAGCGTAGAGTAAAAAAACAAGCAAAAGCTAAAATCGCCCTTAATCAAAGAGGAGCCTTAGCTGCATTAGGGGCTATAAGTGCAAAAAGCAAACAACGAGGAGGCGTTAACCTGAATAAAGTCAAAACTAGCTTTGGTTCAGGTCTTGGTGGCTCAGGAGGTAGTGGTGGCGTACAAACTTCTATTTACTCAAAAGGTCTTATTGCTGCTCCAACTGGCCGTGGAGGTAAAATCAAAGGCGCTGGTGGCTACGGAACCAAGGGAAAAGGTGGTGGACAAGCTGGCTATGGTAAAATGGCTTTGGCCGGTGGTAGCAGTGCTTATTTCAAACCTTTAACAACTCAAGCTCTCGTGCAAGGTGGCCTTGACAAATCTCAGGTCGCTGCTGTCATAAATCGTCACTTAGGGCAAGTTCGTTACTGCTACGAGAAGGGTTTACAGTCAAAACCTAACTTAAAAGGCCGTTTAAAGATGAAATTTACAATCAACGGTAATGGCATAGTAAGTGCAGCTAATATAGGTAGCTCGAGTGTTAACGACCGTAGTGTTGAATCATGCATTACTAAGAAATTACGCTCTTGGAAGTTTCCAAAGCCTGTGGGTAATGTAAACGTGAAAGTCTCTTACCCTTTTGTACTGAACCGTGTGAACCGAGGGTAAGTAATGAAAAAGTCTCTTAATTGGAACGTAAAAAACAAAGGAGCCCCTATCATGAAAAATTTGTTGATAAGTCTTATGATTGGCTCTTTACTTAGTGCTTGCAGCTTTGACAGTGACCCCACCAAAGGGACAGAATACAATTTTAAAAACGGAAGTTCAGCCAACGAAGAGCCCACACCTTTTCAGGAATCGTCTTTAGCTTGCCTGCGTTTTTTTAACATTGATATTCAAAAAAATTATAACTTTGACCCTCGTTCGCCGGAAGAAGTTCAACTGACCGCCTACACAACAATTACTGGGGTAGAGTCGACTCTTATCATTGTTGAGAACGAAAACAACCCGTCCGGACTATCATTAACAGAGAGCGAAGAACAAGGAATTTATAATTTAGATTGGGACACCGAAGATATAACTTTTAATAATTACTCCGAAACTTTCGAGATTCAAGTTCAACATGTCATAACTAATAAAGGTTCTCACCAAGGTTTTTTTGAAGAATGTCAAATAGCTAATACCAGAACAATCCAGCTCACAGCCATAAGAGAAAAAAATGACATTCCCGTTTATTTTAACAAAGAACTTATTGAAGATGAAACTTCTTTTGATCTCAACTTAGAAGATCATAGCAAATTTGAACTGACACTCAATGAAGGAGCTCAAGAGTCATTTCTTAAAATTAATAATTTGTCTTTACAGCAAAAACAAGAGTTTGATGATTTATCACCTTTCTTAGACAAAGAAATATATAAATCTGAAAATAGAGAATTTCCTTTGACTATCGATATGAAAAAATTAAACGAGTTTTACACCCATCAAGGACGCACACAAATTCAGCTAGCCCTTTCTGTTCTTGTTTTTGATGGCATAGAAGGTCGTCGTCTTTTATTAAAATTTCACTACACCCTTCCCTACTCCGTGAAAAAACAAAGTAAAACTCAAATAGACAGCCCCTCTATGTCTTCCACTATTTCTAACTCAAGAATCAGCGGCAAAGACTTTTCCAAAAATTTTGTAGATCTTAACAATGACTCTCAAGGCCTTAAAACCTTAAGAGACTCATCAAAGCTAAGAGTCAGAGATTTTAGCCAAACCCAAAAAACGGAGAGCAAGTAATGAAATTAGCTATCAAACTTTTTATTTTATTTGGACTTGTTAGTACGGGAGCTATCGCCGATGAAATTTCTGATTTAAAAAGCTTAGGTAGTAACCGAGCATTAATCAAAAGAGCTCAAAAATTAGACCCAAAAAATCGGTACCGAATTGTTCAAAAACGCTTGGTCGACAGAAACCTTAGGTTTGAATTTAGCGCAGGCACTAATATTGTTGCTGGCGGAGATGCCTACTTTGATACAATCAATGCCGGAGGACAAATTGACTTTCATATCAACCCTAAATGGTCTGTCGGCGTAAGGTACTATAAATCAAACAACACCCTTACCCAAGAGGGAGAGCGTGTTCATTTACAAGCAGAAGAAGCTTTTAACCGCGGAGAAACTGGAAGCTTCCCTGATGTTGACCCGCCGGAATCATCTATTTTAGGAACCATAAATTTTTACCCTGTTTATGGAAAACTCAACTTTTTTAACCTGAAAACCATTCAATTTGATGTTTATACGGTTTTAGGGGCCGGAACAATTAACCTACTACAAAGCGGAAGAAGCTTCACTTATACAGCCGGCTTGGGAACTGGCATTTGGTTTACCAACCGAATCACCACTCGCTTTGAAATTCGCTATCAGGGTTATCAAGACACGTTAAACGACCCACAAAATGATCCACGTCAAATGAATATCGTAAACGCTGGTGTTTCTATTGGGTTTTTATTATGATTTTAGTAAAACTCTTTATTTCTTTTTTAGTGCTTATCAGCACCGCAGAGCAGGCTTATGCTTTTTTTCCAAAAAGCTCACCTCAGCAAAAAAGCTTTGTTGTTGATATCAAAAAATCTAACTATAAAAGTGCTCTTGCGAAATTTGAATCGACCTTCTCTGCAAGCTTTAAAACCAGCCCCACAGGCTATGCCTTTTACTACCTTCTTAGCTTCAAAGCTGGGTTAAAATTAAACAGCTTGCAACATCTTTTAAGCCTTAAAAATTTAAAAAGTATTGATCCCCAACTCAGAAAAACTTGGGCCAAAGAAGTACCCATGAATAGCCCACTCTGGAAGGTGATTAATTTAAATGCTTCGTCTCACTGGAACAGCATATTTCCTTTCATTGGACAATATAACGGACCTTTGTTTCCTCACTATAATCCCAAAAACCTTAAATCTTTACATCGATTGGCTCGAAAAAAAATGAATTCAGCTATAATGAAGGACTGGCATTTCTTCCAATTAGGTTTGTGGTATGGAATTTTTGATCAACCACAAAAAGGCCTCTCTTATTTCAACAAAATTTCAAAAAAATCAGTGATCGTTAGCCGTGATGAAGTTCAATTAGCGATCGGAAGAACATTTTACCAACTCAAAGATAGAACAAAAGCAGTTCAAGCTTATCAGCATGTCAGTCAAAAATCAGATGTATGGGCCTTGTCTTTAGAAGAACAAGCCTGGGCTTACACTTTAATGAAAAAAGACAACTTAAGTTTATCAAAATTAAAAAGTTTATTTTCGCCAGTGCTTCTCCCCTTTGCCGGACCTGAGCCATTTATGCTAACTGCCTTTAACCAGGAAAGAAATTGTGACTATGTTTCTTCTTTCAAAACTGTTTCTAAGTATAAAAAACATTTTCTTCCCAGAGCGATCTCTCTGAAAAAAATAGCTCAAGGTCAAAACACCCCTGCTATCACTAAATTAATGAATGTACATAAATCAAACCCCTTACACTGGTCATACAATAGTGAATTTATCAAAGACCTACCCTCTCATTATTCAAAAGATAAATTTTTAGTGAAGCTTTTAAATGGACGATTTTATTTAACACAAGAAAATTTAAGAGCTCAAAAATTAGCTCTTCGCCAGCAATTTCGTTCAAAAATTATAAATTATGCTAAAAAAAGAATTCCTTATTTAGAAAATAAGACGAGGGCTCGACTAAAATTTTTAGCCCAAAGAGATTTGAATGAAATTTCAAATATTACAAAAAAAATGCACCTCATTGAATCTGAGGTTATTCAGCAATTACACATTGAAAAAGAAATTAAAACTGCGGCCAAATTTAAACGCCCTAAGTCTAAAGAAGTCATGGTCTTTCCAGATGATGGAGAGGTTTGGCTAGATGAAATTGATAAATACACAGCTTCTATTGGTTTGTGTCAAAAAAATAAGGGGAAATCATTATGACTTTAAAATGGTGCTTTCTTTTTCTCATGACCGCTTCAATTATTTCTTGCAGTACAAGAAGTAATGATCTTTTTACACCTCCGGTTGAAATTAAAAGTGGAACAACAACTGAGTCAGCAAAAATCACTGTACAAGAACCGAATAGAGACGTTGATATTTTATTTGTTATTGATCAATCCGCTAGTATGGCTTCAATTATTAAAGAGGTTCACGCCAATATTGATCAGTTTGTCAAAGCCTTTACAGAAGATGAGATTCACCGTATAAAGTTTAGAATTGGAGTCATCACAGCTTGGGACACTCTGCATTTTGAAAAAACTCTTAGGCTTCAATATAAAAACAACCTTCGCCCGCCAACATTAGGCTTAAGTGAACGCCCCAATTTAAATTTTGACCTACAACAAGGACGACTGCACCCTCTAATAACTGAGAAAAGCTCTACCAAGTCTTTACCTCCTTATATTTCCTACAATACATTCAGAAGCAATGATCAGCTGATTCAAACTTTAAGAAACACTCTCAAAGTGGACGCCGAAATATACCGCTACGAAATTGATAACAATGGTCAACTTCGTAACGTCTATGAGCTCACACAAAATTACGCCAACGCCTTAATGAGTGATACTCAAGATGCGCAAGGCAATCCTATTCCTCTTTTTGGTCCTAGCCCTGAGAATGAAGAATTCTTTGGACCTATCTATAAAATGACGAGCAACCAAGGCGGCAGCTTATACAACTCTGTTAACCAAAGGTTCCCCAACCCTAAAGCCAGTCAGCTGGCAGTTTTTATAATCACCGATGCCGAAGATGACGTCAGACAAAGAACCTCTATTCTTGTGCAAGAAAATGGTGTTGAAAAAAAAGTGGCTTTAACTCCCGAGGCTCTTTACCAGCACCTAGTTAATTTTATGGGTAATGACTCCTCAAAAGTTGCTATTTATGGGGCTTTGTTTGAGTCTGGTCGCGACCAATGCCAAGTACGGGCTCTTGATAACAAGGGGCAGTTTATTATTGACCCTCACTATATCGAAGGTTTTGTTGCTGCCAACGGAGTTGCTCCAAACATTGAAGACACTCCCTTTGAAAGCTTTGTATTTACCAATAAAAAAAGAGACCCTGGCTTAAGCGGTGACTACCGAGCTCCTAAAAAAATAGAGCGCCTAATCACTCTTTCTGAATTAATGCCCCTTACTGACGCACAGTTAATTGAAATTTTGTCTGACTTAAACCAAACAATAGGCTTGCAAACTCAGCAAATGACTCGCCAACAACTAGTGAACCAAGTCATAAATTCTGGCTATAAAAGTAAAAACATAAAAAGTATTTGTTCGGATGACTTTGGTGCTGAGTTAGCAAATGTTGGATTTCGAATTAAAGAGCGCGTATTGCAACAAGAAAATGTGACGATTGATTTAAAGGATGTATACGACATTAACAGCCTTCAAGTTTATTATGGTCACCCTGAACAAGGTGGAACACTTATCCCTCATAGCACTGAAAATGGCTGGAGCTTTGTAACACAATTTGGAATATCTTCATTAATTGAAGTGAATCATAAAGCTTATACTTATCAAAAAGACCTTCAATTTCACGTCTTTTATAACCGCCTCTCTTTTATTAATCAAAAACTAGGGCACTAATAATAGATTAAAAAGGCTCTTGCTGAGAGCCTTTTTTTTATCTCCTAACTAACGCAGTCCATAAACTAGATAAATTCTTCGACGGAACTACCTGCCTATCTTTTGCACACCTTAATTAATTCTCAAGCAACAAAAAAAAAGCCAAAATCAAAACCTTTTATCAGAAAGGGTTTCCTGCCATTTGCAAGAGCACTGAGCTTAACTAATTTTGTTTAACTACAGTTGCCTTTGAGCACCTATTTTTTACAAACTGGCCTAAAAACAACACCTCTTCATATTTATAAAACTTTAGTCGACATTAAAATAAATAAATTCTACGATTTGATTATAAAAGACAACCTGTAATGGAGGAATGAATATGAAACTTTTATCAATTATAATTTTAACTTTATCATGCCATATGGCTTTAGCGGCTTCTGATGCCCCACAGTTTTTATGGCAAGCGGGCGATGCTGACCATGTTGTTGAGGCTGATTACAGCTACTCGAACCTTTCGGTTCAAACTGCTGGTGGTGCGAACGAAAGAACTTTAAGCCGAAGTCGTTTTGGTTTAAGCTATGAATATGGACTTTCTGACATGATCAGTTTGGGCGTTAGCTTAGACTACCTAACTGGCCAAATGGAAGTGGGTTCTTCAAAAGCCAACTTAAGTGGAATCGAACACATCGGTTTAGATTTTAAAGGAAACTACGGCTTAGGTTTTGGTAAACTTTATTACGGTTTAAATGCTAAACTTTCTATAGAAGATCAAGAAACTGAAGCTAATGGTGACATGAATGCTTCTCTTGGCCGTCACTCTTTCACCCCATTTGTAGCCTTAGCCATGAAATCTGGTCGCAATGCCTACGGTGCCAAAGTCGCCTATCAATATAACCTAGAAACTAAACAAGATTTAAGTGGTTCTACATTTGAGCTGGATGGTGGCCATGGTTTATTTGCTAGCCTATACCTTGAAAGAGACCTCAGTGATAAGTCACTCTTTGGTTTTGCCTTTAACTATGCTAACTTTGCTGACTTCGAAGACCAAGCTGGTAACAAACTTAGAGACAACATTGCTTTAAACAACATGAGCATTGATCTTTATGGAGCTGTTGGCTGTGGTTGCTCATCTGGTGGGTGGATGTTCTTACCAAAAGCTTCTTACTTCATAGTTGATGATGAAGACCAAACAAAAGCAAATGACATAGAGTCTTCTGGTGGAAGCTATGCATTTGAGCTGGCTCTTAGAAAAAGATTCTAATCTTGTTTTTATTTATTTTCTTAAAAACCCACTATTTTTATGGTGGGTTTTTTTTCGTCAAAAACAAATAGGACTCAGTGCGTCCAATAGCCTGCAAAAAGCGTTTTACTTTACATATTTACAGATTCTTTTTAGTTTAAGCCTTTAAAACTTAAGCTTGGATGGAATAAATTATGAAACCCATATTACCAATAAATTCACAAACTCCCCTTCCTCAAGACCAACTAATCGTTGATTTTAACCCAAGTAATGACGAAGCAGTCCCTATGAACGTCGTTTTTGTTGGCGGTGGCCCTGCCGGCCTAAGTGGTGCCATTGAACTTTCTCGCCTTATCAAAAAAGACAACGAAGCCGGTGGAACATTAGGTGATATTGAAGTTGCTGTTTTAGAGAAAGCAGAAAACTTAGGTGGCCACAGCTTGTCGGGTGCCGTATTAAACCCGCGAGCATTGATAGAGTTATTTCCTGAACTTGAAATTAAAGATTTTCCACTAAGAACTAAAGTGGAAGGCGACGCTGTTTACTATATGACTGAAAATGGTCAATGGAAACTACCCACTCCGCCTACCATGCACAATGATGGTAACTACGTAGCCTCTATCTGTGAAGTTGTTAGGTGGCTCGGTGAAAAGGCCGAAGAACTGGGTGTTAATATATTCAATAATTTTCCGGCCGACTCATTATTAAAAGAAGGTAAAGCCATAAAAGGCGTGCGCACTACACCCATGGGGCTTAACAAAGATGGAAGCCCTAGCTCTCAGTTTATGCCTGCCACAGACATAACTGCAGATCTCACTGTTCTGACTGAAGGAACAAGAGGCCCTCTTTCGCAAAGTTATTTTCAATGGCAAAATATAGCTTCTAACCGCCCACAAATTTACGCTCTAGGTGTTAAAGAGCTTTGGAAAACTAAAAAACAACCTAAAAAAGTTATTCATACTCTTGGCTACCCTCTTCCAAAGGATTGCTTTGGTGGTAGCTGGATGTATCCTATGGGCGATGGCTTAGTGTCTTTAGGGCTCGTAGCTGGACTTGATTACAAAGACCACAATTTAGATGTTCATGTTTTACTGCAAAAATTAAAAACCCATCCTCTATTTACCGAGTACCTTGAGGGTGGAGAAATTGTTGAATGGGGTGCCAAAACGATTCCTGAGGGAGGTCTTGAATCGATCCCCCACCGCTTACATGGCGATGGAATTTTATTTGCCGGGGACTGCGTTGGTTTAGTTAATGTTCCGGCCCTTAAAGGAATTCATTATGCCATGCACTCTGGAATTCTTGCGGCAAGAACGGCATTTGAAGCCCTCAAAGCTAAAGATTTTTCCAGTGAAAAATTGAAGTCTTATGATGAAAACTTAAAGTCTAGCTACATTATTTCTGATCTAAAAAAAGTTAAAAATATGCGCCATGCCTTCAAGTCGGGCTTTTACAGTGGTGGCCTAAAAGCTGGGCTTATGACTCTGACTGGTGGATCGTTCCCTGGAGTTTCAGGACCTCACCTTGAGGATGCCGCCGAAGAAAAAACAACCACGACTCCACCTGAAAAAAATATTGGCATGAGTAAAGTCGACGCCGTTTACCTTTCAGGAAATAAAACTAGGGACGATATTCCTCAGCACTTAACTGTTGGAAAAGATATTTCTGAAAAAATGGCTGAGCATTACTCTCACCTTTGCCCTGCCGGAGTGTATGAAGTGGTGGAAGGTAAGCTTATCGTCAATGCTCCCAACTGCGTGGACTGCAAAGCCACTGACGTTCTAGGGCCGCGATGGCGCCCACGTGAAGGTGGAAGCGGACCAAATTATAACTTAATGTAAATACATAATTATATGGCTCTGCAAAGCACTTATTTTTGCCGGGCAAACTTTCTGTAATGATTCACTCTCTATCAATCGTTATTGCGGTCTGAAATTAAAAAAACGGTTAAGGCGATTGTGGCAATTCCTGACACTATGGAAACCCATCTTAAGGTTTGATCTAACTTGATGTCTTGTTCAATATAAATAACATCTTCATCTTGAAGCTTGGGAATGGAGCTGGTCGAACCTAATAATTTTTCTAAATCGACATTAAAGTTTTCTACTTTTCCCAAAGTTTTACGTCGCAATAAAATTTCATCCAAATGAGCTCTCTGATCAGAACCACCCGCATAAGAAATAATATCACTGATGTCTGTCCCTACCGGCACATGGTAAACCCCTGGCTTTTGAACACCATTTAGGAGCTTTACTGATATGAGTGGCTTACCAAAATCTCTACCTACATAATATTCACTCCCCGAAAATCTTTGCTGAGAGGAATCATCGACAGTGGGCAGCTCAGCAAGAACAAAAGAAGGAGTCATTAAGGAAATACAACAAACAATAAGAAGTAATTTTTTAAATAACAAGGTTATGCCCTCAAGCTGATTGGTCTAAACTTATTATAGCTTGATTCTTGACTGGAATGCCAAATTTTCTGAGCACGTTCTCGCCCTTGGACTTGTCTGTATAAAAAGACATACCCCAAGGTATAGGACTTTCACTCTTCATTACTTCATGATGGTTTAAAAAGTCATAGTAAGCTTTGACTAAGTTATTTTGAGAGGCTCTAGCAGAAAATTTTCGCTCTGAAACGGTAATAACAGTATAAGAACCAAAAAAATGATACTGACTTTCTGTATGATGCTCCCGAACAAAACGAGAAAAATCTCTGACAAAACTATTTACTTCTGCCACACCTCGCATTTGAATTTCTTTATAATAAGGGAGTAAATCATACACAACCATACTGAACTTCTTGGGATTTACAGCTGTTAAAGAAGAAGGTTGAGTGCTCTTTAAGTACTTAAAAATTAAACTTTGACTCATATTAGAAACTTGAGAGGCCAATTTGTTTTCAATATAAAATAGCGCACCTAAAGCCACCAACATGCCAACAATCGCTAAAAAATTAATGGTGACTAGCACCAAAGGGTCTGAAAAATAATAATTGGCCAAAGTTGTAAAACAACTGTAAAACACCACTCCAAAAATTACCACCGCCGACTGCTTTACAGTAAACCCCACTTTGGTGAGCTTATGGTGAATATGATCTCGGTCAGGGCTCATAATAGAGTTTGAGTTTTTTAAGCGACGGCCAATGGCAAGAATAGCGTCTATTTCTGGAAAAGCAAAAAGCATTAATGGCACTAAAAGCTGGTAATAAGTAGGCTCACCGGCAAAAGGAATTTTTAAACTTTGTACAGATAAAGCAAAACCAAGAAACATGCTACCACAGTCACCCATATAAATTTTTGCCGGCGGCTTGTTAAAAAACAAAAAACCAGAAATAGTACCGGCTAAAGCCAGCAGAAAGTAAGAGTCGACTCGCCCCCAAAACATAGCTGCTAAAGAGATGGTTGCTATCAAAGAAAATGTTCCCGCTTCTAAATCTTGCCCATCAATCATATTAAGAGCATTAATAATTCCTACCACCCAAAACACAATCAATGGTAAGGCTAGGTATAATGGCAAACCTAACTGAGTTAAAATAATTTGATCATGTGGGGAAAAGTAGACCCAACCGATCACGCAGCAAACCTGAATGAAACCTCTTAATTTAGAGCTTAGCTCAATAACATCATCTAGCAACGCACTGACCACCAGCGGAAAACTAAAAATTAAAGTTAAATAAACTTCCTGCCACCCTTGAATGACAGAAAATAGAGTTGTGGTTGTATAAATAACTAATCCACCAAGTAAAGGCGTGTTTGATTTTCTTCGGTAATCTTGTGGAGAAACCACATTTAACCCACGAGCAAGGCGAATAATCAACGGAAACAAAATAGCACTAACTGCCAAAGCCGTTAAAAAATAAAGTAGGGGTTGCAACAAAATAATTTCTCCAAAATAGGTCGTTTTACCTAAAGTTCTTATCGTAATGAAACGATATAAAGTTTAACTATTAATAAAGGAATTTTAGTATGAAGCAGGTTTTACAAAACTTAGGTACAGGACTTACAGAGGTGATCGATACCCCCTGCCCTCAAATTCAAGAGGGACAAATCTTAATTAAAACCTCAGTCAGCTTAATTTCAACAGGCACAGAAAGAGCAGCCATCACACAAAGCCAACAAGGTATCGTTAAAAAAGTTTTAAACCAACCCCAAAAGATAGCTAAGGCTTGGACTTTGTTTAAAAACGAAGGCTTTGAAAGCACTCTCGGAGCCATTCAAAAGCAATTTGATTTTCCTATCACCATGGGCTATTCCAACGTCGGTACAGTCATTGGTATAGGCGCTGGAGTCAGTGGATATCAAATTGGCGATCGTGTTTTAAGCAATGGACCTCATGCTGAAATTGTAAACGTCCCTAAGAATTTATGCGCAAAAATTCCAGAAAAAGTATCTGATGAAACCGCTGCATTTGGAGTACTTTCAAGTATAGCTTTACAAGGAGTTCGTCTTGTCAAACCAACACTTGGTGAAACTGTCGCCGTCATGGGCCTTGGTGTTATTGGTTTACTGACGGTTCAAATTCTTCGTGCTAATGGTTGCCAAGTTATTGCTTTAGACCCTAATCAAGAGCGTGTCAAAATTGCTCAAAGTTATGGAGCTAAAGGGTTTCACTTGTCTGCCAACAGCAACCCCCTAGGTTTTGTTCAAAGTTTTACTGAAAATAATGGAGTGGATGCCGTCATTATCACCGCTGCAACTGACAGCAACCAACCCATTGAACAGTCAGCAGCCATGTCAAGAAAAAGAGGGCGAATTGTATTAACAGGTGTTGCTGGCTTAGACATTGACAGAAATTTATTTTACCAAAAAGAACTGACCTTTCAGGTTTCCTGTTCTTATGGGCCAGGTCGCTACGAAAAAAATTACGAAGAAAAGGGGCTTGATTACCCGTTACCATTTATTCGATGGACCGAGCAAAGAAACTTGAGAGCTTGTCTACAGTTAATGAAAGATGAGAAAATAATTGTTAGTCAACTTCATAACCAAAGATTTCCAGTCAGCGAAATTGCCAAAGCCTATGAGCAAATAAACAGTGCTCATGCTCCTTTGACAGTGTTGCTCGATTACCCCAAAAGTAGTGGAAAAGAAAAAAGAACTATTCACCTCAAAGCCGTCAAAGAAAATACTCAACAAAAGTGTCAAGCGGCAGTTATAGGGATAGGAAATTACAGTAAGTCTATGATTATCCCTAAGCTTCAAGAATGTAATGCTGATATTATTACACTCGCTTCAAAAAATGGCTTGAGTGCTACTTTATTAGCAAAAAAATTGGGACTGAGTGAATCAACAACAGATATTGACCATCTTTATGAAAGGCCCGATATAAACACTTTGTTTATTGCCACTCAACATAACACTCATGCCCAAATGGTTTGTAAAGCTCTCGAAAACAACAAAAATGTATTTGTGGAAAAGCCGTTATGCCTCAATGAAAACGAATTAAAAAACATTGAAAATGCCTACAAAAAAAATAATCACCCGCATATTCTTGTTGGCTACAACCGACGGTTCTCTCCATTCATTCAAAAAATAAAAACCATGACATCTAACAACAAACAGACTCCTCAGTTTATACAAATGAATATTAACGCCGGATTTATTCCTGCCGACCATTGGACCCAAGACCTGAGTGTTGGTGGAGGGAGACTTCTCGGCGAAGCTTGTCATTTTATCGATTTATCTCGCTATATCGCAGACTGCGAAATAAAAAATATAACCGCCAAAGCAATGCATAGCGAACAAAATAGTTTAGAAAATACGTCCATAACTATTGAGTTTAAAAATGGTAGCCTTGCCAGTATCAACTATTATGCCAATGGAGATCGCTCATTCCCAAAAGAGTCTATTCAGGTTTCGCACGCAGGAGCTATCTATTCTTTAAATGATTTTAAAAGTTTAGAAATTTTTAACAAAAATAAGAAAACAAAGCATAACCTAAAAAAACAAGATAAAGGCCAAAAAGAAATGTTTCGGCAGTTTGTTTTAGCAATTGCCGG
The DNA here is from genome assembly GCA_020630675.1 of Bdellovibrionales bacterium. Taxonomy (GTDB): domain Bacteria; phylum Bdellovibrionota; class Bdellovibrionia; order Bdellovibrionales; family UBA1609; genus JAHDIR01. Next base: position 23,550 of record JAHDIR010000027.1, read on the forward strand.
AGAAAGAGAGCCCTTAATAAGCTTTAATGAAATTTATGAAGTGGCTTATTATACATTAAAGGCACATAAGCAAATTAGTTAGAAGCCAAACTTTTAAGGTCGTGTAAGCGCTGAATCACATTTTGTTCAAATGAAAATTTATCTAAAACCAGATCAGATCTTTTTTCTAAGATCGTTTTAGAAGTGGCTCTATGCCTATTTATTAAAGACTTCATTCTCTGGCTAATTTTTTGAGCATCAATAGGTAATAACTCTAACTCAGATGAATAAAGAGCATTGTACTTTTGATAAGGGTATATATCAGAGGCAATAATTTCTTTTTTTAAAAACTGTGGCTCTAAAAAAGTTGTTGATAGTTGATCCGACTTAGCTAGTTGTAAACCACAGTTCATTTTTTGCCAAATTAATTGAATATCAGCTACGGGTAAAAAAGGATGTTCAACAAGTTCGACAACAGATTCAAGCTTATGCTGAGTAATAAAATCAAGACAATCATTCGTAAGTTTAGAGTCATTTGAGTTTCCCACCCAAAAATAAACCTGAAATTGGCTCTCCCCGTCTTGGGTTAAGTTCAAACAGGCTTGAAGGATCTCTTTATGAGCACTCACAGATAATATCGACTTTGGATAAAAAAATAAATATTTATTACCCGGAAGACGATTTATAAAATTTTTTGTAAATGAGAGCGGCTCAGTCCTGTTGCTTTCGATGAAGTCACGTTCCAGCCCCCAAGGGTGAACAATTACATTCTTGTGACTCTTTTGTAAAATTTCATAGGTTCCATACCAATTACAATGAATTTGATGGAATCGTCTTAATATCAATCTATAAATTATTCCTTTTAAACTCATCGATTTTATTTTTAAAGGAACTTGATCACCCCAGACATTCAGGCTTAGATAATTTTTTGAGTGACTGTAATACCTAATTTGAATTAACTGCTGTAAGTCATAGCCACCATGCACCCAAACTACAGATGGACTGTCATTTAATATCTTTTTAATTTTTTGAGTGAATGATTTTTGATAAGTTAAAATATTTACAAATTTCGAACTCCTCCAGTGAGTTGAGCCCCGACAAATATAAGTAACCTGAAAATTTTGTTGCTTGTTAAAAAAATCAATAAAAGATTGAGCATTATGTCCATAGCCAGGACCAAACATCAAAATTTTCACAAACTACAACCCTACTTTAATATGTTTTTGATAATCAGCCCACTGGCCTATATCAACCCAAGAACTGGCACTGATGGGAAACACCCCGACACGTCCACTTTTACTTCTAATTTTATCAATCAAGTCTGTCATATGAAAAAACGTATTTTCAGGGACTAAATCTAGTAAGTGAGATTCAAGGAGATATACTCCTGTATTTATCATAAAAGTCTTTTCTGGCTTCTCTTCTAGACTTAGCAGCTGCCCTTGATCTCCTGTAATTAATGTTCCATATGGAATTTGATAATGGCTTAATGCTGAAATAATTGTAAGGTCATTTTTATTTTCTTTATGATATTTATGAATTTCACGGTAATCTTGTTTAATTAAAATATCGCAATTAGAAACAAAAAAACTCTCTTTGATTTTTCCTTTCAAAAAAGAAAGACTTCCAGCGGTTCCTAATGGTTTTTTCTCATGAATGAAGTCTAGAGAGTACTTTTTCTCTTCAAGTTGATCAAAGTAAAACTCAATCATTTCTTTTTGTAATTGACGGTCATAAATACACGCCGACACCCTAAAGTCTCAAAGCTGTTAATAATCATTTCAACAATTGGTTTTTCTTTAATGGGCACTAATGGTTTAGGAATAATATGGGTAATGGGTTTTAAGCGAGTCCCTTGCCCTCCAGCCATAACAACCAGAGGTAAATCTAAATTTCCTGAAACTCGTTCTTCTTGTTCAAATAAATCAGCCCAAAAGTAAACGCTCACCAATTCTCTAGAGACCGGACTTAGGACGGGCATACATTCTGTTCTAAGCTCTAGCATTTTTTCTCTAACTTGATGAAAGCTTTCGTTAGTGTAACAAACTGTTATTTTTTTTCGTAAAATTTTATGAATTTTTGTCTCTAAAGGTATATTTTGTATGATAGACCTTTGGATATCTCCAATACTTAGAACTGAATGAAATCGCTGTCCTTCAAAAACAAGGAGCAACTTAACATCTTGCTCGTCCATTTTTTTTAAGGCCACAAGCGTAGTTTCTTCTAAAGTTATGAATATATTTTTTTTAATACCAAGTTTTAACTGCAAATCAGATAAGTAAGACAAATCAACACCCTCTAGTACATTTTGTCGTTTTCTAATGATAGCATTGTCTTGAGCCAGGAAATAGTTCTTAAAAAAACGATCAGACCAAGGACTTGATCAACTGCTGTTTACACAGGATAAATACAGGAATATCAAGGTCTGTGATAACCTAAGTTCACTGCTCATGATTAACCACTTCAAAAACTTCACATCCACCTCTTTTTCGCAGCTTATGGGCCTTATTTGCCAGTTGGTAATGATCAAAGTGATTACTTCAGAAGTGGGTCTTTTTGACTTTGGGCTTTATAGCTTAATATTAGTTATACCGGCCATGGTTCTTCCTTTAGTTTTTTCAGAAATTATCTCAGGTTTCACTCGTTTTTTCTTTGAAGAAGACCAACATGCTCTTTACATTCATTCGTTGGCTTTTTTAATTGGTGGTTTTCTTCTTATATTGAGTTTACTTTATGTCAGCCAAAATTTTATCGAACAGTTATTGGGTTATTTTGAATTAAAAGTGAGTTTTTCTGTTTTAACCCTCGCATTTGCCAGTCACTTTTTTATATACATAAATTCTCTTAACTCTACGTATTTTAAACTCTCATACCAATCAAGAAATATTTTTATTCATTCTCTACTTATAAATTTACCCAAACTAACACTACTTATTTGGTTTCTCTCTAAGTTTGAAAATAAAATGTATGCCATTTTTTTAGCTCTTTTTTTAGGGCATTTCATCGCTTTTATCTTTAGCAGCTGGCTCCTTTTTAGAAACAAAAAAATGAATTGGCAAAAAAGTCTTTTTACCAAACTATTGAGTTACTCCGTATGGATGATTCCTTCCTCTTATTTTGGTACAATTATTAACTCCAGTGATCGCCTTTTAATAAAAGCTTTGTCCAATATAAGCCAAGTCGGTATTTATGCCTTGGGGTATAAGGTTGGAGACCTAATAAGACAATTTTTTATTGTTTCATTTGCATCTATTTTAAGCCCAATAAAATTTAACCATCAACTCAATGATCAAAGCTATCAAATTTCTATGAACCGCTTGCTTTCTATTTTCACAATATTAGGAACAGCTTTAGCTTTAATAATAAATGGTCTAGCCAACCCTATAATACTTATTATTTCAACTCCTGATTTTCTCTCTGCCCATAAGGTCGTCCCTTACATACTCAGCGCACATCTCATTTGGGGGATAAATGATTTTTTAAATACAGGTTACTTACTCAAGAAAAAAAGCCAAGTCACAAGCTTAGTTTTATTCGTTGGAGCTGGAATTAACCTGACTCTCAACATTATTCTAATTCCTAAATGGGGCATTGCAGGAGCTTGCTTTGCCACGGCCTTTTCTTACTTTTGTATTTTACCCATTTCATATCATTTCAGCAAAAAAAACCATTCACTACGTTTAAACTTAAAGCCTGTTTTTAGATACTTCTTCTTATTTCTATTTTTTATTACCCTACAGTCGGCCATTAACGCTAGCCCACTGTCAATACCAGTCATTGTAGTCAGTAATTTAGTTTTAGCCACTATATTCTCATTGCTAAGTTTTATGATATTGAATAAAAACGATAAAAAAACTATTCTAGAGTTCACCCAAACAATAGTTAAAAAACTAAAGGTGGTTATCACACCATGATCAAAGACACTATCAAGTCAATAATTGCTATTATTCCTCCTCAATTTCGACAACGACCTCTTTATTATAAAACGAAAAAGTGGCTTCGTCGCTCCCTCGACTGGTCTCCCGAGCAACTTGAAAAAATGCAAGTCATGCAACTGAGAAGGATTGTTTATTTGGCTTACAACAACACTTCTGGCTACCGTCAACTTTACAAAGAAGCCGGGGTGCAACCCTCTGACATTCAAAAACTCACTGATTTAAAAAACCTACCTATGGTAAACAAAGACTTACTAAGAGATAATATAAAAGACTTTACTGTTATTGGGTCGGGGCAACGTTATAACTCAACGGGAGGCACCACAGGAAAACCTTTTGGCTTTTATTTAAATCGTAGAATTTTTGCCAAAGAAGCTGCCTTTATGCATAACGAATGGAGTCAATGGGGTTGGAAACTAGGACAAGCCTCTGTGGTTTTAAGAGGCTCGTTTATTGGCTCTCAGCAAAAAATTGTGAAATACTCTTCCTATACTAAAGAGCTTTTTTTCTCAGCCAGCCACTTAAGCATAGATAATTTTCCAATATTTCTAAAAGCCTACCAACATGCTAAGTCACCAACATTTATTCAAGCCTACCCGTCAGCTCTAAGTTTACTCTGCGACCTTATAGAGCAATATGGACAAAACCCCTTTTCTTTTCAAACTCTCTTTTTAGGCTCTGAAAATATATACCAATGGCAAATCGAAAAATTTAAACGTTACTTTCCTAAGGCTTCGATTCACAGTTGGTATGGCCATGCTGAAAAAGCCTGTTTTGCCAATTTAATACCTAATAGCTCTTTGCAATACGAAGTACATCCACTGTATGGTTTAGCTGAACCAGGACCAACGAATGACAATGGAATGAATGAAATTATTGCTACGGGCTTTATTAACACGGCAACCCCATTTATTCGTTACCAAACCAGTGATTACGCCCTTTTTGGTCAAAAATCAAACAGTGAACTTAAATACACAAATTCTACTCATTTTGAAAAAATCGATGGCCGCTTACAAGAAGTTGTCATTACTAAAAGTAAAAAATTTATCTCTATGACCAGTATGAGCATTCATGAGGGCCTCTTCGAAAACTTAAGCCAATTTCAATTTGAACAGTCTACCCCTGGACAGCTAAACTTAAAAGTAGTTCCGCGTTCAAACTTTAGTGAACAAGATAGAGTTACTTTGCAAGAAAAATTAAACGATAAATTTAATCACGATATCGATTTTTCTATTGACCTGGTTGATAAAATTGAAAAAACACACCGAGGTAAAATGAGATACCTAATCCAAAATCTCGATATAAAATATAGTTTGAATGAGGCCAAAAAGATTTAATCTTTCAATAGTTTTTCATAGCAACTAACAACAGAAGATAAAGTAAATGGCTTGGAAAAAGCGGTGTTATCAAAACTATCTAAATCAAAATCTTTCATTTGGTCAATTATAAGTTGGGCCCCTTTATGAACCGACGTGCTTTCATTAATATTAATAGCAAAGGGGTAATCTTCAAGAAAAGATTCTGAGCTGTCTTTAGCAATACTTGTAATATTAAGAATAGGAAGCCCCAAGTAGGTGTACTCAACTAACTTACTGGGGAGCTGATAAGAGGTTTTATTACCTATATTCACCAACAAGGAGGCCTGCACGCAAGCCTCCTGCGCCACATCTGAGGGCACCAGTCCGTGTAAAAATATACTTTTACCAAACAAACTTTGAAAGGGTGCCAAGTCATCTGCACACATTTTGGTTTCTCCGTAAAAATGAAGCTCATGCTTAAGTCCTATATTTGTATTTGAAATAACCTCAAATAAATTTAATAAGTAAGTCGGGTTTCTAATTTTTTTGTATAAAGTTCCAACAAAGACCCAGCGAAATATTTTTTTTGTATTTGTTGCTCGTGCCGCCTCAAAGCTTCTTAACAAAGGAGGAATTACTGTCATTGAGTTTTGACAATCAAAACCTTTTCTTAAGTATTCTTTTTTTGTCAAATCTGTCGTCACAGTCTGTGACTGAGAAAGATGAATGACTTTTTTTTCAAAATGATGATTCCATTGTTTGTACAATAATTGATTATTAATAGTGACAAACTCTAAAAAAGAAAAAGGGTCTCCAATATCTGCCACCCAATTAATATCTTTTTTAAACTTAAAAAGCTTATAGCCAACAACATGACCAGAAAAAGGATGCGACACTGATATCAAATGAGTTATTTTTTTTTCAAACAATATTTTTTTTGATTTTTTTATGGCCGCTAAAATCCACAAGAAATTACTATCAGGCCAGGCTAAGCCACTTAAGAACTTACGGTAAATAAACCTCACCAATAGTTTTACAAAAGAAGATTGTAAAGGTTGCTCTTGGTTTTTTGACTTTGGTTTGGGAAGAGGTTGAGATCTAAGCCCATGACGATAAATATGAACCCCATGCCTGACTTCATACATGGGCTCACCTTGAACTTTTGAACAAACCAGGTGCACTTGGTGCCCTCTGGCAGCTAACTCTTCAGCAATGGCCGTCCAACGAAGAGCTCGCGGGTTAATCAGCGGTGCATAATTGTAACACACAATTAAAATATTTTTTGTATTCAACTTATCTCCCCGTAACCCCTAGTAGGCCTGACTGTACTACAAAAAAAACCTTGATCTAGCTTTAATCGATCTAATGGGAGGTTTCCAAAAAAATAGTCATTCACTTGTAAACTGTGTTTTTTGACATGAATGGATCGGTAAGTTTTTTTACCATAAGCACTGTGCCAACCCAAGAACTGAAAACCGTCGAAATATTCACAGACCGCTTCATAGTTTTGCTTTAAACAAAACAACCCATCACCTAAAGAGCTGGGCTCCCTGCCTGATACGGTAGGACAAAAATGAGCACGAACCGAACGATATTCATTTCGCAACTTAGGATATGAAGTATAAGCATATGAGCCTGGGTCAACAATAAGCTTTTTTTGATCTATTTCTAAATATATAGACAGTTGATCATTATGACTATGCCCACCAACGCCACCTTGCGCGCCAAGTCCTCCACAACGTATGGATAAATAGAAATGGTCAGATCTTACAATATACAAACCAAAATTTTGAAATGTATAAAACTGAATATTTTTTTGTAAATCAAAAGTCGTAGACCATGAGTAAGACTGACTGGAGTTGGCCAGAGGGGTTTCTAACTTGAAAAATATTTCTGGATTTATATTTTTAATCTTTAATTGCCGAGAACTTAACTTTTCTAAGGGTTTCAATTTAGTGAATAAATAGGATTCCAAATAACAACTCTCTGGTAACCTTAAAGCTCTGACACTCTCTACTTGTAAATGATCTTCTTTTTCTAAATTTTTTGACCACTGGGGAGTTAGCTTTAAAACACGGCCACTGTCCATATCTCCCACTTGAACAAATTCTCCGCTTAAAGAAACCACCTTAGATAAAAAATCATGAGCTAATGTCAGCCTTTCTATTGTTTTAAACGGCTTAATAGCAGACTGACGGTGAAAAAATGGAAGGCCAAATGGGTTGGTTTTAACAAATTTGTTATACGTTTGATCAGAAACTTCAGGCCTATTTAGATCAAATAAATTTTGCGTAAGAAAAGAAATTTCGCTCGACAAACGATGATAACCTATAGAGCCTTCATAGTTACCACCATCAGGAAGAAATTGGTAAAGAACTTCTTGGCAATGCTCTTGGAAAACCCAACGAAGCAAGTTTTGCGATGCCTCGGTGAGTTCTAAACGTGACAAAATATAAGCCAGCCCACAAAGATTGGCTAAATAGTGATTACTTCGAGCAATCGTTGTCCACTCTAACTGGGTTAAAATATAATCTAAGTGCTCCGCTAAGGAATGAGCTATGTCTTGAAAAAACTGTGCTTCTTTTGTTATTTTTTGGTCATAAACCTGATCAAGAGCATAAATCCAATTGATGGCTCGAATACTGACTTCCATGGCGTTGCCCCATTGGGGGCCGTAAAATACAGGATTACTTGACGTAAAATCATAAAATTGTTTTTTGATTTCATCAAAATAGCGTTCTTCTTTAGTCAATAAATACAAATGAGCTAAATCTGCAAAATGATAGCATCTGCCTAATTCCCAAGGCCATTTAATGTCAGCTCCCTTGTGAGAGCCCACCGCCATTTGATCAAATAATTTCTGATTGCACCAAGAGTATCCACTTATAAAATCTTTATGCCAGTTAATTTTTTGATAACCTCTGTTATCAGATTCCCCGTCACAGCTTGCAGAGAAATCAACAGAAGATCGACTTATTGACAAGGGGCTATGATTCACACAAACCCAACCCGAGCCTAAGAGGTTAAACTCATGCTTTAAGTTTTTTTTACCAAGAGCTATTAGAGTGTCTTGGTATTTTGTTAATATTGAATGACTTTGCCTAGCAAATACTTTTTGTTGAGACAACTTTAATGACAATCCGTGACTGCTCAACCTTTCTGCTGCTGTTTGTTGCAAAATATGTTTATTAATATGACTTTGATTTTTTTTTCTTAAATAAAATTTTATGGTTTTATTCCATCCATTATTTTTTACACTCTCCCACCATAACAGTTTCGAAACCAAAGAATTAAACATCTGCGGCCTCTTCTTTACGAAATAAAAGTTGGTGAATTAGTAATCCATAAATAATTGCAAAATATAAAGAAAATTCTTCTGAATGCATAAAAAATATAAAGAGCCAAGCCACATAACTGGCCATTAAAAATATTGGCTTCACTCCTGTTAGTGAACTCCTAACTAATATAAAATAAATGAGCGGATAAGCTAAAAAAACTAAAACAATAAGAAGGCCAATCACCCCCAAAGAGAATGAAATATTTAAAAATAAATTTAAAAAACTAACTGTGGCTTCAATACCAACATGACGGCTGAACTTTATATTTGAATTACCCAGGCCATCCCCCAAAATTGGCACTTCGGCTTCTTCAAAATAACGATATACGTAAGAACGGTTTGTAGAGTGTACACCTTTATCATAAATAATAGGTTCAACTCTCTCCCACAGAACTTTAACAACGCTAGTTCCTTTGCCTCCTTGAATGGCACTGATCATAGAAAAAACAAAAAAAGCCCCTACCACTGGAACAATAATTTTAGCTAAAGATTTTAAAATTTTTGTATCAAATTTAAAATTCAGAAACAAAGAAAGCACTAACCCCAAAATAATTGAGAT
>JAHDIR010000027.1:32667-36980 GCA_020630675.1 Bdellovibrionales bacterium
AAAACAGAAGGGAAATGTATCGCAATATTAAAAGGATAATTAATATAAAATTGTGAAATATATTCAGATGCATAAATATGTGGAAAATGTATAAATAAATATTATTTAAGTTCCAATAAATGTATTGAATTGTAAACACCAATAAATAATTGTTTAATTTAAAATTCAGAAACAAAGAAAGCACTAACCCCAAAATAATTGAGATAATACCCGTAAGACTACCTGTTAGTAATAAAACTCCGCCCATTAACAGACCTTTTAAGTTCCATCGTGAAGATGAAACCATATAGGAAAGAAAAAAAGGCACCACTAACCACTCGGCCAAGTGACTGGGCTCACGAAATGTTCCCACAGCTCTATGAAAGGCATAGGTGTAGTTGGTCGAAGCCTGCCCACCTCCAGTGCCAAGACGATTACGAGGAAGCTCTGGTAAGCCTAAAATTTGAGCCAAATAAACATATATGGCTAGTAAACTAAAAAAAGTGGCAATATTCACTAGGCTAGTGATTAAGCGCTCTTGGTAACCGTTCAAACATAACCAATAAACAAGCAAGATGGAAGATAGAAAAAATACCAACCCTAAAAACCTTAAAAACACATAAATCTCATAACTGGTGGAGGCTTGTCCTCCCATTTGCACGGAGTAGTCGACAAACATATTATTTAGCAATGTGACAAACAAGGCCCATATAAAAAGTAAAATAAAAGCATTAAAGCCTGGAAATAAAAAAATTCGATCGCGAATAAATACATAAAGACATAAAACTACAGCTCCCAATTGGGCGGCCCAAGGCAGCGGGACTCCACCAAGGGAATATGCGGCCATGGCATGAAAAAATACGATCACCAAAAACAATAAATAGATGACTTCTGATATTCTCACCTTAAGGTTCATAGACCCTATTTTACTGAAATTCTTAGTAATTTGTTATCACAAGATGTGAGCTTACAGACCAAGGTCAGGCGGATTGATTCATTTTCTTTTGCACTTTAAAGTCTTCGTAGGTGAAGTTAATCACTCCCAGAACATTCTCAGTACTGCCGTCATTAATTTTCTTAAGAGAGCTCTTAATTTCATCAATAAGGGTAATTCTTTGGTTCACAACAAATAAAATTAAATCCGTGTACTGAGAAACCACCATAGGCTCTAAAAAGCCATCAATGGCTGGAGTGTCAAAAAGAATTATGTCATATTCAGACCTTAACTGGGTTATCATTTTGCGAAAGCTCTTGCCTTGTAATTGATCAGCAATGTTTTCTCTCGACATTGGAGCATCTAAAATATCAAAATTTTCTTCAACAGACCTTAAACGCATACTAAAATTGTTAAACTTTAATAGCCTCGTTTTTTTACGTCGTTTTTTCTGGAAATAATCTTTTACATCTGGCTTCATAAAATCAACATCAATTAAAAGTACTTTTTGTTCGGTCTTTGATAATGAATAAGCTAAATTGGTGGCAAAAAATGTTTTACCTTCATTGGCGTTAGCACTGCAAACAGAAATTAAATGTCCGCCACCTGAGCCCGCAGTATAAAGACGCTTACGTTTATCAATTTCTTTTTGTAATAAAAAGCGAGTATTGCGAATCAAGTTTGCCTCATAGGTTGAAGCATTGTCTTTTAAAACAATTGAAGGGCGAGTGCCAATAGACAAAATAGTATTTTTTCTTGAACGATAAAAAGGTAGTGTTCCGATGACCTTAATTCCCATCTTCTCTAAATCGCTAGCATCTCTCACCGTGGGAATGAGTACAAATTTTAGTAAAAGTAAGCCTAAAGCAAAAACCAACCCCACCAAGGAGGCTAAAACTAAAGACTTTTTGACTCCAATTCCTGCTGGTCGACCAACGGGCTCAGCGTAAGTTATAATTTTTAAGTCATTCACCTGCCCAGCTTCACGAACACGTGTTTCTTGTAGCTTAACAGCTAACTCTTTAAATAAATTAGACGTAAGATTAATTCTGCGTTTTAAACGCACCAATTCACGAGTGGCTTTTGGTAAATTTTTTATCTTGCTTTCTGTTTGTTCAATGAGTTTTAATTGGGATTGTTTTTTACTTCTCAACTCAAACACTTTATCTTCTATATCTAAAATTTGTTTTTCAACTCGCTTAAGACTTTCTAGCGGTGAAACCGTCAAGTATGGTCGCGACCGAGACAAATTGGCTTTGTAACTGGCCATAACCTCTTCAATTCTTTCTTCCACTTGTCGGCTCTCTTCCAATGACGAGGGCGTTCTTGTTTTCTTTTTTACTGCATTTTGATAATTCAAAAGATCTAGTCGCTTTTGTAATTGGGCCAAGTATAAAACGGAAGATCTATTGTTTTTTCCGACTGTTCCTTGAATTCTAAGAAGTTCATTCTTAAGGTTTTTTGCCACCATTTGATGAACTCTTAAATCTCGTGCTATTTTATCCAGGGCTTGCTTGTTATTAATATGAAGTAAGTTTGATTGGTTCAAAACAACGTCTTCAGAATATATTTTATATTTTTTTTGTAACTCAACATACTCTTCTTCTAGAGAGTTTAACTTAATTTCAAGCTTTTTGGTTTGCTGACTTAAAAAATTTATGATGGATTCTTCTTTTCTTAAAATTTCTTTATGATTGTACTCTAGTAAAACATAAACGACCAAATTGGCCATAGCCGAAGAAACCACTGGAAAGCGTGTACTTGTTGAAATTGTAATATTTCTTTTTTCAACATCAGAGCCAAAATCAATTTTAGAAAATAAAACATTGGCCTTATACCTTGAATTTAACTTTTGCTTAGGTTTTATCGAATTAATTAGAAAATTATTAACTAAGTTCAACTGCTTTTTAGCGTCTGGGTACTTACTCAAAATTTCCGTGCTGTTGTCAAAAAAATCTTCTAACTTAGCTCGAAACAACTTTGAACTCACCAGCTCATCAATTTTATTAATTTTTGTTTGTGCTTCTTGTTCTTGAAGGTAAAAAAAGGATACACGGTCCTCAAAGGCACTCGTGCTAGCGCCAAGGTCAACTGTCAGTTTAACGGTAGAAGTATAGACTGGTTTGTTCACAAAAAACATCCATAAACCAATCATTGCAGGAAAAGCTAAAATAAAAATAGCCACAAAGTATCTTTGCGAAAAAAAGTATTTAGTTAATTGTAGAAAATTTAAATCTACAACTAAATTGTTTACTGAAAGGCTTTCCTTTTTCATCACTGGCCTATCGGTTGTTTACCTGCAAGATAAAACATCCAAAGGTCTAGTTTTTTTCAGTTCGAGAGTTTCTGCTCAATAAATAGAATTTATTTCTGAATATTTTTTGTGATTCTATTAAGAAACGTGCGTACCTCAATTAAAGTCTAGCTAAAGCCATCCCCAGCTATGGCTGCTCTTTTATATAATTTTTCATAGGATTGAATCATTTGCTCATAAGTAAAATGCTCATTGTACCTTTCGTGAGCCCTTTTTCCTAAACGAGTGAGGGTGTCTTTATCAGATATGGAGCGAATACCTTGGACGATAGCCTTTTCTGACTTTGGGCTGACTACAACCCCTGTTTGCAAATGCTGATTAACAGACGCCACTCCTGAATTGAGTCGAGTGGTTAAAACTGGACAACCCAAAGACATGGCCTCAAGAGCACTCACTCCAAAAGCCTCTGCCTCACTAATGGACGGCAACACAAACAAATCACAAGCTAAAATATTTTCATAAATTTCTGTTTTTTCTAGCGCTCCTAAAAACTTCACTCTATTTTGCAAACCCAATGTATTCACTGTTTTTTTAAGAGCTTTTTTTTCTGGGCCATCACCAGCTATCAGCAACTCGCCTGGTAAGCTCTTCATAGCCTTTACCATATAAGAAAGTCCTTTATATTTCACCAGCCGGCCAGAAAAGAAATAACAAAGAGTGTTTTTATTATCATTTAAAGCTTTTTTCACGACTGGTGGTTTAATGCCAATGGGAATGGTGGAAATTTTTTTCTGTGGCAGAGTTAATTTTAAAAAATTTTTTTCCTGCTTTATTTCTTCTGACGTAACAACAACGTTATCAATATACTTGAGTTGCTGTTGATATAAATACCTATAAAGAAAACCAGCAACCCCTTTATTAAGTATAGAGGCATGATAGGTAGCAATAATGGGACTTGAGATATGACTTAACATAAATAATGGGAGAGGATTTGGTAAGTGAACATGAACAATATCTGGTGCCAAACGATTGACTTCTTGAGCCAACCATAAAGACAATGGTGTTGATAGAGCCCGTCCCCAGCGCATTTTTTTAATCACATGATAGCCATCAATAGAGTAACTAGACATTTTAAACCTAGACTCA
>JAHDIR010000083.1 GCA_020630675.1 Bdellovibrionales bacterium
GGTCATCGAAAAATTTCAAGCCTTTAATTTTTAAATTATTCATTAAATAAAAAAAGCAAACCTTACCAGGTTTGCTTTTTTTTATTTCTACTAATATTAAAGTATTAATTAGAAAACATTGATTGTAGCACTGAAGCCAACAGTAGTTTTGTCAGCTTCTACGTCACGATAAAAGTCGTTGGCAGTAATTTGAATATTTGGATACAAAAAGATATCACGAGTAGCAGCAATTCCTAACCCAAAAGACTGTCTTACAAGGCCGTTGTCATAACGGTCACCATTAGGAAGATCAGTTTTATAACGAAACAACGCAAAGTTCATAACAGTTCTAAGGTTAAATGTATCGTTTAAAACGTACTCAGCAAAAGGATTTAAAGCAATATATGCTTCTTCACCATTTTCTCCACTTTCCATGATAGATGAACCTACACCACCATTCAAGCCAACTTGAAGTCCATTTGAGAAAGAATATAAGCCCGTAGCTGAAGCATAAACATCTGCAAGATAACCACCATCTGTAAATCTTGATTCTGTGTAAAAAGTAGATGTTACACGTCCGCTAACCATCCATTTTCCCATTTTTCTAAAACTAGAAATACTTACGAAAGGACTTGTTGGCTCAAATTTTTGCTCATAACTTGTGTAAGTTTTTCTACCTTCTGCGTTGATAGGGCTTTTATCAACACTGTGAAATGGTTGAACCAAGGTAAGACCGGCACCTGCGTTAATACTTGTGTGTTTATTCAAACGATACCTGGCACTGATGTCATTGGCCCATCTCACGGCCGGTCGTGCATTACCACCTAAAAGGTTGGCTCTATTTGAATCAAAAGGCTCTTTGATAGTTCCACCACTGTATCTTGAAGAAACACTCATAGAGTACTTAGATTTGGAACCACTCTCAGCTCTCATACGGTTGTTGGTGATTTCGTTATCTAAGTCACCTTCCACTTTATTTTGGCTTTCTATTTTAGTTGATGTTTCCCCTGAAGTTGAATCTGCAGCGTAAACTGAAAAACCAACTGATGTAGCTAATAAAGCTAATAGTGTACTTTTTAAAATCATCTTTCCCTCCTACAAGAAATGCTTTTTTTAAAAACAATTAAGACCCCTGAATGCTCCAGGGAGTTTGTAAAAAATCCCAAACCCCTGAAAATACTCTATGTCGGCTCACAAAAAACTAACACTAAAGTCGTGTTACGAATATCCGTCGTGCTGTGAAAGATTTGCAATGTATAACTCGGCGCAGAAACCTCAAGTCCAACAAAAGCTCTGTAAATCTAAGTTCTTAAGAAAGTTTAAGTTTTTAAGATCTGTTGCAGGGCTTGCTTTACTAGTAAAAAACAAAAATTTTAAAAAAGTGAAAGCAAAGACTTCACCAAATATTATGTAACGGTATTGCATATGAACATCTTTTATTGCTCAGCTTGTTTTGACAAGCCCCTTCATATCCATCATGTTACCCAGCTATGGATACAACAAATATGACACCGACACTTTTAGACTCTGTAAATAACTTTCTCAATATAGTTGTTGGCTATGTTTGGAATATTCCTTTGGTTGTCGCTTTAGCAGGAACAGGAGTTCTTATGACTCTTCTACTAAAGGGAATTCAATTTAGAGGCTTCAAACACGCACTTCAAATTGTGATGGGTAAATTTGACGACCATGACGACCCTGGTGAAATTTCTCACTTTCAAGCTTTATGTACCGCTTTATCTGCCACTGTTGGCCTGGGAAACATAGCGGGTGTTGCTGTTGCTATCTCAATGGGTGGCCCGGGCGCTGTTTTTTGGATGGCTATGGCTGGAATCATCGGTATGGCTACAAAGTATGCCGAGTGCACACTAGCCATTATGTATAGAAACTTCGACAGCAATGGCACCGCGCTTGGTGGTCCAATGTACTATATCAAAAATGGCCTTAGCGAAAAATATGGAAAACTTGCAAGCTTCTTAGCTGCTTTCTTTGCCTTTGCTTGTGTTTGTGGGGCCCTCGGCGCCGGAAATATGTTCCAAACCAACCAGGTGGCAAGTATCCTTCATAGCAACTTTCAACTCCCAGCCTGGATAACTGGATTAACTCTAGCTATAGCTACTGGTGTAGTTATTATCGGTGGTATACAAAGAATTGGTAGCGTAACTTCTAAGTTAGTACCGTTCATGGGTGCTGTCTACGTTCTAGGCTCTCTCTGGGTAATTCTCGCTAATTATGATCGAATCCCTGAAATGTTTTCTCTTATATTTACATCGGCTTTTAATCCTTCAGCTGCAGGTGGTGGAGCCGCAGGCTTTGCCGTAAGCACTGTAATTATTCAAGGTGTACGCAGAGCTTGCTTCTCTAATGAGGCGGGCCTAGGGTCTTCACCCATTGCCCACTCTGCAGCTTCTACAAAAGAACCCGTTCGAGAAGGGCTGGTTTCTTTACTAGAACCCTTAATCGACACAGTTTTAATCTGTACAATGACAGCTTTAGTGATTTTAATATCTGGTATTGATTACCACCAAGTGAAAGGGGTTGAACTAACTGCCCAAGCTTTTAGCTCAGCAATTCCTGGTTTTTTTGGAGAGTACTTCATACCGGTCGCCGTTTTACTTTTTGCTTATTCTACATTATTAAGCTGGTCTTATTACGGAGAAAAGGCCTTCAATTACCTATTTGGTAACAAAGGACTACTCGCCTATAAATTAATTTTTTGTGTTTTTGCTTTCATCGGAGCCACCTGGCATATATCCCCGGTTTTAAGCTTTTCAGATATAATGCTAGGCTTAATGGTTATTCCCAACTTAATCGGACTAGCCTTACTTTTTCCAAAACTAAAACAAGAGACGGTTCGCTACTTTACTCAGCTAAAATAATTTTAATATTAGGCTCTCGTAATAAACTTGTTATTATTTCATAAGAAAGCACTTTAGGGTTGCCCTTGACTGCCCAGTGCTATAAATCTTGGCCACTTTATTAGACGTACTGACAAGGACAGTGGCCTCGCCATGAAAGAACATATAGCTTACTTTTTAATTACTTTCACAAGTCTTTTTACCGTGATTAATCCATTTAGTAGCATGCCTATGTTTCTTGACATCACTGAGTTTCTCAGCAAATCAGAAGCCCGACAATTTGCTCTTAAAGCCTGTTTTGCTGCCTTAATGGCCATGCTAATATTTGCTCTTTCAGGAAACCTCATTTTTAGTTTTTTTGATATCTCTGTAAATGGCCTTAAACTGGTGGGTGGATTTTTATTTTTCATCATGGGCTATGATTTACTACAAGGAAAAAGGTCTCGAACAAAAAAGAAACTTGAAGATGACGTTGATAATTCAAAAGACGCCTTTGATTCGGCCATTACACCTTTTGGCATTCCAATGATTTGCGGCCCCGGAGCTTTGACTGTCACCGCTGTACTTGTACAAGACGCAGCCACCATGGCCCAAAAAGGTATTCTGACGTTTACTATTCTCACTGCCTGTACAATTAATTTTGTTATTCTCATTTTTTCTAAGAAAATTTTAAATTTTCTAGGCCCTAGTGGAAACAAGGTCTTTTTTCGCCTTATGGGCTTAATTCTTATGATGATTGCCGTTGAATATTTTTTTGCTGGATTAAAACACTACATACAAGTGGTTGCCCCTCGCTAAGTGCGGCACAGCTACAATCAACTCAAGCCCCTATACCTTGATTAATTGGAAAAAAAGCGGTAATTTCGCCTCTCCATATAATTTTCACTCCAGTTCGAGGTATGCAAGTATGAGCGAGAACAAAAAAATATTTTTAAAAGACTATAAAGCCCCTAATTACTATATCGAAAAAACACATCTCACTTTTGATATTTATGATGACAAAACAATAGTCACTCAAGAGTCTCTTGTTACAAGAAACTCTTTGGCCAGTGCGGGTTGTGATTTTGTTCTTCAAGGAGAAAACTTAAAACTCATCGAAGTCTCCGTTGATGGGGCCGCTTCTGATTATTCAATAAGTAAACATGAGCTCACAATGACTTCCGTGCCAGAAACTTTTGGCCTAAAGATTATCACAGAAATTGAGCCTCACAATAACACCGCTCTTGAGGGCTTGTACAAATCAGGTGATATTTTCTGTACGCAGTGTGAAGCTGAAGGCTTTCGTCGAATCACTTACTTTGTTGATCGCCCTGATAATATGGCCATGTTTTCAACAACAATCACTGCCGACAAAATTAAGTATCCAACTCTTTTGTCCAACGGAAACTTAGTCGACAAAAAAGAATTACAAAATGGTCGTCATCAAGTCACTTGGGAAGACCCTTTTAAAAAACCTTGCTATTTATTTGCTTTAGTCGCCGGAGATCTCGATTTACTCCAAGACGAATTTGTAACAAAAAGCGGCCGTAAAATTGACCTAAGAATTTATGTCGACAAAGGGCGGTTAAATCGCACTGATTTTGCCATGGAGTCATTAAAAAAATCTATGAAGTGGGATGAAGAAAGGTTCAATCTTGAATATGATTTAGATATTTTTATGATTGTTGCCGTCGATGCCTTTAATATGGGCGCCATGGAAAATAAAGGGTTAAATATTTTTAACTCTAAATACATCTTAGCCAATCAAGAAACGGCAACAGATGATGATTACGAAAGCATTGAAGCTGTCATTGGCCATGAGTATTTTCATAACTGGACTGGCAATCGCGTGACCTGCAGAGACTGGTTTCAACTTAGCCTGAAGGAAGGGTTAACCGTCTATCGCGATCAAGAGTTCACCTCTGACCTCAGATCAAGACCGGTTAAACGACTGCAAGATGTCAGTCGACTTAGAAATAACCAATTTGTAGAAGATGCTGGACCTAACGCTCACCCTGTTCGCCCACAATTTTGCGTATCCATGGATAATCTTTACACTCTTACTATCTACGAAAAAGGCTCTGAAGTTATTCGTATGATTGAAAAAATTGTTGGAAAAGAGGGTTTTAAAAAAGGAATATCAAAATATTTTGAACTCTTTGATGGACAGGCTGTCACAACTGAAGATTTTGTTATGGCCATGGAAAAGGCTAACGACATTGACCTCACTCAATTTAAAAATTGGTATGACCAAGCTGGTACTCCTGAGCTAGAAGTTAACACTCACTATAATCCGCAAGCTAAAACTTTCCAAATTATCATAAAACAAAGCACTCCACCCACACCGGAAACAGAAACAAAAAAACCATTTCACATTCCTTTTGAAATGGGTTTGATGGATAATAACGGTAAGCCTTTTTCTTTAAATATTGTAAAAAGTAATGCCCACACACAATCAACTTCTGATACCAATATGATTATTGAACTAAAAGATGCAGCTCATGAAATCATTTTTGGCAATGTTGAAAGTGAACCCACACCTTCTTTTTTAAGAGACTTTTCTGCACCAGTAAAAGTAGCTTACAGCTACAGTGCAGACCAACTTTTAAACTTGATCAAAAATGACAGCGACTCTTTTAACCAATGGAATGCTGCTCAAAATTATTACCGCCTTAGTTTTAACGAAATTTACAAGTCTTTGAAGTCTGACACCTTACCAACAGTTAAACCTCAAGTTTTTGAATTATTTAAAAGCCTTTTAAGTCAATCTAGCAAAGACCCTCAATTTTACACCGAGCTGCTCTCTCTGCCAAAGTCCTCTTACCTCGAACAGTTCTTTAATAGTTATGACCCAACACTTGTAACTCAGTCTTTGCTCTTTTTGAAAAAAGAAATTGCCAAAAACTGTGAAAGCTCTTTCCTTGAGGTTTACAAATCTAACCAACAAAGCTCTTTTAACAAAGATGGGCTTAGCATTGGCCAAAGGTCTCTTAGCAACCTTGCATTGAGTTTCCTTACACAAACAGAGAAAGCTCAGTATTATGATTTGGCAAAAACTCAGTTTAACGACTCTTTTTGTATGACCAACACTTTAGGCGCTATGGTTGCCTTAAACGATACAAACAGTTCACAAAGAACTGAGGTTTTTAATGAGTTTTATCAAAAGTGGAAGAGTGACCCCAACGTCATCAACAACTGGCTAAAAATGGAAAGCCTGGCACGTCGACCAAAAGCCTTAGAACACTTTCAAGACAATGTTCTTAAAAGTGAGGCTTATGACGAAAATATTCCTAATAAAATCTACAACACTTTGTTAGCTTTTTCTCATGGCAATAAAGAGGCTTTTCACGAAAAAAGCGGAGAAGGGTACCGGTTTATTGCCGATCAAATTATTGATGTCGATGGCAAAAACCCTCAAGTGGCTTCACGCCTTTGCTCTTCTTTCAATATGTGGAAAAAATGGGGAGATGATCGTGGTGAGATTATTGAACCTTTACTTAAAAAAATTGTCACTCACCAAGGTTTATCTAAAAATAGTTTTGAAATTATAAATAATGCTTTGAAGTAAGATCACAAGTGATTCAGAGGAGTTATACAGGGCTTGCGCGATGCAAAAAATGAGTAAATTAATCCGTTTTTTGTTGATCCAAACTCAGACTCCTTTTATATTCACTTTTCACTTTGAGTGGGGTTGTAGTAGAGTTGGTTACAACGCTGGCCTGTCACGCCGGAGGTCGCGGGTTCGAGTCCCGTCAACCCCGCCATTTTTATCCTGTCCACCCCGGACAACCCACCAACATAGTCAATTTTTTAAA
>JAHDIR010000084.1 GCA_020630675.1 Bdellovibrionales bacterium
GAAAAATTTCAACGATAAATTAGGCAGGATAATAGCCCGCTCAAATATTGAGATTTATTTTAAATTATGGCTTGTTAACTATATTTCTTCTACTGACACAATTCTTCAATATTTAATTTATTAATAGCAGAAGCATAACAACTCATACCTAGTTGATAACCAAGGCAGGCATTGGTCCTAGAAATCATAACAGCCGGCGTCTTTCTATCTTCTTTATATTTTAAATGCGCTATTGCAGTATAATAGTATCCATAGCGACTATCTCCGGCCACCCGCTTGGAAACTTCTAAATAGTATCCTGATCTAATTTTTTTAATATCATCACGATTACCACCATAAGTGATTCCTTTGTCTAGTAAAAGAGCACCAACTTCTTCATAAATAAAATCATGTAAATAGGCTTTAATTTTACTGGGGCACTTAGCAGCAGAATAGGCAAGCCCAGGAGACAATACAAATAGAAATAGTGGTAGTAATATTCGTAAAATAAATTTCATTAATTTTCCTTCGGCTTAGTGTTTCAAGTTGAGGTCTTATAGCATTTATAATGGTCCACAGCAATAGAGTACTTCCGCAACGAAGAAGATCTAAACTTGAACACAAATAAATGTAATTTTTGATTTATCTTCGATACTAGATATGTTTCTGCAGCGATCAGAATCCTCTATTAAGTTACATATAATATGGTAACCATTATTACACCTGGAATTTTCTTACCATTTCTTAAACAGATAAATACACCTTTAAAAATCCATTTTCATAAGCAAGAGCCTCTGAAGTTAATTTCTTCTTACGTCGATAATTGGATATAATTTTACCTATCAAA
The DNA here is from genome assembly GCA_020630675.1 of Bdellovibrionales bacterium. GTDB lineage: Bacteria > Bdellovibrionota > Bdellovibrionia > Bdellovibrionales > UBA1609 > JAHDIR01. The sequence continues at coordinate 827 of JAHDIR010000084.1, forward strand.
CTCAAAAGGGTAACCCGCTTAGTTATTGTAACTGTAGTAAATTCCCATGCTGGCTCTGTAATCACGTCCACCAAAAGATTTTTCACTAGATAATGCGTCAAACTTTACCTTTTCAAACTCTTCGCAGGAAATCATTGAATGATCTTCTGTTTTAACTCCATTAAAAGTCCAAATAATATTTTGGGTAATTTCACACACACTGTCATTCTTTTCGATAGAAACGTAACGATCTAGTTTTCTCCCATCATAAATTTGTCTTTGCATCCAATGCCCACCTAATCCATCTTCATCAAGCTCAATTTCAGTGATAATTGGTGACGACTGTGAGACACTACAGAAACCGTTATCGTCCTGATTAGAACAAATTTGAATACCTTGTGAAATGAACACATTATATGACTCAGCAAACATATAAACCTTATTGTTTTTGAACGCCTAGGAAGAAGATTTGGGTGATTTTGACTTTCCAAATGTCCCAAATACAAATCGTTTAAGAAGTACAAATATATTGCTGATCTTAAGCTTTATTTGTTGTAAAAACGCAGGAACTATTATAACCGATGGTTGCAACCATTTTGACGAAATCGAGTTACAGAATGGTGGGTTTGCGCTTTCTAAAATAAAACAAAGAATCACTGAAAAAAACTATGATAAAAACTCAGAGCATACAATTACAACTTGTTTATATATTTTTGCTATTTTTTTCCTCTTTTTCTATCGCAAACGAAACCACACCCACAACTGTTAATTTTACTCCTCATATTTCGTTCAATGCGACAACTCGCCCTCAATGGTCGTTAAGTTTAGGGCGCTCAGCAGGGGCCAATTTAAATACAAATTTTTTACTTAGTGCACTTACTTTTTCCGTTCTAGATCGGCTAGAGGTGGGAACCGTCGTGGCTTTTTATGGACAAAGCTCCCATAAATACAACTGGAATGTAAAATATAATTTTTATAGAGGTGACGAAGTTCAATGGGCCATTGGTTACTCTCATGTTCGCTTCAAAGTTGATAATGTAGGCCTTAGCCCTAGCTTACAAAATAAAGATCTTGAGTTTGGGATTAGTTCAATTTTAATAGCCACAAACTACAAACCAAGCTTTGTAGGTTTAAAATTAGGAGTGTTTTATAATACAATTACTCAAAAACTTGAAAATGCTGATGCTCTTACTGAAATTTATTCCTACGAAGCAAAACATGAGTTTGGCATAGATATTTCTCACCCCTACAAAAAAAATATTGATATCACAATTGGTGCTGGCTGGCTCAGAGACTCTGGGCTTAGTGCTAACGAAGAAGTTAATTTTGGTTTTGGTCCAAGCGTTAGATATTATAGGCCCAAAAAATTGTTTTCAAGCCCAACGGTAGGGTTACACTACACGCCTGATACAAATAAGTTTCAATATTTATTTTCAACCTCTATTTACTAAAAGTTGCCTTAGACAACCAGCAGTGATAAGCAGGAAATACACCATGAAAGCGTAAAGTCTACCTTTGGGATAACATCATGATTTTGGGAGGATAAAATCGATGAAATCAGCCTGTACTAAAATTTTCATTATTATTTTTATATTATTACCTTTCTATCACGCTTGGTCTGATGAATGTGCCGATGTTAAAAATTCTATAACAATATATTCAAAGTATGATGATAAAATAAAAATTCTAGATCAAGCGTACCTTATTCGCCCAAGTGTTGATTCTCAAAACGAAGCTTTAGCAAAAATTTCTAAAAAACAGAAAGGTTCCATTGTTGTCGTTAATGACAAAATTACTCATGTGGTGCAAAGCTGCGATTTATCATTATTTTCAAGTTTGGATAACGTAAGCTATCACAACTTAAATGGTCGATTTATTATTCCTGGCTTGCAAGACTCCCATGTCCATAACTTCGGAATGAACGTCGACATGAATTACACCCCCCTATTCATTAACGGCCAACCCAACCCCAACCACCCCGATTTTCCAGGCCAATTGGCAATGGCCTACAGGATGGCTTACGCAGGTATAACAAGCCATATGGACCTAACCTCTTACACGAACGAGACGATGAAGCTAAGAGACAATCAAAGGGAACGATGGGTCACCAAAAACAAAACAACTGAAATTCCGTACAGTCATGTTTATATGTCTGGCGGAATATTTGCACTAGAAGGCGGACACCATGGCAATCTTGGTTGGTTAGTTGGTACTGACAAACATATTCGAGTAGAAATAAAAAAATCAGTTGCCCAAATTAAACCGTCACCCCGTCGAAAAAAAATTTTACAAGAGATCGTGAAAAAAAACTTTGATACATTTAATCCTGATTTGCTAAAAATTAGTTACGACCATAACCCTCACCGTCCAAACAATCCAAAGATTATCAGCTTTGATCGCCAATTATTAATTGAACTGATCGATGTGGCCTTTGCTATTAATCCAAATGTTAAAGTCATTTGCCACATTGGTATTTGGCAAGATTTAATCGATTGCATGGATGCTGGAGCTCATGCCGTCACTCATATTCCTTACAGCTCTGATAACGACCCTGCCTACCAAACTCCTAAGGAAATTTATAAAAAGATGAAAGATAAAGGGCTGGCTGTTATTACTACACAATCGGCTTATATGGAGCTTGCCTTTATTAAAGATAAACTTTTTGATACTACGATAACTCGAATAAATTGTAAGCCTGGTGATAGTCACTGTAAATGCATTGCTCTGACTTGTACAAAAACTGTTGAAACCGGCACTCCAACGGCCAGTTCTCACTTTTTTGAAGATAGCTTTTTTAAAAGCCTTACGCCGCCATCATTACGCCAGGGCTACTTTGATTTTTCACTGTACGCAGGGAACAAGTGGGCTAAGTGGGAACAAGACCACAACAATATGGGCTATCGTCACCAAACCCTCAGAAGTCTTCTAACTCATGGTGTTCAAGTTCTTGCTGGTACTGACAGCATGTGGGAAAGCACGTTTTTTGGTTTTTCATTACATCGTGAGCTTGAGTTAATGTGGCTTGCCAGTCAGGTAGCAACACCTCCTTTGCGACAAATCAGTCAAATGGAGGTTTTGCGCACAGCCACGACTAACACACATACTCTCCTCAATCACTGGAGAGGGCGCTTAGTTCCTGGCTTTAAAGCAGATTTAGTTGTTTTAAAAAATAATCCCCTTGAAGACATTCGAAACACGCGCTTGATCACTGAAATTATGTTGGGAGGAGAACTCTTTCAACCCAAAGAGATCACACCAATTATGATGGGGTTGTAATTTTATAAAGTCCGCTTAACAGTTTTACTGCCTCAAACTGAAACACTCAAAGCTAGTTAGCGAACTATTTTCAGATGATTTATAACTGCTCTCGACAAGCTTGCCCCTGAATTATACTATTAAGACTTGGGGGAAGTGCTGTGAAGATTTTATTATCCTTATTGAGTCTTATGACTCTTATTTTTTTCTTTCAAAACTGTGACAGTCCTCAATGGAAAGCAGCTAGCTCTAACTCAAGCTCACTATCAAACCCTATCGACAATACTCTTTCTAAAAATAGTTTTCTTGGAACATCCATAGCTGCTTGGCCAGGTTTACTTTTAAAATCTGCAGAAAATACACTTGATTTATCCTCAGGCGATTATGTTTTCGTCGCCACTATAAATAATGGCACACCCTCTTTGCCCTTTCAAATTGATTTCAACATTGGCAATGAGCTTTTTTCTGTTAACGAAACTACGCTAAAGACTTCCTCTGAATTTTACAAGTCATTCAGAAGCTCTCAAGCTTCTGAAGTTAAAGTTTCTTGGAAAACCCTTAACGGAAAAGCCAAAGTACAACTATTAGAAATTTTTAAAGTCAAAAATAGTACGGCGCCACAAGCTTTAAGTGAAATTAAATTCAAACCAGCTCCCGCTCTATTAAAGCCTGGTCGTCTTATCTATTTACATAAAAAAGATTTTATGTATGGGCCTCCATTTAATCTTAAAGACGATGCCATTTGTGTCGGTCAAGCTGCACAGGAAGGCAACCCCCTTTCTCTTGAAATTCATTCTTCTCAAGCTCAAATTGGATATTTATGGGCAATGGTAAAAGCAGAGTCTGTTGCTGAAAATTCCTACTCAGTAAGAGCCAATGGATCTAATGACATATGGCATATCCCTGTTGCTAAAGGTTATACTTGGCAACCCGTTGGGGCACAGGGGCAAGGCCATATAGACTCTCCTGAGTTTACAAACAGGCCTTTTCAGTTTCAGCCTGGAACCAACACTATTAATATCTTTCAACGTGAAGCTGGTTGTATAAAATCTTTTGTGGTTTCTACTAATATTAATTTTAATCCTGAAAGCTTAGAAAATTCAGAATCTGGAGGACTAAGATTATTTGAATTAGATCCCAGTCAATTATTAAAAATGGGAATCCATAATGAAGTCGTAGATTTAAGTGACGATAGAAAACAAGGTGTTCTTGTTGATACAGACCCTTCTGTCACTGCTGTTGATATTTATTTGAATGGAGTTTATCGAAACCGTGAATCTATAAAGCCTTTTAAGTTTATATTAAATTCTCTACCCGCTGACTCTCTACACAAATTAGAATTTATTGGCTTAAGTGCTACAGAAGAGATAATGACTCGACAGTCTTTATCTGTTACAGTTCGTCGAAAAACGACTTCTATTAGCAATGAAAACAGCAAACCTGACCCCGATACTCTCCCTCAACAAGAACACTCTTCTGGCTCAAGCATTAGCCCTACAGAACTAATAGCTCCTTCTAAAATCACCTATGGTCGTATTCGAGATTTTTCTGCGGCTCCTTCCTGTCAAAACTCTCCCACTCATAATTTTTTGAAAACACTCAATGGTCGGATGGCTAGTATGAAAGCTAAACTTTCACAGGTTTCCCCTTGCTCTCAAAGATACCAACCCCATTGGTCAATGAATTTAAAACGTGAAGGTCTCGGTATGACAGCTGTTGACTATTTTCGTACTTATCATGGAAATATTATGAGACAAAACGAGTTGGACTGTGTAGGTAATTCTTGCCCGGGCCTTGATATTAACGGCACCTTCACGATAGCCGAAGGCCCTCCAAAAAATGGGGAAAGTAAAGAGAGAATTGCCCTACAAAGAAACATAGTTCCTGGTGTTGTGCCCAATTCTTTTTTTGCCTTTGATAACTTTAATCAACCTAAAGATCGTATTTGTATATCCTTAGAAGTTTTTATTCCCAATGACTTTGTTGGCAACCAAGTTGGAAGCTATAAGTTAGCCTACGGAATTTGGGGTGGCGAAAAAGCTATTGGTGGAGGGACCTCTCCTCTGAACCAAAAGGGCTATGTTGTTCGAAATGTTTGGAACGGAAATAGCACTCGCCTTTACTCTTATCACTTAAACCGTGGATACGGCACCTGGGCTCGCCAGAGCGCCTCTAAATGTGACTCTAGTCAGTGTTGCTTATACGGTGATCAAGGTGCAGATGCTAAAATTGCCCGTGGCCGCTGGGTGAGTATTGAACAGGAGGTCGTGTTAAACAACAAAAACCAAGCCGATGGCTATGCTCGTCTTTGGGTGGATGGAGCTCAAGTGAATGAAGTCACTGGAATGCTGATTTATGAAAACCAAAGAAATATGAAAATACGTGGCTTATTTATGAATGATATGTGGGGTGGTTACCATGCCGCTGAAAAAAACAAAGCTACAAAAACTGAAAAATATTGGTACACCAACTACCAGGTTTACTATTAAAAAGTTAAAAGGAAAAGGTACGG
>JAHDIR010000028.1:0-27435 GCA_020630675.1 Bdellovibrionales bacterium
TTCTGGCTTAAGTTGATTTGAAAATTCATTTGATTCAATAAATATAGATTAGAATCTGGCGTCGTAATCCCATCCAGCTTGTTCGCAAACGCTGATCTTGAGATCAGGCTCAAGGGCATTGAAATCAGATGTTACTTTTATATATTTGGCATCATAATCCCAGCCTTTAGCATCGTAGTCCCAACCAGCTTGTTCGCAAACGCTGATCTTGAGATCAGGCTCAAGAGCGTTGAAATCAGATGTTACTTTTATATATTTGGCATCATAATCCCAGCCTTTAGCATCGTAGTCCCATCCAGCTTCAAAGCTTGCGTGGGTAAAAGAAAAAATAAACATGCTTAGTATTAAAAGACAAGATTTCATGAATTCTCCAAGTGATAAAAAATAAAGGAAACTAGTACATCGGTCAGTTATCTAAAGTAAATAAGAAAAAGTTGAGGTTGAAAAAAATTCAATCCAAGAGCTATTTACATGATCATTACTGATACTTATATTGTTTCTAAATCTGTTTGTTTGCAAATACACTTTTTCTAAACAATACTATATGAAACATAATATAACTTATAAGAAAATATAAGCAGCTGTATTTTGGTTAATGATTTTAATACATTATGTCTTTGTTTTATTTTGAATTCATCCTGACCTATCTAAAGTCTAATTATTGGTTTATTTCTCAGTAAAGATGATTCAAGATTACTTTTTTTAAGGCTCTAACCAAAGCTCGTTAAATCTATAAAGGCTAGTTAAAAATTTTTAACAGTTCCCATCTCGAGGCTGAAAAGAAAAAATTTTACACAATAATCTAAAATTATAACTATTTTTGGGGCACTATTTCTGAACAAGCTAAACTTGGTATATTTAAATTCAATTTATGTCTTAATTTAAGTAAGTTAAGGTGTGGTCTTAATGAGTGGGCAACAACATTTGTATGTCCTATGTTTTCTGTTTTTTCAATAGCTATAGCTATAGCTTCCAATACGTATTTATGTATACGTTCTTCGTTGTAAGCTTGCATTATCATATTTTCGATTAACTTTTGAAGATTTTTTAATAGCCCAGGGCTTAAGTTGTTTTTAAAAAGTAGATCTAAAATACTTTCCATATTAGAAATAAATTTTGGTTTAATGTTATGTTGTTCAAGGAACTGTATAGCCGTTAAGTTTGTCTGGTAAATAAGCCAATCTGGCTGAAAGTATTCTTTATAAACTTTCATAGATATTAAAAAATCAGTTACATCTGGCGTATCAATGTGCCGAATTATACTAATTATATCTAGCAATAATAACTCTCTTTTCGGAAAACTACCTTCATTTTTATTTTGAACGAAAAGCTCTTTTGCTTTATTTTTTAATACAGGTATCAGTTGAACAATATTTTTTGAGCTTATTTGTTGTTCAATAGCATCAAGTAAACGGTTCTTCGATCGATCTTCAACAGGAGCCGATGGAGTCATGGAATAATCCGTTAAAGTATTTTCAATGATATTCATTAAAAATATAAAGTTTTCACTCCTTATATCTAATGACTCTAAAAAAGAAGAGAGAATAACTCTTTGAATGTCAGCTACCGATCGGTTGTTATGTGTTTCCTTTAATTTATTAGCTAATTCTTCAGTTAGTATCGAGTTTAACAAAGTTGTCAGTTGGTTTTTGGTTAAAAATAAATTAACCAAACGTAAGTAATAAACATTAGTAGTCAATTCTTTGGGGTGAGTGTAAGGCGACTTAAATTGTGAATCTAAAAGGCCATTAAAAGTATCAATTATCATCTCTAAGGGATCGCCTTGTGAGAGTTCTAGTACTACTCTAATTAATGCCGCTGTGGGTGTTTCTACGTTAGATGGATTGTGACGATGAACAAAGTCTTGCGTAGGTTTTAGGTCTAAGATTTTTTTGATTTGAGAAAAAATCACTTCAAATTGTTGGTCAGCAGTCATTAAAAATAGTTCATTTTTAAACTTCAATTCTTGAAAAAGTGGTTTTGAATGATATCTTTGTTCATGGTGACTTCCAGTAAATTCATTAAATCCTGTATAATCTGAATAGGTAAATATTCTTTTAGAGCTTAAGATTCTTAATAAACCTCTGTTGGTAATATTAAAATTAAAATTAAAATCAACATTAAATTCCAAATTTCGTTCTGGATTAATGCCTCCATAGTCATTGAATTGAAAGCGATTTAATTGTTCATTTATGTTTAGCATAAAAAACAATGCGTAAGGAAAATGCTCCTGAGTGCTCATATGAGTATGCATCGACCCCCAAGGCAATGGGTCAGTTCGATGATTTTGTGGGTTAGCTATATAAGATTCAATGCCTGCAAGTTTAGAAAATAAGATTAGATCTTTATAATACTGATTAACACTTGTTACAGGAGTAAAATAAGTGGCCTCTAGAGCGTCTTGATCTTTGTGAAATTTGATTCTTGATAATAGCTCGAAAAACTCCGTGCCAATTTCTTTTTTAGGAAATATTGTATGGATAAAATCTATAGACGTCCCATGCCAAACTTTCGCTTTTGACTTACTATTTAAGTTATTTAAATCTACCAAACTAAATTTTTCTTCATAAGATAGGTTTGACCAATTTTTAAGAATTTTATTCCAGACAGTGCTGTCCGTACCAATGTAACTAAAAAAAGGCCCATGATCTTGCCCATTAATTATAAGCTGTTCTCCATCTGGTGTATATATGTGGTTAAAGCTTAATTGATCATGCTGAGTTGGTACACCTTCGTATAAAGCCTCTTGTGATTGTCTTGAGAAGTCCAGAAAAGCTTGAGGGTTATTGAGTAAGTAATCATCAATTAGTTTCAGTAAATATCTTTTATAATGGTCACCACCATTTTTAATTTTGTCTGTAGCCACTTGAGAGATGAGTCGAAGATATACCCGTCTTGTTTCATTGTTGTCGAACTCATAATATTTGGTTAAGTATGGAAGACGATACTTCCAGTGTAGCTCAACCTCTAATCCATAAAAAGCACCTGGAACCTCTGGAATCCATTGTTGGCTGCCAATAGCTAATAAGCAAAAGCTATAGAAGGTCGCTATAATTACTAGAAGTGTATGCTTAAACATACGAACGTAGGAGCAAGATACATACCACCTGATAGCCTAACAACTTCATTAAAATCATTTAAATTCAATGACTTATGATTTGCGTTCGTTATTTGCTGAAAGCTTACTTTGAATATAATTCACTGATGTCTAATGTTTATCAAATATAAGAGTAACTTTTTTTCATTTCACAAAAAATGAATGCCTAGCTTTAAATAGGACGTTATCTGAGAATCAGTTAAAACTTAACAACTCAGAGGTCATATGAAAGTCGTAGTTATTCTAATAAGTTTTCTTTCTTGTTTATACGCTCACGCTCAAATATCGCAAAGAATGGAGTGTTCAATTGGTCAAGGGAGCTGCATAAAGGACTCTTGTTTTGAGAATATTAAGGTTTCTAAAAATCGTATTCAATATGCCTTTCAACATATGTTATTAGAAGTTTTAGCTATCCCCGTTCAGGCAAAGCCTGTGGTTGACATTGATATCTATCATCTTAACGATACTGAGTTTAATGCAAGTTGGGATGCCGGAGAACATCACTTAGAAATGACTTCTGACAATGGCAGAAACTATTCAGGCATGTTAACCTTAGAGCAAGATTTTGAAATGGAAATCACTTGCAATAGAACGGAAGTCTTTTTAGGTTATTAGTTAATATCATATTAAAATTGGGGTAATCAGGGGTGACTATTTTTTTGAGCGGTTGGCACTAGGCTTGACTCCACATAGGCCTTGGCAAATGACACTTGCTGTTTTACGAGAATTTAGGATTGTATTCTGGTATTCAAAAAAGAAACCATTTGATTCATCTGTTTTTGTAACAATTAATTGCTCTGTTTTATCAATATTTTTCCACTTGTTGTTTTTAAAATTCCCTTCAATAAAATCTAGAAAAGACATATTTTCATAAGAGTTTTCGAATAAAAAAAGAAACTGCCCAACTTGGGGTTCATATTCGATGGCACGGACATTTCCGGTTTGCTCTTTTAATTCGCATAAGGTCAGCTCTGTGGCCCAGGACATATTGATGGCGCCAATTAAGGTCATCAATAGAATAAACAGTAATTTTAACATTCAAACCTCTTTAAGTAAGTTTATACACTTGAGGCTTATCAGGTTTTTTTTATGAACTTGAGTTTTTTTTAAACTATTCAATAAATCGAGAATTTTTTTCATACAACTAAAAACCAAAGCCTTTTTTAGCGGAAACAATAGAGTTTTGCGTACTTTCTATGCTTTTAGAAAGTTAGTTAGTTTTGATTGGTTTGTAATTTTCAAAGGGTTGAGTTTTATATTTCAAAACACCTTCTTCTAAAAGAAAATTTAAATATGGTTCTTTGATAAATGAAATAATGTGGTTTCCCCTTTCGTCCCAAAAAGAACCCGTTTGTTGTGGATCAATAAATCCTGCAACATCGTTACTAATTAGAATGGAAAGCTCCTCACGGTTTTTAAAGTTCATAATTTGATGGCCTGATTCATTATATAAGGCCCCGTCTTTTCCGTTAATTTGAAAAGCAACGAAGTTATCATGTAAATGAATTTGAATGGGCTGACTGTAATCAACAATCTTTAAACCCATACGATTCCAAATTAAATGGCTCTTAAAACCTTTGAAAACAGCAAAATTCTTACTAACGCTATATCTTGAACCTTGTGCAGCATTAAATGAATGAAGTTCCTTGCCGTTATTGGCGAGCAAACGACCACCTTTTTTTTCATCTTCTATGACGATAAAGTAATTGGTCAGATGAAGAATTCTCATTCCTTTTTCAAGAATAAATACAACCTTTCCATCCTGATTTTTAATATGTGTTTTGGGGTGGCTTTCTGAGCCGAGACTCAGTGTCAGTTTATAGTTGTTACTTATACGCTCTGTATTTTTTTGTTTAAATGTAGAGTGGCAAGAAATAGAAAAAGCAATTAAGACAAAAACTAAATTTTTATATGATAAATTCAACAAAAGCTAACTCCTCACTGAAGGATTCATTACTTATATTGCAAATAGATGCCAGCTTAAGGATTGAATAGATTAAACTTCAGTTGTCGAACTCTTTAAATAAGGACATTTTTTGTCATTTATATAAGGGGTCTAATATAATCTCTGAAAGAGCTTCTAGGCCCTCTTCTAGGCTGGTTTTCACAACTCGAATGTGAGATGGGCAAATATTAGAAAATTCGTTTAAAAATAGTTGATGTATATATTTATGAATACTTGCTAAGTCGTATGAGGACAGATCGTTTATGTCGTAATTTAAATGCTTCTGGTTAACTTGGGAGCTCACGGCACTTAGAGCTATATTTACATCTGTGAGGTTAATGACAAGGCCTGTAACCGGATCTATAGGGCCATAAATAAAAACCTCAAAGGTGTAATTGTAACCAGAATTTCCGCTATCTGGTCTTTCGACTCCACAGCTAAAGTAGCATTTTCGAGCAATACAAATTGAGTTTTTATTCATATTTTATATATTGCTAAGTTCATAAACAAAAACAAGGAAATTTAATAAATATCTAAAAATTATAGCTCTTTTTTAAATTTCTCAGCGCAAGTTATGTGACAAGCTTTAAAAATTCAGCTAAATTTTGCTCACTATGAAAACCGACGTCTCCCCTCTTTTTTTACTAATTTTTATTGTAACAGCCAGCTGCGTTCCTAGTCATAAAACCCCTCAGGCCCCAAGCTCTGTAAAGATAATTGAAAAATCGTCGGCTAAGCCTAATAATCGCTGGCAAGAAGGCTTAAATAACGAGGAATTACTCAGTTGTAAAAAACTTTTTAAAAAAACCCGCTATCAAAAAATAAATCCCTCTAAAATTTGTCCTCAACTTAAGCAAAAGCAGCAATGTCAAAGCGTCAAAGGGCTTCCTATTTATCATTATGAAAAAATAGGCGCTTCAAAAAGCACATCTGCCAATCGAATTTTAGTGATCTCATTAATTCATGGTGATGAGGTGCCAAGTGGCCTTGTTTCTTATTCTTGGATACAGCGTTTAATTGACCTAGACCCCAGAAACTCTTGGTTAGTGATACCTATGGCGAACCCTGATGGTTTTTTCAAAAGAACCCGTTATAATGCTAATGGAGTTGATATAAACAGAAACTTTCCAACAGCCGACTGGGAAGAAAAGGCTGTTAAAAGATGGGAAACGGTTAAAAAAAGTGATCCAAGAAAATTTCCTGGTAAAAAAGCCAATAATCAGCCCGAAACCCAATGCCTCGTACAACATATTCAAGACTTTAAGCCTAACTTTATTATCTCTATTCATACTCCCCTAGGTGTTTTAGACTTTGATGGCCCTAAAAACTTATCCTTACCAAAATTCAAACCTTTGCCTTGGATATCCTTAGGAAACTACCCGGGAAGCCTCGGGCGCTATATGTGGAAAGAAAGAGGTATACCTGTACTAACGATTGAGCTAAACAATGAGTTGGCTGTATATAACTTAGAAAAATTCGATAAACTACAAGATATATCAGGAACAGTGGCAATTCAGGCCATTAAAAAATCTAAACCTATTAAAAAAACTTCAGGAGATTAACCTTCATGTCTGATTCACTTTACAAAATTGCTGTCGATTATGCTTCTCGTGCCCATGCTCCTTACAGTAAATACCTTGTGGGAGCGGCTTTAGTAACTAATGACGGTAAGGTTTTTGGTGGCTGCAATGTAGAAAACTCTTCTTACGGGGGAACAGTTTGTGCCGAAAGAGTGGCTATTTTAAAGGCCGTAAGTGAGGGCTATAAGAACTTTAGTGAAATTTTAGTTTACACCAACAGCGATTCGCCCTGGCCTCCCTGTTCGATTTGCCAGCAAACTATGGCAGAGTTTTTTTCGGAAAGCTCTAAAGTACATCTAGCCAATAACAAGGGCATTCAAAAAACAATGACCTATAAAGAGCTTAACCCCTACCCTTTTAAGCTTTAGTATTTAATTAAACTATGTATAGGTTTGTTTAATTTATTTTTTCCATTTAGAAAATCAAGTTCAATTAAAAAACTATAAGCCATGACATTAGCCTTCGTTTTTTCACATAAAAGAGCTGCGGCCTCGGCTGTGCCACCAGTAGCAAGAACATCATCTACAATTAATACATGATCATCGGGTGTTAGGGAGTCTTTTTTTAGCTCTAAAGTAGCTACACCATACTCTAGAGAGAAGTTTTGGCTATAATTAGGCCCAGGAAGTTTTCCTTTTTTTCTGGCCAGTACCAACCCACAGTTTAGTTTTAACGCCATAGCTGAACCTAATAAAAAACCACGACTTTCAATGGCAACAATTTTAGACGGGGCTTTGTTTAGATATGGCTCACACATATGCTCAATAAGAGCCGAAAAAGATTGAGGGTTGCTGAGCAAAGGTGTTATGTCTTTGAAGATGATGCCCTCTTTAGGAAAATTCGGCACATCCTGAATGTTGGATTTTAAATCATCAATAGTCATGGTCAAAACTGCCAACTTTTAAAACCTTTTTGTAAAGCCACCGGCAGTTCCGTTTTTGCAATTTCGTAAACGTTAGCATTACCAGTGTTGCTACCACAGACTTGAATGTGCATAAGACCGTCTGCCTTATTAGCTTTAGAGTATATTTTTATACCCTCAAGCTCTTTTGCCATTTCATCAAGTGGAATAGCCTGTCCCATTCCACATTGTAAACTACCATCATATTTGAAAATATAAACGGTTTCAGGCTTGTTGTTGTCTTTGATATTTAAGGTTTTATCTACGTTTGACTGACTAGGCATTGCTGGCACCTTATCCTTTCTGCGGCATTGGGTTGAAGAGCAAGAAACTAGAAAGCTCAATAGTACGAAGAAAAAAGAATTTAAAATGGATTTTTTCATGAAAACCTATGTCCTTGTATATTTAATTGTCCCAGGGCCAAAATTCAGATGCTTTTTTAAAGCCCATTTTGAACTTAAAAATATTACCACCCTTAGATAGGGCAAAGAAATGAGCTTCTTTTTGAGCAGGAGTGATTTTAGCTTTAACGCCAGCTCCAGTATCAAAAGAAGCAATTTGTTCACCGTTGACTTGACTGAGCGCGACCACTTGCCCATCAGACTCACCAACAATAAGGAAGCCTTTGAAGTAAGTTGGTGAAGTGGCTATGCCACCTTTTAGTTGGGCTTTCCAGATGAGTTTACCTGTAATTTTATCTAAAGCCACGAACTCACCTTGAGAGGTCGAGCTGTAAATACGGTCATTTATAAGGAGTGCTTTGGTATGACTACCATAAGGACTTTGCCAAAGAATAGATCCCGTTGATTTATTGAGGGCGTATAAATTATTATCATAACCAGATACATAAATGGTGTCGCCGAAAAGTACAGGGCTTGAATCAATATCTTTAAATCTGCGGTTGGAGTTTAATTTTTTCTCCCATATAACAGCGCCAGTAGATTTTTTAAAGGCTATGAAGTAACCGTCGCTAAAGCCTGAATAGACAGTATCACCATCAACTAAAACTTCACCCTGTCCACGAACAGAAATGGATGAATCCACTTTTCTGATGTAGGTCCAGTTTGCTTGCCCAGTTTTAATATTTAAGGAGTAAAGAGTATGGTTGCCCGTTGTAAAGTACACAGATTCATCTTGTATAATAGGGCTTCCCAGACCTTCGAAGCGAATAGGGAATTTCCAAGCTACTTTTCCATTGCTTAATTTTAGGCTGTAGAAATAACCGTCATTGCCGCCCACAAATACTTTGTCACCGTTTACTATCGGATTAGACTCAACCCCTCTTTTGATTTTAAACTTCCAAACTTCCCGTCCATTTCTTTGTTTATAGAGGCCTATGCCGTCATAACCGTTAGCCACTAAAAGTTTAGAGCCAACAACAACAGGTTCAGCAACATGGTTTTTAAAAAAACCAGGATTAATAGAAGATAAGGAAGACCGTGCCCATTGTTTATCAATAACAAACGTTTGTGATTGAGTGTACTCTTGAAGACTAGAGCAGCTAGTTGTTAGCAGCAAGGTAAGAATTGTAAATAAAAAAATCTTAGGCCTAGTGTTCATTAATTTGAGCTCGAAGATTTAGCTTTAAATTTTAATACACGAATGTATTTGTCTGCGGTTTCAGCACTACTTTTTCCTGTGAATTCTTCTGATACTTGCTCAAAAGACGCCAGAGCTTTTTCGTTTTGTCCCATTTTGTAATAACTTAAACCTTTTTTAAGTAAGGCATCAGGATGAAGAAAGCTGTGTTTGTCAGATTTAATAACTTTATCTAAAGCTTTAATCGCATTTTCAAACTCCCCTAACTCAAAAAGAACAGTGGCTAATTGATTACTAACTAAAGAGCTTAGTACTTCAGAAGAAGGCGAGATTTTTGAGAGCAAGTTTTTTGCTAAATCAAATTTTTTAAACTTAGTATAAGTACCTGCAAGTTCAATGGCAGAAGTGGTCGCTGCCGCCGAAGACTTATTGTTCATAATAGCAGCTTCAAACTTTTTAGCCACCGATTCAATATCTTCAAAGCGAGCTTCTTTATTTATTGGATTTTTAGCTTCGGACTTAGCCTCTTTATCCATTGAGTCTGGTTCGTTTTTTTGTAACGTCTCCATTTCAGCTCGGAAGCTATAAAGCTCTGATTCAATTTTAAGTTCTTTGTGTGCTTTATATTTACCGTAGCCAACAAAAGACAAGCCCAACGCGGCGAAGATAATTAAGGCCACAGCTAACTTGGGGCCGTTGTCTTGCGTAAACTTGGTGATTTTATCGGTGAGTGATACCTTTGAAGTTTCTGTGACATTTCTTTCTTTGTTTTTAGCCATAAATTTAAAATCCTTATATTAGTGGAGGTCTTATTTTTGACGATTTGTCATTTCACGTAAAGTAGAAAATGGTCTTGCGGTGCGGCCATGGTGCTGTTGTCTTAACCCACCAATAAGTTGGATTCTTCGCTCGGCTAGAGCGTTGGCAGCTAATTCCGTCGGAATATTTTCATCTTTAGCGATTTTAAAAACTTCCATCATATTGTCGTAAACTTGGTTGGTTTTGTCTATGGCGCGATCAGCAGAGTAACCTTCTAACTCAACAAAAACATTCATGAGGCCACCGGCGTTGATAACAAAATCCGGAGCATATAAAATATCTAGCTCTTTCAGCGCAGCCCCATGCCTAGCTTCAGCCAATTGATTGTTGGCGCCTCCGGCAACAACCTTACACTGTAATTTGTCGATGGTTTCGTCGTTGATGGTTGCTCCTAGCGCACAAGGAGCATAAATATCACAGTCACTCGTAATAATTCCATTCGCGTCTTCAACTTTTAAGCCGTGCTTTTCAGAGATGAGCTTGACCTTTTCTTGGTCAATATCAGCAACAGAAACAATAGCTTCTTCAGACACAAGATAGTTAACTAAATGAGATCCAACATTTCCTAAGCCTTGAACGGCAACTCGAACACCCTTTAGAGTGTCGGCTCCTAACTTTTCTTTTGCACTAGCCTTTATACCCATAAGAACACCATGGGCTGTGTATGGTGACGGATCACCAGAACCACCTAGGGCCTCGGGAATGCCTGTCACAAAAGGAGTTTCCATAAAAACATACTCCATATCAGTGACCGTTGTTCCAACGTCTTCAGCTGTGATGTAACGACCCCTTAAAGAGTTTACGTAAGTTCCAAAGGCTCTAAACATGGCTTCGGTTTTATCTTTTTTAGGATCACCAATAATAACTGCTTTTCCGCCGCCTAAGTTTAAGCCAGCAGCAGAAGCCTTGTATGTCATACCTTTAGATAATCTCAAAACATCTATAAGTGCCTCTTCTTCACTGGCATAGTTCCACATCCTTGTTCCACCAAGAGCAGGACCTAAAGATGTATTGTGAATGGCTATGATGGCCTTTAACCCTACTTCTTTGTTGTGACAGAAAATAACTTGCTCATGTTCGCCGTGCTTTTCAATTAATTCAAAAGACATATGTAATTCTCCCCTAGTATAGGTCTATAACAAGAGCGCAAACCATATGTAATGGCCTTGCAAAGAGCAAGTAAAAATTAGGGGAGAGCCAGTAATATTAAATAAATTTAAGGCTTTATTTAAGGAAAATAAATAATATCAAAAGCATTTGCAATAAACATAACAAAGTTAGCATTGATGTGAGGCGGTGATTTGTCTTGTTTTTCAGCAAATAATTCTGGGTGTCTTCTTTTAAGTTTTTTAATTCAGCATTTAATTCTGTGCGATGAGATTCGAGGCTTCTTTTTAAGTCGGTGGCATTGGTGTCCTGAAAAGCCTTCATGAAGCTATTTTGTGGGTGCCACTCAGGATTCTTTTCAATTAAAGCCAAATACCATTGCAAAGAGCGGTAGACATGCGGGGGGACTGGGGTTTGGCCAGATGACCAGCGAGTCCATGCTGAAGGGTCTACCATTAAAAGCTGACTCATTTTTCTTTGAGATAAGCCAAGGCCTAACCTCACCTCTTCAATGCCCCCTATTTTGCTTTCAATGACCGAGGCTTCTGCTTCGTACTTTAACTTCTGAGAAGTCTTATTTCTTGTCTTTATTTCATTTTCCATAAACCCAAACCTTGTAAATCACTTTATTTATATTGTAAAACACAATATATATAGTTGTTAAATGCATTTTAGATGATTTTTAAAGCGCAGCGCTTCGCATTAAATGCCTGCAAATATTCAGTAATACAGAATATTGAGCACTTATACCCCTAATTTCAAAACAGAGTATAACTTATAGTTATAAGTTATATATTTAAGTACTTGATTTTATTGATAATAATATGTAGGGTGAAAGGTGAATTGATCTTGTTTTTATAAAAACTAAAGATGCTCGCCGCGTTAAATGAAAAATGAACCTCACTCGGCTGATATATGCGCCGCATAATTTTTTTTGATATTTAAAGGGGAAATATGGGAACTACCAGATACAGCTTAAACAAAAATAAATACTTACTAGACCCAGAATTTGAAAAACTCTCTTACCTTTTAAAAAGTCACCTTACAAATGATCGCCGAAACTGCTTGCTTCTTTTGATTGCACTGCACACGGGAGCTAGAGCTACAGAAGTTTTAAGGCTTAGAGCTGAAGATATGGATAATGAGAGCCAATCTCTTTTTATTCGTGGAATTAAAGGCTCGAATGATCGCGAGATCCCTATATACCCCTGGATCTACAATGAACTCCAGCACCTAGACCCACAAAATCACCTTCTTTTTCCAATCTCTTACAATCGCTTGCGGCAAATTTGGCAACTCTACCGCCCAACAGCCAAGAAATTTCATAGCTTACGACATACTTTTGCTATTCGCTTATATAAAAAAACCAAAGATATACGTCTAGTTCAGGTGGCATTAGGCCACAGAAACATCACAAACACTATGGTTTATGCAGACTATGTTTACACTCAACAAGAGCTAAAAAAACTTATTTTGTAGTTATTTATTCAGAATCGAGTATAGCCTGAGTGGCAATATCTTCCATGGTTAAAGGTTCATCGAGTGAGTCAAAAAACTCTTCTTCGGCATAACCTTTTTGTGTGTATTTATAGCCTACGTGTTGCTCACCAGAACTACTTAATTGCTGCTGAGAGGGGCTTCTTAGGCTTTGTTTAGAGGGCGCAGAGCCCAGCGAGGAGGACTTAACGACAATCACCTCAGAAAACCCCAAGCATGGAGCTATTGCGACAAATAAGCTCGCTATAATAGATTTAATTAAATTGCACTTCATAATCAAACGTCCTTTATATTCTCGATAAAATGAGCCCTAGCTCCTTTTGCGAACAAGCTCTTCTTTGGCTTGTGCCCTGTCGCCATCAACTAATGTTTGCCCCACATTTAAAGTAAAAAAACTCATGGCTAACGCGATAAAAATTAAAACCATTTTCTCAGACATATCTCCCCTTTACTCCCTCTTAAGATTGATCTCACTTTGTGTTTAATTCTCAGCACCATATTTATTAGTATTAGAGAGACTTGAAATCTCTTGATCCAAGGCTTGAGTAAAGATTTCCTCTGCGTCGTGCTTCCTTACTTTTACTTTTAAGTGAACTCTTTGTTTTGGCTCATCATCTAGGCTGTCACTAAGCTCACTAGAAAAACTTGCATTACCAGATATATTTAGCTCTTTAATCCTTAGGGCTTGTTCGCTCTTTGACTTCAATCGAATGTCATCAAAGTTTTCTAAGTCTTGAGTTGCCTCTGAAAGTTTGTCTTTTAGGCCCACTTCTGCTCTATGAGCCTCATTGTATGCCTTTGAAATAGCGCTGTTAAAATCTATATCAATCACTTTGCGCTTTAATTCTTTACCAAAAGAAACACTTGCTCCTAAACTAACAACCAATACCAATAAACCCGTTAACCTTTTCATAACCGACCTCCCCTTTTGACCACTTAGAAAAGCAAGTCGCAGACCAGGTGAAATCAAATACATTTGACTTGAGCGACTAGAGTTGCTCAAAACTTTCATACTTAGGTGTTAATATTACACTTGTTTTAAGTTGAGACGCCAAAGAGGGAGTGCTCGCAATAAAACACAGCCTACTTACTGATAATTATAGTAGACAAATGCCGCCGTCGGTCATATACAGGTCAAATGTCAAAAAATAAACTGATGATCAAACTTAAAGAGATCCCTGAAGAAGGGCGTAATTGGCATTTTGAGCCCTCTGAGCGCCCCAACCTTGATGATTATTTGCTTCCTGAAGTCAGTGCAAAGGACTATAACGTAGACGTCTTTGTGCGCCCTATCGGCAATATATTTGAAGTATCTGTAAGCTATAAGGTGAGCTATGAGCTTCTATGCTCGAAATGTGCCTTTGAGTTTCAGTTACCTATTGAACGCACGCAAAAAGAACTTCTGATGGTTACACCTGGCGGACAGCAGCGCATTGAAAAAGCCAAGCACACCTCCAAGGATTGGTCTGATGACTTATTTTGTACTGAATTGGAGTCTTATAACTTTCACCTAGGGCATTTTTTGCGCGAGGTCATATTGAGTGAAGTTCCAAACAGAGCCCTAGGTTTTGGCGAAGAGTGCGAAAAAGAGGCCTGCAGCCCTTTTACACAAGCTAAAAATGAGGGGAGGTTCGTATCTTCCAACATGAAAGGCTGGCCTGAAAAAGAAAAATATCAACCATTTTCAGCCCTTAAAGACTTTGTTAAAGCAAAATCCAAAAGAAAATTACAATAAGTGGTTGCAGTTAAAATAATTATTAGTTAAATAATCAACTTTATTTAAATTTAAAGACCAAGGAAAGTACAATGCCAGGACCGAAGAGTAGAATTTCTAGATCAAGAAGAGGAATGAGAAGAGCCCACAACGCTTTAAAAACGGCGCCTGTTCACAACTGCCCCAACTGTGGATCTTTAATGAAACCACACCATGCTTGCGCATCTTGTGGTTACCACAAAGGCAAAGAGGTTATGGCTCCTAAAGGGCTGTAACACTTACTTTCTTCAGCTCATTCAAAAGCCATCCCCCCTCATTTAAGGAGGATCACCTATGTATCGCTCAAGAATTATTGGCACAGGGCATTTTTTACCCGAAGACAAAATTACAAACCAAGACTTAGAGAAAATGGTCGACACCAACGACCAGTGGATCGTTGAAAGAACTGGCATTTCAGCGCGAAGAAAAGCAAAACCAGAGCACGGCACCAGCGACCTAGCTCTCTTCGCCTCTAAAAAAGCCCTTGAAGCCGCCAATTTATCAGCCAAAGATCTCGATATGATCATCTTTGCCACCATAACCCCTGATTACACTATGCCAAGCACGTCCTGTATGCTTCAACAAAAGCTAGAAGCCAGTAAGTGTGTTTCTTTTGACTTAGGTGCTGCCTGTTCAGGGTTTGTTTATGGCCTGTCAGTTGCCGACCAATTTATAAAGACTGGCGCCAAGAAAAATATTTTAGTGGTTGGCGCTGAAGTTTTAACTCGTTACGTAGATTACACAGACCGTGGAACTTGTATTTTATTTGGAGACGGAGCCGGAGCTGCGGTGGTTTCTAGAAACGAAGACGAATCTGATACTGCTGAATTTTACTCTCATCACTTGTACTCTGATGGTCACTTAAGTGATTTACTCACCCTCAAAGCCGGCGGTTCTGTATTGCCTGTTACTTATGAAGTTCTTGAGCAAAGAGAAAACTTTGTAAAAATGAATGGACGAGAGATTTTTAAACATGCTGTCAGAGCAATGAGTAAGTGTTCATCAGAGGCCCTTGAGGCGAATAAAATTTCTCTCGATGATATTTCTTGGATAATCCCTCACCAAGCCAACACTCGTATCATTGAAGCTACTGCCAAACATCTTGGCGCTTCAATGGACAAGGTTGTGGTTGAAATTGAAGATATGGGAAATACTTCAGCGGCCACAGTAGCTGTGGCACTTGATAAAGCCGTGCGAGATGGCCGAATCCAAAAGGGACAGAACATTTTACTAACAGCTTTTGGCGCTGGATTAACCAGCGGTAGTCTTCTTTTCAAATACTAAATCAACGGGGGGATAGATTATATGTGGTTAGCTGCATTTCCTGGGCAAGGAAGTCAACATATTGGAATGGGTAAATTTCTCTACGATAACTTCAAAGAAGCCCAGCATCTTTTTGAAGAGGCAAGTGACACCCTAAGCATTGATATGAAAAAACTATGCTTCGAAGGAAGTGAGTCTGAGCTTGCTCTAACATACAACACTCAACCCGCCTTACTTTTAGTTTCTAGTTGCTATGATCAAGTCCTACGAACTCAATTTCCTATAACTTTTAAAATGACAGCAGGACACTCTGTCGGTGAATATGCAAGCCTTGTTCAAGCTAAATCTTTGTCTTTTTATGATGGCCTCCGTGCTGTGAGAAAACGTGGGCAAGCGATGCAAGAGGCCGTGCCTGTTGGGCAAGGAGGAATGGCTGCTGTAATGGGGCTTACCCCTGATCAAATCACACAACTTTGCCGGTGGGCAGAAGAGAAATCAGGGTTTTCTCCTGTTGAGCCTGCGAATTTTAATTGTCCTGGACAAACAGTGATTAGTGGCCACAAAAAAGCCCTCGACTGGCTTCAAGAGAATATCAGTAAAGATATTTTTGCAGAACCACCTAAGCGACTTAAACTAATTCCTCTAAAAGTCTCTGCCCCCTTTCATTGTTCACTAATGAAACCTGCTCAAGAGGTTATGTCTCAGTTTTTTAACGACATTGAGTTTCAGGAGGCTGAGCTTCCTGTCATACAAAACTTTACGGCACAAGCCACCACTAGCAAACAACAACTCAAAGAAAATATTATCCAACAAATCTCTGGTCCCGTCCGCTGGACAGAAACCATTGAAGGTTGTTTGGAATCAGCAGTGACTAAGTGCCTAGAGCTGGGCGCTGGAAAAGTGATTTCTGGTTTAGTGAAAAAAATTGCAGGCGACAAAATACAAACTTACAACATTAACTCAATTGATGAGCTTAGGGAGTTTGAAAAAAATGTTTAACTTAAATAATAAAAAAATTATTGTTACAGGTGGAAGCCGTGGCATTGGCGCGGGCATTGTTAAACTCCTGGACTCCCTTGGGGCAGAAATAGCCTTTAGTTACTCTTCAAGAAAAGAGTCTGCCGAGCAAGTACTTTCTCAATTGTCTGGTCGTCAGCATAAGATTTTTCAACTGAATTTATCTGATGAAGAGTCTATTCAAATGTCTTTTTCTAGTTTACTCAAAGAATGGGGCTCTGTAGATGGGTTAGTCAACAACGCAGGAATTACCAAAGATCAACTCCTTTTAAGAATGAAAACTGACGATTTTGATCAGGTGATAAATACCAACCTAAAGGGGAGCTTTCTTTGTTGTAAGGCCGTTTTAAAGCCTATGGTCAAAGCCAGAAAAGGCTCCATTGTCAACGTAACCAGTGTTGTTGGTCAAATGGGTAACCCAGGACAAGCCAACTATGCTGCCAGCAAGGCTGGTGTTGAGGCTTTCTCAAAGTCTCTTGCCAAAGAGTTAGGCTCCCGTAATATTCGAGCCAATTGTGTTTCTCCTGGGTTTATTGAAACGGAGATGACAGATAGCTTAAGTGCTGAGCAAAAAGAAAAAATGATCAGTGGACTGGTGATTGAAAGGCTAGGTAGCGTCAATGATATAGCTCATGCCGTTGCCTATTTGCTTTCGGATGTTTCTAGTTATATAACTGGTCAAACTATCGCCGTAAATGGCGGATTATATATGTAAATTTAAAGCTAATCGATGGAGGAAATTATGTCTTTAGATCCAAAAGTAAATAAGATTATTGAAGAGCAACTTGGTGTTGAAGGTGATCGCATTAAGCCGGAAGCTTCATTTATAGACGATCTTGGTGCGGATAGCTTAGATATCGTTGAGCTAGTTATGGCTATGGAAGAGGAGTTTGATATTGAAATTCCTGATGAGGAAGCCGAAAAATTAAAGACTGTTCAAGACGTGTATACATACGTTAATTCAAAGAAGTAAAAATAATTATGAGCCCAACTTTCTGGAAGGGCTTTTAGTCGAGCAAGGGAGGCTTTGTAATGGCTAATGTTTTTGAGCGACCAGGAAACCCTAAACGAAGAGTTGTTGTCACTGGTGTATCAGCGGTAACTCCTCTGGGCTTAAACTTAAAATCGACCTGGGCTTCTCTTCTAGAGGGGCAATCAGGCATTGGAAATATTTCTCTTTTTGATACCGAAAATTTCGATGTAAAAATTGGTGGTGAAGTTTCCAATTTCGACCCGACTCTATTTGTAGATAAAAAAGATTTAAAAAAAATGGATCGCTTTATCCAGCTGTCAATGGCTTGCGCCGACGCTGCTTTTAAAGATAGCGGTCTAGAGCTTACCGAAGAAGAAACTCACCAAGCAGGATGTATTATTGGTGTAGGAATTGGCGGCCTTCAATACATTGCTAACCAACAAGATATTTTAAAATCGCGTGGCCCATCAAGAGTGAGTCCTTTTTTCATTCCCTCAGTTATAGCTAACCTTGCTTCAGGTCATGTCAGCATGAAGTACAATTTGCGTTACTTAAACTATGCCGTGACTTCAGCCTGCTCCTCTGGTGCACACGCCTTAGGTGAAGCTTTTAATTATATTCGAGATGGAAAATGTAAAATTATGGTGGCCGGCGGCAGCGAAGCAGCCATCACACCTTTGGCTATGGCGGGCTTTAATTCTATGAAAGCTCTGTCCACAAGAAATAGTAGTCCACAAGAGGCCAGTCGACCATGGGATCAAGACCGTGATGGTTTTGTCCTTAGTGAAGGCTCCAGTTTATTTGTTCTTGAAGACTATGAGGCCGCTTCCAAAAGAGGAGCTAAAATTTACGCAGAAGTGGTTGGCTACGGAGCTTCTTCAGACGCCCACCATATGACCTCCCCTTCTCCTGGTGGTGTTGGCGCAGCTATGTCAATGAGCAATGCCCTTAAAGACGGACACCTTAACCCTGAAGATATTAATTACATTAACGCTCATGGCACAAGTACTCCAGTGGGAGACATTATTGAATGTGAGGCCGTGAAGAAAGTTTTTGGTGATGCTGCTAAAAAAGACATTTGGGTGAGCAGTACTAAAAGTGCAATTGGTCACACCTTAGGAGCTGCTGGAGCCATAGAATCTGCTTTTTGCATTCAAGCCTTGCAAGATCAAGTCGTACCACCCACCATTAATCTTGATAACCCTAGTCCTGAATGCGACCTTGACTTTGTCCCTCATCACGCTAGGCAAGGAAAAATTAATTACACTTTAAATAACAGTTTTGGTTTTGGTGGAACCAACGCATCACTTATATTTGGAAAAATTTAATTGGAATTAGAATTTATTAACCTTGAAAAACCAATTTTATTGGCCTCTGATCACGGGGGCTTTCATTTAAAGCAGTCTCTTCAAAGTAAGCTTTCAAACCTAAACTTTAAAGACCTTGGGCCTGATGGTGATGAGTCTGTTGATTACCCTGACTTTGCCCATAAGCTGTGCCAACAGCTTGATATTCATTTAAGCAGTGACTTAAATACCAACCCAAACGTTATGGGCCTTCTTATTTGTGGCTCAGGGCAAGGGGTAGCTATGACAGCTAATAAATACAAATCTATTCGTGCAGCTCTGTGCTGGAATGAAGAATCTGCACGACTTGCCCGCCAACATAACAATGCCAATGTTCTTTGTTTAGGTGCACGTTTAATGGAAGAAAATAAAGCTTATGCCATCATTAACGAGTTTTTTAAAACTCCTTTTGAGGGTGGCCGTCATTTAAAACGAGTAACAAAAATTACATCACCATTTAATTAAAAAAAATATCAGGAGGCCATGATGATATCAAAAGTGCAATCCACCATAGAGGCTCACGACCCAGAGGCCGCTAAATTTTTGAAAAAAGAAGTTCATCGCCAAGAGTTTGGATTAGAAATGATTGCTTCAGAAAATTATGTTACACAGGCTGTTTTAGCTATGCAAGGTTCAGTCATCACCAATAAGTACGCTGAAGGCTATCCTGGAAAAAGATATTATGGGGGCTGTGAGTTTGTTGATGAACTTGAAACCCTTGCTATCGAACGTGCCAAAAAACTTTTTGGTGCCGAACATGCTAATGTTCAGCCACATTCGGGCTCAAATGCGAATATGGCCGTTTATCTTGCAGCCTGTGAGCCTGGAGATACAATTCTTGGCATGGACTTATCTCACGGTGGTCATTTAACCCATGGCTCTCCAGTGAACTTTAGTGGGCTTCTTTTTAAAGCCTGCCACTATGGCTTAAACCCTGAAACTGAACGCATCGATTACGATAATATTAGAGATATCGCTAAAGCCAATAAACCAAAGCTATTAATTGCAGGCTATAGCGCTTACCCAAGAGAACTTGATTTTGAGGCTTTTCGAAGTATTGCCGACGAAGTGGGTGCAACGTTGTTAGTGGATATGGCTCATTTTTCTGGTCTTGTCGCAAGTGGTGTTCATTCTTCACCCGTGCCTTATGCAGATTTCGTTACAACCACAACCCATAAAACTCTTAGGGGGCCTCGTGGAGGTCTAATTCTTTGCAAAGAAGAGCGAGCAAAAAAAGTAAACTCTAGAATTTTCCCTGGCATACAGGGCGGCCCTTTAGAGCATGTAATCGCCGCCAAGGCCGTAGCATTTGGTGAAGCTTTAAAACCAGAGTTTAAGGTGTATTGCCAGCAGGTGGTCAAAAATGCTCAGGTCCTAGCCGATGAGCTTATGAGCAAAGGAATGAAGCTTGTAACAAATGGAACCGACAACCATTTACTTCTGATAGATTTAACAAATATGGGCGTGACGGGAAAGTTAGCTGAGCAAATCTTGGGAGAAGCTGAAATTACAGTGAACAAAAACACTGTACCTAATGAAACAAGATCTCCTTTTGTAACCAGTGGAATTCGTATTGGAACACCTGCTTTAACTTCAAGAGGCATGAAAGAAAATGAAATGAAGATGATTGCGGATTGGATTTATAAAATTATAGAGCAACCTGAAAATTCAGCCCTCAGAGAAGAAATCAAGGGCTCTATTGAGGAGCTTTGTAAAAAGCACCCTATTTATAACTAAATAAAAAAAAGCCCTCTTTTTTTTTAAACTAAGAAAAGAAGGCGTTTTCAATAAATATAAGTTTATTTTAAATCAATATTTTTCAGTCGTAATCTCAGTTACGGCTGGCACTTAGAAAACAAAATAGGCCCAAACATCTTTGAAGGGTCTTCGGAAGTGTAGGAAAGAATCAAAGTTTCACCTTCATCATCCTGAAAGTCCACTTCAATTTGGCTTGGAAGCTGAATAGTATTGGAGCCAACAGGTAACGGATTATAATTCATGAGAAGTAAATTTCCGTCTAGTTCCCATGATCCCGTTGCTGTCCCCAGATCAGCTGAACCTCTTGAGCTGCCAAAGTAGTAAGTGCTATGAGAGAAGAATTGTCCAGTTGACTCTAAGTTGAGAGTTAAAAGGATAAAGCCTTCTTCTCTTGTTTCGCCGAGGGGTAAAAGTGTGCACCAATTATTCCCTGGCAAAGCCTGACTTATAAAATTATCAATGCAATCATAAAAGCCTTCAGAAGTGGATACACACTCTTCGCTAAGCTCAGCAGAGTTGGCGTAGGATTGACTGATTCCAAAAGTGATCATAACAAACGTGAGTAAAGTAAATAAGCGCATAGAATTCCCCCTAAATGAATTGAGCTAGAAACTTAACCTTAAATCAAGGGCATGGAAACTATTTTTTCTAATGTTTAAGGTAATTTAAGGGGTTTACCGGAAGCTTATTTTTAATGATTTCAAAATGAAGGTGAACACCTGTTGAGCGCCCAGTCTTACCCATGCCACCTATAACATCGCCGGCATTTACAAATTGCCCCTCTTTCACGTTAAATTTATTTAAGTGAGCATAGAGCGTTCCCCAGGAAGAGTTGTATTCAATAATGACAACTTTACCGTAGCCGCTATAACCAGTGCCGGCATAAATCACCAAACCTTTGTGGGAAGCCATTATTTTTTTATTTAAAGGCCCTGAAATATCCAAGCCATAATGCTTGCGCCCTCTTTTTTTAGGTAAAAAACCACGTGTGATATGTGGCTTAAAAACAGGCCACCTAAACTGAGGAGAGCCTTTAAAGGGATAGTTTAAGGCATGACTTTGCCGCTCTTTTAAACTACCACCACCAGCACTAAAACCACCAATATTAGATTGGAAACTTCCGCAGGAGGTCAGTAAACCCAGAAAAAATATATGTAGAACTCTGTGGCCAAAGAAAGCTTTCATGATCTCACTCAATACATTTAAAATCATGATTGGTAAATTCAGAGCATGCCAAGTGAGTAACTGTCATTAACCTTTCGTCGTTAATTGACTTTCGTTTTCAGTAATGAACTCACGGATGTCATCGGCTTTGTCTAGAACCTTAAGCCATTGCTCTTTGTAAAGAGTGACTGGGAACCTTCCCATTCCATAAAGAGAAACAGCCCCTTTTTGACTAACTTTTAAAGTCAACTCTTTGGGCTTTGACGCTTTTTTAAGGTTGGCGTTTTCTTGCTTTAATCTTTCTAATTCGGCTTTTAAATCTTCATCGCTCATGAAATTAATCTACCCATATTTTTTAGGTATGGCAACTTTGCTCAAGTTTATTTTCAAGCTTACGACTGATGGCTAGGTGTATTTTTTGTGAACCTTTCTCTCTATAAATGGGGTTCTTTTCTTCAAAGATTATGTTACATCATGATTTTTATTAGCACACACATTAAACTTTAAAGTTTTCTTTTATTTTCTTGTGCACAGCTTTGATTCTATTCCATAAATTCACATTCAAGTGTTCGTTAACAACAAGATGAACAGGGATTGAACTATCAGTTTTTTTTAACAGAACTTTAGAGGGCAACTGACCTTTACCATCGTAAGAACTTAGCCACAGTTTTCGCGTAGCTAAGGAGTTACTGATTAAAGTTTTTTTAGAACCAGACTTAATTTTACTCATAGCCTTTTCATAAGGGCTCACTACAAAGACAGCACTGTTTCGATCACCTTCTTGGTTAAGAGTTTGGTAACCCAAACCCAAAGAGCGCGTTTGCTTCTTAGCTCCAGACAAAGTTGAAGTAAAAGCTACATCAAGTTCGCCACGAGAAAACTTATCTTGCAACTCAGACAAGTCAAAAACATTTAAATGAATAATTTCAATGTCTGTCTGATGAAAGAGCTCGTTGCAAAGCTCACTGGAAATACCAATAAGCCCTTCTAAGGTTCCAATAAAAATTTCTTTGGGATAATTTTTTTCAATAACAGCTTCAATCGATTTTTGCAGTTTGTTTGAGTATTGCTGATAAAGCTCCCCTAAATTATGCGCCTCTTTCGTCCAAGATGACTTTCTTTTTGACTCACGATCTAAAAGAGAAACTTTTAACTCTGCCTCTAGCTTGCTGATAATACGGGAGAGTTGAGGTTGGCTAATTCCAATATTAGCCGCCGCATGCGTTAAGTTCTTATAATTGATAGCTCGACTCAATAGAGTTAAAGGCCAGTGTAGTTCATCCATAAAGGCCATGTATCATATGAATTATAACTTGCATACTATTCATTTTACAAATTTAAAGCTGGTAACTTATACATGGATCCACAAAACAACTTAAAATTCCTAAGGGGGAAATAAATATGAAAACAATTTTAGCACTACTTATTACTTTTACTTTTTCTCAAACTTTATGGGCCGATGGCTTTGTTTGTCATACAGCAGACGGAGAGCTAGATGTTAAGGTTTATAACAAAATTTTACCTGAAGAAGGAACTCGCAATGCTGCTGTCATGATCTTATCCAACCCATCTGTCAGCTTTGGCAGAAAAACTGTCGCTACTTTCACAGCTGATGAAGGGACTTTAAGCAACACTGGCTCTAAATACTTTGCACGTGTTGATGAGCGCTTCAATAACATCCCTAAGGGAGAGTACCTACAAAGCACTCGCTTAGATTATTTAAAAACAATTATCGTCGATATTGATTTTAGCTACAACAACCCAAGCCTTCATCAAGACACCACCGAAGGCTGGATGATTCTTATCAAAGAAAATGGCGCTCCTATAAAAAGTAAACTTCTTTGCGAAAGGTACTTAAAGAACTAATTGTCCTTTTTTTAAAGTTATTTAAAACTCCGACCTCTATACCTATATAGGTCGGAGTTTTTTTATGGGCCTTGTATTATTTTTTGCCGCACCAGTTGTTTTAATAATCTGCCCTGAACTTTAGAATCCACCCTAGCCCCAGGTAGGCTATATTTCCACAAGATATAGTTTTCTGAAAAATGAGCTAAATTCTGTTTTTGCCCATCAAACTGCCCCTCCACACGTCGAACGAATGACATTGGGCCTTCCTCAGGTTTTTTCTTCCAACCCTTCTTTGCTAAAAAGTGACAAAATTCTTGAAAGTATTTTTCATTCTTTGGTAACTTTCTAAAAACTTTCTTGTTTTTTCGGTTATACATAAAGTAAAAGGCTACAAGAAACAAAAAAGTGACTAACCAAAGATAAGCCCCTGAAAGCTTATGCAACCCAAACCTCTTAAAGAAATTTAATTGCCCCTTTTCATCATATTTTAAAAGAAACAAAGTCCACCAACTTGACATAGACTGAACAAGACTAAAGGAGCGCTCCGCCAAGTTTTTTGACCAATGTGAAGATTTCTGCAAAACCTCTCTATGCTGTTTGGGCGAAAGAGTTTTTGCTAACTGCTCTTGAGATAACCTGTGGTAAAGCTGTCCGCCAAGTTTTTCACGCAAAGGGGCTACTACCATAGTAGGATCGACTCGAACCCAGTTAAGATGTTTTTCAGACCATATTTCAACCCAAGTATGTATGTCTTTTTCAGTAATTGTTATCAGATGATCGATAGCATTAACTTCACCTCCGTGAAACCCAACAACAACACGAGCAGGAACCTCTGCTAAACGCATAAGAGCGGCAAAGCTATTGGCAAAGTGCTCACTAAACCCTTTCTTTTTTTCAAATAAAAACTGGGACAAGCTCGTTTTTGAAACAGACACACTATTTATGTCGTAACTATAATGCTGTTTATAGAACATAAGAAGTTTTTTACTGATCTCTATATTTGACCTAGCACCATCACGTATTTCACTGACCAAAAAATGAACACGAAAATCTTTTTCTTCGGGTTTTTGCAAGTAAATTAAGCGTTCTTTTTTACTCAATTTTTTTTGTTTTAAAGTCAAAGTTTGGGTTTGATAAACAACACGTTCGTTCGGCCGATTTTTAATCGTAAAAACACCGTCTTGATATTCATTTAAACGAGTTTTTGGTAAAGATAGCAACTGAACGTCCTGAGGCTTATCTTCGGTAAAAACCCAATGCCCATACACTGGCTCTAAAAGAACTTGCTGATAAGACATGGTGTTTTGTAACGCCATTTTGTTTTTTTTAGGAGATACTTTTTCGACAAATGAGCGAGACCAAAGCATTCCTTCATTATGATTTAGAACAATTCCCCGCCAATAAGCTAGTTCCTCCGAGAGCTGCCCATTTTTCATTCTTTTTACTCTAAACACCTGGGTGTCAGAAGAAGCAATATAAGCCACCTGACCTGGAGAAATATCTTTCATTGATGGGGTCGAGTTCATAAATTGGCGGCGACTAGCAAACCCCATTTCATTAGATATACGCGGAAAAACAAAGAAAAGCAGAGCCATCATAGGGCTTACCTGAAGAATTAATAGAGCCCCATTTTTTAAAAATGACTTAAGATTAAACTTGAGTTCAGCATGACTATGTAAGCGTAATAACAAAGACATCACAATAATTAAATCAAAGGCACCAAAAAGAGTTATCCACAAGCTTTGACTCTCAAGCACTTTAGCCAACAAAGCTAAAAGAGAGGTAAAAAGAATGATCATAAAGTCATGATAGCGATCATTATCAATTAACTTCAAAGACATAGCCATCAAAAGCAGAGACGTTCCTGACTCTAAACCAATAAAACTTTCATATTTTGTAAAAAACCAAGCTCCACATAAAATTATTAGAAAAAGTTTAATTGTAAAATGTGGTAATTGAGTTTTTTTAAACTCAAAAAGTAATCTCCAAGCTAGGCTAAGACCACCAACTGCCATCACCTCAAGAGGGTATTTTGCCATATGAGGGAGTAAACTTAAGGCAACTACAAAAACCAAACCAAGAGATAAGGAACGATCCTTAATTTTTTCAAAAATCATACTGTCTTTTCCAATTGAGACAATAATTTCATAACTTGATACTTATGTTTTTTCCCCCCACCCAAAGGAACAGAATGATCTCCAGCAATCACTTCATATTTAACTTTAGATTTTTCGCATAGCAAAGACCACTGGCAAAGTTGCTGGATAGCCTTTTCAAAGTCATCAGGTGCATCTGCAAGGTTTAATGATAAGGCACCTCTATTTCCTTCATCATAAATTTTTGTCAGCAAGGGCTTATGTCTAGCATAGGCTTTCCAATCGACTCTTCTTATGGAGTCGCCGTACTCATAAGCCTTACGATCATGAAAGTTCTCACCCATTTCCCGAGAAAAGGAATCTTCCTGATAATACCCTTCTTGCTTCATTGCTGGTAAAGGCGCATGGCCTGAGGGCCTAGGGTGTACAACTAACTCGTGTGAAACATTATAAAATCTCCACACATAAAATAAACCAAAGGGGTAACGAGAGTAGACTTTTATGCGGTTAAGCAAGTGCACTCCCCTAGATAGAGGGTTTGCTGATAATTTACAAGAAAACAAAGAGCCAGCCTCTGCCACGTTATAATGAGAAAATACAGCTTTTTTATTTGCACCCACTCGACCTTCTATATTTAACCTTACATGAGAAACCGAACTTTCACTTTTAAACAGGAGTAAACCCATATTTTCATGGGCTGTATGAGAAGAAAAGGGTTGTGCCATGACTTTAACTAAAGACAAACCTTTTAGGTTGTTATTGGCTTGAATCATACCAATTATAAAAATAATGATTAGAAAAAAACACAACAAATAAGCTAAGTTATTAGAGTAAAATAAAGCTCCTAACCAACAAGCAAAAGCACCACTGGAAAATATAAAACCATAAATAGTGGGAACAATATAAACCTTTTCTCGCTTTTTTCTTTTCAAGGCACAGGCACCATGTTTATGAGTTCATTCGCTAAATCTTGCCCACTTGTATGGCTTGCCACAGGATCATTTAAACGATGCCCCATAACTGCCACCCCTACGGCCTGAAAATCTTCAGGAACCACAAACTCTCTCTCATGAATAAAAGCATAAGCCTTGGCCGCTCGACAAAAATCTTGTCCACCACGAGGTGATAACCCTCGACTTAACTCACGGCTTTTTTCAATAATATCCTGCAAATAATCTAAAGCGGAATCAGAAACATGAACCTGATGAACGGAGTCCATAACTCTCCTGACTTCATCAATAGAAAAAATAGGAGCTAATTCATCAATCCATAGGTGACGATCTTTTCCCTTCAACAAGGCTCTTTCTGCACTACGACTAGGAGGCCCTAAAGTTAATCGCATCAAAAACCTATCCAGCTGAGAGTCTGGAAGTTGAAAGGTGCCAACACTTTCTTCTGGATTTTGAGTGGCCACTAGAAAAAAAGGAGAAGGCAAATCGTAGGTTTGACGATCAACGCTCACCTTGAGCTCTTCCATAGCTTGTAAGCAAGCACTCTGAGTTTTTGGTGAAGCGCGGTTAATCTCATCGGCAAGGACAAAGTGTGAAAAAATCGGCCCCTTATGAAACTCAAAACTTTCTTTTTCTCGATGAAAAACAGGAGTGCCAATAATATCACCTGGCAATAAGTCATTTGTGAACTGAATTCTCTGGGAAGGTAAACCAAGAAGCTGACAAAAAGTTTTAATTAAACTTGTTTTGCCCATTCCAGGGAAATCCTCTAGCAATAGGTG
>JAHDIR010000028.1:27445-35718 GCA_020630675.1 Bdellovibrionales bacterium
AAAAAACAACATGTTGCAAGCTTCACAGACTCTTCCTTATCAACAATGACTTCATTGGCCTTGGCTAAAAGTTCTTTGACTTTTGGGTAGCTCCGTTCGGCCGATTTACTTTCTTTCATAGGGTTCCTTTGCTCTGCTTTTTTGTTCCATTGGAGCTCATTCATTTATGGTAAGTATTACACCTTCACTCTATATATGTATTTTCACCCAGAATGAGTTCTAATTGGAAAATTTTTTACAAATCTAGACCCTCTTGGTTGACAATCTTAGCCTCCCATTGCTAAAAGTTTGTTTTAGCGTGCTAAAACAATAAAACAACAAGTGACCGGAAAATTATTTATATGGAAAAACCTGACGAAAACATACAGTTAAAGAATCTTATTGAGGTACTTTCTAAGATAAAAGACCGTAATAAATACAAAAACTTCTTAGAAGATCTTTGCACTCCAAAAGAAATAAAATCGTTGGCTGATCGGCTTGAGGTGGCGCAACTGATACAAAATGGAACTAACTACAGAGAAATCTCCGGCCAAACTGGGGCATCAACGGCCACAATCACTCGCGTGGGACGAGCCCTAAAATATGGACCTGGCGGATACAGCACCGCCCTTAAAATTATTTCTAAGAAGGACGGTAAAAAATGATTCGCATGGGAATTCAAAAATCAGGACGACTGACCGACAAAACTCTTTCATTACTTAAAAAGTGTGGCATAGAGTTAAACTGGTCTAAAAATAAACTCCTCGGCCAAGCCCAAGGCTTTCCCTTAGAACTTCTTATGGTGAGAGATGATGATATCCCTAAACTTGTTGAAAGTGGAGTTTGTGACTTAGGAATTATTGGTGAAAATGTTTTAAGCGAAGCTACGACTAATAAAGAACCTCTTTGCCTAAAGCTTCGTCAGTTAGGCTATGGCAAATGTCGTTTAAGTTTTGCTGCCCCAAAGGATTTCAATTGGCAAGGCCCCTCCTCTCTTCAAGACCTTAGGGTGGCAACCTCATACCCAAATATTGTTAAAAAGTTCTTAACACAATATAACTTAAGCGCCAAAATTGTTGAAATCTCTGGCTCTGTTGAGCTAGCACCGGCTTTAAATATTGCCGATGTGGTTTGTGATATTGTTTCTACAGGCTCTACCCTTCAAGCCAACGGACTTAAAGAAACAAAAGAAATCATGCAAAGTCAGTCCATAGTGATTCAAAACCCAAACCTTGATGATCACGACAAGAAAAAAAATATTGATCGCCTACTTAGACGAATCGATGGAGTTTTAAAGGCCCAAAATAACAAATACGTAATGATGAATGCTCCTAGAGCAGCCTTACAAACCATCAAGGAAATATTACCAGGCATGGAAGAACCTTCTGTTATGCCATTAGATGAAGGTTCTGATAAAATTGCAATTCATGCCGTTTGCCAAGAAGATCTATTCTGGGAAACGATGGAAAAACTTAAAGAAGCTGGCGCCAGCTCAGTGCTTGTGGTTCCTATCGAGAAAGTGATATGAAAAAAATAAAAATATCTATTTGGGCCGAACTTAGCCCATTAAAAAAGAAAAAACTGTTAGCAAGACCAAAGCTTGAACGAAACCTCTCCACACAGGTCAAAAAAATAATTCACCAAGTAAAAAAACACGGGGATAAAAAACTGCTGAAGTACGCCCAAGAGTTAGATGGTCTTAAAAAAAAATCCCATCTTGAAGTTTCTGGTGATGAACTCAAGCAAGCCTGGGTCAATCTTCCAAAAGAAATTCAACAAGCCATGAAGGTTGCTAAAAAAAATATTGAGACTTTTCACAAACTACAAAGGCCTAGGCCAGTTAAAACAAACACACAACCAGGGGTTTTTTGCGAACAAAAACCGATCGCCATTGAAAAAGTCGGGCTTTATATCCCTGGTGGTACAGCTCCATTATTTTCGACCGTATTCATGTTAGCCGTACCAGCCAAAATTGCAGGCTGTAAAAAAATTATCTTAACATCTCCGGGAAGATCTCAAGTCACCATGGCCGCTGCTCATCTTTGTCAAGTTGACCAATACTTTGCCGTTGGTGGTGCCCAAGCTATTGCTGGCTTAGCATATGGAACTGAAAGTATTCCAAAAGTCGATAAAATTTTTGGTCCAGGAAACTCTTGGGTGACCGAAGCCAAAACTCAGGTTGCCATGGACACAGCTATAGATATGCCTGCTGGCCCTTCAGAGGTTCTCGTAATTGCCGACAAAAGTTCAAAATCTGAATATATTCTTTGGGACTTATTAAGTCAGGCCGAACATGGAACTGACTCTCAAGTCATTCTTGTTTGCTCATCTAAACGCAAACTACAAGAAGTGATCTGCAAAATAGAAAACACAGTTCCTGGGTTACCAAGAGATACAATGATAAAGTCATCACTAGCTAAAAGTCGTTTTATTCTCTCCAAATCAAACTCTGAATCTATAGAAATTAGTAATTTGTATGCCCCGGAGCATCTGATTATTCAAACTGGTGAAGATGCTCAGGTAAAAAACCAAGTCATCAATGCCGGCTCTGTTTTTATTGGGCCTTTTTCTCCAGAATCTTGCGGAGATTATGCCAGTGGTACTAATCATGTTTTACCCACAGGAGGAGCTGCACGAGCTTATAGTGGAGTTTCACTTTTATCATTTTATAAATGGGTTACTTTTCAAAAACTCACTAAAACTGGCATTAAAAATTTATCTCCCACCCTTGAAGTTTTAGCTCAAGCTGAGAACTTATATTGCCATGCTATGGCGGCTAAAATTAGGCGGATTCAATAATGACTCATCCCTTTCTTCGAAAAGATTTACAAGCTTTAAGCCCCTATTCTTCTGCACGATCTTTGTATGAGTCATCTAATAACTTATGCTATCTAGATGCAAATGAGTATAAGCTTAATATTTACTCTAGTTACCCCGAGCCACAACCACCAGAGTTGAAAAAGGCTCTTTGTCAGCTCTATGGTGTTAATGAACAAAATTTATTAATTACAAGAGGCATTGATGAAGGCATCGACTGCTTTTTACGTACTTTTGGTGAACCTAAAAAAGACGCCATTGTTGTCTTTGAACCGACTTATGACCTTTATCGTTTATCAGCGCAGATTCAACAACTTGAAGTTATAAATATTCCTTTAGAAAATAATTTTCAAATTGACATGGATATTTTCGAAAGCTCTTTTAGAGACCATGTTAAATGTGTTTTTGTTTGCAGCCCCAATAACCCTACAGGAAACAGCATCAAACAAGAGACCATCCATTCTCTTCTGAACTTTTGTAAAGACAAATGCCTCGTCGTTGTTGACGAAGCTTATATTGAATTTTCTGAATATCCCAGCTTTACAGATTTTCTTGAGAAATACCCCCACCTAGTGGTGATGAGAACTTTATCAAAAGCCCATGGGCTGGCTGGAGCTCGCTGTGGCTCGGTCATTGCCGAGGAAAGTATTTTAAATTCTTTAAAAATAACATTAGCCCCTTACCCAATTGCTACTCCAGCCACAAAAGCCATTATTGAGCATTTAAACCACTTTAACAAAAGCCACTTCCTTAGCCAAAAACTAAAGGTGCATCGCGCTTTAAAGAACTGCCCACTAGTATCTAGAGTTTATGAAAGTGACGCTAACTTTTATTTATTCGAATCTACGCAACCCGATTTTTTATTCAACACCTTATTAGAAAACGGTGTTTTAATTCGTGATCGTCAAAAAAAGAAAATGAATTGCCTTAGAGTGAGCATTGGCAACGAAGCACAAAACAATATTTTTATTAAAACCTTAAGGAGTATCACTTAATGAGAAAAGTGGCTTTTATTGATCGCGACGGAACTCTTATCAAAGAGCCTCATGATTTTCAGGTAGATCGTTTAGAGAAAATTGAATTTTGTGAAGGTGTGTTTGATGGCCTAAAAAAACTTCAAAGTCACAATTACGAGTTAGTGATGATAACCAACCAAGATGGCCTTGGCACAGATAGTTTCCCGCAAGAAGACTTTGATTTATGTCACAACTTTATGATGAATGTTTTTACTTCACAAGGCATTGAATTTAATGAAGTTCTTATCTGCCCTCACT
Organism: Bdellovibrionales bacterium; assembly: GCA_020630675.1. Classification (GTDB taxonomy): domain Bacteria; phylum Bdellovibrionota; class Bdellovibrionia; order Bdellovibrionales; family UBA1609; genus JAHDIR01. Next base: position 31,516 of record JAHDIR010000028.1, read on the forward strand.
TACCGGACGAAAACTGTAATTGCAGAAAGCCAAACCTTGGATTAATCACCCATTACCTTCACAAATTTGACCCCAGCACCTCATTTGTTGTTGGAGACAGACCAAGTGATCAACAATTAGCCTCTAACTTAGGAATTTCATTTTACGATAAGAACCTTTTGTCTTGGGCAAACATCAGTGATGAAATTTTCAATAAACATAGACAGGCTGAAGTACAAAGAGACACAAAAGAAACAAAAATAAATGTTCAATGTACATTAGATGAACTGGGTACACATAACATAGAAACTGGACTTCCCTTTTTTAATCATATGCTCGAACAAGTCGCCAAACATAGTGGTGTTTCCCTCAATATTCAATGCCAAGGAGACTTACAAATTGACGATCACCATACCGTAGAAGATGTTGCTCTTAGTTTAGGTAGCTGTTTAAAAACGGCCCTGTCTGACAAAATTGGCATTACAAGGTATGGCTTTTTATTACCTATGGATGAAACATTAGTTTATGCGGCTATCGACCTCAGTGGTAGGCCCTACAGTGAAGTGATCGGTGATTTTCATCAACCATTTGTGGGTGGGTTTTCTACAGAAATGCTTCCTCATTTTTTCAAATCACTTTCGCAAAGTTTAGGAGCTTCTATACATATTAAAGTTATGAGGGGTGAAAACACCCACCACCAAGTAGAGGCTTGTTTTAAATCTTTTGCTCTCTGTTTGAAACAGGCCGTTCTGAAGTCAGGCAACTCTCTGCCTAGCACTAAGGGGGTCCTGTGAACATTGGAATTATAACGGCAACGGGCTCTAACCTCACCTCTTTGGAAAATACTTTGAAAGGCCATCAGGTGAAAAGAGTTTCTCAACCAGAAGAAGCTATGGGGTTTGATGCCTTAATTTTACCTGGCGTAGGTCATGCCAGTGCCGCCATGAAAAAAATAGAACCTTGGTTTTCGTTTTTAAAAGAATCAACACAGCCTATTTTAGGAATTTGTGTGGGAATGCAAATTTTATTTTCTTATCTAGAAGAATCAAAAAGCTCTGGCCTGAGCCTTTTGCAAGGTGCCGTAAAAGAAATTCCTTTGTTAAATGATGGCCCGGTCCCACATATGGGCTGGAACCAAGTAAAAACCCTCACCAACGATACAGATTTATTTTCAGGGCTTAGTGGCGCTTCATTTTATTTTATTCACTCTTATGCTTGCCCTGTTATTTCACCTCAAACTCAAGCCAGCTTTAACTATAATGGTCAATGGAGTGCCGTCGTACAAGAACGAAATTTCACTGGCGTTCAATTTCACCCGGAAAAATCAGGAAGTGCTGGCCAGCGCTTTATTAATAACTATTTGGAGACAATCAAGTGAAAATCATACCAGCCATAGATTTACTCGACGGAAAATGTGTTCGCCTTTACCAAGGAGACTATCAGCAAAAGGTCAACTATCAACTCAGCCCTATTGATCAAGTTAAGCTTTTCGCTGATAGTGGTTGCGATAAAGTTCATATTGTTGACTTGTCGGCCGCTAAAGATCAAAAATTACGACAGCTAGATCTGATTGAGAAAATGATTCAAGCCTCTGACATGAAAGTCGAAACTGGCGGAGGCCTAAGAACTATAGATGAAGTAAAAAGGCTATACGACTTGGGAGTGGATCAGGCCATTCTAGGAACGGTCGCTTGTACTCATAAAGACGTCACTCAACAAATTCTCGACAAATATCCTCAAACTATTTTAGCTGCCGATCTTTTTATTGAAAATAATAATAAATATCTAGCCTCTCACGGATGGCAAACCAAACAAAGTTTATCTTTAGATGATTTTATAAAATGGTACCCAAACTGTCTTCATTTTTTATGCACTGATATCAGTAAAGATGGAGCCTTAAAGGGCCCCAACTTTTCACTCTACCAAGACCTTTCTACAACATATGATAACAAGCATTGGATTGCCTCCGGTGGTGTCTCTTGCTTAGAGGATCTTATAAAACTAAAAAAAACAGGAGCTTCATCTGTTGTTATTGGAAAGGCCCTGTATGAAAACCGCTTCACTTTAGATGAGGCCCTATCATGCTAGCTAAAAGAATTATTCCTTGCCTAGATATCAGAGATGGCCGTGTTGTTAAAGGAGTACAATTTAAAAACCATGAAGACGTCGGAGGAATTTTAGAGTTATCTAACAAATACAAAGAAGCTGATGAACTGGTTTTTTACGACATAACAGCTAGCACAGAGGGGCGAGTTGTTGATAAAACTTGGGTAGAAAAAGTTGCTCAAACCATTAATATTCCTTTTTGTGTGGCAGGAGGCATCAAGTCTATAGACCAAGCCAAAAAAATTCTTAATAATGGAGCTGATAAAGTCTCCATCAACACACCAGCTCTTACCAACCCAAAACTTATTGAACAATTAGCTCATGAATTTGGCTCACAAGCCATTGTGATTGGCATAGATAGCTTTGCTATTGATAAAGACTATTACGTTTTTTCTCATACAGGCAAAGAGTCAACTCAAAAGAACACAGGTTTAAAAACCAAAGATTGGATTCAAACAGTTCAAAATTTAGGGGCCGGTGAAGTTGTCATTAACTGCATGAACCAAGATGGTCTTCGAAAGGGTTATGACATTAGTCAATTACAATATTTGCAAACAGATTGCGACATTCCTATTGTGGCTTCCGGAGGAGCCGGAAAAAAAGAAGACTTTCTTGATGTTTTTTTAAAAACTAACGTTACAGGAGCACTTGCTGCAAGTATTTTTCACAAACAAAAATTAGACATTTCAGAGCTTAAAAATTTTTTATTAAAAAACAACGTGAGCACTCGAGAGGTAAAAAACTATGTTTTTTAAAGATAAAGAGGAACTTATTCCCGCCATTGTACAAGAAGTTAACAGTGGGCAGGTTCTCATGTTAGGATATATGAACAAAGAGTCCTATGAAAAAACTATAGAAACAAAAAAAGTGACTTTTTTCTCCCGCTCACGAAATAAACTTTGGCAAAAAGGGGAAACTTCTGGCAACTATTTAACTTATATAGACAGCTCTATTGATTGTGATCAGGACACCCTATTGGTATTGGCTCAGCCGGAAGGTCCTACGTGCCATTTAGGAACAACTTCTTGCTTTAAAAAAGATTTAAAACCTAAAAATTACTTTCTTTCTGAACTTGAAAAAATAATTTCTCAACGAAAAGAACAACAAGACAGCTCATCTTATACTCAATATTTATTTCGAAAAGGCACCGATAAGATTGCACAAAAGGTTGGAGAGGAAGGGGTTGAGGTTTGTATAGCTGCCGTTAAAAAAGATAAAAAAGAAGTGGTTGAAGAATCTGCTGATTTACTTTTTCATTTAATGGTTCTTTTAAATGACAGCGGTACTCAATTGAATGAAGTGCTCGAATGCCTTGAGAAAAGAAATAAATAATAAATATAAAAAATTAACATCTCAGGAAAAGGCCTAGAAATTAGGCAACGGAGTTGATTTTTTATTTATTTTACAGTAAGGTTATTTTGTCTTACTGATTTTTCTAATGACACAATACACATTTTAAGTCCAACCAGGAGGTTTTTATTTGAAAAAAGAAACTCACGATAACCAGTGCCCCGAATCAAGAACCGAAACAAAAACACAAAAAAGTTTAAAATCTTGCCCTAACAACAATCTCTCTTCTATTCAATTTGATGACTTTGGATTCCCCGTCAAAGAATCTCACGAACCTAACGATAATTAATTTTTTTGCTAACTTAGCGGCAAAAACAACTATTTAAATAGGTAATGATGCAGCAAGTTTACTCTTTGCTTCATAACTCACTATAATGACAAAGAAATTTTATAAAAAAGTGCAGCTAAAACGCTTGCTTTATCTGATAAATTCAATTAGATTCTCAACTTCCTTTAAGCGGGTGTAGCTCAGTTGGTAGAGCGCGACCTTGCCAAGGTCGAGGCCGTCGGTTCGAGCCCGATCACCCGCTCCAATGATCTTTAACTAAAAAATTAAAACACAAATATTCTAAATACTTAAAGCACCTGGGAGACACTCCCCCTGAAACTCATCGTATTTCACAGCATTTCATTCTATTTCAAAGCTTGGTAACCTCGTGGTTACCTTGGAGCGGGAGATTGATTTTACTATCCCAGATCCGCGGATACCTCGTATTAAACCACCCCATAAAATTTAAAAATGAAAAAAAATAATAAAAACCATAGCTG
>JAHDIR010000085.1 GCA_020630675.1 Bdellovibrionales bacterium
AATCTGCTATAAAATCAATCAGCTCTTCGGTGTCATTTATTTATGAGGTAATACGACGCCAACACAAAAGTAAATATTTTTTTAAAAAAGCTGCTCCAATTTTCAGTAATATGACCTAAGTCTTATTCGTCTATCACAAAGCCCAGCACTCATTATAATTTTTAATTAATATATTATCTTACAAACATTAAATTAATAGCTTCAGGAGGGATACAATCATTTACTTTACAATGAGTACCAACATATATACTTCCGCCGTAACTTTGCAATGAATTGTCTTTACCACGAAAGCCCCACTGTACCAATGGGTTACTATGACCATCGGCTGTAGAACTATTTCCGCTAGCATACACAGCCCCTTCTCTAGATCCATTGGTAAACATGGCCAAGCCTTCACCTCCATCTAGTCGATATGAAAAAGCAGAAGAATCTATATCAAACATTGAACTAATAAGTATAAAGTCGGCATCATACCACTGATCTTTTCGAACTAAACTAGTTCCCTGCACAACAACACCGGCAACTAATTCTGCATCATTAGTATCTAGGGTTGAGTCAAATAATCGGTCAGGATCATCAATAACAGATTGATAAATGTCGCTAAAATATTGATGAACATAAGTTGAAGAATTATTTACTCCATCATTGGGTTTTGCAATATGCATAAAATGGCTAGCCCCATTGACTATAAAAGGGCGTATATCAAAGCTTGCTGTTAAGTTTCCTGTTGTATTTAGATTCAGAAGGTCATTGGGATTAATAGAAATTCGTCCTGAGTTTAAGTCTAAGCCAAAGGACCCAGCTGCTGCTTGATCACGATCATACTTAATAACAAGTGTCCACCCTCCTCCTTGAGTAGTCATATCACAAAATGCTTCAAACTCAGGCAAACCACCCGCCCCGTCATGGTCTAACCAATAAGTTGCATCTCCTTCACCAGCATACTCAGCATGCTGTAAATAGGCTAAACAACTTGTAGCTGCACTGTTGTCAGCAAAGCGGTAAGAGCCCATGTCTAGACTTAACCCATCACTAACTGAGTACTCAAAGCTTGTGTTTGTTGTGTTGACTCCGTCAAACACTGAAAGAGTTAAATTTGCCAAACCACTCTGGTTAAAAAAGGGATTTAAAGTGAATGCACAATTTGGAGCAACACCAGAAAAAACAACACCACTATTATCTATTAAAGTGGTATTGTCGGAAGAGATTGATACGCTGCTTGAACAATCCAATCCACCGTCAACATCTTTCACAACAAAACTAACTGGACCAACCTGTTGATTGATCAGCCCACCCTGCTTAGCGATTGCACTTAGAAAAGGTTTAAAGTTCGGCACCTCATTCGTACCATAAATAATGGTTTCATCATCCTCAGCTAAGGCAAATGCACCAGTAACATCCCCTGAGGCCTGATACCAGGCTGCAGTAGGGACTGTTGACAAGTAACGGTACCCAGCGGGCTGAGAGGCTAAACGAGCCTGAAAGGGAGCTGCTGCTTGCCCACCACTTCTTACTAAAGAGAGTGTTTCAACCAAACGATCTGAATTATCAATAACTTGAATTGTTCCAGGCTCTTTACTAGCAAAGGCTAAATACTCAGAAAAGGCTGGCAAAGAATAAAATCTTTTCATAAATCCTGTCGGTAAAAATGGAGCTGCATTACCTCCGTCTCCATCAGCATAGGAAGCTCCCGATATTTGCTTATCTGAACTGACAAGCAAAGTACAAGAAGTATATCTAGCAGTACCACTCCCACAGTTTTGTGGGTTCACTTGCTGAGACGTCGTCTGTTGTAATGAACCAAATCCTGTCGTTGAGTTTGAGTGAAAAAAATTATAATTAGTGTCATTTAAGATAGAGGTAATTCGCATACTACTTGAAGGAAAACCAATCAGCTCATTGGCTACCGGCAATACAGGCTTAGTATCTATTAAGTTATTATTTTGACTAAATAGTAAAATAGAACCAGTTGAGTAAATTTGATAACTTCCTAAAGCCCCCCAATTAAGGGAGCCAGAATTTCCTGCCGTAAGAGTTGTTGACGCCAGAGTCGTTGCACCAGATTTTACTTCTACAGATGAATCTTCTATGGCAAAAATAAAAATAACTGTGTTGGCATTTCTAGTTGCATTGAATGAAAATTCTTTTCCGGCCCACGAGGATGGCATCCATACTGCATCTCCAACATTAACTCCTTGAATTTTTTTTCCGTTAGTATAAATAGGCTTATCAGCATCAATAACATCATAAGGGGCCGAGGAAAATGTATGTATTTGCCCAGCCTGTAAAGTCACTAAAAAACCACTATTTAAAGTAATATTGGTATTGTCTGCAGAAGCAATAACTATTGACTCGGTAGCCCCTCCAACGTTTACAGCTACATTAGGACCAAACAAAGGATTACTTGGTTGAGTTGTGACTTCTAAAATTGTGGAATCTTCACTGTTTTGTGTACCAGCATAAACCATAAAAATTTTAAACTCATAAGTCGTGCTCGCCGTTAAGCCCGTGATTGTTACAAATTGGTTTATGTTTGCCCCATCATTATAGGATAAAAAAGTGGGAGTTCCTTTGATTCGATAACTTATGACATAATCATTAATAGTTTCATTATTAGGATTCGTAATAGACCAACTTAAGCCGATGGATTGACTCAAAACCTCACCAGATTGGGGGCTAAAAACTGTTGGCAAGTTTGTATTTTTTAGGACTGTCGCTGTATCTTGAGGCGCCGTCGAGTGATCGACAGTAAGGCTAACATTTCCGTCGGCCAATGAAGAAACATCAATAAACCCTGAAGTCCATCCCCCAGTCGAGCAAGTGACAGTACCTGTTAAACCTCCAATATCATAAACCACAGCTTGGGAATCCTCTGAACATGTTCCGGAAACAATATAAGCCATTTCATTTTGAGAAGTAATTAAACTGTTACTGTTAATATTTACCGTAGGAGAGGTGACATCTTTTGTCGCAGTTTGAATATTTTGCGGGGCCGTAGAGTGATCGGCTGTCACCGTAATAGTTCCATCTAATAACGCCGATAAATCTATTGTACCAGAGCTCCAGGTGCCACTACTACAAATAATCGAACGAGAAAGTGGCCCTCCGCCTCCACTACTTGAAAAGTTTAATGTAACGGAAATACTATTTTCAGAACAAAGTCCTGAAATAGAGTAAGAGGTGACATTGGCTGATGTCACATTTTCCAGGGAGGTTATTGAAACTATTGGAGTACTAATTTTTTGAACAGTCAATGAAGCTTGAGTTGCAGAATTAAGAGCAACGTCAATGGTGTCGGCGGTAAGAGAGGTGGACCCATCAGCTAAACCAGATACATTTATAAAGCCACTCGACCAGGCTCCCAACAAGCAAGTCACAGTACTATTCAATCCACCTACAGACACTTGTACATTTTGTCCGTCTTCGCTGCAAGTTCCAGAAAAAAAGTAATTCAGTTCATTAGAAGCAATAATGTCAGGAAAATAAGTAATAGAAACCGTTGGCAGAGTGTTGTCTAAAACTGCCGATCGAGTACTCACTGGACTCAAAAGGTTTGTAAAAGTCGCATCTCTAGCCTGCACATGAATATAATAAAGACCATCTCCACTATTTTGTGATGTAGATGTCGTTGCAGCACTAAAAGGCTCATTCGTAAAATTATGTGTTGAGTTTTGATTAACAACAAACCTATACTCACATGAAGTTTCTTCGCCGGTACAGTTCCAGGCCCAGGCTTTAATCTGACGAGGAACTAAATCATTGACAAGCCCTGTGACTGTCAAACCAGCTGTGACTTCATAATCAAGAAAAACTTCGGAGCAAGGAGAGCTTAAGCCTTGCTCGGTCCAAAACCTTTTGGCGTAGAACCTATGAGGCCCAACAGTCAAACTTGGAACTTGCAAAATCACAGAAGACCACCCTTGCTCATCAATAGGTTGCCCACCCCAAGCAGCTCGCACCAGCTCATTGCTGCATCTTGAATCATTATAAAGAGCCACATGGTCAGTCACCTTAACTCCGTTAATAAGTATACTTGGGTTAGTCACAGGGCTAGGGCTCAATACGGGAGGCTCTAATTCCATGGCTGTAATAGGGTTTAGCTCTTTTAAACCAGTAGGTTCATCACCAATAATAGAGGATTGGCCATAAGATGTGGTTGGGTTTTTACAACCAGATACAATGATTAATAAAAGGCTAACTAAAACATAGAAAAATAAATTAAACTCATTTTTTTTAATTCGTATCATTTCTAAAATCCAACTTTGTAATTGAACATCATAAATAGGGATCTTTGTTGGTAATCATAATAGATTGTCTCATATTCACCTAAGCGGTACATGAGCTTCCAACCCAAGTCTGAGTTTTTAAACTTATGATTTAGTTGCAGACCTAGCCCATACTCTAAACCACCACCAATCACATCAAAGCCTTGACTATAATATCTCACCTGTCCAACAAGCCCTAAAGATAGAGATTTTTTTATAAAAAGTTTTTTCTGAGCTTCTAATTCAGTTAAAAAACTCATTTCTTTTTCTAAAGAAAAAATATTTTCACTTTCTTGTCTATAATAAAGCAATTCACTAGCCCCCAACGAGAACTTTAGAAATGATTGACCTTCCCATTGGTACCTACCACCAACAAGAAACTCACCTTGGGTTATTGAATCTGTTTTTAATTCTTTACCTGGAGTTATACTAGAGTTGTATTTTTTTAAGTTATAATTAAGTCCAACGAAACTATGCCACTTATTGCTCCAAAGTTGGTACCAACCTAAATTCAAAGATGGCTGTAATTCACTAGAAATAACTGTTTTACTTGTTTCTTGTCCATGATAAGAATCAAAAAGTCCACCAAAGCTAAAGACAACCTCTCCTTGGTTACTCAACTTCAAAGGTGGTTTAACCACTCTTTCAGACACAGAGCTTAAACCTCTTTCCTTCGCGCTGTTAGCTTTTGTTAAAAACTGATATTCATCAGAAGTTAAACCTGAGTAAAAAAGAATTTCATGTTCTCCTTCAATATACTTTGAGTTTGGGCCTCTGACTAAAAATGGATTCTTCTTGTGTTTGGCAAAAATACTTTGGCAATATTCTTCCTCAACAAAAGGGGTATTTAACGAAATATAAAGCAAGGGTATATTAATTTTATCACCAGGTTTTAATTGATTAATATTTAAAATATGATCGTTTTTTTTCTTTGCAACTTGAACTAATTGCAAACGAAATGGCTCTACATATCCATAAGTTCTGATAATTTTAGCTATCCACTCTCCAGGTTGAACAACATGAGTACAAAAACCTAAGTTCACCCGCTTTTGGTCTAAAAAAAGTAAAGTCGCATTTGTTTGTTTTGATTTATTTTTGTTAGATTCTACCTGAATATAAGCATTGTTCCTTGCAGCAGAGGGTGCTGTAAAAGCTAAAACAGAAAATAGTAGAAGAGAAATTTTTAAAAATAAATTTTCCACATACTAAAGTCGGAAATTAAATAAACCGACTTTAGTTTTTTTAGCTGCTGTTTACTCAATCAAAGCAGGTTGTACCTGAAGCTCTAATAACCGACCTTCAGTGTCTTGATTTAAAACAATTGTTTTAATCAGCTCGCCATTAGGGTTAAGGCCGTTACAGTGAATGACTTTTAAACCAAGCCTTTCTTCTTCAGAGTCAGGGCAATCAATTTGGTCTAAACCAAACAAACTATGACTTTTCTCAATTGTTGATACCTGAAAATATGAGGGATCTTGATTATTTACAATATTTACAGAGACAAGATGATCGTCTTCATCATAGGCAAAGGCGTAGTTTTGGCCTTGAGTTAACAACTCATCTGCCATGTTGGGCTTACGACCTAAACGAGCAGTTTTTTTTATATTTCCAACTTTTAATTGCTTTAAAATAGAGCTTTGGTCAAACTCCCCATGTAAAGCACCAACACTGGCTATCCCACGATGTCCACGCTGAGGTGTTAAGGTTTTCTGATTTGACTTATTATTGATGATCGAGACGGCCAAAACTAAAGTAAAAATGGAAATTACTAATGAAAATTTATTTTTATCAGTTTGTAAATCAACCACTTCCCTTGTGTTTTGACGAAAATTTTTGTCTGGAAACTTAAGAATTTTAGACATATCTCCTCCCGGCTCACCCTTAATAGGTGCGAATCTAATGCCAAATGAGATCAAAGCTATACACTCTATTTTGCCCAACAGGTGTACAGCTGTAAAAAGAGTTCACAACTTATAGTTGTCTCAATTTGACGCATATACTGGTCGGAAGAAGAGAGCTACGACTTTAAAAAATAGAGAGTTGTCACGCATTGATCCGAAAGTAACGTCACCGAAGTGTTTCAAACCAAGACAAAAGTATA
>JAHDIR010000029.1 GCA_020630675.1 Bdellovibrionales bacterium
AGATAAAAAGTAATCTAATTGGCTGACTTAGGTTTTGAAACCAGCATAACTGAAGCGATAATTAAAGCCATGCCACTTAAGCTCATTAGGCTTACGGTTTCATCAAATAATATATAGCCAACGAGAATAGCCAAGATTAAACCTAGGTAATTAATGATGCTAACTTTATCAGCTCGCTCAGTTTGATAGGCAATGGTCATGTTCACTTGAGCCAGTTGTGTGAAAATTCCAATGGCAAGGACATAAGCCCAATCCCAAGAAACAGGTGGGACCCATTGTAAATATACAAAAGGCGAAACTAACGGAACAGTGACTAAAGGAAAGTACAAAACAACCACCATGGGGTCTTCAGTAGTTCTCAACATTCTCACAAAATTATAAGCAAAACCAGAGCCAATAGCAGACAGCATACCAATGAATAAATGTGTGTAGGTAACATTAAAGTCAAAACCTCGTATCAAAATAACACCAACAAAAGCTAATAAAAAGTAGAACCACTGACTTAATTTTAAGTGTTCTTTTAACAAAACAGAAGCAATAGCGACTGTAAAAATGGGAGATAGGTATTGTAAAGATACGGCAGTAGCTAAGGGGATAACCTGTAGTAAGTAGAAGTAAAGGCAAAGGGCTAGGGTGCCAGCAAATCCTCTTGCCAGCAATAATTTTTTATTTTTTCCTAAAGGTGGTATTTTATTTTTTTTAATACTTACAAGGCATAATACAAGTGAGATTAAAGCTCTAAAAAAAACGAGCTCTAGAAAAGGAATATGACTGAGTTGCTTAACACTTGCATGAGTGACTGCGAAAAAAATCACAGCCAGGAGCATCTTTATTTGTCCAGGGCTCATAAGCCGCCGACAGCGCCTTCTCCGCGGGAGTCAAAGGCTGCCTCTAATATGCCATCTCCTCTTAGGCGAACAGCATACAGGCGAGACCACCACAGATGTTCTTCAATGATATGGTCATAGTCTTTTAGCTCTTCAAGAACATAAGCTGAGGGCTTAAAGTTTTTTTCAACAAAAAGTTTGTGAGGTAAAAATTGATGATGAACTCGTGGAGCTTGCAAAGCACGGTCGAGCTCAAATTTAGAAACAAGAATTCTGTAGAGGCCTTGAAAAACAGAGCTTATGATTTTAGGTCCGCCAGGAGATCCAATAGCCAAAATAACTTTGCCATTTTTTTCAACTAAGGTAGGGCTCATTGAGCTAAGAGGGCGTTTTCCAGGTTGTACATAGTTTCCTTGACCTTGAATTAAGCCATACATATTGGGCTTGCCAGGAAGGGTCGTAAAGTCATCCATTTCGTTGTTCATGGAAATTCCGTACTTATCTGTGACTACGGCCGAACCGTAATTTCCATTAAGAGTGATAGTCATTGAGACGGCATTTCCATCTTTATCAAGCACAGAAATATGAGTCGTTTCATTGCTTTCTTGAGGGTATTCGTACTTTAAAAGAGGTTTTAATTTTTCTGTTTCATCGTCATCAATACTTTTGGCCATTGCACTTAGGTATTTGTCAGAAAGTAAGTGCTCAATAGGGTTGTTGTGAAAGTCGGGGTCTCCCAAAAGTGAACGTCCGCGAAAAGATCGACTTAATATCTCAGCAATATGATGAAGCTCTTGGTGGCTGAGGGGTTTAAATTTATCAATTTTAAGCTTATCAACCAGCTTTAAAGCAGAGGCAATAACAACGCCACCACTACTAGGAGGAGGCATTAAGTTGACTTTGTACCCTCTAAAGTCAACAGTAAGAGGGTCTAGCCACCTAACTTTATAGTTTTTTAAATCAGCTAAGGTCATGACTCCACCGGCTGACTGTACACTTTTAACAATATCTCTGGCGACAATTCCTTTGTAAAAAGAAACTATGTTTCGGTTTCTCATTTCTTTTAAAACTCTAGAAAGCTGTTTTTGTTTTAAGGTTTCTCCTGGCTTATAAGACTTTTCCTTTTTTTTGAAAAAGTATTTTTTACCAGCAGGGTTAAATCTTTTACGAGTTTTTTCAGTTCTTTTGACCCATTCACCAGACACCTGAAACCCTTTGCTGGCTAAGCGGATGGGTTCTTCTAATAGGCGACTCCAATGAAGCTTTCCATATTTTTGGTGAAGAGCCCACAGGCCAGCGGGAATGCCTGGTACACCAACAGCAAGCCCTCCATTTTGTGAGGATTTAGCCGGTTTGTTGACGTAAAAGTTTGAGTCGGTGGCCGCCGGAGCTGTTTCGCGAAAATCAAGAACCTTAAGGTCTTTTTTCATTTTAACCATAGCAAAACCACCGCCACCAATAGAAGAAAAATATGGACTGGTAACGGCTTGGCTTAAGGCCACGGTGATAGCAACATCAACCGCATTTCCGCCTTTGGCCGCAATATTTTTTCCGGCCTGAACGGCATATGGGGACTGACAAGATATAAGAACTTTCGAACCTTCAAAAGGAATGGCCAAAGTAAAAATAGGTGCAAATAAAATGAGAATAGAAGCATAAAATCTGCTCATAAAAGAACTCCTTGAAATTGAATTTAAATTGCGAAGGTAAATTAACCTATAGCCTATTAAATGTCTTTTAAAAAAACTTAATATTATTAAAATCTTAGGCTTGGCAAGGCTAAGCTTAAGTGTTTGTAAATACTATAATATTTAACTATTGCTGTTCTGTTCAGCCTTTGCTAGAAACCATCTATATGAAAAGCGGACCTCACTCCCATATGCGACTTACTAAAAACCTTCCAAAGCCGACCTACTATGCGGCCGCTTTGAACGGTGAGTTTGCTCAACATGCCTATAATGAAGAAAGGGCCATTGAATTTTGTGGAAAATGGCGTTCATTAGCTTTTTCAAGCCCCTTGGACCAACCTTTAGATTTAGAAATTGGAACGGGAAATGGTTTTTACTTCACTCATCATGCAAGCACCCATAAAGATCGGCTCTTACTAGGAATTGAATTAAAGTATAAACCTTTAATTCAAACTATTCGAAGAGCTTTAAGGGCTGGTTGTGAAAATGCAAGAATAGCTCGTTATAATGCAAATTTCATATGGGAATTATTTGAAGACGAAGAACTAAACAATGTTTATATCCACTTTCCTGACCCTTGGATTAAAAAAAGCAAAAAGAAAAATCGCTTAATTAATACCAAGTTTTTGAACCAATTATTTACTAAGCAAAAAGAAGGCATGTTTGTTGAGTTTAAAACAGACAGTCTCGATTATTTTGAATGGGCTATGGAGTTTTTTGAAGCCAGTTCTTATCGCGTTGAGCATGTCACTAGAGACTTACATAATTCAGAGTTTGCAGAAAGTAACTTTGAAACTCATTTTGAAAAAATATTTCTCAAACAAAACATAAAAATTAATTATACTAAAGTTTTTAAGTCATAAATTAAGGAGACATCATGGATTCACTAAAACCTGGAATTGTATTCGGACCTCAATTAGAGCAGCTATATAACCAAGCTCAACAATCGGGTTTTGCCTTACCTGCGGCTAATGTTATTGGCACAAACTCAGTTAACTCAGTTCTTGAAACGGCTGCTAAGTTAAAATCTCCAGTGATAGTTCAATTTAGTAATGGAGGCGCTCAATTTTTTGCTGGTAAAGGTCTTGCCAACGATAGCTACCAAGGCGCTATATCTGGTGCTCATGCAGGGGCGCAGTACGTTCAGTTAATGTCTGAGTATTATGGAGTTCCCGTTGTTTTACACACAGATCATGCCGCTAAAAAATTATTGCCCTGGATTGATGGCTTGTTAGATATAGGAGAAAGCCATTTTAAAAAAAATGGCCGACCTTTATTTAGTTCACATATGTTAGACCTGTCTGAAGAATCCTTAGAAGAAAATATTTCTACTTGTGTTGAATACTTTAAGCGTATGAATGAAATGCACGTAGGTATTGAGATTGAGTTGGGTGTTACTGGTGGGGAAGAAGATGGGGTCGATAACTCCGGGATTGATAACTCCAAGCTTTATACTCAACCGGAAGAAGTGGCATATGCTTATGAAGAGCTCAGCAAAGTGGGTTCAAACTTCACCATTGCTGCATCTTTTGGGAATGTTCATGGCGTTTATAAGCCTGGAAAAGTTAAGCTTATGCCAATTATTCTAAAAAATTCTCAAGATCATATTCAGAAAAAATTTAAAACGCCGAGCAACCCTGCTAAGTTTGTGTTTCATGGGGGCTCTGGCTCGAGCAAAGCTGAAATCCAAGAAGCCATTAATTATGGCGTGATCAAAATGAATATAGATACCGACTTACAATGGGCATTCTGGAATGGCATTCATGGTTACCAGGAAAAATATGCTGAATATTTAAAAACTCAAATTGGAAACCCTGATGGTGAGAGCTCTCCGAATAAAAAGTATTATGACCCAAGAAAATGGTTACGAGTGGCAGAAGAGAGTTTTGTTACTCGTTTGTCCCAAGCTTTTAAAGACTTAGGCCAATCTTAATCAACAAGTGTTTTAACTTTAAAAGCCTCGCAAGAGGCTTTATCGGCGTGATGGTTTTTACCAATAGGAACTTTGAACAATAAGGTTGCTGTGCACGACAATTTGGCAACTAGCTCTTTGGAATTCATTCCAAGAGTGTTTTTCTTGAAGAACGGTTTCTCTAGGGCTTCTTGGTAAGCTTTCTGAGGATTCAAAGCTGACTTTAATGACGCATTTTCCACAAACGCCATCGCCATCGCAAGAGCTGGCCACCGGCACTTCATTTTCAATAAGGGCGGCCATAAGATTTGTGCCATCGGTTACTTCGATATTTTTACAGAGCTGAGGTATTTTTATCACTGGCATAAGCTTTATTGTATCTCAGAAATAAAAAATTTGCTATAACCAGATTCCATATGTCTAAAGAAAATCGATATGTTATCATTGGTGCAAGTCGTGGCTTAGGTCGCTCTATAGCTCATCAATTTAAGAGTCACTGTAAAGATCAATTTTTGTTTATATCAAGAAAAGTTGAGCCTTTAAAAACACTATGCCAAGAACACTTTCAGCATAATGGTCAGCACTTCTGCTTTGATTGCACGCAAATTGATAGTTTGAATATATTGACTGATCGTTTACTTCAATTTGATTGTACGCATATTTTCTATATATCTGGAGGTGGCCCTCATGGAAAATTTGCCGATAAAAAAATGAAAGATCATTTGTGGGCTTATCAGTTGAGTTTGTTATTTCCTGCCCACCTTATACATTGGGCTTTGCAAACTAATTTGTTAAAGCAGCTGATTGTCGTTGGTTCAAGCATTGCGGAGGACAAACCAGATGCTTTGGCCGCTAGCTATGCTTCAGCTAAGCATGGCTTAAAGGGCCTTGTAACGAGTTTAAATGAAGAGGGAGTGGGCATTGACCTAAGATTGTTTAGCCCTCCCTATATGAGAACAGATATGTTGCCGCTAAAGCTGCCTCAGGCCATTGCTGAACATGTGAAAAACCCTGATGATATAGCGAAGGCTTTTTATGAATGGTCTCATGATGCTAATGGTCTAAAGCATTGGCAGTTTTAAGGTTAAATGAGGGGTATTTGCAAAATATCTTTAGCTCTTTTTTAAAAATTGCTAACGTTTAAAAGTCGTTGTTCTTGGTTGAATGTTGCGACTCTAAACGGTATTTATAAGCTTTGTAGTATTGTTTATTTTTTAAATCTTTGGAGAAAATTATGGAAAATGTCATTATTATTGGTTCTGGGCCTGCTGGTTTAACGGCAGCTATTTATGCGGCTCGCGCAAATTTAAACCCACTAATGATTGAAGGTGAAGAAGTGGGAGGTCAACTAATGACAACCACAGATGTTGAAAACTATCCTGGATTTGCCGAAGGAATTATGGGGCCCGACTTAATGATGGTCACACGCAAGCAAGCTGAAAGGTTTGGAACTCGTTTTATTTCGCAAAATGTAACAAAAGTAGATTTTTCATCTCAGCCTTTTAAAATGTGGGTCGGTGATAAAGAGTACCAATCTAAATCTGTAATTATTTCTACTGGCGCTAGTGCAAAGTACTTAGGGTTAGAAAACGAACGTCGTTTGTTGGGGCGAGGAGTCTCTGCTTGTGCAACTTGTGATGGTGCTTTTTTTAGGGACGTAGATGTTTGTATTGTTGGTGGTGGAGACACTGCTATGGAAGAAGCTCTTTTCTTAACTCGTTTTGCAAAAAAAGTTTGGGTATTCCATCGACGTGAAGAATTTAGAGCTTCTAAGGTGATGGCTGACCGTGTTTTGAATCATGATAAAATTGAAGTTGTATGGAACACTCAGTTAGTTGATGTTTTAGGTGATAAGGCTGTTACTGGTGTGAAACTAGAAAATGTAAAAACTAAAGAAGTGAAGGAAATGCCAATGGAAGGTGTTTTCATAGCGATTGGCCATAAGCCAAACACTGATGTTTTTAAAGAATTTATTACAACAAATGAAGTTGGTTATATCCAAACAAAAGCTGACTCAACTTATACAAATGTAGAAGGTGTTTTTGCTTGTGGTGATGCACAAGATGATATTTATAGACAAGCCATCACAGCAGCTGGAACAGGTTGTATGGCCGCTATTGATGCCGAAAGATGGTTAGATAACCAAGAACATGCCTAAAAAAGAGGGGAGTGCCCCAGAGTCTTTAAAGCAAAGAATTGAATCCTTAACTCAGGAAAGAATGAGGCAACAGGAGGTTGTTTCAATCAATTCCTATAAAAATAAAAAAGTAAAAACGGCTCCGACACTTCTTGTGGTTGAGGATGATGAATCTATTCGTAAAGCTTTGACTCGAATTTTCTTTGATGAAGGTTATGTGGTTGTCAGTGCTGCCAATAGTACGGAGCTTTCTGTGTTATTGACTGAGCACAAAATTAATTTGATTTTATTAGATATTGGTTTGCCTTGGGTAAATGGGTTTGAGTTGGCGACACTCATTAAAGAGTATGATTCCTTAAAAGAGATTCCAATTATCTTTGTTTCTGGTCAAAATGATATACAAACAATGAAAAAAGCTTTTAAAGTAGGAGCTCATGATTTTGTGTCTAAACCTTTTCAATTAGAAAAAATAAAAAAAACGGTGAGCACAGTTTTACAACTTCAATAAAAAAGGCTCACCTGCAATAATATATTATATTACTTATCATTTTTAAAAAAGGGAGTTTTAATAATGAGATCTATTGATTTAAGTCAATATCTGAATGGTTTAAGTTCGTATACAGAGCTTCGCTTTCATGAAAATTCAAATAACGATATTATGATTTTAAATGGAAATGTTGTTAGCAACACTAAGTCTGTTCAAGGTGGAGTGAGTGCCCGTGTTTTTAAAAATGGTATGTGGGGTTTCTCTTCAAGTTCAGATGGGACAAGCGAAGCCATTAGTCAGGTTTTGAAATTGGCTCAAAATAATGCCGACTTTTTGGGTGGTAAAAGCCAATCTCAGGATAAAAAATTAGAAAAATCCTCAGGAAAATTTACAAAAGAATTTTATACAAAGAAAAAAAAATGGTCTCAAAAAGAGCGTATTGATTTTTTACAAGAAGTCGATACTTATATAACAAAAACATACCCTCAGCTGTCTAGCCGAGCCCTAGGTTTTTCTTGTATTGATTTTAGTAAACAGTTGGCTACATCTAACAATTCAAATGGCCAAACTTTTTTGCCTCGCTCTCATTTTCGATTAAATTTAACAATTGAAAAAGAAGGAAAATCTTTTTCTTTGGCTGATACGAAGGGAGGTTTGGGAGAAATTGAAGATGTCTTTTCTGAACCCAAAGACCTCTTTTCAATGATTGATGATTTATTTCATCACTTGGAAAAAAAGAAAGAGGGTGTTTTAGCCAAGGGCGGAGTGCATGATGTTGTTTTAGGTCATAGTATTACCGGCATTCTAGCTCATGAGGCTGTGGGGCACACCGTCGAGGCTGATTTAGTTTTGGGGGGAAGTGTGGCTGGGGAGCTTTTAAATCAAACTGTTGCCAGCCCTTTGGTTTCAATGACTGACTTTGCCCACAGTGCCTTCGGTGAAGTTTGTCATGTTCCGGTCTACATTGACGATGAAGGAACGCCATCTCAAGATGCCGAGCTTATTAAAAATGGCCAGCTAAAAACATTTATGCACAATAGAGAATCAGCGGCCCACTTTGGACACAAAGCCCTAGGAAATGCCAGAGCTTTTAATTATTTTGATGAACCTTTAATTCGAATGAGAAATACGGCTATATTACCAGGGCAAAGTGAATTAAAAGATATGATCTCTTCTGTTGAAAGTGGATATTACTTTACGCACACTTCTAACGGACAGGCGGATTCGACCGGTGAGTTTATGTTTGGAGTTCCTATGGGTTATGAAATAAAAAATGGTCAATTAGGTCAGGCCGTGATCGATACAACAATTTCTGGTGTTGCTTTTGAAATGTTAAAAACTGTTGATGCTGTTGGGAACGATTTTAAATGGATGAGTAGTGGTTTTTGTGGCAAAAAACAACGAATGTCTGTTTCTTTTGGGGGCCCATCAATAAAGTGTAAAATAAATGTAGGGGGGCAGTAACTTGGAACTGTTAAAAAAAACATTAAATCAACTATTAAGTAAAGGGGCTGAGAAAGCACAACTTGTTTTTAGTGAAAATCACAAGCAAGAGTTTAATGTTGAAGCCAATGAAATTTCTCTTTTAAGAACTAATATCACAAAAAGTCTTTCTCTTCGTGTTATTAAAGATGGAAAACAAGGTCGTTTAAGTATTAATAAAGTAGATGAATTATCTTTGAGTCAAGCTGTTGAAGATGTCTTAAGTATTTGTGCAGCTTCTCCCGTTGATAATGGTTATGATATATCTTCTGAAACTGGAAAATTTAGTTTTTCGTCTGGAAAAGAAGAGGTGAAACCAGAAGAGGCTTATAATTACTTGAAAGCTTATTTACAGCAATCTCAAAAAGAGTTTCCTCAAGTACAGCAAGAGTCAGTGATGGTTTCTTACGATTATAGTAAGGTATTTGTTGTTAATACAAACGGTCTTCTCGCTGATATTAATAGTGGCCAATATAGTGTTTCCAATATGTTTACAGCCAAAGAAGGTGAACGCACTTCATCTTTTAACTTCACTGGCTTTTTAACTTCTCAACTTGATGTTCCTTTAATGGAAAAAATGTCCACTAGAAAGTTACTCAATGAATCCGTTTTGCATTTAGATGCAAAACCCATCGGTCAAAAATTTAACGGTGATATTATTGTTACACCACATGCGCTGACTGGTTTTTTTCTTGGTGGTTTATTATCTCATTTACGAGATGGTCGTTTAATAGATGGCAGTAGCTACTTTAAAGATAAGCTTGGGCAAAATGTATTATCTTCACGTTTGGGAATTCAGGTTTATACTTGCGACCCTCGTTTTGCGGTGAGTGCTCCTATGACAAGCGACGGTTTTATTTCAAAAGATTATTCGATTTTTAATAAAGGTCGTTTAGATAATTACTTACTGTCACAATATGGTTCTAATAAAACTGGCTTAGGTCAAACCTACAATGATGGTGGGCTTATTGAGATGTCTGCTGGTGAAATGAAGTTGGAACAAATGATTAAGAATACAAAAAAGGGTTTAGTTGTGGCTCGTATTTCTGCAGGAGCTCCTGGGGCGAATGGTGATTTCTCTGGTGTGGCCAAAAACAGCTTTTACGTTGAAAATGGAGAGGTAAAATATCCCATTAAAGAAACTATGATCAGCGGAAATTTATTTGAGATGTTTAATTCAATGAGTGAGGTCAGCCAAGAGGTACTCAATAATGGCAGTGCTATATTACCTTGGGTCAAGTTTACAGGAGTGTCAGTTTCTGGCTAGCTTAGGCGGATTTATAATCAGTGAAACACAGAGTTTTCAAGAAAGCCTATAATTATTACAATCAAACATATATAGATTACATTTAAGAGCTTCCAATGGTGAATAATTATAAATTAATTGCTACTAACAAGTTTTTAACTCGATGAATCATTTATTTTTGAGGATTTGTTATGGCATTTACATTTAACAGAGAACTTTTATTTTTATTTTTCTTTACTCTATTTTCATCAATATATGTTGAGGGAAGCTCAGTAAATAGTGATAAA
Source organism: Bdellovibrionales bacterium (assembly GCA_020630675.1). GTDB lineage: Bacteria > Bdellovibrionota > Bdellovibrionia > Bdellovibrionales > UBA1609 > JAHDIR01. The sequence continues at coordinate 10,067 of JAHDIR010000029.1, forward strand.
CCTCAATCATCAGTTATGAGTGAAGTTATTCCTGCCGAAGAGGTTTTTAATACGAACGAATCACAAAAAAGCGTTGGATTACCTGAATTTAATGGACCTTTTAATTGGGATTTCGTTGCTGAGCAATCAAATCAATACGCATTTTATACAGTTAGTTTCAATTACAGTATAGCAGAAAAAATAAAAAATAATGTAAAGTCATATATGTTAAATTGGGCAATAAATCACAGCAATTTAATTAACATTAAAATTAATTTACAGGATAAAGGTTACAATGATAAAACCTTTTCTTTTCAAGCCTTTTTTGAAGGTATGCATCAAGCTACAATCTACAGTTATGGTACCTTTATTGAAGCTTACTTCTCGCTTTATGCTTATCGGGCGGACACTTACTGTAAGTTTGAGTGGATGATAGATGAGATTGATCAATCAATTGAAATGATTTCTGACAATTGTTTACCAGCAAACCCTGATCTTTTTTCAGCCTCTGATTTTAATATTAACAATGAATACTCAAAGTTACTTGCCAAAGTGGATAAAGCGTCCGAAGAGTATGAATCTAGTTTCGAGGCAATGGAGCAATTCAGAAGACTTGAGCCTAGAATCTTAAGGCATATGATTGCTAATGGTCATTTTGATATTTCAAAATTTAAAGTATCCCTTAAAAAGAACTTTTCAGAATATTCAACAGAAAACTCAAGCCTACCAGATCAGGTAATACTAATTTTAACTTCTGACAGAGTGACTTGCGAGTTTAAAGAAGGGTTTGGAAAAATAAAAGAAGCCAAGAAAAAAAGGTCAGGCCGAAATAGCTTTAGAGGTGAGTTTATTTCTAAATTTGCTTTAAGTGATTTACGTGATGAAGTCACCTGTAAGGGGAATGATTTTGTATCGTCGGTGAGATAAAGCTGGCTCATTACTTCGGAGAAAATCAGAATCAAAATGAGTTTGACTGTATTTTTAAAACTGAAGAAGTTTCAATTGATGAAACCTTAAATGAGCTAGAACAGCATCTATTGCTCGAAAATTATAGACAGCAACTCACTCTATCTATCAAAAAAGCTCAAAAAAACTAAATAATTATTTTTTTCCAAAAACATAGGTGAATGATAGATTATAAACAGACGAAACAGAATCATAAAAAAATTCACCAAGAGATTCCGTATTTATACGAGCATTTTTTACTCTAGAGACACCATAATCTAGTCGAATAAAAATATTTTTTTGGATGAGATAACCCAAACTCAATCCGTAAAAGTTTCGATAAGGGTTTTCAACTGTAGCCTCCTCGGAATTTATATTTTTATTTTCAGGTATATAACTAGCGATGGAGGCTGTGGCGTAATAATTTTTTAAAAAGTTATAATTTAACTGGAAATTTACAAAATAAGAATTTTGTAAAAGCTTAAAATTTCTTGTAAAACCATATGTAGACGTTGTAGATAGCCCATGGTTGTACAAACTATTAATACCTAACTGCAAATCAACAGTTTTTTCGTTTTCATTAACTCTAAGGTCATAAAAATCATAAGATAACTTTAAGAAAGCATCACTTTTATTTGAAATAGGTAGGTTTCCTATCAAGTGTAATTCTTGCATTCGCACTTTGCTGGTGGTACGGGCCTCTTCATTATCACTAGAAATCAACACACCCAGATTTGTTGCTATAGTCAAATAATCATTGATTCCATAAGCTATAATTTGACTAAGATCACTGCTTTTATCTTTTACTGTATTGTTAGATGAGTTTAATTGGTAATCTGTGGTGAAGTCAGTAACAATGAAACTTGTATAGGTATAAATTTCTTTTTTTTGAGGGATATAACTACTACTATTAAAAAATGGATTGGCTCGTAAAGGCCAAAAAAACAAAGTACTACAAATAAATAATATAAAAGGTATCATCTTCATATCTATTAAATTTAATTTAAATTTATTAAATTGACCACTAGTTTAAGGCTCACTAGCATTTGGTAGAGTTTCTAATTTCAGTTGTGTGCAAGTCACTTTAAAATTTATTATTTGAAAGTGAATTCTAAAATACTGATAAGATAAAATATAATGGCCAGCCAGCTCCTTGGCTTTAATTCTTTTATTTGGGTGGTTGATAGGAGCATAAGATAGTTGTGATTCGATAAATGCAAGCAATTCATATTTGTTTTTAGAAAACTTTTTGCATAACTGCTCTTTAAAGTTAGGGCTGTATTCAATTTCAAATTTTTGCAGATCATCTAACCAACCTTGCTGGCTAAAGTTAATTTTGTCTGAATATTCTAAGTAAGGCTTAATATCTAAAATCTGAGTGTTATTCATAAGGTCATAGTTTTTTATTTGCAGCTTAAGACCTTTTATTTGGATTAACTCCACACAACTCATACCAATAGGGTTGGGCCGGTACGGAGATCGGGTGGCAAAAACTCCTTTTTTAGTTAGGCTACGAGGAGTTTGAACCATTGGCTTCCAAGACATATTATCAAATAAATATATCAACCAAATATGACTAAACCCTGATAACTGACTTAAAGCTTGTTCAAAATTATTATTTGGATGAAGAATGACTTCACCTAAATTTGGGTTCAGGTTAGCCTGCCTTGGTACATCATATTTTTTACTTGAAGACCCTTTGAAATAACCAATAGAAGACATAGAGTAGCTTACTACATTCTCCATTGTTTGCTCCATTCATAACTCGCCATAGATAAAGCAGAAACAACATTGAGGGAATTTTTTATACCAAACATGGGTATTTTAACAATATGGTGACTACGAGAAATTAAGTTTTGAGGTAAACCATTTTTCTCGTTGCCCACCAGTAAAATGGTTTTTTGAGAAAAAGAAAATTTCATCAAGTTTTTATTGGGATAAGCAGTTTCTAGGGCTACAAGTTCATAATGATCTTTTGTTATTAATGAATTTAGATGGCTGAGTTTTTGATCGTCTTGAGTAATTTCAATATTTTTTTCAGCGCCTAAAGAAGCTCTAAGTACTTGTGAGTTTTTTGGTGTCGCGGTGTATCCCGATAAAATCACTTGTTGAATATTGAGTCCATCAGCAAGTCGGATCATAGATCCAATGTTAAATCCTGAGCGAATGTTATGAAGGTAAAATATAAGTGAACTTTTAAGAGCAACGGCTTGAGTACGATCATTTTTTTCAATGAGAATATCCGAATCTTTTACAGGAAGGCCCGATATTTTTTCAATATAAATGGCGAGAGGCTCTAGTTGGTTAACATTTAGGTCTGAGCCAAATTTTTTAACAATGTTTTGAACGTCAAAATTGATAGAAGTTTGCCAAAGGGAATAGGCATTTATCGCAGCTAAATTATATTGTTTATTGGACAAGTTGCTTCTAAGGGCCTGGTTACATAAAAACCACATCTTCCTTAAAGAAACTTGCTTTGCCATTATTTAATTTTTTGTCCAGGCTTAGCCCCTTCACTTGGGGATAATATAAACAAGTCTTTTCCTCCGGGGCCAGCGGCAAGAACCATTCCTTCAGACCAACCAAACTTCATTTTTCTAGGTTTAAGGTTGTAAACCATAGCAACCAGTTTTCCTTGTAAATCTTCAGGTGAAAAAGCTGATTTAATTCCAGCAAAAACATTTTTGGTATTTTCTTCTCCAACATTGAGGGTGAGTTGTAAAAGTTTATCAGCCCCTTCCACTTCTTTGGCTTCAATAATTTCAGCAACTCTTAAATCAATTTTCAAAAAATCGTCAATAGTGATTTCACTAGGAGGTTCTGAAGATTTACTGTTTTTTGACTTTTTTGTTTCATTTTTTTTATGACTTGTTTGGGTTTGATTTTCTTGTTGTATAGCCTCGACCTGTTTTTTATCAATACGTTTCATAAGATGTTTGTAGGGTTTGAGTGTTTTTCCACTTAAGGTTTTATCAAAGTCACTCCATTGATAATCATCTTCCTGGAAAAGCTCAGCAGTGTCTTGACTTAACTTAGGTAAAATAGGTGATAAGTAAATAACATAGATTCTAAAGAGGGTAAGGATAGTCGTGAGCACTTCTTGAACTCTTTTAGGTTCAGTTTTTACTAGCTTCCATGGTTCAAGGCTATCAAAGTATTGATTGGCTTTGTCGGTGAGCTCACGAACAATAGTAGTCACCTTGGAGTATTCACAAGCTTCATATAGCTCAGCGACTTTTTCAGAGGCTGCGATAGCTTCTTTGATTAATGGTGCTGCCTCTGAATCGACTTGACTACATTGGCCAGCAAAATTTTTATGAAGCATTTGAGCGCCTCGTGAACCTAAATTAATTAACTTTCCTACAAGGTCTGAGTTGACTCTTTGAGTAAAGTCGTCAAAGTTAAATTCAATATCGTTAGGTTTACTAGAAAGTTTAGTTGCAAAATAATAACGAATGTAACTAGGGTCTAAATGTTTAATATATGATTTTACATTTAGAGATGTTCCTTTTGATTTACTCATTTTGGCATTGTTAGTATTTAAAAACCCATGAACAAACACGCGATTGGGTAAATTATAACCTGCACTTTTTAAAAAAGCAGGCCAAAACAGAGTATGAAAGTTTACAATATCCTTACCTATAAAGTGATAAATTTCAGCTTTGGGGTTGCGCCAGAAGTCGTTCACATCTTCGCCGCTAGATTGGCAATGTTCAGCCGTGGCAGAGATATACCCAATGGGAGCGTCGGCCCATACATAAAAGTATTTACCAGGCTTGTCAGGTACTTCAAAACCAAAATAAGGGTTATCTCTTGATATGTCCCAATCTCTAAGGTCTTCGCTGAACCATTCTTTCACTTTATTATAAGTTTCTTTGCCAACGTGGTGAGGTAGCCACTCAGATAAAAAATCTTTGTATTGATTTAGTTTGAAGAATATATGTTCAGACTGACGAACAACAAGAGTTTCTCCCGATTCAGCACTTCTGGGATTTATCATATCCATAGGTGAGTAGGTGGCACCACAGTTATCACAATTGTCTCCGTTTTGATCTTCAGCCTTACATTTAGGGCATGTGCCCTTGATGTAACGATCAGGTAAAAACATACCTTCTTTTTCAGAATAAAGCTGATCAATCACTCGAGACTCAACAGCTCCAGCCTCTTTAATTTTTTCATAAAATTCGTACATATACTTTTTATGAGTCTCAGTATGAGTAGATGAAAAATTATCAAAGTAAATACCAAAGTTATTTAGGTCTTGAATATGTCCTTCACGAACTTTTTTAATAAACTCTTCTTCAGAAATATTTTTTTTACGGGCCGCTAACATAATCGGTGTTCCATGAGAGTCAGAGCCACAAATAAACTTACAATTGTGTCCACGCCGCTTTTGAAAGTTGTACCAAATGTGAGCTTGAGTGTGTTCTAGTAAATGTCCAATGTGAAGAGGGGCATTAGCATATGGAAGGGCTGGAGTGACCACTATATTTCTTTTTGTCATTTTTTTAAACCTTAGATCAATAAAATATATGTTTGAGATTTAATTTTTAGGTGCACTATTTATATAAAAAAACCCTCAATAAATGAGGGTTTAAAATTCAAAAAATAATTATTAGGCATTCAATAGGGCTTTTGGTTTTCCTTTAGGAATGGCACTGAGTAATTTTTTTGTATAGTCCTGTTTTGGGTTTTCATAAATGCTGACAGCATCGGCAAATTCAACCACTTTTCCGCTATTCATAACAGCAAGTTCATCAGAAATAAATTTAACAACAGCTAAGTCATGAGATATGAAAACATAAGTTAGGTTAAACTCTTCTTGAAGATCAAGTAGCAAGTTTAAAATTTGTGCCTGAACGGAAACATCAAGAGCTGAAACAGACTCATCACAAACAATAAAGTCGGGCTTTACAGCAAGGGCTCTTGCAATGCATATACGTTGTCTTTGTCCTCCAGAAAATTCATGCGGGTAACGATTGAGCATTTCTCGGCTCAGCCCCACTTTGTCCATGAGGTCACCGGCCATTTTTTTACGTTCAGCTTTGCTGCCTCCCACTCCGTGTATAACCAATGGTTCCATAATGGCAGCGCCAACGGTCATTCTTGGGTTTAACGAAGCATAAGGGTCTTGAAATATAATTTGTATATTACGTCTTAAGTTTCTGAGCTCCTCACCTTTCATATGAGTGATGTCTTGGTTGTTGTAATGTATGCTGCCATCGGTCGATTCTAAAAGTCTTAAAATGGTTCGGCCCAAAGTGGTTTTACCACAACCAGACTCGCCAACAAGTCCCAGAGTTCGGCCTTTTCTGACTTTTAAAGAGACGTCGTCTACAGCTTTGACATGCTTTTTAACTTGTCCCCAGAAGCCTTTTTTAAGAGGAAAGTATTTTTTTAAATTTTTAACTTCTAAAATAACATTGTTTTCTTCGGTAATGGGGCGAAAACCTTTGGCTGTTTTTAAGCTTTCTACATCAAACTGTTTTTCTTTTCCATCAACCGTCATAAAGTCATCGACAGTAGGTAATCTTTCTGGGTTTTTCTCAAGAGAAGGGCGGCAAGAAAGAAGCCCCTTTGTATACGGGTGTTTGGCCTCGATAAAGATTTTGTCAGTACTTCCTTTTTCGACAATATCTCCACGGTACATAACGATCACTTCGTCAGCGATGTCAGCAATGACGGCTAAGTCATGAGTAATAAAAAGAACACTCATGCCGTATTTTTTTTGTAATTGAGCCAGTAATTCTAAAATTTGTTTTTGGATGGTGACATCTAAAGCTGTTGTTGGTTCATCAGCAATGAGTAAGTCGGGCTTGCAGGCAATAGCCATCGCGATCATCACTCTTTGTCGCTGCCCACCACTCATTTCATGGGGGTAAGACTTAATCCGTCCTGCAGGGTCAGGAATGCCCACTTGATCTAAAAGCTCTAAAGCCTCGGCCATAGCTTCTTTTTTAGTCATATTTTGGTGAAGCATAAGAGTTTCACATATTTGATCGCCAACAGTAAATACAGGGTTAAGACTTGTCATTGGCTCTTGGAAAATCATAGAGATTTGATTTCCTCTAATTTTTCTCATTTCTGCATCAGATTTTTTTAGTAGATCTTCGTTGTTGTACAAAATTTTTCCAGAAGTGACCTTGCCAGGAGGGTTAGGCACAAGCCCCATAATGGCCAGTGATGAAACACTTTTTCCAGAGCCAGATTCACCCACTAAACCCACAGTTTTACCTCTAGGGATTTCAAAAGAAATATTTTTGAGGGCTTTCACAACACCACTGTCGGTTTTGAATTCAATGGACAAGTTTTCAATTTTCAAAAGATTATCACTACTCATTGGTCCTCCGGATCAAGCCCACCATTAAGTGCGAGCTCTAATCCATTTAAGTACCTTAAAAGACCTAAGAACTCAAGGAAGTCAGGCTGGGCCTTTGCGACAGAAAAATATTCAAAAAACTGCTTTATTTTAGTAGGAGGTTTGAAATCATGATTTTCATATTGTATTGTGTCATTTTTGTTAACAAAAAGAGGTATAAGTGTCTGATATTAATAATAAATTTAAGATATTTCTTTTTCCTTTGTTGCTTGTTGTGAGTCTTTTCTTTACCAGCCAGTTACTCTTTGCATCAGACATAAGGACAAATTCTCTAACCAACGAAGTTTATCAGTCAGATTGTCCGACGAAGTATCGCTGTAAATACGTCGCTTTGAATCGTTCTGCCTCAAACTTGAGAAAAGATACAATAGAAACATTAGATAATAATGCCTCTGGTGGATACTTTAGACTTTCCAATTTATTAAGTACTAAAATTGAAATTGATAGTAGTGATTCCAACACTGTTGTCTTTACTTCTAGAGATTCGCAAGATCCAAATAAGTTAGCGAAGTGTGTCGACCCCAGACATGGTGCCGAAAGTGGTAAAATGATTTCGTGCATGGATGTGATTGATTACCTTTTACGTTTATATGACAAACCTGAATTGGCGAGGGGTGGCAATAATTCTTTTAGCGTTAAATTTGTTTTTTATGAATACGATGCCACGGCATCTAAGGGGTTTAACTTTGGCTTTAGCGGGTTTTCTGATCAATCCTCTGGAGGCTCAGAAACAAAACCTGCCCGCGCAAGCGTGAACTCTTCAGGAGATAGTCAGTCGTTTGTTTTAAATGCTGGTAACCGATTGGCAGACCTGCTTTCTTTGCGCCTGAACCTTGGGCAGCTTGGAGAATATGTTGAAAGTATATTTAGCCTAGAAACAACAATGCAAAATGGTCAACAGCTGTGGAACGAAAAGTTTGGAACCAGACAATTTTATCTTAATTCCTCCAATTTTTCAGGAGGTATAACCTCTGAAATGGCTGGGTTTCGTTACTCGGGAAAAGTTGAGCGAGTTTCTGGGCAGAACGGTCAGAGCTTACTAAGAATCTCAAATTTTAATTATTACTATGCCGTTCCCACACAAGATACAAGCTCCAGTAACTCCGCTATCTCTTTAGTAAACGTTATTGAGAGTGGTGGTAGTATTCCTTGGAGCACTACAATAGAGCCTGGAAGGCCTTTTAAACTTTTTGAAATGAATGCCTCTGAATTTTCAAAAATAAGAAACACAGCCTTAGCTGGTATAAAAAGAAATAAAGCTTCAAAGGCCTCTAGTGTTATAGGTGTTCTTTATATAGAAGAATTAACAAATAGCTTTGGTGAAGATGATACGAGCGATAGATTGGCCAGTGTAGCTAACTTTGATTTTGCCCGTTTATTTAATGACGCCACCATTCGTTATGAATCAAAACTTTTGGACACTGTGCCTTTAAATCTTCGTAGTGATCCTTCGACAAAAGTAATAGAAAATAATCAAAAAAATTACCTTTTATCTTCATACTTTTTTAAGCTAAATGAATCCGATTTAGACCCTGGTATGGAACACACCTATGTTGAGTTATCTATTGTTGATGGTGGGCCAGTAGAGATGATTGGAGGAGTTCAAAAACTTAAGTTGGGACAATTAGCTAAAAAAGGAACACATATTGGTATTAAGCTTAAAGATAAGCTTGATATTAGGGAGCTGAAGTTTAAATTAAAAATAAGACTTTCCCGTTTTTATTATGACAAGGAAAGTTTATGGACAGATTTAAGTCAGATCGAAAGGGATTCTTCGGGAAAAGTCACTAAAGGTCCCACAAATATGTACATTTACCATATAAAGCATAATTTAACTAATGGACGTAATGGTTTGAGTGCTAGCGAACGTTATGGCTTTATCGAAAAGTTTTAGTTTAAATAGTTATGTTTAAATTTTTAATTGCCATTTTATTTAATATTATTGTGTCTGTGGCACTGGCTGATCAGAGCAGGTCATGTAGTCTTGAAAATGAAATTCCGTGTAAAAATTTGGATGTTGTTGAGCGAGTCATGCTTGATAGAGTTTGGTCACAAATTAAAGAGTTTGAAGATGAATGGTTTGGTTTATATTTTAAATTTTTACCACAAGTTGCTAACCAAAGGGGGGTTGAGTTTTTTTATGATCAACCCTTTGAAGTGTGTAAAAATAATGGTGTAGCTGTAGGTCAAGCTGTAGCTTCCTTAAAGTTAATTTTTTCTGTGCAAACCCCGAGTGAGCAAAAGTATCAAGTTTTGCATTCAGCCTGTGGTAATGAAGTCTTTTTTGTTGAGAGTTGGGTTATTCGTGGTCGAGGGTTACCACCTTTAGATTGGAAAAAAATATTAATAGATCGACAACGTCAGTTTTCATTATCTAAAAATGAAACTTACAAAGAAGTAGAGTTTAGTTTGCCTGAAGCTCAATTTAACCCTACAGAAAAATCATTTTTTAAATTCGAGACTACGAAAGTTCCGTTTTTAGCCAAGTCAGTGTATCAAAGAAATATTGAAAAAATTGATGAGGTTAACTCTAAAAAAGAAGACTATATTTCTTCGGAACTGGCTTTGTTTGGTGAAAAAATATTAACATCTAAAAGAGATTTTATTAATAAACAGGCTCAATTTATTTTTTTGACTCCGTCATTGTTTTTTCGCCCTCGATCAAGAAGATTTTCTACTTCAGAATGTTTTTCTTCGGTGGTAAGTTACCGGTTTAATAAAGATCATCGTGAGATTATTTCGAGTGGTTCTAATAAACAGCTTGGACTTAGTCAGATTGAATTTAACAAGTGTTTGGATCAAGAAATCTTTCGCTATTTATCTTCGGCGAATGAACTTTTACAGAATTATTATGATTTTTCTCGACCGGTTTTTGATGTGGGCAGAAGTCTAAATAAAAGTGCAGTTTTAAAGAATGAACTTTTGCAGTTGATATCATTTATTCGCTCAGGAGTTACAACAAGAGCTGAGGGGTTGGTTCGCCAAATATTAATTAATGTTAATGAAGATGTGATAACTGATAAGCGAGTTGAGTAAAATATGAAAAAAAATAAACTTTATTTTTATTTATATTTTTTGCTTTTACCAATCCCATCTTGGGCAAGCTTTGTCGGCGAACATCCAAAGGAAATGCTTCTTCCCTCGGCCATTGTCAAAAATTTATTACTGGAAATTAAGCGACAGTTTCCTGTGGGCTATGATGAACATTTTAAAATAGTTAAAATTTTAGAACATTCACGTTATTACTCGGTTCAAAACAGTGATTGTTCTTTTGATGGATTACTGACAATTGATATTAGTCATAATGCTTCAGAAGGGGCTATGACGGAAATTATGGGGTTTACTTGCAATAGCTATAAATCTCAAATTTTTTTACAGCGCTGGGGAGATGATTTAAATGAAACTCCAGGTAAAAATTTTATAAAACTTAACCTTTTTCCTGAGGATCTTCCTGCAAATTTTCACTTAGACATCTTTGATTCGGCCCTTGTTATTAATTACTGGCAAAATAATGAAGGTGAATTTACATTTACATTGACTAAAAATAATGATTTTTCGACAAAAGTATTTTCTTTAAAAAAAACAAATGGCCAAAACGGGGCTGTGATTTGGGAGCATAACTTTTCTCAAAAGAGCCAAGAAATGGCTGTTGAACCAGAGGCACAGTTACCGGCTCAAATGTCTATGATCACTATTTCTGAAAAACAAGAGGAAGGAGTTTATTGGTACACTCATTTTATAAATGATCAGCATTTTTCTAGGCCTCAATTCACCACTGTTCTTCAAAGAGTACAAAGCTTATTGAGTATCAGTGATTTGCCGATATCTTTCCAGAAACTTTAGTCATAAATTCTTATTTAAGAGCTTTTCGGCCTCAGAATCTACGCCCTTTAGTTGAAAGCGATCTATTTTTAATCTTCTTTTTCTTGAGCGTCTTGGGTTAATAATACGCCATTTTAATTCTGCTAAAATACTTTGTCCATTGGCGGTGTTGCTGCCGTTAATTGATTTTTCATACTTTAAATAAAATAAAAAGTTATTAAATATTCTCATGCCAGCCCATGCCTTCGCGTTCATAATGTTAGGGTTGACGGCGTAAAAGCGAAGGCTTCCGGCGTTGAATTGATCAGTTCGATTACTGCGAGTTTCTGGTGAATCGATAAATTCATCATCACTAATAATTTCCTGTCCCCATATTGAGCCACCGTAAAGGAAGCGGCCAATACTGTTGTATGCTCCCACTTCCCACGGGGCAAAGTGAGCTCGACCGTCCCCTTGGTAGGCATAAGCTGTATAGAAGTAAAATCTATGCTTTAAAAACTTTTTTTCTACCCAAGCCCCAAATTCAACTCTCAAAGCTCCTTCATTTATAATAGCTTTGTCGTCATCAGGGTCAAAAGTCAGTATAGGTACCGATGTGCGAATTTGCGGTAGTAAGTAAAAAGACTTTGTGGCTAATTTGTAATAAAGACTAAAATTTGCATCGGTAACGGCTCCATTGGTTCTGGTGGCGGTAGAGGTTTCACTTTTTCCGTAGGCATAAGTTAGGCCAGTGGACAAGCCGACTTTATTTGTTAAACCATAAGTAAAACTGGGTTTAGCCGCTATGTATGTGAATTTATTATCATTGGGTAAACTCTCAAAAGAGCCCCCTTGCTTGTCATAGTTAGAGTCAGTAGTGTAGAACTCAGTAATTAGGCTTCCTTTGAGTTGCCCTTTTCTAAACTTAGGTGGCGTTGCAGCAAGCCCAGAGGCTGAGCTTATTAATATAGAAAATATAGTGTATAAAATGAGAAATTTTTTCGACATAACTTATTATACTAAAAAGAGCCTATGAAAAACAAAGATCAATTTATAATTTTTTTAACTGTATTCATCGATCTTGTTGGTTTTGGTATAGTGATTCCTTTACATCCGTACTTAGCCGCTAAGTATGGGGCTGACGAGTTCATGATTGGTGTTCTCATGGCTGTTTACTCTCTTATGCAATTTTTATTTTCTCCTTTTTGGGGCAAATTAAGTGACCGTATAGGACGAAGGCCTATAATTTTATTGAGTCTTTTCGGCGCTGGTTTATCTCACTTAGCTTTTGGTCTAGCGAGTGAGTTTTATATGCTCATCATCGCTCGCGGTTTTGCCGGACTTTTTGGGGCAAATATCTCCACGGCGATGGCTTATATGGCTGATAAAACAGAGCGAGCAGAGCGTTCAAAGGCCATGGGTATGATTGGTGCTGCCTTCGGCTTAGGTTTTACAGTCGGGCCCTTTCTAGGTTATGTTTTTATTCAAATCGGAGAAAAGCTTGGCTCTGAAGCTCCCTTTGGCAGTCACTTTGCAGCGATTGCAGCTTCTTTAATTTGTTTTCTTAATTTTGTTTTTGCCTACTTTTATTTAAAAGAAAGCCGAGACAGAAAGCCTATTGGTAAAGCCAAGAGTTTAAGCACAAGAATGGCAAGTTTAAAAAAGTACTTTTCTGTTCCAGTCATGGCGAGTTTATTGATGATATTTTCTTGTTATTCCGTGGCTATGGCTAATATGGAAATACCTTTGTTTTTATATGTTAAGCAAAAGTTTGGTTGGGGGGCCAGTGTGGCCAGTTTAGGTTTTGCTTATATGGGGCTTCTCTTGGTTTTTGTACAAGGATATTTTGTTCGTAAATATTTGAAAAAGTGGGGAGAGTCAAAAGTTCTGATGCTTGGTTTATTGGTGGCAAGCCTTGGTTTTTTTGGGATTGGTCTGGCAAACTCTTTATTGACCTTAGGATTAGTCGTTACCTTATTGGCATTTGGCATAGGTGTGATTAGTCCTACTGTTAATGGAATGATAAGTTTACTAGCTAGTTCTGAAGATCAAGGGGAGGCTCTAGGAGTTTCTCAGAGTTTATCGGCTTTAGGTCGAATTATTGGACCTTTAATTGGTGGCTGGGTTTATAGGGAGTACGGGCCTTCAACCCCATTTTTCTTTGCGGGCGTAGTTATGTTGTTAGCTATTTTATTAGGGGCTAAGTCTTATCGCAAACTTCCTAATGCGGCTAATGCCAATACTTAACCAAGGACATACCTATGTTTAATAAATTATTTTTTAATTTCTCCGATTATAAACTTGAAAAGTTTCAGTTAGAAAACTTGGCAACAAGCCAAGTTCCCTTTAATTTTTATAGTTTGGACCCTCTTCCTGATGGAATCGCTAGCCAATTCTCTCCATTTAATTATTTACAAGTGGTTGATGATCCTTTTGCAGATATGGAAAAAAAGTCTATTTTAAAAGAAAGCCCTTTGGTTTTTATTTGTGCGACTGAAAAAAAATCACAAAAAGCCGTAAAAAGAGCCATCAAAGAGGGGTTTCAAAATGTGTATTTTGTTGAGGGTGGCTTAAGCAGTCTAAATTCGTAAACTCTAGCCAGTGGGTCTGAAATAGATACAATATGGAATGAATGGCCTAAGCTTTTCCTAGACAGCACTGGTGAATCCAAAAAAAATTTGATACACTTTAATCACTCAATGTAAAAAAATTAGGTGCAATTATGTCTGAAAATACACAGCAATTATCTGATCGTTATGACCCTAAAAATGTAGAAGCTAAGCTCTATAAGTGGTGGGAAGAAAAAAAATATTTTAAAGCCGAAGATAGCTCTACAAAGCCACCTTATTGTGTCATTCTTCCTCCTCCCAATGTCACCGGATCTCTTCACTTAGGTCATGCTTTGGATCATACCATTCAAGACTGTTTAATTCGCTGGAAGCGCATGAGTGGTTTTAACACTCTATGGTTACCCGGAACAGACCATGCCGGCATTGCAACGCAAACAGTTGTTGAAAAACAGCTAGATAAACAAGGGCTTAGCCGAAAAGAAATGGGGCGTGAGGCTTTCTTGGAAAAAGTTTGGGATTGGAAAAATAAAAATGGTGATCATATTGTTAAGCAGATGAAGCGCTTGGGTGACTCATGTGACTGGGATCGTCTTACGTTCACTTTAGATGATAATGTTTCCGATGCTGTTAAAAAAGTTTTTGTAAATCTTTATAAAAAAGGTGTGATTTATAGAGCTAAAAAACTAATTAACTGGAGCCCTAAGTTGGAGTCGGCTTTATCTAATGCCGAAGTAGATCACAAAGATGTAAGTGGGCACTTATGGCATATCAAGTACCCCGTAGACGGGGAAAATCAAAAATTTATCACAGTTGCAACCACTCGCCCCGAAACTATGCTGGGAGATACGGCTGTGGCAGTTCACCCAGACGACGAACGCTACGAAGATTTAGTGGGCCAATTTATTACCCTTCCTATCGTTAATAGAAAAATTCCAATTATTGCTGACAAATATGTTGAAAAAGAGTTTGGATCAGGGGCCGTAAAAATAACACCAGGACATGACTTTAATGATGAAGCTATGGGCAAACGTCATAATTTAGAAATTATAAATTTATTAAATCCTGATGGTACAATGAATGAAAATGCCGGCAACTATAAAGGGTTAAAAGTAAAAAAAGCTAGAGAACAAATTGTTGCTGATTTAGAAGAGCTAGGTTTTTTAGTGAAAATAGAAAAGCATAAACAATCTGTTGGGCATTGTTCTCGCACAAATTGTGTGGTTGAGCCTTATTTATCAGAGCAATGGTTTGTAAAAGTTGATGATTTAAAAGGCAATGCTAAACGTGCTGTTGAAAGTGGAACAACTAGTTTTGTTCCAGAAAATCAAACCAAAGTTTACTTTAACTGGATGAATATTATGGAAGATTGGTGTGTTTCACGCCAACTTTGGTGGGGCCATCAAATTCCAGCTTGGTACTGTAAGAGTTGCGATTATGTATCCGTTGTAGAGAAGGCTCCTGAGAAATGTGAAGGTTGTGGAGCCACCGAACTTAAGCAAGATGAGGACGTTTTAGATACTTGGTTTAGTTCAGGCCTATGGCCCTTTAGCACTTTGGGATGGCCAGAAGAAACGGAAGCCTTGAAAACATTTTATCCATCTACAGTTTTGGTCACAGGTTACGACATTATTTTCTTTTGGGTGGCTCGTATGATGATGATGGGGCTTGAGTTTAAAAAAGATGTCCCTTTCCGAACTGTTTATTTACATGGTTTAGTTAGAAATTCTAACGGTTCTAAAATGTCTAAGTCGGATGGAACGGCTGTAGACCCTATAGAAATTATTGATAGTAATGGAGCTGACGCTTTAAGGTTTACGTTGCTTTCACAAGTTATGTTAGGGCGTGACTTAAAGTTTTCATCTCAGCGATTAGATGGCTATAGAAATTTTATGAATAAAATTTGGAATGCGGCTCGATTTTCATTGAATGTTCTTGGTGACTTCCCTGTTCCTGCCGAAGGTGATCAGGCTTTGGTCGCTAAAACGAAGCTCTCTGATGCTGATCAGTGGATTATCTATAAACTTGGTCAATGTGAAAAAGAGGTGAACTCTTACTTAGAAGAAATGAATTTTTCTGGTGCTGCTAAATCTGTGTATACTTTTATATGGAATCAGCTTTGTGATTGGTACCTTGAATTTATTAAGCCCGTGGTTTACGGCGAAAACTTAGAAGAAAAACAAGCCACACAGTTAGTGCTAGCACAAACGTTAAACCGAGCGATGCGTTTACTGCATCCCTTTGCCCCATTTATCAGTGAAGAAATTTATCAGAAGCTTCCCATTAAAAAAGAAAGTGTAGTGATTGATCAATTTCCAACAGTCACTGTTGATAAATCTTGGCTAGATTTAGGTTCAGAAGAAGTGGCCAATAAAATGGATTTAGTTTGTGATGTCATAACTGCCATTCGAAACATAAGGGGTGAAAACAGAATCAGCCCTGCTGAAAAAATTCATGTAAAACTTTTGCCTCAGGATGATAAAACTCAAAAAGTTCTTGGTGAAAATAAGAGTTATATTATGAATATTGCTCGTTTAGCTGAATGCCAAATTGGTGCTTTTGATAAATTAAGTAAATGTGCAATGACTCCTGTGAGCAAAAATAATTACAAAGTTGATGTTGTTGTTCAGTTGGAAGGCCTCGTAGATTTTGATGAAGAAATAAAGCGATTAGAAAAGCTCATGGATAAGAAAACAGGTGAGATCACAGGAATAGAGAAAAGACTTTCTAATGAAAGCTTTGTTAAAAACGCACCGGCAGACATTGTTGAGCAGGCCAATAAGCAATTGGTTGAGCTAAGAGCTCAAACCGTGAGTTTAAAAGAAAGTTTAGATCGTCTTCATTAAAGTGAGTGAAGCCTTAAGTGCATATGTATTTTATTGAATGCGAATTCTGTTTAAATATTTTTAATTGCTCATTTAGTGAAGTCACTTTATTTTTTAAAAAGTGACTTCAAGTTTAATTTATCTATGGGTTGAGCTTTTCAAGAACAGCAGAGCCAAAAACTTCAATTTTTTTCTCACCCATACCATAAACTTTTTCTAGTTCAGCTTCGTTGGTTGGTGCTTTTAAGGCTAGGTCTCTTAAAGTTTTATCACTAAAAACCATAAAGGCTGGAATGTCATTTTCTTTGGCGTACTCTTTACGCCACTCTTTTAAAACATCCACGCGCCATTTAGCTTCTTCAGGAAGTTCGGCACTAAAAATGGCTTCTTTTTGTTTTTTCTTTGATAGGGCAGATGTGGGTTTTTCGGCCTCCACTCTAGCCACCATACGATCAGATTTAGGGCTACATGAGTCACAATGCCCACACTTTTCAATTCGCTTTTCATCGTCAAAATAAGTGAGGATGTCTGAATGTCGACACTCTCCTCCCTCAGAATACTGAACCATAGCATCTAAGGCCTGCCTACGATTGAGTTTTATTTTTGAGCTGGCTCTTGATTGTAAGATAAAAAATGAATGCAAGCTTTTATCTTTTTTAGAGTAAAGAAGTAAGCAAGTTGAATCTTTACCATCACGTCCAGCACGACCAATTTCTTGATAGTAGGATTCAATATTCCCAGGCATTTGTGTATGCATCACTAAGCGAACGTCGGCGTGATCTATTCCCATACCAAAAGCGTTAGTGGCAGCAAGTATGCGAATGTCGCCACGAGCATATTTTTTTTCAACTTCTGTTCGATCGGCAGCATTTAACCCTGCGTGATAGTAACCGACTTTTTCATTCTCTTTTTCAAGGAGTTCAGCCCAGCTTTCCGTTTTTTGTCGGGTTCCACAATAAACAATGATTCTGCCTTCAGGGGTTTGCTTTACAGCCTGTAAGACAAAGTTTCTTTTATCTTTAGTTTTTTCTTCACAGAACTCAACTTGATAAAAAAGGTTAGGTCTATAGAAGCCGTAAACATGTTGGTCAGCTTGTCGGAGTTTTAAGTGACTAATAATATCTTTTTTAACTAAAGGAGTGGCTGTTGCTGTTAAGGCGATCATAGGAACATTGGGACAGCTTTTTCTAAGAGTTGCTAATTGAGAGTATTCTTTTCTGAAGTCATGGCCCCATTGGGAAACACAATGAGCTTCATCGATCGCAAAAAGTGTTATGGCCTGTTTTTGTAACCACTCTGCGATCCCCTTTTTTTGAACTCTTTCAGGAGACATATATAAAATATAACTTGAATTATTTTTTTTTCGCTCTTTAAGATCGCTAGAAATACGCTGCTGCTCAGCTTCATTTAGGCCAGAGTGCACGCAGCCAGCTCCTAAGCCTAGAGCTCTTAAGCTACGAACTTGATCGTTCATTAAAGCTATAAGAGGAGAGATCACAAGAGTGATCCCTGGCTTTAAAAATGCCGGTAATTGGTAGCACAGGGATTTACCACCACCTGTAGGCATAATTGCCATTACATCATTGCCACTAGCTACCGATTCAATAATTTCTCTTTGTCCGTGGCGAAACTCAGAGAGTTTGAACTTTCTTTCGAGGATTTGATCTATATTCATTGAACTTTCTTTATATCATTTAGTATTTTTTATGGAAGCTATTATCTAAAACAATGTAAAACGGGACGGAGTGCGTAACAGACTAAAGTACATCATAGGGCTTATTTTTCTACAGGCTAAAAAACCATAGGTAAGTATAAGAAATGTTTAAGACGAAAAAGTAAAAACAGAAGTGAGGTAAACTAGTGTAAGGTTTTTTGGGGAGGGCGTGATGAGCTTGGCATTATGCTATGGCATGCTTTTTGGTTTAGCTCGAAGAGGTAGTTAGCTCGATGAACCTTAGCCTCAGACAAAAATTGCTCTTCTTTTACCAGTTTTTTCATGATTTCATCTTGCAATCTAATAGATATTTTGGGGCTAGAGCTGATTAGATTAAGAAACTCAACAGAGCCTTTTAAACCCTCGATGTCTCGGTCCAAATGCATTAAAGTAGTCATTGATTCTGTTGGATAGGCTTTATTATAAAAATTAAAGCTTTTGCTATAAAGCTCCCTACCGAGAGCCACAATTAAGTCTGCCAATATATTGGGGCTAAATAGAGCTTCAACGTTATTGGTAGAGGGAATAATTTGATCGGCTAGAATCACAACTTTTGGAATATTTCGCTCACCGGTATTGATGGTGGCTAGGTAGGACTGCACGTCTTCAATTTTAAACCCAGCGGTTTTAAGCGAATTTAAAGAATTGGTATGGTCACTAGAAAAATCAATAGCAATCAAAACATCGATGTCTTTTTTGGGGGCCGTTGGGGCTAAAAAAAATAACTTTTTATTATCAGGTAAAACAGATTCAATAAGACCAAGGGCTTTATTAATTTGATCTGTAAAAGTTTGGGGTACATTGGGGTTAAGTGAAAAAGCAATATTTAATGTGAGAGCAGAGTTCTCGGAGTAACTTGGAAGAGATAAAGTCGTCAGTAATAGGAGTATAAGCCCTAACTTTTTAAAGATACAAAGTTTTTTCATTTTATTTCCACAACAAGAAAACCCTTTTTTTAAGGGTTTTTGAGTACATCAATTCAACATGAGAAAGCTTAAACTAACAATGATTGCCCTTAAAATCCAATTGATTGAAAAAATGACAAAAAAGAACTGCTTTTTTGTTTTTAACTCAGGCCAATCTCTTTTAGTCTCTCCATTAAGAAGTCATGAGACAAAATGTCTGGATATTTTTGCTGACCATTTTCACACGATTCGATGCAAGAAAGCATGGCTTGCGGATGTGGGTGAATAAAAAACGGCATAGAATACCGACTTTTATTAGCCCCTTTAGGGTTAACCACTCGGTGAGTTGTAGAAGGGATGACTTCGTTGGTAATGCGAGAAAGCATATCACCGGCATCAACAATCAAGTTATTTTTATCTGTTTCTACTGGTAGCCATTGCCCATCACGGTCGAGAAGCTCCAATCCAGAGGTCGTTGCACTGACAAGAATAGTTATTAAGTTAATATCTTCATGGGCTGCTGCGCGAACACAGTTAGGGTCAGTTCCTTCTGGAATAGGAGGGTAGTGAAGAAGCCGCAAAATGGAGTTGCCGTCAGAAATCATGTCTGAGAAATAATGATTGGGAATATCAAGAGAGTGAGTTAATGCAGAAAGTAGGCTTTGTCCCACTCCCTCTAAAGATTTAAATATATTTGTAAATGTATTTTTAAATTCAGGGAGTTCTTGAGGCCAAATATTATCGGGATACAAATTAGAGAATTTGTGATTATTCTCTAAAATTTGACCAACATGCCAAAACTCTTTGAGATCAGGAAATTTATTATTTTTAGCATGCTCTTTACCAAAAGGGGTGTAGCCGCGTTGTCCAGCCCCAGCTTGACTGATATAACCAGACTTTATAGTCTCAGGTAACTCAAATAAAGATTGGCACAGTTCATAGGCTTTATCTAATAAAGGAACGGGGACCGGGTGATCTTTAATAATAATAAAGCCGTAGTACTTTAAGCCTTCAAACAACTCTTTTACAAACTGTTCTCTATCTTTATTATTTCCATCGGTATATTGATCCAGACTGAGTTCAGGCACTTTTTCTAACACAATGACCCCCTAAAATGACATTCGAGTTTTAAACGAGCTGTAGTTCCGAGTTGCTATTGCTTAAAGTTTAAGCTCTCACCTTTTACTGTTTTTTGGCCAGGACATCAATCCTAAAGGCCAGTTTTAAACTAAGAAATCAGTGATTTTAACCAGATAACCACCTGCGCTATAAGCTCATTCAGGTGTAAATTAAGGAGATAAGTATTAAAATTATAAAAATGAAGTCTAAACACCCCACAAAATTAAGCGGAATAATCAAAAGACACCCTGATGGCTTTGGTTTTTTTATTCCAGATGATCGCACACAGCCTGACGCCTATATTACAAAACCAAATATGCGTGGAATTATGTCTAACGACAAAGTCGAAGTTGAACTAATTCCTGAGCCAGGTGGTGTTCGTTTTCGAGGAAGAGTCATTCGTATTACTCAGCGAGCCTTTAATAATGTAGTGGGGCAAGTTTATTTGCTAAACAACGATGTTCCAGTTCTTGCTGATAGTAGTTTTGCCTGGGGTTCTGATCTTAAACTTGAGGGCACAGATGACCTTGAAGATGGTCAATGGGTCATTGCTCAAATTAAAAATTTTCCCGACCACCCCGGCGGTTTTTCCGGTCAAGTGGTTCAAGTTTTAGGTGATGGGTTAATCCCTTCACAAGACAATATTAGAATTCTGTACGCTCACCAAATTCCTCAAGAGTTTAGTAAAGATTGTTTAGAAGAAGCGAGCTTATTGAGTGCCCAAACGATCAAAGACGAGCTTAAAAATAGAACAGACTTACGAACAACTCCTTTTATTACAATTGACGGAAGCACAGCTAAAGATTTTGACGACGCTATTTATGTTGAAAAAAATAAAGAAGGTTTTAAATTATTAGTCGCCATAGCTGATGTAAGCTTTTATGTTCCTGAAGGGAGCGCCATAGATAAAGATGCTTATGAAAGAGGTACGAGCACTTATTTGCCTAACTTTGTAAGCCCTATGTTGCCCGAAGAACTAAGTAATGAACTATGCTCTTTAAAGCCAAATGTGGACCGGTTAGCTTGTGTGGCTGAAATGCAATTTGATCACTCAGGGCAAATAGTTCGCACAAACTTTTATGAAGCGGTCATTAAAAGTCATGCTAGAGTTACTTACGGGGAAGCTCAAGAAATTATTGAAGGTTGTGAGGACACTCCTCACGAGTCCGTTCGAGGGCAAATTTTAATAGCTTGTGAATTTGCAAAAATACTCATGAAAAACCGTTTTAAAAGAGGAAGTTTAGATTTAGAAATACCTGAAACTCAAGTGCAAGTGAACGATGCTGGAGAAGTGGTTGATATCTCTCAATCGCAAAGACTTTTTGCTCATCGTTTAATTGAGGAGATGATGCTAGCTGCTAACGTGGCTGTCGCTACTTTCTTTGTAGATAAAAGTGCGCCATCAATGTTTCGAATTCACGAGCCTCCAAAAGAATTAATGATTGATAAACTTGAGGTTTATTTAAACAGCTTAGGTGTCAGTGTTAATTTGTCAGGCCATGGTCAGCAAAAAAAAATGACAAAAGCTCTTAAAGAGTTTGAAGGAAAGCCTGAACATAAAATATTAAGCATGTTGGCCTTACGCTCTATGAGCCAAGCAAAATACTCTTTAGAAAATGTCGGTCATTTTGGGTTGGGATTTAATAACTATTTACACTTTACCTCTCCAATAAGGCGCTATCCCGATTTAATTGTTCATCGTCAGCTAAAGGCTTATAGCAAAGCTAGTCGTACTTATAAAAAATTAAGTGAAGATGACATTTCGTCTAAAAGTACTTGGCTGAGTGCATGTGAGCAAAGGTCTGTAAAGGCTGAAAGGCAATTAATATCGATTAAAAAAGCGCGTTTTATGCGTCAATTTTTAGGGCAGGAGTTCACAGGTTATATTAGTGGAATTGCTAAGTTCGGAGTATTTGTCAGCCTTCGTCAATATGATATTGATGGGTTAGTGAAAATTGAAGAGTTTCCTGGGGATCGATTTACCTACCAGGAAGAGTTTATGAAGTTGGTCGGGGAGCGTTCTGGGGTTGAATTTAAAGTTGGCGACGACCTTGTTATACAAGTTGCCGCCGTTAATGAAGAAGAGGGGCAAATTGATTTTAAACTAGTCTTAGATGAAGATAAAGCTAAAGAAATTAAGGCAAAATCGGGTCGAGGAGCTTCTGCTTCTAAAACAGAGCGCAGCTTTAAAAAAGGAAAGAAAAAAGCTCATCGTAAAGGTCAGCCTAGGCGCTCTGGTAAAAAGAAATCAAAAAGCGGTATGTTGGAGGAAAAGTCTTTTTCAGCTCCACCGCCAAAGCTTGCTTTTGGTAAAAAGAAAACGAAAAAAAAATCGGCCTCAAAAAAGAAAAAACGTTCTCGCCGAAAATAAGCAAAAAGGTACGGACACACCTATGGTGTTGCATAAAAAAAGGTACGGCTACATAAGTGTGTCCGTACCTTTTCGCTGCATTAAGGGGCAATAAGTACAGGGGTTTCTTTTTCAATCAAAGAGTAAATGGTTTCAATATCTTTGTTGAACATTCTCACGCACCCTTCAGACCAATTTTTATCTTCCAAACCTCCATGAATGTAAATGGCACCACCAAGAGGTGTCGACCAGTCGGAGCCTCCATGAGTATTTTGAGCCTCTAAAATAGATTTGAACTCCTCTGAAGTTATGTGGCCTGCTATTAATCCATTTTTTGCATCATTTAAATTGGGATAATTCAAGCCAAGACTCAAGTGAAACTTTGATTGATCATTTTTAACACAAATTTTGTACTCTCCTTCTGGAGTTCTAAGGTCACTTCGAGTTTTTTTGTGTCCAATTTCATTTTTACCAATTCCAATGGGGAACTCAAAAGCAAGAGTCTGTTCTTGAAAAACTTGTAGAATTTTTTTTGATTTCAAAACCTTAATTGTAAGCATAGATTTTAAGTTTATACTTTTGAAAATTAAGGGACAACTTTTAATTTTTGAGCTTTGAATAATTTTTTAAAATCACAAAAATACAATTTGGTGCATGAGTTATGTTTTTACTCTTTTTTTGTAAAATAGGCCCTAGGCTTATGTATTGAATAAAAAATACTCTTTAGGCTATGGGCTTGGCTTTTGTCAAATTAGGCTTATTTGTTTTTCATCCGAAAGAACTTGTTTACAATATTAGATGTCACCTTCGGCATTAGGGGAGTTATAGATGTTTAATAAATCAAAAATATTAGTGGCCATATTTATATCATTAGTTGCCATGTTTTTCTTTAACAACTGTGGGAAATTTAGTGAGTCTGAAAACAACACCTTAGAAAGCCGACTCTTCTCAAAAACAACGAACGAGTACAAAGAATTAAAAGTAGCCCTTATGGGAGATACGGATATTCATGAAAAATTTACCCAAGGACTCGAACTGGCAAAAAGAGAAGGCACCGAGGTTATGATGATCAATGGTGATTTTGCTTATGCAGAAGATGGGCTGTCAGATGTTGAAACAGTTTATGCTTGGCGAGATCGTATTGAAAGATCTATCGACTTTAACCAAATATCTGTAATTGGTAGTGTTGGAAACCATGATATTGATAAGAAAGATCAGCTTGGTCATAACGGTGAAATGCTACATCGTTATATAAAATATTTTGGTCGATTTAGAAACAGTCAAAATCAGTTAAACGAAAAATGCACGGGACAGAGTGAAATTAGGCAAGACAGAGACGTGATGCTTATGAATGAAGTTTGTACCTTTGGCAACGTTAGTATTGTCGCCAGTGCCATAGGAATTACTGAGGTTTTTCCTGACAGTTTTTATGAAAATGAGTTGAAAAAAAAACTTTCTCAAATGCCAACAGAAAATTGGAAGCTAGCAGGTTATCACTACACATTAAAGTCCATGAATATGGCAGGAAAAGGAGATCAAACAACACATACTTTTTTTGACATTATTCGCCAACAGGGGGCTATAGGAGTTCAGGCACATACTCATACGGCCATGGCTTCTTGTCCTATTGGAGGCCGGTTTGCTGAAAATAGTCCTGTTCGTTGTTTAGCTAATTTTGAAAATGACGTTTATAATAGATATATTGAACCAGGAATTGGAATTTATTTAGATTCATCTGTTTCAGGACGTGATGTAAGGGACAGAAAAGGCTGTAGCAATGAAGGTTCGAGTAATTGTGATCATCTATACGATTACATCAGTTATGAGGGCTATCATATAAAAAATGGAGCACCAAAAAATATTGGAAGTCGTGATGGTATTCTTTTTGTCGATTTTAATAAGGGGGGAGACCCTTCCAAGGCCTATGTTTACTTTAAAAACTTTAGTGGTAATGTAATTTTTGACTTTGTTATTCATCGAAATGTAGCCAACAGTAACTCTGATAACTCAGGCAATGCCTCGGGGCCCTTATCGGCTATAAATAATGGTCAGTATAGAGGCGAAGCCAACGGTAGAGTGTTAACCAAAGTTTCTGATAACCTTGCTTGTCGTCCACAAACACTTTACGGAGTTATCACTAATAAAGTCATTTATGACCAACTGAGCGCAAAGTACGATAAAGAAGCTTGTGAAAGTGGTGTATCCACCGGCCAAGAGAGCGATAATACGGCAAACAATAGTAATGGCAGCAGTTCTGGTGGTAGTAACTCAGGAAGTTCATCAGGCTCTGGAAATAGTGAAACTGGGGCATTGAGTGGGGTTGATCAAGGACATTATAGAGAAACTGTAAATGGTCGAATATTAACCAAAGTTTCTGAGACACTAGCCTGTAAGCCAAGTGCCCCTTATGAAGTAAAAACAAATAAAGCTATATATGAAAAATTAAGTGCTGCCTATAACAGAGAAGCTTGTCAAAATATTGATTCAAATTTGGTGACAAACAACAATAACTCTACAGAAGCAACACCCTCCTCAGGTCGTAATTTAGCGAGCGTTGATCTTGGTCACTATTGGGAAAGAGTGAATGGTCGAGTTTTAACTAAAATCTCTGACTCTTTAGCTTGTAGCCCGAGATCACCTTCGGCAGTAAAAGTCAGTAAAGAGATATATGATCTTTTAGATCAAAAATATAATAAAGCTGCTTGCTCTAGCGTTAGCGGACATAAGTAAATTTTTCGGAATTAAAACTTGAGGCTTTTATAAAATGAAGTTCTCAAGTTTTACAGTGCCACCTTCTTTTGGCCCAAGAACTCTATCATTCTACCTTGAAGTGAACTGATTTTAGAACGAAAAAAGTAAATATTATATATTGGCATGGGATTTGTAGTTTAATTAATAAAAA
>JAHDIR010000030.1 GCA_020630675.1 Bdellovibrionales bacterium
AAAAAATATTTTTACTTTCGTATTATTTTTTACTGAATCGACATCTCTTCCAATATCAATGAGGATATCTGGGAACATCTCTGGAAATAATCTGTCAGGAAAAATTGCAAAAACACAAACCGAAAGCAATGAAGACAAGACTAACATTCTAGCAATATTGGTTCTGGAGCGAAAATTAACTTTTTGCAATGGTAAGAATTGAAAAATTAGCCATCCAAAGCCAAGAGCAACGTTCAGCTGAAGAAAGACCTCTTTCATGATCGGAGCCTTTCGTTAAGTAGTTTTTTTATTTCTTTTAGTTCATCTATAGACAAATCTTCTACATCTAGTAGACGAGTCACCATTGTCGAAGCATCGCCCTTAAAGACTTTTTCGTTGAGGTACTTGAGACTTGTTTCTTCATAAGTGGTACGATCTATTTTTGGTTTGACAGTAATTGTACGATCTTTTTTTTGGCAGCTGATAGCTCCCTTTTTCTCTAAAATTTTCACCATGGTTGCCACTGTTGTATAAGCCAGTTCACGATCATCTGGGAGAGCATCAAATATTCCCCTAATTGAGCACTCTTGTAGGTTCCAAACTATTTGCATGAGTTCGAGTTCTAACTCTGTGAATTGGCGATCAAAGTTTTTTGGCATAATAATCTCCCATGAGAAGACTTTACTAAACTTTTAGTAGATGTCTACTAAAAAATTAGTAGGGTCTAGCACAACCATGTTCACCGCGCTAAATATAAGGGAATTCAGAACTTTGGTTGGCTTATACTGGAAAGAGAATTGTTGTTTCTGAGAGCTATCATTTTGCCAGGTTAACCATGCATTTGCTCTCAGCCCTTATTGAGTGTGTACATTTTTCAAGTCAGATACTTTCAAGTTTTATAAAAATTTATCCTAATATATAAGAAATCAACGAGAACTACTTACTTGGAGAGATATATTGAAACATTTATTACTTTTAGCGACCTTTATTTTCATTAGTGGAGCTTCATTTGCTCAAGACGCTATAGAGATCAGAAAAGAATTTGCCCATGGTTTGATTAATTTACCCGACAGCTTACAAGAAAAAGTTGCTGACTGTCTTAAGCTTGATTTTACAGATAGCAATGCATTTGTACAACTTTCAACTTATATTGACGATGCAAAAGCTCTAGGATTACTTAAACTTGAAAATTGTGTAACTTCACAAGTTATTAAATAATTTTTTAACTCGAATGATCGTCTTGTAATTTGTTATTCTAACCAAATTTAAGTCACTCCGTTTTCTTCAAAAAAAAACAAATCCTGAGTAATATCAACCGCTAAGGATTGCTCTGTCAAAAAGTAAATTTCTGCTAGAAAAACTAGTGTTTTTTATTCAATTTTAAGAACTGGTTTTTTTAGTTGCTGGTTATAAACATCATCTCCAATCAATTGTTTTTCTCTCATTTGTAATAATATTTTATTTCTCGCTTGCTCTAAGTCTTCAGGGCTCTTGCTTCTAGAGCCTAACCAAGCAATGGCCATCAAGCTAGAAATTTCATGAGCCTCCAGACTTTCAAAGTTCTTTTTAAAATAAACTTTAGAGGCGCTTGGAAACCCATAAATACTATTCAGTGAAGGGTCTTTGCTATCTTTTTTTTCACCAAAAATTTGAATGTGATTGAAAGATAGCATTGCCATATCTTCTTTTGTGTACCACCAGGGTAAAAATTTATATATGAATTTTTTTGTAAACCAGTTTGGACGTTTACTAAGTTTTTCTTGGCGAGATAATTGGTTTAGAGATCTTTTGATGAAAAG
The DNA here is from genome assembly GCA_020630675.1 of Bdellovibrionales bacterium. Classification (GTDB taxonomy): domain Bacteria; phylum Bdellovibrionota; class Bdellovibrionia; order Bdellovibrionales; family UBA1609; genus JAHDIR01. The sequence goes on from JAHDIR010000030.1 coordinate 1,779, forward strand.
ACATTTGAATTCACATTTACCAGTAACTGGCTCATCTTCAGTAAAATAAACTACGAACTTTTTAAGATCAGAATCAACAGCAACCAACTCAATACCTTGAGACTGCCTCTCCCAAAAACTTACAATCTCACCGTTAACTCTATAGACTTCACATGCAAATAAAGTAACAAAGATGGCAAGCACAATTAGAATGGTAAACATAAGCCATCTTAAGGTTTTCATATAATATTTTTTCTCACAGAATATTTTTAGTCAAGTGAACACAAGGTTTTGAATTAAAACAAATGTTCAAAAGATAAAAGGGCATAAGCCAAAATAAAAAAATCCATTGCAACCCAACTAGTAACACTGCTCCGCTTTTCTTTCCCTTAAGTTTCTATATTTTCATGAAGCCAATCTATTGATTCATTAATATAATGATTTTATTCAACTAAATCTTGGTCAATGTGACGCAAAATGTGGAACTATCAACTGATAGCAACTTTAAATTTTTGTTAAACTTACATCAAAAATTGAATGTTTTTTAAAGAATTTCATATAACTCTTCTTTTTGACGTTGATAGGATAGTATTTCTTAAAAATAAACCATTTGGCCCTGTGAGAACTTATGAAAATTCTTATTTTTATTTTATTTTTAACGGCATCCATTAATTTATTTGCTAAGAGTTTTGAAGAAATTATTCACGGGGCTAAAATTAAATGCCATGGTGGGCTTTCACAAACATTTAACAACATGGCGCTCAATAAGACTGCATGGCGAATTTTTAGCCAAAAATTTTGCTTTAACAAATGCGACCAACAAAGCTTAAGTGAGTGGAACAACCTAATGAATAGCAGTTATAAGCACCAACGAAGTGAACGGTATTATAAAAATTTTGGTAGAGATAAATTTTGTGGTGTAAAAAAATTAGAATTAATGCCTCAAAAAGATTATTTTAAATTAACCTATGAATGTGAAGATGGATCTTATGTTCAAAGGGAAAATGATTGTAAGCCCCTGTGCTTGTACAAATATTATGATACCGACCAACCTCAGTGCCTAGTCAAAAATATAATTAAAACTCGCTTAAACCAGCCTCTAAAAATTATATGCTACGATGGTTTTACAGCCACAAATACACTCTCTGATTGTGACTCAAGATGTGATACATTAAAAATAAATACCACCTTTGATAATAAGTACCCAGGAAAGCGAGTAACTATTCCTGGTCGTGGTGATGCCCTTTTGGACAAGGCCTGGAGCAGAGAACTTGTTATTGAAATGGGGGCTTTACGTAAAAAATATTGCGGGGTGAAGGCGATCTTGGAGCTTTAATATGTTCTCTGAATTTTATACTAATTAGATCTAAATTATAGTCATTCTCCGTAAGACCAAACTGAAATTATTTTACTCATTATAAAACCTTCAGCAAAGGCTGCACACTTCACAGACATAGGGTTGCTCGATTCATCTTTACTTAAAGGTAAAGAACCTGTCGTCGAAAAAAATGTTAAATTCGATATTAATTCAGAGGGAGCTTCTTTTTGTAATACTGGGTGAAGAACTAGTTTTAGGTAAGGCTTTATATCGTAATGCCCTTCGCACTCACTAATTTTATTTTTTAACAAATCGTCAAAAATCTCAACATCAGCTTGTGTCCCATAAGAAAATAATGGCAAAAAAAACACCAAGTAAGCTATTAATACAAATTGGTTCATAGACAAATAGTCTCCCTATATAAGTTTATTTATTTTAATTACACTTAATTTATTAGTCCATTAGTTAGTTCTGATAGTTTTTGCTCCCAATGTTCAACATATCTAGCTAGCAGTTCTGGAGAATCATTAAAGTCTTGCCTGAGCAGTCGTCTTAACCTTATGTAGCTACTCATCTGCTGATCAAATGATAATGGACGCTCTGCTAACAAAGCACGATCATAAAAAAGTAACAATAAAAGCTCGGTTGCTTTTTCTTTTGTATCGCCCTCAGCCCACTCGTCCACACTGAGCTCAACTTTTGCTGGGCCAAGACGACTAAAAAAATCGCTTGAAGCTTCCATTTCAAGCATCCTCAGCTTTGCTATAAATTCGCCGGCAATATTGGCAAAAGTTAAGTTATCCAAGGCTTGTCTTTGACTTAATTTATAATCCCTAGCTAATTTCACTAGCTCAGAAATCAGTTGCTCTGGAACATTCACTTGTGACTGCATTCTAGCTAACCATTGACTTTTAATTGTCACAAGCTCCAAGAATTTAAATGTTGGAATTACTTCTTGATTATTACAAACTAAACTAACTGCCAAAGCACTTTGCCCCATCAAGCTACTTGTGAATAAAGTAAACACCAATGTAATTTTATATATAACTTTCATTTTTACTTCACCTTGCAGCACCGACCAACGGCAACTGCCCTTTTACAAAAAGAAAAATCCATACAACAAAGGACATATTTTTCGAATAAACCTTTCTATGATGTACAAGCAAAAAATATACCGCTCAAATCAAATTTATTGGCTACAAGAGCTAAAATAGCCCCTTATTTTGTATTTTTTATATGGTTGTAATGGTTGCTAGTTTGCGAAATCAAGCCTAATTTTTTTTCCTGCTAGGCCTAAAACCAACCCCTTTTCTTGCCAAACTTTTACAGCAACCCCCGACTGATAAGAATGACCATTTAATAATTTAAGGTTTTTATTAACAAGCTTAGCCTGATATAGGGTATACACCTCTAAGGTTTTTAAATTCATTATTTTAATTTGCGCGGCCATCTTACCCTGCAAGCTGCAGTATCTTGCCCCCAAGACCTTCCAATTCGCAGTTGGTAGTTTTGCACTACTAATCATTGTAAAATCTAATTTGTTCATTTTTTTTTGCAACACAGACAAGTCTTGAGACTCATATTCAGACGATAAACTTTTCATGTGATTATAAGCAATTTCCGCTATTATGTCTTGAGGTGGTGTTTTAAAGTAAAAAAAAGTCAAAAAAAATAGCAAAACAAAGGAAGCTACCAAAGGTGTAGACCACTGAAATAAGAACTTTTTATTCAGTAAGTTCAGACGATCTAGTTGATGAACACTTAGCTCTTTATTTAAATAATGATTTTTGACAATCTCCTTAAGCTTACCTTGGTTCATTATTTTTCTCCCTCAATTTATTTTTTAATCTAAATAGACGAGATGTTAATGTACCTTTCGGCTGTCCTGTTTCATCGGCAATCTCTTTTAGGGTGTAATCTTCTACAGCCCACAAATAAAGTAACTCTCTTTCTTCAGGCCCTAGTCTTGATAATATATCTTTAACCTCAGATTTTTTAATCATTACATCTTCAAGGTCAGAGAGTTGACTATTTATTTGCAAATCACTGACTAAATCTTCTTTTCTATTTCTTTCATCAAAAAACTTATTGCGAATACATTTTTTTGCATAAGCCACTTTATTTAAAACAAAGGGACGACCCATAACTTTTTCAACGCCATGAGATACTAAGTCCATAGCCCATTCCTCTTTTTGAGAAAGGCTTAGTGCATATCGATATAATGAATTTAATTGGTGTTTTGTATAACTCAATGCTTTAAGTCGTACTTACTTTTTTTTCCATTCACAGAATGAACGATTGGTTGAACTACGCGATAGCCTTTATCTGTTGCACTCACTAAAAAATCAACATCATAACTATTTCCTTTTGCATCTTTAAAGTCAGCACAACTCGTAAATAAATTTCCACTTTCTTTAACACCTGCATGGAAACCATCTGGGTATTTATTAGAACTTTTTAGGCTTAATTTTAAAATATGGCCCTTGTGAAGAATGGGCAAAAATCCATTCTTTTTAATTATATTATTTACGTAAGTTTTCATTTGAGATTGTACTTGATCTTTCACTGAACTTGCAAAAAGGTTAAAGCTCATTAAAAAAATCAGTGTCATAGCTAGGTATTTCATTTTTATTTATCCTTGCGAGGGGGTAAGATTCATACCCCTAAGACGGCTGAAGTCGTCATTTGATTGCATTATTTATTCATTACTTTCATTTTCTTCGGTTATACGATCGATGGTAACCTCAGTAAACAACCAATTTTTTTCGCTTTTTTCTAATTTTGCTAAAACCGAAAAAAGCTCTCGATATTTCGATGAGCTTTTGTCTTTTCCCGAAGCGAGAAGAAAATAGGAAGCCTCAGCAACGCCCTCATTAACATCTATGTTTGTGTTAGTTCTGAGGACCTTATTGGCGTAAATGAGTTTAGCCCCCAAAAACAAAGAAGCCTTGGCTTCTTCAAAGCCTGTTCCTTCATAAAAATTATTATCAAAATTAAAAACTTTAATAACGACATCATCTTTAAACATTTTTTCAATTTGTTTTAAACGCAAGACCACAGCCATTGGCTTTAAGAGTTCATCAAAAGTTCCTACTTCTTCAATGGCATTTAGCATTTTAGTTATTTGTTTTTCATCAGAATTTAAAAAAAATTTCTTACTTGCAAAAAGTAATGAGATTAAAACAATTAAAATAACAATATATTTATTTTTCATTTTATAACTATGTCGTAAAGATCCGTTTTGTACAAACAAGAATTTGTATATATCATTCAGTTCACATCAAAAAAATTGAATAACCCTGAACGTTTTTTATTTCTTCGCCGAGGAGTTGGCTTAGGCCCAGACTCAGTAGCACGAGTGGTGCCAAATAAAAATACTAAATTAACTCCCACCACATGGCTTTGAAAAGAATGGTCTTGAGATAAGCCACTGACAAGGCCATAATTAAACTTGTATGATCCGACTATATAAAAATTATCTGACATACGGTAATCTAAGCCTATTTTAAGTCCTAAACGATGAATGTCGTAATCAACATTCGAAAGCCCTGCTCCAGTACTAGTGGTTTCAGCCATAACATAGTGATAGCTGGCGCCTAGGGAAAGCCTTTTGTAATGCAAACCATATTGCAAACCAGGGCTAATATATGTCACGTCTTCAGATTGCGTAGAGTTATTTGCATTATTTTCAAGCTTAGCGTATTCCGCCTGAAACCCAAGGTAAGTGTGCCAATAGTTTTTTGTTGTTAAGAGGTAATTGAAAGAAATATTAGCCGCAAGACCACCATAGTTAGCAGATGCATCGGTTTCTTTGTTAGTAAGTTCTGCCTCCACATAACCGGCACCTACTTCAAAATTATGACCTGAATCCATAGCAAACAAAATGGGGCGGTAAAAAAGAAAACTCAAAACAAAGGTCCATAAATAAAACCTCAATTAGACTCCCCTGAGGTCACGACAATATCAAATACAGAAAGTGTTTGTCCGTCAGCTATGAAAGGTATAGTGCCAATTCTATTTCCATCTTGATCTAATTGTTCAACAGTGTGACTTGAATAGGCAGCAATTAAAAGGTTTCCGTTGGGTAGTTCTACAATATCTGTAGGATTATTTATTATACTCGTATTAGAAGACCAAATAATCGTTGCGTTATTACCATCCGGGTCTGCTCTATAAATTGAGTCATTGGCCCATCGTCCAAAATATAAACTTCCATTGCTATGTAAGTGAAGGGCATACAGTTGGTTGCCAACATTAACCTGTGATAGGCAGGTCACAGTGTCTCCTGAAATATCAAAGGTTGTTATATTTCCTGAGTTGTAGCCAGCCACAATTAAATGGTTGTTCTCGGTTAATACTAGCTTTGTTGGAACATTTAATGAGCACCCATCAGCATTTCCTTGAATAAAAGCACTACCTGTCACAAAAGGCTTTCTTGCTCCACTGGCATCAATTTTTTCAATGTTGTTACTTTCAATTGAGTATACATTTCCCTCACTGTCTCTAACGGCATCATAAATTCCACCACTAAAATAATTAGAAGAAAAGAAATCACTGACTTCACCATCTAAGTTCACATACTCCAATTGATCTGGATTTTCTTGTCCAACAATAAAGGTGTCACCTGAAACATGAGTAATCGAGCGAGGAGTGCCCCCGGTAAAGCGAAAGTCGGTGATAACTTTAATAAAATTACCATCTAAATCATAGGCTGTTACACCCCGATGAGAACCATTTCCACTGATTAAAACAATCATGGGTTCGATAGAACTTTCTGTTAAAAAAGAGCCTTCTTTTTTATCACAAGCTTGCGTCAAAAAAAATAAACTTACGTATATTAAGATAATCTTAATTAGAGAGATTGTTTTAGATAACGTTCCATTTAAATAAATCACATATATCTATCGGTTATATTTAGTGTTTTGTTTATATCTCCGTCTCATCACTAGACATTTGTCGGTGACTATGCACTTTTTAACATAAATTTATCTCATATATAGACACAATTCCTGGATCTTCTTAAAATAACTAGAGGTTTCTTCATTACAGTCACAAGGTTTGCTATATGAAAACATGTTTTTTCTTAATCACTTTTATTATTAGTTTATTTTTTTACCAGACTAGTTTTTCTGAACCTTGGATCTCTAATCGCTTTGCTCAAAACTGTGCTGGTTGTCATGCACCTGGTCGCTACAACCTACCTCCGAAAAAAAGACGATGTACTTTATCATGCCAAGGTTGTCACACTAATCCAAATGGCGGTGGTTTAAGGAACGAATACGGAAAATGGAATCAACAGCGCTGGTTAAAAACATTTCGTATTAAGAAAAATAAGTTTGATAAAAATGCACCCGCTCCTGATTTTGCACAACACTACATGCAATCAAGTAAAACTCTAAAGGTGGGAAAGAAAAAAGTTAGCGCCAACAAAAAAATTAAAAAAAGAAGAATTCCCCGCTTAACCACTACCAAGTCACTTGATCATAAAGAAAAATATTACAATCAATATTCAAACAGTGATTGGAAACAAAATGCTAAATCTAAAAAACAATTTTTAAGTCGAGTTCCTGCGGGCGATCCTTACAGATTGGAAAGAAAAAAACTTTTAACTGGCGGAGCTGACTTAAGGTATTTTTATGGAAAATTTACCGACGATAGCATTGCCAATGGGGCCGGTGATTTTGATTTAAATGTTTTAATGGGTGCTGATATTGGCTTGCGATTTAAACCTACAGAAGAGCATTTTTCTATTGTGCTAGAAAATAGATTTTCTGCTAATCCTCGTGCACAGACCGGACTGGTCGACGGAGGATTTCAAAGATCCAAAGTTAGATCAGCCTATGTACTTTCTGATAATCTGCCCTATAACTCTTGGGTGATGGCTGGAATTTATAGGCCTCAGTTTGGTTATTACACGCCTGACCACACATCATTAACTGCCACTCTAACGGGAATGGATCAAGACTCTAGCTATAAAGCCATTGGCGTCGGTTCAGCTCCTAATGTTCCGTTTATTAACTTTCATCTTTTAACCAAAAAAGGATATGACGGTGACCGTGGTAGAAATGGTTTAGATAATTTTCAAGATGAAACAGGTTATAATGTGAATGTTGGTGCTCGCTTTGTAACTTTAGGGCTTAACGCTAAATTTTCTTACTGGAGCACCAGTGGTAAAGATGGCAATAACCCCTTGCTTGAGTTTGACAGGAATATGTATTCCGCCACTGGGGGGTTTCGCTTTAAACGTCTCATTGGTAATGTAGAATTTCTAAATTGGACTGTTGATAAAAGTGGGGAAAACTCTGGAGCCGTGGTGACTTTTGATTCAAAAACTCAAATTTGGCGAGAAAACTATCTTATTTTTACCAGCTCAAGTGCAAACACAGCAAAAAATGGAAGCCCAGGTAAAGCTAGCGAAATTTCATTTGGGTTAAAGAGTTATTTAGCGGCAGGCTTAAAGCTAGATATTATTTATCAAACAAGGTCGGAGAGAGAAGATCAAAACGACGAAACAAGAGATCAAAATTTATTTTATATTCAGGCCCATGCTTATTTCTAATATTTAAAAGCCCAACAAATTTATTGGGCTTTTTTTTTGTTCTAGAATATTTTCTCAACACTTACCAATTTGTCTTTTAAAAAATAAGCTGATTTAAAAGTTTCTTCAGCCATCTTAATTTGCGAATCATTAACATCATCTTTTTGAGTCACTTTGACATGATTAGATCGCAAACCACCTAAGAACCAACGACTATCTGTAATATAAACCATATCTTTATCTTCAGCTTTTAGTTGATCTAAATTATTTTTTGAAAGGGCAACCACTCCTGCTTTCATTCGAGAATCAATTTTCACAGTCAGATCTGTAACGTTCTTTCCAATGGTATGGTTTGGCTTACCACCTTTATAGTTAGTCATGGCCACATCCAGTGTATCAATGGTGAGCCCTTTAACCTTTTCTCTGTTGTCAGCAAAAGCATCTGGCGTGAACCATTTTTGTAAAAACGTTACAAAAACACCAACAACACCTGTGATAAGCATGCCATAAAGAGCTCTCATATAAATGTATTGATCATTTTTCGGGCCAGAAACAAACCATGCTAGTCCGTCAATCATTTCAGGGTACCATACCGTAAGAATAGTGATTAAACTTCCCGTTAGCATTGAGATACAAGCTGCCAACGACGTAAAGCTTCGCCAAAAGGCTCCCAAAAATATAGTTGTAACCACTGAAGGAATAATGATCATGATTCCCTTGTAGTGAATCGACATTAGGCTTCCTTTTTGAGTATTAAACCAAATCACCAACAAAATACCAGTGATAGTAGTAATCACAGAGGCCCATCGGGCAGCTTTTAAATAATGTGCATCACTGGCTTTTTTATTTACCAAAGGCTTATATAGGTCATAAATACCCACAGCCGCACAGGCATTAATTAGGGTGTCAATGGTCGACATAAGGGCTGCCATCAATGCAGAAATAATAAAACCAAACACCCATGCGTTTTGCTTTACAGTCGCCCAACAAACCACCAAAAATGTATGAAAAGTGTTATTAATTTCAATTAAATCATAACCAGGAAGAGCACCTAAAGCAGCTTGCTTGGTCATTAAAGCTTTTGCAATCCAGCCTATGGCTCCCACAATAATAGCTGAAACAGGCAAAGTAATTAACACATTGAAGAAGGCTGCTTTTCTTCCCTCATCAACACTTTTAATCGTCAAGTATCTCATGAGAAAACCTTGGTTCATAAAACCAAAGGCAATACTTCCAGCTAAAGCTTCTCCCCAAAACAATCCAGCCGTATTAAATTTTGGATTTTCTGTGAGGTGAGTAAATGGTAATCGATGAGTTTCAGGCAACCAGCCCCACCATTCGCTAAAACCACCAAGGGCATAAATTCCAGCAAATATAGCCAGAAAACCGGCCAAATATAGCATCACACCCTGAAATAAGTCTGTGAAAATAACAGCGGTTTGACCACCAAAAGTAACATACACTCCTATGAATAAACCTAAAATTGGAACCGAATAAAGTTGAGGTATGCCAAACAACCCTTCCATAGCAATTCCAATGGTATAAAAGTTATAGCCGATATAAAAAAACATATAAGCTAAAATAATCACCAAAGAAATATAACGAGCAAAAGAGTTAAATCGACGCTCAAAATACTCTGGCACAGATTTAATGCGTGAAAAATAAATAATCGGTAACCAGCCAAAAACAAAAAATGGTATGGCAAACCAATCATTCATATAATTGATCGTGCTGCTCATTCCGGTGTTATAGCCTTGCTGAGAGTATTTTAGAAAACTGTAAGAACCAATTCCTGTGGCCACCATACTGGCTGCTGGTAACCACCAAGAAAATCTTTGGCCACTGAAGAAAAAATCATTAATGTTATTATTAAACCGAGCAAAGTAACTTCCAAAGGCTCGAACAATAAGAACATAAGCTAAACAAACAACACCAACAATGACGACCGCGCGCTGAGATAGGTCTACTCCATCAAATTCCATTAACTCACTCCCCCTTTAAATGGGATGCTCAAGGCTAGATATATCCAAACAGCATGCATCGTGAGAAGCCACAAAAACCCTCCACAAAGAATAACAAACCATTTCGTGTCGCGGCCCCGGCCAAATACGCAAGATTTTGTTTTAGTAATTAGTAATAATCCCAAAGAAAAAAAATAACCACCAAACCCATACATATAAAGGTAGTTGGTCCAAGGGTTTTCCAAACCAAATTGGGATATTAAGAACCTTGGGTAATAAAATACAAAAACCAGGGTGAATAGCACTAGGCCTGGCACCAATAAATTTAACTTTTTTTCAGACATGAAAATCTCCGGAAATTTGGAATTATTCTCTTCTATATCTTAATAAATGGTAACTCAACAACAACAACCCTTTTCAGCCATGTATCGCTCACAAATCAATTACTCAACGCACTAAAAGTTAAATTTGAGGGAAAATTGTAAATATAACGCTTGCCACAACTTTAGCAAATGAATAGATTGGTCGGCGGAGAGCTGGCAGAGTGGTTGAATGCACCAGTCTTGAAAACTGGCGGGCCTTCACGGGTCTCGGGGGTTCGAATCCCCCGCTCTCCGCCATTTAATTTCGCAAATACGACATTCTTTTCAAGATACAAATCAGATCTCCTCATTCAACTGCATCTACTCACTTAACTGCATAGCGCAGAACGCCGCCTAACAATAAAATCACTCTTCAATGTTCGAGCAAAGGACCAGCTAATCAATGATATTCAAGAGATTTTAAAAATGTCCCTATGTAATAAAATGGGCAAGGTAGATGGCACTGTAATCAACCTAAAATAAGGCTTTTCGGGGTTTTATCAGAATTGAAGCAAATGCCGTAGTTGTAACAGAGGATGGTCAATTGAAAAAAGGTACGGACACTTCTGCAGTAAAAGCGTGTCCGTACCTTTTTCCTGAGCGGTAGCTATCGCTCAAGATTAATGATTTTTCTTAAAGAAAAAATAGTGTTTTGGGTATAGTAATGAACATTCTTCACTTTTAGCGATAGAACTTAAAATAAATTAAGTTGTTGTCTCAAAAATTTTCTATAACGATCGCTATATTGTGAATCTGCAATAATTGACTGTATCGCTTTAGTAAATCGGCTCTCTTTTTTATACTTACGTCTAACTCTATCAAATACGTTGATTCTAAAACTATATTCTTCAGAGTTATCATTTAATATATTTAAAGATACAGTAAGAAGCTCATCAGAGGTCGTAGCTGCTGATTCTGCATTATTATTTTCTAGAGCCTTTATGATACTAAGGAGGATCGGAAAACCTCTCATTAGGAGGAGTTATGAGAATAATACAAATTACACTTTCTTTGGCAATATTTATGTGTCTTGGATGTGCAAGTAAAGGGTTTAATCGAGATGAGCTTAAAAAACAAATAGGGGTCATAAACCCAGTTACAGATGATGCTGATATTGCATATAAAGCTAAAAAGAAAGCACTAAATAAACTTGAAAAACAAATCGCTAAAATGATTAAAGGTCAGTGATTTAAAAAAACCATTACTTCTTATTGGGATTATAAATATTAACTATAAAAAAGATACGGACACACTTTTACTACGTAAGTGTGTCCGTACCTGAGGTCTTAAATTAAAGTATTTTAACAATTCTAAATGCTAGCGTGTCGTTTTCATCATCAGAACCATCGGTGCGAAACTGTTCAGGTATTTCCACTCGAATATAAGCTGCTTCCAATCCATACCCATCATAAGGGATTTCATTGAATATACTTACTTCAATGTGATCAGCATCAAAGTCATCCACATTTCTAAATTGAGTTTTTCCACCTCCCAAGCGCAAGCCTAATCGATCAGGTGTGTTTCGTTTAAAAATAAAGGCCTGAACATAACAAGTTCCACTGTTACGAACACTATTTAGTGGCCGCCCAACCTCAGTGCCGACGGCACTAGTACCTAAGGTAGCCCTGCACCCTAAGCCTGCGCCCCAAGTTTCTTGAATATACGATGTACTAAAACCAAGAACAGCTGCTGACCCTGTATGGTTAACAAAATTAATTTCATATTGAATACCGGCAGTAAAAAGTAAACTAAAATCATTAAGACTCAATTTTAATGGGTTAAAAACACTTGATCTTGATTTTGCTATTGATAATGAAAGCTGATTCTTGGCAGGCCCTAAATCTATGACCTGCGCATGATTCGTGTTTTTAGGAACCATATACTCGCCGGTGCCCAGAATAAGGCTTGATGTGTTGTTAGCTAAAGACAAGCAAGAACCAAACAAAAGCCCTAGAAGTAAAAGTGATCTCATAATATCTCCAAGAAGAAGGGGGAAGTAAAAGGGTAATAACCCTAATAAAATTATCATTCTTCGTTATTTCTAATAAGTTATAACCTGTTTTAGCTGTATATAAAATAGGCATTGAAAATATGTTAAAGAGCACTCAGACTGTAAAAAAATTATACAAATTTCACTACTTCTCGGGGGCCAAACCTTAGGGCTTCTTTAAAAAACTACAATTTTTCCTGAGCAATCAATTTTAATAAAAATGTTTCTCTCTCTATAGACAAACCACTGTTCGTATTTTCTTTGATCGTGTTTTGATTGTACTGAATGGCTTCAAATATATTTACCCAAACAGGCTGCATACCGTTTTTAACTTCATAATCTTCGTACTTGGTTGGGCCTAGCTCATCGCCGATATCACAAGTATAGCAATAGGAAAGCATATGTAAAATATCATGCTCCGGCTTATACCAAGGCCTAAATTCTTCATATTGACCAAACTCTTGAATATTATGAATATTTTGAGCCCCTGTTTCTTCCTGCAATTCCCTAATTAAACCAGTGACTTTATCTTCTCCTGGTTCCAAACCACCCCCGGGCAAACTATAATCAGAATATCTTTTTGTATGTAAAAGTAAAATTTTGTCTTTTTTAAGAACTATAGCCCGAGCAGCCCATCTTTTTAAAATAGTTTGCCCCTTTAAGCTCTTAATACTTGGGTGCATATGGGTTTTTAGCATTTTCATTTTCGCTCTCTTGAGTTTTTCTGGGCCTTTAAATAAAGACGTTTGTTTAATTAAAATTAATTATAAATGCATCCTATTTTTTTGCTATCGATTTCTTTTGCCATATAAATAAGTTGTAGAATATATTTTGTAGTCACTTGTTAAGGGAGGGTTTTACGTGGTTTATTCACTGGATATAGCTAGAGAAATTAAAGGGTTTAACCCCGAACTGAACGTAAACCAGGCCTCTATGCCCCCGGCCTCTTGGTTTAGCCATAAAGATTTTTATACATTAGATCGTGATAAAATTTTTAATAAAACTTGGCAGCCTGTTGCTCGTATTGAGGAGATCAATAAACCCAACAGTTATAAAGCCGGCTGCATTTCTGGCCTTCCTTGGGTCATATGCTCAGATAAAAATGGTACTTTAAAAGCTTTTCACAATATTTGTAGCCACAAGGGTCGGGAAGTCGTTACAGGTACAGGAAAAGCCCCCGATGGCAGGATTGCCTGCGGTTATCATGGTTGGTTGTATGGTACTGATGGTGAGCTTAAAAGAATTCCCAGGCAAGATAGTAGCCTAGAAAATTTTAATAAATTAGAGCATGGCCTAAAACCCATGGCCTTAGAGGTCTGGGGCCATTGGGTTTTTATCAATCCTGATCCAAGCGCATCTTCTTTGAATCAAAGCCTTAAAGAACTCACCAAGAGGCTAGAATCACGACAGTGGATGAACTTAAAATTTCACTCTCATAAGTCTTGGGATATTGCCTGTAATTGGAAGGTTTATGTCGATAATTACCTCGACGGTGGCTACCATATTCCTCATATGCACCCGAGCCTAAACCAACAATTAGATATGAGCTCTTATAAAACCGAGCTTTTTGATTCTTACTCCATACAATCCTCACCACCCACTAAAAAAGACCAAGAGGTCCAAGGAGTTAGCGCGCAAGCTCGTATTGGCCAGGGTAGTATTTATGCCTGGATGTTTCCCAATTTTATGATTAATCTTTATGGTGACTGCCTGGATATTAACTGGGTTATTCCTATCAGCGAAAGTTCTTGTCGAGTTTACTATGAGTTTTACTTTCTAAGTTTAAATGATAAAGATTTTATTGCCTCAAGTATTAAACAAAGTGATATCACTCAGGTGGAAGACATCGAAATTTGTGAATCAGTGCAGGTGGGAATGAACTCTGGTCACTACACCCCCGGCAGATATGTACCCAATATTGAGCAAGGCGAACATCACTTTCACAAATTATTGTCCCAGTATTATCAATAATATTTATTGGCCTATACTATGAACCCAGTCTTCGATATTTAAATATCCATCGTTATTTATATCCGACATGGCATCTTTAGGATCTTTGGGGTCTAAGCCATGAGCTAACTCCCAACTGTCTGGAATACCATCTTCATCACTGTCAGCTCTTAAAGCTCCCGCTCTCATCGTTGGCCAACCACCAACATTATTTTCACATCTATCACTAGTATCATTAGGGCGATCATCAGGCCCCACACAATTTGGCATTTTTCCCGTTCGAGTTCTCAGCTCGTTAACCACTCGAGTATCTACAACATCTCTCTTTGGTAAAATAGCACCCACCGTAAGAGGTAAAGTTTCTTCTAAAAGGTTAACGGGAGTTTCACTGATTTTAGGAGCCTCAAAGCGAACAGCACTATGGTCGCCAAGGGCTGTGTTGTAAGGCTCGTTATAATTTGTGAAAAATAAAGCATACTGAGGTAGATCATTAGTTGGTCTATGATGACCTAAGTTATCTTCTGCATAAAATTGAGTGGGATAATTTAATCTTTGTATTTCAATATCTCCCCAATTAACGGCTGTATTTTGCTTAGAATCAGCCTGGCCTAGCAAAGGAATATAATGGTTTTTAACCCAATTAATTTTTTGCCCCCTATGCTCACCATACTGCTGTCCCCCACGAGAAACATGGTGATATGATAAATTATTTACCACATCAATCACTCCCGATGCTTTTACTAATGGGTTTCTCTGGTAACTATGTGCAAAAAAGTTATGATGGATTGATATTGAGTGCGCTCCTGAATTACCAATTAATAACCCACGACCAGCAGGCCCTCCCGGTGAAGAACCATTATCATAAAGACTTTCAGAAATAATATTAAAACTGAAGGTCACACGGTTGGCATCATACCAAGTATGAGCAATTTGGTCTGTTCCCCAAGAAATAGAATTATGATCAAATACAACGTTATAAACTTGTCCCGCCGGCCCAGCTATTCCTGCACCATCACGACAGCAGGCGCCTCCATTGGTTTGAGTGGACCCCGCCCTTAACCTTAAGTGCTGTATAAGAACATCATGAGTTTGTACCACTAAAGGAGTATCTATAGAATTAGGCGCCCCCCTTAATAAAATACCATCACCGGTGGCTGTTTGCCCATAAACCGAGACAAAAGGATTTTTGACAAGAATTGACCTTGAAACCGATATAGTACCGCCGACTTTAAAAATAACGATTCGTGGCCCATTTTTTTCAAGACAACTCCTTAAAGAGCCCGCCCCTTCATCTTTTAAGTTAACAACCACACATAATTGACCGCCACGTCCACCAATAGAGTCTGTACCAAAGCCCTCTGCTCCTGGAAATATTTTTAAATCAGCAATAGGTGGGTGTGTTGTTGGTCCGCCAGTCGGAGGAGTGTCTGTGCCATTGGAATCGGAGGGATCGTCGGGGGACGTGCCCGTATCAGGCGGAAAAGAAGGATTGTCATCACTAACCTCAGAAGATAAATCACCTTGACCCAAAAGGCTATTGCCAGTGGTGAGTGAAGACATATTGTTGCCACAGTTAATGTAAAAAAAAGGAAGTGAACTAACTAAAAGAATGAGAACTATTTTTTTAAATTTATTCTTTGTATGCCCCATAAAACTCCCCTGAATTACCATTTATTTTAACACGTCGGTAATTAACTGGGGAGAGGACCTAGCCTTATGGCTCACAAGAAATAGTCTAAAACACCTAGGTTGCAACTCAGCTATTTAAAGTGTCTCAAATTAAGACTGGTTTTTAGATAAGCAAATGAAAGCCAACGCTATATAAAACTTAAGCGAAAGCTCTACTTTATGAGGTCACGTCCACCCATATATTTTTTTAAGACAGAAGGAATTTTTATAGACCCGTCTTCTTGCTGGTAATTTTCTAATACAGCAATAAGTGTTCGACCAACCGCTAAACCTGAACCATTTAAAGTATGAACAAATTGTGGTTTAGCCTTTTCCCCTTTAGGACGAAAACGTATATTGGCTCGACGAGCCTGAAAATCTTCAAAGTTGGAACAAGAAGAGATTTCTCTAAATTTTTGTTGCCCCGGCAACCAAGCCTCAAGGTCATAACATTTTGCTGCACCAAAAGAAATATCACCAGAGCACAAGGCCATTCTACGAAAAGGAATTTCTAGATCTTTTAAAATTCTTTCAGCATGACTTGTGAGCTTTTCATGCTCATTATAAGATTCCTCTGGATGAGTAAACTTTAAAAGCTCAACTTTATGGAATTGATGCTGACGAATAAGCCCTTGGGTGTCTCGGCCATAGCTACCCGCTTCAGAGCGAAAGCACGGAGAAAATGCAACAAAGTTTTCTGGCAATTGATCTTCGCTTAAAATTTCACCGGCGTAAACATTTGTAACAGAAGCTTCAGAGGTTGGAATTAGATAATAATCTGAATTTTCTAAATGAAAAACATCTTCTTTAAATTTAGGAAACTGACTGGTGCCGTAAAGGCTATTGCTATTAACAATATAAGGAGGAATAATTTCAGTATAACCATGCTCATCACTATGAGTTTCCATCATAAACTGAATAAGTGCACGTTCGAGTCTAGCTCCCATTCCCTTCAAATATGTAAACCTAGCTCCGGCCACTTTTGCTGCTCTTTCAAAGTCAAGAATGCCCAAAGCTTCTCCCAATTCGATATGGTTTTTGGCAGCAAAAGAAAATTCTGTTTTTGAGCCATATTGGCTAACTTCTACATTATCATCTTCGCTGGCTCCGGCTGGAACACTTTCATGGCTATGGTTGGGCAAAACTGATAAAAAGTCTTTGAACTTAATGTTAATATTTTCTAACTCTTTTTCAAGAGACTTAATGTCGGCACTCAAGGTTTGCATTTCACTCAACGGGCCGCTAGCGTCTTCTTTAGCTTTTTTTAGTTTAGCAATTTCTTGCCCAACCTTGTTTTGATGAGCTTTGGCCTGGTCTACTTTTAAAACCATAGCTTTGCGATCATTGTTGATTGATAATAAAGAATCTACTTGGCTCGGGTCATCCCCTCGATCTTTTAAGTTTTTTTTATAGGCTTCTAAAAAAGTAAGACCGGTTTTTTCATCAGTATTTGGGTTTGTTAGTTTTTTAAAATCAATCATGGTTTACTCACCTGGGGC
Source organism: Bdellovibrionales bacterium (assembly GCA_020630675.1). GTDB lineage: Bacteria > Bdellovibrionota > Bdellovibrionia > Bdellovibrionales > UBA1609 > JAHDIR01. Next base: position 19,044 of record JAHDIR010000030.1, read on the forward strand.
TATAGAAATATAAGTATTTAAAAGCATAAATAGTAAAAACGTAAATAGTATCAAAATCAAAACATTGGTCAGTGCCCATTTTTTTGTTAAACGCACAACCAAGAAAACTGTAACCAAAGTTACAAAAATTGAACTTAATTGGCCATAGCCAATAATTTCAACACCCACAGAATTAATAACTATTCCTAGGATAAGACCAAAAAAGCATCTCACGGCAAAAAGACACAAAGCCCATAAGCTAGATTTTTTTTGAGGAGTGTGGCCAATTATGTTTTCCATTTCTTGAGTATGACCGAAATTTAGACCACTGACAACTAATGACTCTGCTGTGGCTTTTAATAAACCACTTCTAGCGAGAAATTTTTACAGGTTAATTACATTTTTTTATTTTAAACTACCTCAAAGAATTCAATTTGTTCATAACCTGTGATGCATCCACTGCCTGAGGGGACAAAGACAAATAATACTCATAGGCCCAAATAGCCTTATCAGGGTTTCCTTTTAACTCATATATTGAACCTAGCTCTCGGTACACTGCCGATAAACCAGAGTCTTTAGCCCTAGCCCTTTCCAACATATTCATAGCCACGTCCAAAGCACCTGACTTGCTATAACACCTAGATATTTGCAAATAAATATGAGCTCCAAATTCCCTGTATTGTAATGCTTGCTGGTACTCTCTTGAACAAAACTGATACAACCCCTGTTTTTCATAAACTTCACCAGCCAATAAATATGCGTCCACTTCTTGTGGATTATTTTGTTTTTCTTGGCTAGCCCATTTGATGGCTAGCTTATAATCGCCCATTAAAAAATGAGTTTTCCCAAGATAATAACTCACCTTAGGAAAATCAGCGTTAATGCCAGCAACTCGTTTAAATTGCTTCAAGGCTCTTTGATAAGCTTTTGATTCTAGGTACAGAAGACCCAGCTCCACCAATGGCTCAACATCAATTGCATTTAAGCTCGCTGCTTTTAACAATATTTGTTTTGATAAGTTCAAACGTCTTTGACTTTTGTAACAACGAGCAAGTCCCATTAAAGCTGGTTTAAATTTGGGGTCAATTTCAATGAGTTGTTTAAATACATTTTCGGCTAAGGTGTACTGCTCATCTTTAAAAAAAGCTTGGGCCAAAGCTAGTCGGTATTTTTTTTCCGTTGAATAAAGACCAATGAGTTTGTTTAGGTATCTTACCGTCGCATCAATGCCATGAACATAGTAATAGGTTTCGGCGTAAATAAATTTAACATCCACCGAAGTGGGCTCAAGTTCCATGGCTTTTAAGGCAATACTATAGGCTTCTTGATATTTGCTAAGTAAAATTTGTGCTTTAATTTTTATCATCAATGCTTCAACGTCATCATCATACCGGCTTAGAGATTTATCAGCGTATTTAATGGCCGACAGAGGGTTCCTTCTTGCCAACTCTAAGCTTGCAAACTCTTTGTAAATTTTATGATGACCTTTCACATGGTTATGGGTTTTAGTCAGTAAGTCTTGTGCTAATTTAAACTGATACAACTCCCTATAAATTTTAGCTAATGCAACAACAACATCTATTGCGCCTGGGCTTACTTGGACTAACTTAAGTAAAACACTTATAGCGTCTTCAGATAAACCTAACTCCCATAAACACTGGCCACTTTTTATTACAGCCTCTGAGTTTTTGGGGTTTACTTGTATGGCCTCTCTATAGTAGGCCTGAGCGGCGTTGCAGTCGCCCTCTCTTCGAAATTGATCACCCTTTAAAAGGTAGCTCTGTTCGGAGAGAGTGGCTTTTCCCTGCTCACCAAAAAGACTAATATAAAAATTTTCAATTTCGACATCAACAGGATTATACTTGTAAGCCTTCAAAATATTTTTTTTAGCTCCATGAGCGTCGTTTAAATTTAAAAATGATTGAGCTAAGTAAAAATAAGCCTGACCTAAAATAAAATCATCAATTCTTTCTTTAATATTCAAGGCCACTTCAATTGATTCAATTGATTTTTTAAATTCTTTATAAAATTTTTGCCTAATCATACCAATATAAATCAAAGCCTTTTTATTTCTTGGGTTTTGGTTGAGTAGTAATTTAAATTTTTCAATGGCAGCAAGCCCCTCATCTAAGTGAAACATAGCTACACCCGACAAATAAGCTCCAGCCAACCATTGAGGCCAAGCCAGCTCCAACAAGCCTGCAGAGTCTTTTAGGGCTTCATACATTTGGTCATTTTTTAAAATTTGAGATTTAAAATAATAAGGAATTGTTGGCGGTGTATCGGTATTTGCATACCTTTCAATTATATTATCAATATAGCGGGAGGCCTTATCACTTTGCTTTTGCAAAATAAGAAAGGCCGCATGACAATTTGCATAATTAAGCTTTGAGGAATCATACTGCTTTGCCATTTGACTAAATTTTTTAATTTTTTTAATCGTCACTTCAGACTGGTCGCTATGGGGCCAAAGGTTATAGTGCGAAACACACAGCAAAGAGTATAGCTCTTCATAACTAGGATCAGCCTCTAATACTTGCACAATTTTTATTTGAGCCTGTATATAGCCTTGTACATCATCTTGTAAAAAATATTCCGTCGCCTCTCTGGCAATAGACCTTACTGCTTCAGGGGGGAGTGTCTGGTTATTTTTTGGAATTAATATTTTAACTTTAGGTACAGATTTTTTAGGGCCATTAAAAAGAAAAAATCCCACTAAACAACATATAATTAATGTCAGCCCCAAGGAAACTGGAGAAAAGAATGATTTTTTTTGCTTTTCTGCTTTTCTTTTATTCGTTTTTGGTTTTGTTTTCAGCTTTTTCTTTGATGGCTTTTTAGTTGGCTTTTTTTCCTGGGAAGAAATTTGTTTATCATCAGATTTTGTAATTGATTTTTTTACTGAGTTTGTTTTATTAACGTCTTCTTTAGTTTTATTGGGTGAAGGAAGGTCTAAAGGTTCAGATGATTTTTGTTCTGATTTTCGTAAGTCGTCGCTTGGTTCTAGAGAAAAGTTTTTTAGTGTCAGAGTTTCTGGGTCAATGTCCCAATTGGTTTCGTCATCATCTATATTTTCAGAGTTTTCACTTAAACAAGCCAATAAGTAATCATAAAAATCTGTATTGTGAGTTATTGGACGCCAACGACCCCCTGGGTGATTACAAATTTCTTCGGTGCCCTCGAGCTCACCACTTTTAATCTTAAACATCACCTCACGAGTGGCAAAAGGGCCTTGAATTTTGCCTTTGCTGGTACGAATCAGCCACTGTGAGTTTTTAACTTTCATAGACTATAATATTATTAGATTCTTTTAATAGAAGCACCTAATTTTGTTAACTTATCTTCTAGTTTTTCATATCCACGGTCTAAATGATAAATTCTATTCACGCAGGTTTCCCCCTTAGCCACAAGTCCAGCTAAAACTAAACAAGCACTAGCCCTAAGGTCTGTCGCCATAACAGGGGCACCCATCAGTTGCCCTTGTTCTCCTCTGACAATACAAACTCTTGTTTTTGGGGAGATCTCAGCATTTAAGCGAATTAGCTCTTGAACATGCATAAATCTGTTTTCAAAAATTGTTTCAGTAATAATACTGCTACCTTTAGATTGAGTCATTAAAGCCATAAATTGAGCTTGTAAGTCGGTAGGAAATGCTGGGTGCGGAGCTGTTGTCACATCAACAGCCTTCCACTCCTTACACTCACTCACACTGACACAATCTTCACCAACTTCAATATCAAAACCACTTTCTCTCATTTTTGAAATTAAAGCTTCAATGTGGTCAGGCCTACATTTATTCACTTTTACAGAACCACCAGTGATGGCACCAGCTATTAGTAGGGTTCCAGCTTCGATACGGTCTGGAATAATTGTATGTTCGGCAGGCTTAAGAGATTTTACTCCTTCAATAGAAATAATACTTCTTCCAGCTCCGCTAACTTTTGCTCCCATTTTATTCAGGTAATCGGCTAAGTCGACAATTTCGGGCTCTTTGGCAGCATTTTCAATAATAGTGGTCCCATTCGCAAGTACTGCGGCCATCATTAAGTTTTCCGTTGCTCCGACAGATGGCATATCAAAAATGATACGAGCCCCTTTTAGACCCTGCGTTTTGGCTACAACGTAACCAGAGGTCACCTCACTTTCACAGCCCAACTGTCCAATAGCATCTAGGTGATAATTAATCGGACGACTTCCAATGGCACAACCACCTGGCATACTCACGCGCGCTTGCTGATGCCTAGCTAACAAAGGCCCTAAACATAGAATACTGGCTCGCATTTTACGAACAAGATCATAATGAGCCTCATAGGTTTTTAATGGCCGAACTAAAATTTTCAATGTGTTTTTAGAAAATTCGGTTTCACAACCGAAAGACTCCAATAAATCTCTCGTTGATTTAATATCCATAAGGTCAGGAACATTATGAAATATATGCTCTCCATCAGCGAGGAGGGTCGAAAATAAAATTGGTAAGGCAGCATTTTTAGCTCCCCCGGTGGAAACTTCGCCCTTTAATTTTTTTCCACCCGTGACTAACATTTTATCCATAAGTTCTCCAAAAAAAGATCATCACTCTAACTTTTTTGAGTACTAACGTACCTTGGTAATTGAGCGTAGTCTTTGTGAATTTTTGTGTTTACAAAAGAAGGCCTGCTGTTAAGAAAAGACAAAATATCTTGAGATTGGTCTTTGCCAAATTCCATAAGAACCAAGGCGCTTTCAACTATAACCTTCTCGATCATGATTAACCAACTCTTTATATCTTTCAAGCCCTTTTCTTCTGAAAATAAAGCCTGAGACGGTTCAAATTTTTTAACATTTTTTTCAACAAAGCCATTCACTTCATCAATATAAGGAGGGTTTGCTAAAACTAAATCAAAATTGGTTTGAAAAATAGATATGTCCACCTTATTGAAGTCTTGGAAAATTAGGTCACAACGATTTAAAAGATCTAATTGTTTTGCATTTTGTTTTGTCACTTCTAGGGCTTTGGCGCTTATATCCAAACTAACAAGTTGAGCGTTTGGAAATTCACGGAGCACGCTAAGTCCCAAACAACCAGAGCCACACCCAACATCAAGTATATTTATTTTTTTATCTCTAGAAAAATGTTTAACCGCATGCTCAACCATTAACTCTGTTTCAGGACGAGGTATTAATACATGTGAATTTACAATAAATTTGCTTTTATAAAAATGCTTAAACCCAACAATATAAGCATAAGGAACACCCTCGGCTCTCTGCTGAAGCCATGATTTAAGCTGAGCCATTTGCTGAGCGGTGAGCTCATAACTTTCGTTAAGTATGAGCTCATGTTTTTCCCAGCCAAAGTAGTCACAAATAAAAAGATCGGCTTCATATTTAGGGCTTGGAATATTACAAGACTTTAAACGGTGAAAGGCATGTAAAGTAAATTCTTTTACTGTCATTGAGTTTGATTTTTTAAAGCTTCTGCTTGAAAGTGAGCAAGAATGGGGTCAAGAACGATGCTCACTTTTCCACCCATAACATCAGAAATAGCATGAGTCGTAAAGCCTATACGATGATCAGTAATTCTTGATTGAGGAAAGTTGTAAGTTCTAATTCTTTCTGATCGATCACCAGTTCCTATTTGAGACAAGCGCTCATCAGAGGCGTCTTTCATTTTCTTCTCATCTTCTATGGCTTGCAATCTCGAAGACAAAACTTTCATAGCCTGTTCTTTATTGGAGGTTTGTGATTTGCCATCCTGACATGTAACAACAATATTTGTTGGCAAGTGAGTGATTCTTACAGCTGAATCAGTTGTATTTACTGATTGTCCACCGTTACCGCTTGATCGATAAACATCGATTCTTAAATCGTTAGGGTTAATTTTAACATCAACACTTTCTACTTCAGGTATCACGGCAACAGTAATCGTCGAGGTATGAACTCGTCCTTGTGATTCTGTTTTTGGAACTCTTTGCACTCGATGAACACCACTTTCAAATTTCATAAGACTGTAAACTTTTTGACCAGAAATACTGGCTATAATTTCTTTAAAGCCTCCGGCGTTACCAGGAGATGTAGAAATCAACTGCATCTTCCATTTTTGATCAGAAGCAAAAAAGGAATAGGCTCTAAATAATTCATCAGCAAACAAGCTGGCTTCATCTCCACCGGCTCCTGCTCGCAATTCTAAAATTATATTTTTATCATCATTAGGGTCCGCTGGAAGTAAAAGAATTTTTAAGCTTTCTTCTAAGGCTTCTACTTTATCTCCTAACTCTGAAAGCTCTTCTTTAGCAAGTTGTCGAATTTCTTCGTCATTTTCACTTTCTAAAAGCTCTTTGTTGGAGTTAATATCTTTTTGACAAGATTTATACTCTTTGTAAGACAAAACAATTTTTTCAATTTCAGCAATTTCTTGCATAAGCTCTGTATATTGCTTGGGGTCAGAAGTTATTGTTGGATCTTGTAACTTCATTTGTAAATGTTCGTAATTATTTTCAACTTCATCTAATTTTTTAAACATAATGTCCCCTTAGATAGATGCTTTGAGGACAATCAAATTTGATTCCGTTTTTTTATACGCATTGCCCTCAAACGATCAAAAACTATTCACTTTTTATTAGAAAACAGTTTTTATCGCTAATTCGACATTGATGACATAAATTCGTCATTAGTTTTCGCATTTCTTAACTTGTCTAGTAAGAACTCCATGCTATCTACAACATTCATAGGTGCTAATACTTTTCTTAAGATCCAAAGTCGGTTTAAATCTTTTTTATCGATGAGTAAGTCTTCTTTTCTTGTTCCAGACTTATTAATATCCATACAAGGGAAAGTTCTTTTTTCCATAAGTTTGCGATCCAAATGTATCTCAGCGTTTCCAGTTCCTTTGAATTCCTCAAAAATAACTTCGTCCATTCGTGAACCAGTATCAACAAGGGCTGTAGCAATAATTGTTAAACTTCCGCCTTCTTCAATATTTCTAGCTGCACCAAAAAATCTTTTAGGCTTATGAAGAGCATTTGAATCTACACCACCAGAAAGAATTTTACCTGATGGTGGCACAACGGTGTTATAAGCTCTGGCTAATCTTGTAATAGAATCTAACAAAATGACCACATCGTGTTTTTGTTCAACTAATCTTTTTGCTTTTTCAATCACCATTTCGGCAACCTGTACGTGACGAGTTGGTGGCTCATCAAAGGTGGAACTAATCACTTCACCATCAACATTACGAGACATATCTGTCACTTCTTCCGGTCGCTCGTCTATAAGTAGTACAATTAGCTTAACCTCTGGTTGATTCTCAGCAATGGCCTTCGCTATATTTTGCATAATGACCGTTTTACCTGTTCTAGGTGGGGCCACGATAAGAGCTCTTTGCCCTTTACCCAAAGGAGCCATTAAATCAATCACTCGAGTGGTGTACTCGTTGGGCTTATGCTCTAAGTTTAATCTTTCTTCTGGGTATAACGGAGTTAAGTTATCAAATAAAACCTTATCTTTACTTTGCTCCGGTGGAGCGTGATTAAGAGTTTCAATTTTTAATAAAGCAAAGTAGCGCTCATTGTCTTTCGGAGGTCGCACTGTACCCACGATAGTATCACCTGTTCTTAAGCCAACTCTTCGAATTTGAGAGGGACTCACATAAATATCATCTGGGCCAGGCAAGTAATTGTAATCTGGAGATCTTAAAAAACCATAACCATCTGGTAAAATCTCAAGGCAACCGCCACCAAAAATATCACCCAACATGGCCGCTCTTTTTAAGATTTCAAAAACTAAGTCTTGTCTTCTGAGACCAGCTGCATTTTCAATTTTAAGTTTTATTCCAAAGTCGACGAGGTCTTTAATATTTTTCGACTTTAAATTTTTTGAATCTAAGTTCTTTTTTTCTTCATCGGTTAAGCTAATATCACTCAGGTCAATCTCTACGGCCGGCTCATCATTTTCATTATATCTTGAACCACCAGAGTTTCCGTTGCCATTGCCATTGCGGTAGTTTCTATTTTTACCGCCGCCATTATTGTTTGAACCCTTGTTATTTTGTCTTCTGTAATCTGATTTAGAGCCACTTCTACGGCCACGGCCTTCAAATTTAACCTCTTTATAGCCAGCTCCGCCCTCTTTTGGTGGCGTGTCTTTTGACCTTGGTTCTTTACTTCTAGGTTCTTTTTTGACTTCTTTAGTTTCAGCAGGCTTAGCTTCAGCGGCAGGCGCACTTTCTTTTTTAGCTACTTTTTCTTCGGCAGGGGCTTTACTTTCAGGCTTTTCTTTCGGAGTTTTAGCTTCAGCCTTTTCTTTCGGAGCAGCTTTTGCTTTAGTTGTTGCTTTTTTTGCTCTCGGTTTTTTCTCTTCAGTAGCCGTCTCTTCAGCTTTAGCCATATATTATCCTTATGATATGCTTTGGTATTATAGTTGGAATTTCCTTGGAAAATGAATAGGTATAATCACAGTTTTCATAGATTTTGCGGTTTCAAATTTTAAACCGGACTGTGTTATGAACTAATAGTGCAATATTTCAATCTGAATAGCAAGACTAAAATCTGGTTTTAACTATGACCCCTTAATATTGAATCCTCTGCCGTCTCAAAATGTAGCAGTAAGTCTTCTATAGTGTAAATTTTTTAATCATGGATCTGAGAATATCGCAATAACTGTTAATATTACTTAACATTTTTGCCTCAAAACCGATAAATAAGCTACAAACATCGGGGGAGGATTTATGAACAAAGAAGAAAATAACACGCCCGCTCCACGCGTTTCATTGGATTTACCTGTTGAATTTAGGAAAACCTACGGACGCAGAGACGAGTATGGATCCCTTAAAAATATTAGTCTAACTGGCGCTTTTCTTGAATCTAATAATGCGACATTCTTACCGAACGATAAGTTGATTTTTCAAATGAGAGTCAGCGGTCGAGAACGTAAAATTAATGCAAAAGTTATCTGGAAAAACCAACTTGGATACGGGGTGAGATTTTTACCCTTTAACAAAACAGACGTACAACTTGTGGATGACCTTATTTACTTCGTAAACATCAAAAAAGAGAGCAAAAAAACGTTACTTTCTTCTATCTTTAAAAAAGTGGGATAACCCTACCAGAAAGTAGATATAAAAAAAGCCACCCTTTCGGTGGCTTTTTTTTATTCAATTTGTGTGGTCGAAGTATTAAAGTCTATGGCTTTTCGAGACCTTTTTTTCCTAATAATTATGAACAATAAAACAGCTGCTAATAATATTATCCCCAAAGCACCCATCATCATTGTTTGATCTCTGTCGGCCATCGAAGCTAAAGACTTTGCTTTCTTTCCAAAGCTCTTTTTCTTTGCCACTTTAGGCATTGGCGGTGGTGGTGGCGCATTGACTCTTGGTGGCGGTGGTGGCGCCGTCTTTGCTATTGGTGGAGGTGGTGGAATCACTTCCTCTATGGGCTCCGGCGGAGGTGGAATAGAATCTTCCGCAAACTCTTCTGGAGGTGGAGGAATTTTATCCATATTATTTTGAGCTATTGGTTGCGGAGGAGGTGGTGGATTAAACTCCTCTTGAGGTGGCGGTGGCGGAACATCAAACTCTTCCTGAGGTGGTTCAGGAATTACCGGCGCTGGAGGAGGAATGTTATTACTCGCAAGATTTGTTGGAGCCCCTGCTCCGCCATCAGACCAATACCTTAACTCAAGTCCTTCAGAAACTTCCCCTTTTGATTCAATATTTTGATTGGTAGCCCAAACCTCTTTCCAACTTCCCGCATTTCCAAGTAATTTTTTTGAAACTGAACGTATATTATCACCGGGTTGGGTAACATAAATTTCAGGAGAAAGATTTAAATCTTCATAGTAAGTTTGTAGAGTGTCTCTATCATTTGGTCTTTGTGGTGAGTTATAGTAAACCTTGTCTCCTACTTTAACTCCGCGACCTAAAGTAGTATTCACACTTAATAGATCACTGGTTCGATCAGACCCATAAATTTTTTGACTGATTGAAGATAACGTATCTCCAGGCCTTGCAATATAAATAGCATTTGCCAATACCCCAGCCTTATTAAAAGGAGTAACCTTAGCCTTTTTTACAGAAACATAGTTTTTTACTACAGGCTCGTCATTATAGCCTAGGTCGACGTTTTCTTGAGCACTAAAATCTTCGGGAGCTGGCTGCTCAAAGCTTTGATCTGTACTTGGAACTTCATTTTCAGCAAGTGCAGTAGGCTCAACCTCAGAAGGGTCTTCAAGATCAAGATCGTCAGCGTTATCACTTACCGTGTCAGCTGCAGCCACTTGTTCTGGTTCTTCAATTATATCTTCACCTAATAAATCATCATCACTAACCTCACCAGTGGTGTCTTCAACAGCTGCGATGTCTTCACTCTCGTCACCAAAGTTATCTTCGATGCCCTCTTCTAAATCATCATCATCTTCGAAGTCTTCACCGGAATCATCTAAGGCAGCCACATCACTATCTTCGTCATTCAGAGGATCATAGTCTTCATCTTCGTCACCAAACCCTTCATCGTCTGACTCAGTCACTTCTTGTGCTGTTTCATCAGAATCAGACTTTAAAAAAGAGCAAGAAACTATACTTGTAGAAAGAAAGCTCGATAATAAAATCGCCAGTAAAATCTTAACCATAACTGCAATCCTTTGCATCTATTAATGAGATGACTTAGATAACATTAGAGCATAAGCATTTCTATCTGAGAACGAATATGTTAAAAAGCCAGGCTATGGGCTTAATAATTTATGACAAAACTAACATCTGGCTAGACCAAAGTTTTACAACATAGGATTAAAAAAATAATTTTTCTTTTTTCCCCTCGCTTATTAAAGGTAAATACATGAATTCAAAATACTATTTATTGCTTTTGCCACTAATCACTTCAGCTTGTATAAGTTCGCAATCCTATGATGAATTTCAAGTTGGTCAGCAAAAAATTTTTGTTGAAGTTGCTGACTCTCCTAAAAAAAGAGAGATCGGTTTAATGAACAGAAAATTTTTAAAAAAAAATCATGGCATGTTATTTATTTTTAACGATGAGCAACGTTTAAGTTTTTGGATGAAAAACACTCTTATACCTCTAAGTATTGGTTTTTTTAATAAAAAGTGTGAACTGGTTGATATGAAAGAAATGGTCCCGGCAGCTCCTCAAGTCACCCACCCTCCCCTTTATGCCAGCCGTAAAGCCGCAATTTATGCTTTAGAAATGAATAAAAACTGGTTCAAAAAAAATAACATTGCTTTAAATGATAAGCTTGTAAATAAAAACAATAAGTATTCGTTTTGCCGATAAAGTATCGTTTTTCTAAAAGAATACTTGAACTCCACCCATAACACCTTGAATTTCTTTGCGGGAAAGCAAAGGACTATTTCTATACTTCAATCGATCTAACCTATGTAAACCAAAAACACGAAAATATTTATAATCTAAGAAAACTCTCAATTCATGTTTTCTTCCTGATCTTCTCAATGCGATATCTGACTCACTATTTTCTTCCATCTGAGTAAAGTGATAAGACAACCCTAAAACATCAAACAAATACAGCATGGCCTCGGCACCCCAAATGTAATTATTAACATTTTTGTTTACTCCACCATCCATTTCTTTCGTTTTATTAACACCAGCGAAAACACTAAAATGAGTCGTTTGCTCGGAAGTTCCCAATAATCGAAGACTTAAACTTAAATCACCATGATTTTCCTTTGAAGTTTCTGTTAAATAAAAATTACCTACTAACCCAAAAAACCGAGCATAAGCCACAAAACTCATTCTATAAACTTCAAATCTTGAACTATTGCCATCAATATCTAAATTTAAATTTCCATATTCTAAACCTAGAGAAAATTCATATTTTTGATTTTTTTTAAAATTTTTAGGTAAAACGCTGACAACTGGAGCTTTTTTCTTAGATTTTTTTGGACTAAAAAGATCTTTGACTGTCCATTTTTTTTTAGATTTTTGTGAGGCCAAAAATTCTAGGTGGTCCTCAATAAGATAAGCATGAGAAACATTAAAAGAAAAAACAACTAACAATAAAATTAAGTATTTCATCTCTTAAGGATAGCGAATCTTTCTATGAAATCAATACTGAATTTAGAGATTAGAGATTAGAGATTAGAGATTAGAGATTAGAGATTAGAGATTAGAGCACACTACTTTTATTCTCAAAATTAAAACTTTAACTTTGAGAAACTGCTAAACCAAAACGAACGCCACGACAAGAAACCCTAAACCCAGGCAGTGTAAAGTGTTCGCAAATATTTTTAAGAATACTAACACCACAAACTAAAACATCTGCGCGGTCTGGGTGAACTCCTTTTAGTAGCTTTCTTTCGTTGGCCGTCATAGCAGCAAGTTTTTTTTGCCAAAGCTGTAACTCTTTTAAACTTAAAAAAGAACCTTCAACTTTTGAAACGTCAAATTCAATTTCTTGAATCATCGCAGATAAAGTTGTTGGTGTTCCTGCCACGGCTGTCACAGCTGTCATTGACGGCAAGCTTTCTTTTTTATCTTGCAGTTGAGAAACTATGTAACTATCCATTTTTAATAAAACATCTGAAGAAACTCTATCGAAAGCATTAAAAATTTCAGCCAATCGAACACTTCCAATGTCGAAACTCCAACCTTTTACATTTTGATCCTCTCGACCAATCACCTCAGTTGAGCCCCCACCTACATCTACAACCGATGACGAAGTGCTGGCAGAATTAAAACCAAATGATCCATAGTAAGTCAGCTCAGCTTCTTTTTGCCCGGAAATAATTTCAATAGGGATTCCATATTTGAGCCCAAGATCAATAAAGCGTTGTTTGTTGTTCACATCGCGTGCCGCGCTTGTTGAAACCGCGACAACTTTATCAACCTGATGCTCTTTTATAATTTCGCTATAATTAGCAAAACAAGATTCTGCTCGCTTTAAAGCCAGTTCGTGAAATTGTCGATTTTCATGAACTCCCTGACCTAGGCGAGTCACTGTTTGCAAATCACAATAAACCTTAGAAACTTCTTTGGATTCGACCTCAGCAATTAATAATAAAAAACTGTTTGATCCCAAATCAAGAGAAGCTACTTTCACAAAAACTATCCTTTTAACTTTTCTTTCAAAAGTTTATTGATCATTTCTGGGTTAGCTTGCCCTTTAGAAGCCTTCATAATTTGACCTACAAAATACCCGAAAAGCTTATCTTTACCACCACGATATTGCTCAACTTGGTTAGGGCTTGCTGCAATGACATCATCAACCATTTTTTCAATGGCTCCACTGTCTGTAATTTGCACAAGGCCTTGTTCTTTAACAATAACATCCGGGTCTTTATCTTCTTTTAATAAAAGTGCAAAAACTGTCTTTGCAATTTTACCTGAAATAACCTTGGTATCAATTAGCTCAATCAACTTTGCCAATCGTTTTGATGAAACAGGAGATTGGCTAATATCTAACTTTTGTTCATTCAATTCTCTTTGAAGCTCCACCATCACCCAGTTAGAAGCTGACTTTGGATTTTTACTTAGCTTGGCTACATCTTCAAAAAAACTTGCCAACTCTTTTTCTTGGGTAAGAACTAAGGCATCGTACTCAGGGATATTATACTCTGACTGAAAACGAGCGGCCATATCTCTAGGGAGCTCCGGCAATGACTTTTTGATTTCTTCCACCCACTCCTGCTTAAAAACTACAGGTAATAAATCTGGGTCAGGAAAATAACGATAATCATGAGCTTGCTCTTTTTTTCTCATGGCGTAAGTCTTATTCTTTGTGGAATCAAACAAACGAGTTTCTTGGAAAATTTCTCCCCCAGACTCAATCACTTCAATTTGTCGACTTATTTCATATTCAATCGCTTTTTCTACAAAACGGAAAGAGTTTATATTTTTTATTTCTACTTTGGTTCCGAACTCTTTAGCTCCCTTTTTCATAACACTAACATTGCAGTCACAACGCAAGGAACCTTCTTCTAAGTTACCATCACATACTTCTAAAAACCGTAAAATTTGACGAACAGTTCTTGCATACTCAGCCGCTTCGGCGGGAGTTTTGATTTCTGGTTCAGATACGATTTCTAATAAAGGTACACCCGCACGATTTAAATTAATTAAAGTGTAGTCGCCATGATGAGTGGACTTTCCGGCATCTTCTTCCATATGAGCACGAGTAATGCCGATGCGTTTAGTTTTTCCGTCTAAATTAAACTCAACAAATCCATGCTCACATATTGGCTCATCAAACTGAGAAATCTGATAACCTTTAGGTAAATCAGGGTAAAAATAATTTTTTCTAGAAAAAACAGATTTGTTTCTTATTTGGCAATTTAAGGCTAACCCTGTTCGAATTGAATTTTCGATGACCTTTTTATTTACTACAGGCAAAGCACCAGGCATTCCTAAAGAAACTGGAGACACATTTTGATTGTCTCCATTTCCAAAAGAGGTTGAGTCGTTTGAAAATATTTTACTTTCAGTATTTAATTGGGCATGAATTTCTAAACCAATCACTGGTTCCCAGTCGTTATACATTGCTAGGCCTCCCTTCAAAAGATGTCATTTTTTCTAAAGCTCGAGCCACACCTAAAAGCTTTGTCTCTTCAAAGTGAGAAGCTGTTAATTGTATACCAATAGGTAAGCCATCTTTAGATAATGACGTTGGCAAACTCAAGCCTGGCAATCCAGCCAAGTTTGTTGAAGTTGTAAAAATATCATTTTTATACATAGTGATTGGATCAGATATTCTCTCGCCAATCTTAAAAGCCGGGGTCGTGGTCACCGGACTCAAAATAACATCACACTGTTTAAAAGCACTAACAAAATCTTGTCTTAACAAATTTCTAACCTGGCAAGCTTTGTTGTAATAAGCATCGTAATAACCGCTCGACAAAGTAAAGGTGCCCAATGAGATTCTTCGCTTCACCTCAGCTCCAAAACCTTCTCCACGATTTCTACAATAAAAATCGAGCAGGTCAGCCGCCGGTTTTTCTGAAAAATTTGAACGGTGTCCAAAACGAACACCATCATACCTTGCTAAATTACTTGAAGCTTCACTAGTGGCAATAATATAATAGATCGGCACCGAGTATTTAGTGTGAGGAATGCTGACTTCAACAAATTCACAACCCATGCTCTCTAGGTTTTTTTTAGCCGACTCCACAGCCTTTTCAACGTCCGGATCTATACTGTCTTGAAAATACTCCTTAGGCAATCCAACCTTAAGGCCTTTTAAACTTACGTTTTCTGTGCTGCTTGACCATGATTCAACTTTTTCTTTGGATGTTGTTGAGTCAAACTCATCATAACCACAAATAGACTCTAGCACTAAGCTGGAATCTTCAATCGTTCTAGAAAGTGGACCCGCCTGATCCAAGCTCGAAGCAAAGGCAACAATTCCATAACGACTGACACGACCATAGGTTGGCTTAACTCCAACCACTCCACAAAAACTAGCCGGCTGTCGAATGGACCCTCCAGTATCAGTTCCTATGGAAATGGGAGCCATTCTAGCCGCAACGGCCGCAGCAGAACCACCGCTAGATCCCCCTGGTACAAATTCAGTATTCCATGGGTTTTTGCAATTTCCAAAAAAAGAGGTTTCATTACTAGAGCCCATAGCAAATTCATCTTGATTACATTTACCAATAACAATGGCTCCACTTTTTTCTAAACGATTGACCACTGTTGCCGAGTAAGGCGGGATAAAGTTTTCAAGCATTTTTGAGCCTGCCGTAGTTTTTAGCCCATTGGTGCAAAGCATATCTTTAACGGCAACCGGAACACCACCCAGTATCCCAATGTCTTCGCCCTTAGCCAATTTTTGATCAACAGCTTGAGCTTGATCCATGGCCTTTTCATTCAGGCTAATAAAGGCATTGAGCTCTCCATCATGACTTTCAATTTGCGATAAAAAAGCCTGCATAACTTCCGTGGCTTTAAATTTTTTTGAAACTAAACCTGCATTGATTTCTTTAGCTGTTAAGTTTGTAATTTCTGACATAAGCTTCTCCACTAAACCACTGGAGGAACTTGAAATAAGTTCCCTTTAACTTCTGGTGCATTTTCCATCACTTGATCAATATTTTCCCATACAACCGGTTTATCATCCCTTAACTTTTGACCAACCTCAACGGGAGTGACCATTGGCTCAATACCGGAAGTGTCGACTTCATTCAGTTCATTAAAATAAGAGAGAATAGAGTCCATTTGTGTTTTAAATTGTACTTTTTCTTCTTCGGTTAGGTTTAAGCGAGCAAGAGTTGCTACTTTGTCTATATCCATAATTTCTCCAGAAAAGTTAGTATTTACTGATAAACCGGAAAGCTAGGTTTGTCTAGTTTACTTTTACCAACAAGCTGTCTTAAAAGGCCTATAAAAGGGCTCTTCCGTTCACAATATACATATTTTTTATCACCGATATCTAGCCCCCCTCAAAACAAATAAAGTTAAGCTCAATTTTGTTCTTCTTCCCCTGAATTTATTTGTTATTTTTC
>JAHDIR010000086.1 GCA_020630675.1 Bdellovibrionales bacterium
TTTTGATGAAAATTTTGTTGAAGTGAAAGACGGTAAGCTTCAATTAAAGCCTCTTGATTTAAATCATGAGGGTGATGACTTTAATAATGGCACTCATGTAGGTTCATATTTTGTAGATGATAAGGTCATTCCTTTAATAAAACCCAATTCAAGTTTAACTCATGTAAATTCAATTCTTCCTTCTAAAAGTAATAATTTAATTGGTTATTGGAGATTTGATAATGGATATAATGACTTAAGTTTAACAAATAATGACGGTATACCAATGGGTAATACTGTGCGAGCGAATGATACGACCAAGTTAGGGGAAGGCTCTGCCTTCTTTGATGGAAATGGTGACTATGTTTCACTGTCTTCCGATCCTACAGTAGGTTTAACTTCTTTGACCGTAAGCGGGTGGTTTAAAGTAACAGGCAGTGGTAAGGGAATTATAGGCTCCTTTACAAGTACAATAGATATGTCGACTCTAGTTTTTCTAAACAGTACTTCTAGACTATCTTTTCGTATTGATACAACAACTCATTCATCCGTTGTAGTTGCAAGTACTGAACCTCAAAGTGATAATCAATGGCATTTTTTTGCAGGTACTTACGATGGTTCTGAATTAAAACTTTATATTGATGGTGTACAAGACGGAGCTGCCGTTCCGATTTCTGGGCCTATCGCTGTTTCGTCTGATCCATTTGAAATTGGTCGATACTTTAATGATGATTCAACAAGTCCAGATGGTCATATTGATGAGTTATCAATATGGAATGTTTCATTAACAAGTAATGAGATCTTTAATTTGTATGAAGCCCAAAACGCAAACTTTACTGAGCTATCTTCTTCATGGACACCAAAGTGGGACAACATAGTTGGTTATTGGAAGATGGATGGCAATTGGCAGGATTCTTCAGGAAATGGCAATCATGCATTAAATCCTAATGGAGCAATATTTTCATCTGACTCTCGAGTAGGTAGCCTTTCTGGGGATTTTGATGGGGTCAATCAATACGCAAACATTTCATCTTTTAATATTGGAGCAGTTTCTGAAATATCGTTAAGTACATGGATCAAACTAAATGATCCAAATGGTGGAGGCTTGCATGGTATTTCTTATAAAGCAAACTTGTTCGATATTTTTCTTGTTTCAGGGGCTCTAAATTTTTACATCGTAAATGGTTCACCACTGCATTTATCTTCTTCCACCTCATCTTTTAATGATTGGGATAATTGGCATCATCTTGTCTTTACTTACAATGGATCACGCACGGCTATTTATCGTGATGGAGAACTGGTTGGTGTTTCAGGAGCCGAGTCGGGAAATTTACCATCGTTAACTTCTTCTATGCAATTAGGTTTTCAAAGTAGTGGTCAATATATCAACGGACAACTTGATGATGTTGCCTTATTTGATAAATCACTTGGGCAATCTGATGTTTTGAAAATATTTAACCGCCAAAAGCAAAAATACGCTGCTCATTACGATTCAAAAGTGATTGATCTTGGAAGTGCAACGGCGTCTTGGCCAGACTTATCTTGGTCGACCAGTTTACCTTTTGGTAAGGGGCTTGTTGGTGATTTTAATAATGATGGCAGCCCTGACGATGAGAGCTCATCTGAGTACTCTGGGTTAAGTGGCGACTTGAGTATTGGTTTGGTCGGACATTGGCCTTTAAATGAGACCACTTTAAATAGTGCTCCCATGGGTGCTGATTTTATTGACCTTTCAGGTCTCTCAAATCATGGTAACGAGTCTGGTGGGCTTTTGTTAAATCAAAAGGGCAAGCTTTCACAAGCGGTTCAATTTGATGGGGTTGATGATTTACTTACCGTACCTAGTGATGCGAGTTTAAATTTTGGAGAAACAACGAACTTTACCGTTTCTGGCTGGGTGAAAACTTCAGGTACGAGTCATAATATGTTTGTATCTAAAGAGGGCTCTGCAAGCGCCAATTTCACAACCTTTGTTTCTCACAGTGGAACTAACATGCCTAGAGGGTACTTAAAAGTCGATGCTGTTGGTTCCTTTTGTACGGTAGATGGTTCTATCTCTGTTAATGATGGTAAATGGCATTATTTAACTTTTGTTTATACTCGTTCAAGTAGCTGTGCGACGGAAAGTATTAAAATTTTTGTCGATGGCAAACGAGACCTGGGAGCTGTACTAGCGGGGGCTGGGGCTGGTTCCTCCAATTTTGATATAAGTAATTCCAACCCTTTAAAAATCGGCTACAGAGACGGTAATATGTTAAATGGACACCTTGATGAGGTCTCAATTTGGTCGAGAGCATTAAGTGATGTCGAAATCATACAGCTCTACCGCCGTGGAGCGAACAGAATAAAACTTCAAGTAAAAAGCTGTATAGACTCTAACTGTGAATGTAAAAGCTTTAGCTCATCACCAGCGGGTTCGGCCACCGATTGTGATGGCGACACCATAGTTAACGCTTTAGATTTCGATGACCCTCATAAAGCGCAATTCATTGGCCCAGGTGGGGACGGAACCACTTATTACTCAGAGGCCTTTAACCGAAGAGGTACGGACACACTTTTCAACTGCGGCAACAACACCTCTGACAGTGATGGAAATATTTGTGTTAATGATGAAATTAGTTTAAGTGCCGGGCCAAAACCCACAAGCCCAGTGATTAGTTATGATGATTTGCCGCTAGCTGCTAGGCCCTTAGCTAACCCGTATTTTCAGTACCGATTGTTTATGGAGGCTGATGACAATTTAGCTTGTGAGGGAAGCCCATGCCTTCCAGAACTAAGCTCTGTAAACTTAAACCCAAGTGAAGAAAAAAAATACTACGGTCTAGTACAGGAAATAACTCCTGTTAAGTCTATCACTTATAAAAAGTTAAAGTCTGTGAAAGTTATTGCTGATGATTGTGTGAACTATCAACTTAGTCCAAATAATACAGACTACTATTATTACAATTCAGGTTCTTGGACTATTGCTTCAGATAGTACTTTTCTCAGTAGTCAGCAAGATCTTGAAAAATTTATTACAAAATTTGGCGAGCAGTTTGGCCCTGGGCAACTTTATATAAAAGCATTTTTATCAACTAACTCTAGTAATACCCAACCTTGTGGTATTAAAAGTATGGATGTTAATTTTGAAAAATAAAGCCTGTCATTGAATCAAAGATACAAAAAGTAATCATATTCATAAAAAAATTACAAAAAAAAGAACTTAAAGTTTTACCTCTCAGTAACAGCCATAAAACTTCATTTTAAAAAAACAAGCTTATATACAATAAAATCATAATTTTATGAGTAAGTATTCTTTGTAAGCTTTGCTTACTATTCAATTTATCAATTTGTTCCTCACGACTGACTTCAGTATAGAGGTTTTAATTCTAAATAATAAACACAATAAGATGGAGTCTAATATGAAAATAAAATTATTAATCACAGCCTTACTTTTAATTTCTGGTTTATCTGTTCATGCTACGAATATATGTAATGGAACCGTAAATTTACAAAAATTTTCAGAAAACCAAGAGGTTAAAGTTGAACTCATAATAACTGAAGATAAAGTCTTTTATAAAGGACCTTCCGTTGCGTTGACCGACTGGGTTATTTTTGAAAAAATTGAAAATAATAATTCTGTGGTTTTAGCATCAAAAAAATCTAATTCACACGGTGGTGAAAATCATTTCTTAAAAGTTGCGTATATTGAAAATACTAATCAGGCCTATTTAACCTACAGAGGCTCTGTTGGGCCATCTATAGTAGTAGATGGTAGTATTAGTTGCACAAAATATTAATAAATAAAAAATTTAACTCATTAAGGATAATCATTAAAATGAAAAAAATTATTTTAGTAATAACAACTTTATTCACCGCCCTAACTTCTATGGCTGCTATAGGTAGTGAAAATGTGATTGCACCAGTAGCTTGTGGAAGTGAAAATAGAATTGAAAATCCGTTTCAACCAATGGTTTGCTTTAATGTAACATTTTCTAACGATGTTATTATTAGCTTAAAAAGTAACGGCAAAGAAAGCTACTATCTGGCAGATCAATTTAAAAATATTGATGTCGACCCTATAGTTTTAAAAACTTATGAGTTCTCCCCATTGGCTGAAGGAGAAAAAAAGTATGTTCCTGATAAGAGTACATTGGCTAAGGAAAAAGTAGTTCTATTTACGATATCTATTTCAGAATTGAGTGAAAATTTGATTATATCCTCTGAGGAGCTAAACTTTGAGACAATACTTAACTCAGAGTTTGATTAATACCGAATACTTTAATTAAAAAATAAAATATGTTTAAAACACTTTTTTAAACATATTTTATAGAAGAGACAATATATGTTTTTCTGAAATATAGCCACCACATCGAGTAGTTTCTTTTAAAGACGGGTGAGGTATGACATTCCGACATAAAAAGTCTTTAATTAATTTAGGAGTTTGAACTAAATCAGGTCTAAGTTGCTTTACTTTTGCTATGACTCTTGCAACATATGGTGCAGCAAAAGAAGTTCCGCTGACTATTAATTTTGAATTGTCTTTGTCAGGGTAAATGTACAGGCCTGTTGTTTTGTCAAAATTTTGTTCAGCGATAGTCTCTACATCAACACCAAGGGCTGTAAAATCAATAATTTTTCCATAGTTTGAGTTAGCCCAGAGTTGACCAAGAATATCTGAAGCGCCAACAACTATTTGGTTATCTAAAGTATTACTGATCCAGTAGTTTTTTTCTAAATCAAGATCAACACCCTCGTTACCAGCACTTGTGATAAAGATAATATCTTTGAAATTTATCATAGCATTTTTATAGCCATCAAAAGAACCTGGAGGTAACACTTTTTTCCAGCTGACATTTTTACCGTTAAACGATGTAAAACTTTGAAACCCATAAAAAGCGCCGAAACTCAGATTAAAAATAGTGGCTCCATTACTTATAGCAAACTGAATATCATCGTATTGTTTGCTATTTAAAATTTTGATAAAATTTTCTCCAGCCTCATGATCGTAAAAGGGTTCTACAGGGCTAGTAAATCCAATTATATCTGGTAAAAATGTTTGAATCGGTAAAATTAAGACATTTTCGGT
This sequence comes from Bdellovibrionales bacterium, assembly GCA_020630675.1. Taxonomy (GTDB): domain Bacteria; phylum Bdellovibrionota; class Bdellovibrionia; order Bdellovibrionales; family UBA1609; genus JAHDIR01. Next base: position 5,048 of record JAHDIR010000086.1, read on the forward strand.
GTTTTTAAGAAGAGAATCGAGAACCCAGTTGGGGTGTGCTGGCCCATAAAAACTTCTATAAGTCTTACTAAATTGTGTACTAGGAGTTATAATTTTACCTGAAGAGTCAACAAACCATTTTCCTTCAAAATTTTTATGATCAAAATAAAAAGTTTCACCCTCAATAACACCAACTATAATTTTTGTTTTTTCTGATTTTTTGGCAAGGGTTCCAACGTTTAAATCAAATGTATCTTCAAGGTGTTTTGAATTAATACTTCCAATTTTGGTTGATAAATCCAATAAAGTACAACTGTCATTATTCATATATATTTTGGATGATTTTAAATTTTTGTCTTTTTGGTTTTGTATTTCAATCCAAGTAGTATTTGTATAATTTAAACCAAAAGATCCGATAGAAAGTAATAATTTTTGGGGGGCATAGTAGTATATAGATTCAGTCATTTCTTTTGGGTCTATATTTTCGTATGAAGATAATTTAGTGTATTTATCGGGAACTTTTTTAGTATTGCACAAACTCTTTGCAATAAGTTGGGTTTCGTTGAGTAATTTCGAAGAGAAAAGCTCAAGCTCTTGATAGACTTTATCGTCTTGAAACTTAACTTCTAAAGGGTTGTTGCCCAGACTGGACAGCATAATGAGTAAATAGCTTAGTAGAAATTTAACATTTTTTAAAAATAGAGCCGGTGATTGCATATTAGATAACCGAGCAATACATATGCCAATCTTTTACGGTTGAACCTTAATTTAAAGCTAAAATAGGCGAGGTGCCGATAATTGTTATTCAACTGTAAATTAACTATATCCCCAGCTTATTTGGAACAAAATATAACTAACAAGTGATTCAGGTAGAGTACAT
>JAHDIR010000087.1 GCA_020630675.1 Bdellovibrionales bacterium
AAACCTAATATATCAATTCCAAACGAAATTTTTTCCCATCTGTCTCTAAACTGAATATTAGTTTTAAAACTAAGCGCTGTTGTCTTTAATGAAGTTATTTCTGAGCCCTTAAAGGCTTCATAGAAAAACATAGCTAAATCATAATCTCTGCTCGTAGTTATAATATGAGAAGAAACAAATTTTAGAATTGAATTGGCATAATCCTCCAAACCTTCATGTCTAGTTTCTAATTTATAGATTGCACCTATACTTATAAGTTCCCACCAATTATTAGCATGTAAGTTTTCAGAAAATTTTTCGGGCTTATGAATTTGATACCATAAATTATAAAACCTAGTAATATAGGTTCTCTTTGTCAGCAAACTTGCAAAAATATCTTTTGTTGTTTGATATTTTTCTGTATCAATTTTTTCTTTCCACTCATTTAGAAACGTTAAAAAGAAAATTCGATCCGCCAAAACTTTAGGGTCATAATCAGAAAACTTTTCATCAAAATGATGAGCAATTATAGCCGTATAAACACTGTGTGTAATATTCAGCTTAATTTTATTTTCAAGATTTGAAATATAATCACTTGTTGCCCCTCTTGAAGGAGCCAACATTAAACAAAAAAATACAACGCTAATCATGATTTTAAACTTTCTCATGATCTCTTTAAGTGCAACTCACAGACCAAATAATACTTATTGATTGTAGATACTTACGAAAATGCCGGTTTGGGTTGCCAAAATTTGTTATCTGGATTTAGTTTATTTTTACAAACTCAGCTAAAAACAATGCATAAAAGAAAACAATTTATTCTAAAGTTATTTCCGGCCTATCCATTGAAACCTGAATAAGAAATATGCACTTGCCTGAGAAAATTTTGCCCAAGCTCTTCTTTGGCTTCATTCATGAGCATGTCTTTTAATCGACTTTTATCATTTTGATTCCAGGAATCAGTAGTTATAGAAATTAACTCAACTTCGATGGCAAAGCTTGAATGGCCCAAGAAACTGTTGTTTCTTATTGTACTTATTATGTAACTTTCTGGCAATTTTTCTTTCTTAATAAAACGGGTTAATATCTTTTGCAAGGCTTCCACTTTTTCATCAAGACTCTGCCTAGCGACAGACTGAATTTGGGTTTCGTTTAAATTAAGAAATACATTTCTTAGCTTTGAGGTCTCACTGTTACTAGTAATACTTTTAATTTCAAGAAGAAATTGCCTCACAGTACTATCAGCTGGGTGGTGACCTAGATAAAGCTTAATATCATCACCGCTTCTCATAATTGAAACCTGAGAGCCAAAAAAACTCTTAGCCTTATTTTCAATTTTAGAAACTTTATTATCAAACAATTTTGTAACATACTCAAAAGATTCAATTGAGTTTTGTATGGCTTGGCGAACATTGTTTGCCATTATAACTGCAATTAATTGATATTTAGCATCTAAAGCTCCTGCACCTTCTATATCAAGCCTAATGTGTCTACCAAGCCCAGTTACATCTGCTTTGGGGGCCTGAACTGGAAGAGGAGGCGAAAAAACTTGGCTAATCCTATATAACTTAATCAACTTAGAAACCACCTCAAGGGTCACCTCTGAGTTAAATTCGTTATTCAAATTATGCATAACTGCCGACAAATAATTCGACTCCACAGTCTGGCCAGATGCTCTCTCTACAAAATCATTGCTTTCAACTCTCGGTAATTTTGTTTTTCTAAGCACAGAAAATAGACGAGACGAAAATACATAAATAGGCTCTGTCATAGATCCTATAGGGCCAAATAAACTAAGAGCCCCAATTTTTTGTAACTCTTCATTTCTTGAAACTACATCTAACAACTCTCGCATTTCATTAAATTTTTGATTAAGCTCATTAAATATGGCTCTTTCATCTTTGTTGGCATCACCACGTCTATTCCTAGCTAAAACCGAAGCTAAACTATGCTCTTCATGAACCCCAAAAGTAAACCAATTTTCGAGGTTTGACATAGCTCTTAACTCACCTGTTTCTCTCACTTCTTTAAAACCGGGCAAAGCATCAATCACACTGATCCATTTTTCTTTTAAAGAATCAATTAATTTGGTAAGATTTTTTTTCAGTAAGATTTTGTCGGAACAATTTAAACAAGAAATATCAAAAGACACAGAGCTATAAGTCACTCCCATGGTAAAGTCTGATATCTCCCCTTTAGCTCTTGCTTCCTCAAGACTTAACTGTAGCTCTCTGAAAAAACCATAATTGACTGCATCAACAAAACCTTGATTTTGAAGGCTATCATTTAAAGTTTTTTGAGCTGCATTTCCAACAACAACAAATAATCGACCTGAGCTTTCCACTTGGGAACTTTCAAGAAATTCCATATTTGAAGAAAACAACCCATCTTTTAAAATTTTATTATTTTTAATGAAGCTTAACGTCGTTGACGAATTCATAAAAGACTCTAAGCTTGACTGAAAAGATGCAGCCTCAGAGCTAGGAATAACACGTGAATCGCTACATGCTATAGCATGAACATTATTCATGTTCGTAAAAAATATAAGCCCAAAAGTAAAAATAAAACTTAAAACTTTCAAGGAAGAAGACTTTATTGTTAAAACCATACCTAACCCGCTAAACCATTGACTTTACAATCAAAAAATACCAATGAAGTAACTTTTGATCGCTATAATCTGTGAAATCGCCAATAAAAACATATCTTTTCAATAAGTTAAGTATACATATTTCATGCCGTTTTTTAGAAAAGTTGTAGGCAATAGTTTACCTCACCCCTTTTAAAGTTGGTTTAATTAAAGTTAGAGAATTTTACATACAAAAAATCATTTATAAAAATTTTAGGCTCACCGAACTGCTACGGCAACACAACTTCTGTCGAGAAAATTAATTAGAACTTAAGTTCATTTTGCCATCGTTATAACCTTAAAGAGTATGAGAAAAAAATTGATTAAAAATACTATCCACCTAATGTTTATTATTTGCTTAGGATGTGCTACCCGCAGCACACGGTTGCCTGCAAACATCAGCTTTGAAGGCCTTAATCCAGAACAAAGCGTAGGTTACATTTATCAATTTGTAAGCATGCCAAGCTCAGAAGAATCAAAACAAGTCATACTGTATGCTTTTGCCGACAGTCAAATTAGAGCTCAAAAAATTGCTCATAACCCTTCTGACACTAAAGATGGAGAATTAATTCTTAGCCTATGCTCGGATATTGACGATGGATCTACCAATCGAATTTCTGAGTTGAATGACTCACATATGTTAGATATGCAAAAAACTGAAAGCGAACTTACAATCAGCTATCATAAATTAATACAACCAAATTCAATAACTTGCATTAGTAACATCTATCAAGGTCGGTACGATTCTAAGATCATTCCATTTAAATCCAAATAAAATATTTAATTCTTAGCAAGATTTGAACAAATAAAAAAAACGAGTTTGAATAAAAAGCAAAGTGCATTTATTTTTCAAGTTTACAAACTGGTGGATCAGATAAAAAAACGCGTCTCATCTCCTCTGCCACTAACTCACTTCCTAATTCGCTTAAATGCACCCCATCTGGTCGAACCTGATCTATTGAAACAGGCTGATCCAAGTAGTCTCGTTCAAAACTTCCTGCTAAAATTTCTTCGTTAATTTTATAAAGGTCAATATAGTAACAGCCAACTTCAACAGTGCAGTATTGCCTTATGGCTGAGTTTATTTGCAAGAGGCAACCTCTGTTCTGAGGTCTCCAAGGGCTTAACTCTAGATGAATACTTACATTACTTGGCTTATCAAAGGGAACGGTTGAAAGAAAAAGAAACTTATTATTTTCAACTGTGTAATTGATGAGTGCATTAAGTTGATGAACAGGGTCCAAACCCTGCCCTTCTGTACAAGTGTTATGAATAGTGTCCCAGTAAAATAAGTCTATGGCTAAAATAGCATTGGCCTTTTGATCAATCTTAATTCTATATAATAATTTTGGAGTTTTTAGTAGTTTTTCAATTTGATATGAGCCCAATTGGGAAGGATATAAAGTCACAGGTTCGGCAAAATTATGCCCTTTACTCTGCCCTCCAATGCTTTCAACAAATAAAGCGCTTGGGTTTTTGCCGTACCTGATACCAGGAAGCGGAGAATACTTTTTTTGAGCTCTAGGCTCTCCCCAATTAAAAGTTTTTACAATGGGATCTATCGCATTTCCAATTTTAACAATAGGACTATAAAAAATATTACGCCCTAACTCAGAGGTGACACTAGCTCCTAAGTACAAGGGGCTCTTGGCAAAACAAGAGTAGTCATCTTGTGCAAAAGAAATTGGGCCAAAACTCAAAAAAAATAGAGCCATGCTAAGTTTAGAAAATAAATTGAAGTTACCCAATATTAAAGCTCCCGAAAGAAGGTCCAACAATCAACATGCAAAAGAGGTTCCAAAAAAATTAAACCTGGCCTGCCTTTACCGAAAGAGCATAGGCATAGAGTTTAATTTGCTTAATCATAGCCTGTAAACCGTTGGCGCGATTGGGAGAAAGGTGACTATCTAGCCCCATATCCTGGATAAAATTAGGTGCTGTTGTCATAATTTCTTGGGCCGAACTTGAGTTATAAACTTGTAAAACTAAAGCAATTAAACCTTTCGCAATCAAAGCATCACTATCTGCATAAAACAATACCTTATCTAATGAACTCGACATATCCGGGTAAAGCCAAACTTGGGACTGACAACCACTTACTTTATTGCCGTCAACCCGAAACTCCTCAGGCATGGAGGGCATTTCTTTACCTAATTTAATAATAGCCGCGTACTTATCTTCCCAGTCTTTAAACTGTATAATATTGTCAACTGTGGCTTTTATTTTTTCTTGTATATTCATTACTATATTCCTTTTTACAAACTTAAATTTTTAAGACAAATATATTCATCTAGAGTTGCTAAATACTCTTTTACTGGCATGTTTAAAGCCCGCTTGTAGCACTCCTTATAAAATAAGTCTATACTCTCTCTTCGGTGCGGCCAAAACTTCAAAAACTCATTCTCTGTCATAACAGAGAGGTCTTGAGATTCTTTCTGCCAAGTCTCTTGTTTAATCATTTTTAAATTAAGCTCTACCTCTGGCCATAAAAAACCCATTTGAAGCATTAGCTCCTGACTTAAATACATTTCAATTTTATGAATGACATCTCCAAGTTGTTTCCAAAACTCTAAACCTCTTTGGGAAAGCAAACTTTCACATTGAAAACTAATACACTCAGATGTTCTTTGCTTCCAGACTTGGCACTGATCATTTTCGAAAAATGGGCACCTAAGCTCTACACTTTGACCAAAACCACTCTTTCCTTTTTTTTGAAACTCAAATTGATAAACCTCTGGTGCACAAACACCGATAGGCAAAGTATACTGTCGGTTAGCCACCCAGGTTTTAATTTTTTTAGCCCCAACCCTATTATGAGTTAAAATTTCTCCCACTTGATAGTTTGGAATAAATGGGTAATAAGTGCAGCACTTCACTTCTTTATTATATATTGGTTTTTCTCCACATACTTTTTGACAAGAACTGCATTTTTTAGAATCACTCCAGTAGGCGCGCTTCACCGAATCGGGCATAAACTTTTGGTAAAAAGGAGGGATATCGTCAATTAAGGACATGAATAATGTTGTCTCATATTGAGACATGGGGCACAAA
>JAHDIR010000031.1 GCA_020630675.1 Bdellovibrionales bacterium
TGTAATTCAGATGAAATTTGTTCTTCAATAATAGATTCAATATCTTTTTGCGAGTAAAGGCGGCCTTTACCTACACCTGGGCAAAAGCTTTCAACTTCTTGGCTCCAAACTTTTGCATCCATAGATTCCGGCCAAAAGGGCCAAGTTTTACATTGAATGGGGCGAGCTTCGTAAATTGAACATTTCTTTTTATTTAAAAAAACACAATCTGGTGATTTTCCTGACTTTAAAAAGTAAGTGTTGCGGCCTTGTTTCTTGCAGTATTTTTTTGTGAAACTTTCTAAATCTAAGTTTAACTGTCGAGCCATTCTTTCTCTATCGTCTCCGGTTAAATAAACATAACCATACTGACCACGGGATGAACAACATTTTCCTGAGCCTTGACATTGAAAGCGAAGCCCTTGTGAGTACCATTTATCTTTCATATTTATAAATTGCCTACACTGTATAGACAGGGCAATTAAAAAATGATGGAAAACAAGATCAGAGACTTTGCGTTAGGTTTTTCTACCGATCTTTAAAACTGGTGTCTAAAAGACCCTCTCTCAGGAAGTCTAATAAATCACTTTTTTCTTGGTCGGTTAAGCCAAGCCCCTCTCTCATTGACGGCACATCAATTTGTTGAATTCTTTCCTGGTTACGAGCTGGGTCGCGATCCACAGTTAATACTTCTTCGTAATGCTCTTGATACTGACTAGGTATAACATAGTTTTCAAGGCTTTCAGAGACATTATTTTTATGATCAATGACTGCTTCAAGATTATCAAAAGCTCCATTGTGCATATAAGGAGCAGAAAGTTTTATATTTCTTAACCCTGGAGTTTTAAATTTGTAACGATCTTCTGCACGTTTACTAAATTCCTCACGGCCTAGATCATCTTGAAAAGGCTCAAACCCTAGTTGTGGTACGGCCACACTAAAGAAACCATCATTGGTCATACGAGGGCCAGAATGACAAACATTACATTTACCCTTGGTATAAAATACCTTCATTCCTTGTTTTTGAGAGGTCGTTAAAGCATTTAGATCTCCATCGAGGTATTTATCAAAAGGAGTTGCGTTGGCTTTAAACTGTAACTTTAAAAAAGCTCTAACAGCTCTAGAGATATGCCCAGGGTTTATATCTTCGAGTTCAATATCTGGGTAGGCATTAGAAAAAAATAGGCGGTAGTGCTCATGAGCAAGAAGGTCACGTTTTAAAATTTCATCCCAAATGGCGGGTGTGTTAGGAAGGCTAGAAAGATCATTATTAAGTCCAAAGAACTCCTCAGGGGTTATCAGTGGAAAAAGTGGTTGAATATCAAAAGCATTTTCAAAAGTATCTGCAATGTCTGCTCGGTCAGGGTTGGGGCCGGAAATCTCAAGAACAGGAGAGGAAGGAAAACCAAGAATAAATTGAAGTCGGCCGTCCCATAAAGCCAAGTTCATACCTTCTCGCCCTTTATTAAATATAACCGGAGAATGACGGCGCATAGGTTTACTTTTGCCATTCACCTGTCGACGGTGAGGGAAGTCTCCGATTCCTCCCGAGCCAATTGGAAAGGGGAGACCGTCACCTGTACCTAATTCATTTTGATGGCAGGTGGTGCAGGAAACATCATTAAGCCCACTCATTCCTGTGTCATTAAAAAGTGCTTCTCCTAGCAAGACTAATGCAGAAGATTCCGGCTTTGGGTCGCTCAATGAAGTGAGTTTATAACGATTAATAAGATCCACAAGCTCTTGGTCGATTGCCGTTTGCGGATTATAAATAACTGGAGGCCCCAAAGATATGGGGTGATCAATATCTACTTTATCCAAACCGATTTGGCTGGCTTGGTAATCACTACAATTTGTAAAAGAAAATTGAACCACAAAAAGGACTGATAAAAATAAAGTAGTAATGAGTAGTCTTGACCAATATTTAATATTCATTTTTTTATCTCTGCCTGAAGGACTCATCGGTGAGCCCGTTACGTAAAAATTCCACTAAATCTTCTTTTTGTTGGGAGCTTAATCCCAGTCCATTTCTTAATCGAGGGTCAAATATAGCGTTTAGTCTTAAGCTGTTTCTGGCTGAACTTGTGTCATGAATAATTGTTGCATCATAATGTCGTTGATAACTGGAAGGGATTTGATAGTTGCTTAGGCTTCTTGGGATGTCATTATAGTGTTCAACAAGAGCCTCTAAATTTTCCAGAGCACCGTTATGCATAAAGGGAGCAGATAGCCCGACATTACGCAAACCAGGGATTTTAAATTTGTATCTGTCGTTAGGGTTGTTGGTCACCTCTTCTCGGCCCAGGTCATCAAAAAATGGAGAAAAACCAATCTGAGGAACTCCTGAACTGGCAAATTGATTATTTGTCATGGCTGTTCCTGAGTGACAAGAGTTACAAGCTCCTTGAGTATAAAAAACCTTCATCCCTCTTTTTTGTGCATCAGTAAGGGCGGAGGTATCACCTGCGATATATCGATCAAAGGGAGAATTGTTAGCTAAAAATTTAGCTTTCATAAAGGCCCCCATGGCTCGTCCAATATGTCCCGGGTTAAGGTTTGCTGAAGAAGTCGTAGGAAAAGCACGACTAAAAAGTTGAACATAACTGGGCTGGTTTAAAAGACGTCGAGTTAAAATTTCTTCCCAAATATCTTCTTCGCTGTTTAAGTTTGCCAGTGAATTATTTGTTCCTAAAAGCTCTCTGGGGCTTAATAAGGGGAAAAGAGGTTGAATATCAAAAACATTTGTAAATAAGCTAGTTATATCAGAGCGAGAAGGGTTGGAACCAGAGATGGAGGCCACAGGAGATGAGGGAATACCACTGATAAAACCTAGGCGACCATCCCAGACAGCATGGGGTTGCTCAGGGCGAACTAAATTAAATAAACTGGGTGAGTGACGACCTACGGGTAAGCTTCTTCCATTGACTTGTCTTCGATTGGGGAATGTACCTATAGCTCCTGTTCCTAAAGCGAAAGCCAGGCCATCACCGCTGCCTGCAACATCACTGTGGCAAGTTGCGCATGAAGTGTCTCTGGGGCCACTTAAGGCAACGTCGTTAAATAAAGCTTTACCCAAGGCAATCAGGTCCGGTGAGTCTTGTGGTGGTAATTGTAATGGCCTTAAATTGTTAACGGCCATAAGAGAGTTGAGCTCTCCATCAGTGGGCGTGATAACAACTGTTCGGCGACCACCCCCTCCACAGTTTGTGAAAGAAAACCCGATCAGTCCAACCAAAGAAACAATAAAAGATACCAAAAGTACATTTTTCATAAATAACCAATCAAGTTTATAAATTTATGTTAGCCAAGGCTCATCGGAGAATTATATGCAATTCCAATAAAACCTTGTCTTTATCTTAAGGTCGATCGGTAAAAATAGAGGTTCAACTTGAGGAAAGGTCTCAAGTTGATACATTTTTGTTAGGTAAATTTGAGTTAGTAAGAATTAAGGGTTAGGAAAAAGTGTTTTGTATAGCAAGAATAAAATTCTTGAGCCGACATTGCCGTCCCACTCATCTTTGGTCTGTAAATTAGGACTCACTTCACACAAATCAAAACCAATCACCTTTTGATGCTGAGATAATTTTTCTAATAAAAACTGGGCTTCAGAAAAATTAAGACCACCAGGTACAGGTGTTCCCGTGTTAGGGCATAAAACTGGGTCGAGGCCATCTATATCAAAAGAAATATAGGTGGGATTTTTTAGTTGATTTAAAATTTGATCACATATTTTTAACCATGGGGTTCCAGAAAGTTTTTGTTGTTGAATAAAGTGGTCAGTAAAACTGCAAACTCCATTTTGACTTTCAACCAGCTCCATTTCTTCTTGGCAATAATCACGAATACCAACTGATACTAAATTTTCAGGTCTATTTTCAAGTTGTAATACATTATACATAATGGAAGCATGAGAGTGTTTAAACCCTTGATAAGATTTTCTTAAGTCGAGGTGGGCATCGATATGTAAAACATCATAATTTTCATAATTTTCGCTAAGGGCTTTTATTAAGCCTAAAGGGCTTGAATGATCGCCGCCAACAATAGCTACTTTTTTTTCTTTGGCAAGATGAGCTTGGCACTCGTTATAAATAAAAGAAACCATATTTTCGCAAGCTTGATTCACATCAGTTAGGAGTTTTTGGTTTTCAGGGTCGAGCTGACAGTGACTTTCTAAGTATTTAATAATTTTCTGAGCTTTCTTTTTATTAAGATTATTTTTTTCTTTTAACTCAGGGTTTTCAGGGCAAAAATAAATGGGATGTTTTTCAATGCTGAAGGATTTGTCGTAAGTATATAAATCGAGCTGAGGGCTGGCTTGAAGTATAGCCGAAGGCCCACAAGAAGAGCCCGCACCATATGAGACAGTGACTTCCCAAGGAACTGGGACAAGAGCTAAGGCGCAGTCTTGCCATTTAGTTTCGTAGCCGAATAAAAAAGAAGAAGAGTTGTTATTCATAATTTATCTCACTTTTAAAAAAAAGAAAAATAACACACAAGTAATCATTAAGACTAAAAATATTTTTTCTAGGTATTTATCGATGAAGTTTTTAATTGTGGGGCCATAAAAATAAATTAAACCTCCCACTAGAAAAAAACGCAACCCTCTGCCCATAATAGAGCCAAAAATAAAGGGCCAAAAAGAAACTTTTGCGACACCAGCGGTGACAGTAAAAACTTTGAAAGGAAGAAAAGTAAATCCTGCCAAGAACATAGCACTGAAAGTGTTATCTTGAAACATAGAGGTGGCTTTAACCATAGCCGGATGGGTTCCTAAATAATTCATAACTAAATCTACAAATTGAAAGCCAACAAAGTATCCTGCTGCTGCTCCTAGAACAGAAGCCGTACAGCCAATGGCGGCATAGTGTAGGGACTTTTTGTGCTTAGAAGTGCATAACGCCATTAATAAGGGGTCGACAGGAATAGGAAAAAAAATAGATTCGATAAAAGCAATAAATGTATAGGCCTGAACACCCTTGGGGTGAGAGGCCCATTTCAATGTCCATTCATAGAGCTTTCTTGGCCAAGTGAGTATTTGTGCAAACTGATTCATGGGTTCCTTTTATGGGTTAGATCTTAAATTATAATGAAAAGAAGAAAAACCCTAGCTGTGTGTTTTGCTACAAACGGCTGATATTAGAAAAATGAGTTCCTTGTGGCTATAATTTATAAAAAAATCAATAGTTACAAATGTTTAAGTCCCAACTTTTGTTGTGGCATTTTTACTGACGCAGGGCCATATTGACCCTGAAAACTTATAACGAGACAGAGCTATTTCTTGAAAAAATCTAATGCTTATAAGATGTTAGTACCACTTTGAGTGCTAAGCTTATGAGTTTAAATCTTTGACGAAAGTCATTGTCATTAAAAGAGAGGGATACAATGAAAAAGAGTTTTAAATTATTCTTAATGTTTACTTTTATAGCACCAGCTGTCTTGATGGCTTCTCCTGTAAAGATGTCGAGCTCATTGGTTCCCATCGGCAACCCTAAGGCTATAAAAGGTGGAACATTTTATAGAGCGTTTTTATCTGAGCCTCAAAAATTAAACCCAATCACCAGTACTGATGTATACGCTCGATATATTAAGCATTATGTGATGGACCGAGCTATGATCAGAAACCCAGAAACTCACAAATACGACCCAGCCTTGGCGGAGTCTATGACTGTGGCTGCTGACGGTATGTCTGTTGATATGAAAATCAGAACAGGAGCCAAATGGCATGATGGAAAGCCTGTAACGCCAGAAGATGTTAAGTTTAGTTTTGACTCAATAGTTAACGGCAAGTTCGCCACTGCCGCGCTGAAACCTTATTATGAAAATATTGAATCAGCCACAGTTAAAGGTCAGTCTGTGATTTTTAAATTTAGAAAAAAATACTTTGGCAATGTGAACCAACTGGCAGATCTTTTTATTGTCCCAAGGCATTTTTATAAGGATCCGAAAAAGAAATTAAACAAAACCATGATGGGTTCAGGTGCTTATAAATTACATAAGTATAAAAAGGGAAAAAGTATTCAGTTAAAGAAAAATAAGGACTGGTGGGGTTGGACCGTTGGAAATTATAAAAACATTTTTAACCCTGATAAAGTTGTCATTCGTTTCGTAAAAGAAGACAGCGTTCAGCTAGAAATGCTTAAAAAAGGCCAGCTAGACCTCATCAATATGAGCTCTGAGTTTTATCATAAAAAAGCCGTGGGTAAACTTTGGGGCAAAAAAGTGCACAAGCATAAGGTCAAGCACTCAGGCCCAAAGAGCTACGGTTACATTGGTTGGAACTTAAAAAAAGACTTGTTTAAAGACCGTGACGTGAGAGTGGCCTTAGCTCATTCAATGAACCGTCGTTTAATGATTAAAAAGTTTCGATATGGAGCTTCTTTACCAGCAACAGGCCCATGGTTTAGGCAAAGCCCTTTTGCTTCTCAAAAAGTAAAGCCTTATGAATTTGACTTAAAGTTAGCTCGAAAACTGTTTAAAAAAGCTGGCTGGGCCGACAGTGATAAAGATGGTGTTTTGGATAAAGTGATTAAGGGCAAAAAAACTGACTTTAGATTTACTTTAATGTTTCCTTCAAAAGAAAGTGAAAAATACTTTACCGTATTTAAAGAAGATTTAAAAAAAGTGGGCGTTGATATGAAGCTCAAAGTTGTTGAGTGGAATAGTTTATTGAAATCTATGGATGAAAAAAAGTTTGATGCTGTTTCACTAGCTTGGGGTGGTGGAGATTTAGAAAACGATCCAAAACAAATTTGGCATACAGATAGTTCTAAAAATAAAGGTTCAAACTTCATTAGTTACAGTAACCCTAAAGTTGATAAAATGATTGAGCAAGGGGGCGAAATTTTAGATTTTGATAAAAGGGCTAAGCTTTGGAAAAAAATCTATGAAACAATTGCTTACGATGCTCCTTACTTATTTTTATTTAATGATGAGTACAATTTTTATGGGGTGACTGACCGAGTGGGTATGGAAAAACCTACTTATGGTTATGAAGTTGGACATTATTATTGGTGGCTTAAAAAGTAACTTTTTAAATTAGGGCTTATTTTTTATGCTGATATACTGTTTACGTAGAATGTTGATGATGGTTCCAACTTTGTTTGGAATCACTTTAATATGTTTTGTAGTTATTAACTTGGCACCGGGTGGGCCGGTAGAACAAAAAATTCAAGAGCTTCGGTTTGGTGGAACTGCCAGTGGAGGTAATGACACCAACAATATGGGTGTATCTGAAGAAGTGATTGAGGCTTTAAAAAAACAATATGGTTTTGATAAGCCAGTGCATGTTAGGTACTGGATATGGCTAAAAAATATCTCTCGCCTTGATTTTGGTGAGAGCTTTAGTGCTGAAGAGCCTGCCATTGATGTCATCACAAGTAAGTTTCCTGTTTCTTTGCAGTTTGGCGTTATTTCCTTACTTCTCACTTATCTTATTTGTATCCCACTAGGTATCTCAAAGGCAGTGAAAGATGACTCTACTTATGATCGTATATCCACAGCTGTCTTATTCGTTATGTATTCTGTTCCCGCTTTAATGTTAGCAATACTATTGATTACCTTTTTTGCTGGGGGTTCTTATTTTGATTGGTTTCCTTTAAGAGACATTATTTCTGATAATTATGATGAATTATCTACTTTTGATAAAATTAAAGACCGTATTCATCACTTTATTTTGCCTATGATTTGCTACATGATTGGTAGCTTTACAGTTCTCACTATACTTATGAAAAATTCATTACTAGATGAAATAAAACTCGACTATGTTCGTACGGCTCGAGCTAAAGGCTTATCTGAAAAAACGGTGATTTATAAACATGCCTTAAGAAATGCTTTAATTCCTATACTGACTGGATTAAGTGGTTTCTTGGCGGTGTTTTTATCAGGTTCTATTATTATTGAGCAAATTTTTAGTTTAGATGGAATTGGTTTGTTGAGTTATCAAGCCACCCTAGACCGAGATTATAACGTGATCATGGGTTTAATATTTTTACAGTCTGTGGTTATGCTGGTTGGGCGTTTGCTCAGTGATTTAACTTATATGATCGTTGATCCAAGAATTGATTTTTCTTAAGACAAGTGGGCGTGAGTGTGATTGAAAAATACATAAACAATGATTTAACTTTGAAAAGATATCGACGCTTTAAAGCTAAAAAGCTATCTGTTCTTTCAGTTTGGGTTTTAATCGGCCTTATATTTTTTAGTGCTACGGCAAATTTCTGGGCGAATAGTCAACCCTTAGCTATGAGCTACCAAGGTCAATTGTACTTTCCAGTAATCAAAACTTATCACCCAAGTTTATTTGGTATTGAAGGTGAATTTGTCACTAATTATAAAACATTGAAAGTTGATGAGAAGGATTGGGTTTTATGGCCAATGGTACGTTGGGACCCCTTTGAATCTAATAATAGCATTGATGACTATCCATCTCCGCCCACTTCTGAAAACTGGTTTGGAACAGACGATCGAGGACGAGATATCTTTACACGATTACTTTATGGCTTTCGCTTTAGTTTTGGTTTTGCCATTTTAGTATGGCTTTTTGCTTACTTTATTGGAATTATTGCTGGCGCTTTTATGGGGTTTCGTGGCGGCCTTTTTGATTTAATAAGCCAAAGGTTTGTCGAAGTTTTTGAGTCTATGCCCTGGCTACTTCTTTTAATTACTTTAGTTTCTATTTTTGGAGCCAGTTTAAAATTACTTGTTATTTTTACGTCGATCTTTGGTTGGATGACAATCTCTCATTATGTTCGTGCAGAGTTTTTAAAACTAAGAAAGAGGGAGTTTGTGGAGGCGGCTAAGTCTATTGGTGGCAGTCGAATTCGACAAATCTTTCGACACATTCTTCCCAACGCCTTAGGCCCTGTCATAACTTTTTCTCCTTTCGTGATAGCTTCTAATATTTCAAGCTTGGCTATTCTTGACTATCTTGGCTTTGGTTTGCCTCCTCCCACTCCAAGCTGGGGAGAGCTTTTACAACAGGCTCAAAAAAACTTTACCACTGCATGGTGGTTAGCAGTTTACCCATCTTTGGCCTTATTTCTGTCACTTGTGGTTATGAATATGATTGGAGAAGGAATTAGAGATGCCTTTGATCCCAGAAAATAAAGTTAAGTATTTGTAATTATATATCTTTTTGTTTAGTGCTAGCAGGGCTTTGGTCCTGTTTGTGTCTAGTGCTTTCGTGTCTGAATTTACCCCGCCTCATTTTTACTTTAAATTGATCTTATTGAGAATTGTTTTTTAACTCGCAGGTGAGGTAAGTTCATATGAAGTATTTTTTGACCCTAGTTTTAGTATTTAGTTTCATTGGCTGCTCAAGCTCTAAGAAAAAAGAGTCTTTAGATAAACAAGCAGAATCTAATGCTGAGAGCACTAAAAATGCTATGGAAGATGTTTCTGAAACCACAGATGCTGTCGTTGGTGAATCTGTTGCCACAGGAAGTGATTGCCCAGTTAGTCTTAATTATCAAACTTTAGACTTTGGTGAAAGAAAAGTCACTAGTCGAGCCTTTAGAAGGTTAAAGCTTAACTCTTCCACACCATTTAAAATCACGGATGTTTCTAGCTTTGAAAAGCCTTTTGGTTTTTATAATACAGGGGAGTTTCCAGGAGCTGCCACTTATAAAGACTATAAACTTTGTGATATGAGTGAGGTTGCAAGTAGCTGTAGTTTAAATATTGAGTTTAGGCCCACAGCTATTGCCGAGTACAGCTCGCGCTTAATGGTGAGCTATATTGATGAAAAAGGAAATGACTGTTCTGTTAAGGTTCTATTAAAAGGTGTTTCTACGGAAAGTTATTTAGGGGATGATACTTCTCGGTAAATTTTTTTAAAAATTAAAAACTTAAAGATTAGAATTTTTGGAGCCCAGAACGTTTGTTTCTGGGTTTTTTATTTCCTCACTATGGTTTTTAAAAATAAACTGTAGTTTTTTACGACCCTTTGTTGATTCGCTTAAAGACACAAAAACAGCGGTCAATCCTATAGTTATAGGAATTAAAGTGAATAAAACATTTTGTAACCAATCTCCTCCGGCAATGCCTTTTTGCAAAGGAATGGTGGCTAAAACAGCGCAGGCTAGGCCTCTCGGCCCCATGGCTGTGGCCACTAAAGCATCAATAAGAGGGTATGATTTTTTATTAAATAATAAATGAATAGCTACATAGCGAGTTAAAAGAATAACGACCGAAACAATAAAGGCAAAGAGAATTATATTTAAGCTATTAAATTGAATTAAAAGCCCTAGGTATAAAAAGAAAAAAGTACGTAGTAAAAAAGTGAGTTCACTTAGTATAGATAAGTCCTTATAAGATACAGGTACAGCACTAAAGCTGTTAGATAGCCACGAAGGCAGTAGGTTAAGGTTTGCTAAGGTAAAGCCGAGCGTTAGAACAGCGATGGCCCCGTTTAAACCTGAAAACTCAATAAGGCCATATAATAATAAGGCCCAGGCTTCTCCTGCAAAAGCCATTGCTAAAATAGGTGCAAACTTCTTTTTTAGAAATGCCCAGATAAGACCTGAAACAAGACCAATTATGGCTGATAACCCAGTTTTTGGACCAATTCCAATTAAAAGCTCTGAGAGGTCAAATTGGCCGCGGGCAAAAGACTCAACAAGAACCAAGAAAATAACAATGGTTAAAACATCAGTGAAGGCCGACTCTAAAGACAAAATGACTTTAGTTTTATTTTGTAAGCTTAGCTTTTTAACCATGGGAATAACAATAGCTGAAGAAGTGCTCCCAATGGCCACACCAAACAAAAGGGAAATATGCCATGGTTGAAAAGCAATTAAGAAGGCCAATAAACCACCAGCGACGGCAATAAAAATAAAGCTAAAAAGAGAAAGAAGAAGGGAGGGGACACTTGAAGAAACTAAGTCTTTAGAGCTGAGGTGAAGCCCGCCTTCGTAAAGAATAACAATTAATGCCATAGTTGATATAACAGGGCCGGCTTTACCAAAATCACTGGCTTGTAAAATACCTAATACTGGCCCTAAAAGATAACCTAATCCAATTAAAATAAGTAAATCAGGAATTTTAGTTTTATCAAAAAACCAATTTAAGCCATGGCCTAAAAAAAATAAAACTCCAATTCCAATCATTGTTACAGCCATAAATAAAAATAACCCGAAACTTTTAGCAAGGGCAAGTGAAACATTGAATTACAAAATTTTAGAAAGGTATACAGTTATGCTTTTAGTATTATTGGTTCGCCCTTAAGGAGTTACTGTGTTAAGTCTTGCTTTATGAGCGAAGAAAAAAAAGAAGCTATTGTCATACCTTATAAAAAACTAAGTGCTGCTATTTTAGAATCTCTCATCAGTGAATACATTTTACGAGAAGGCACTGATTATGGGGTTAAGGAATACACTCTGCAAGAAAAACAGCAGCAGGTTTTGAGCTTACTCGAAGAGGGCAAGGCTCTTATTCTTTTTGACTCAGAAACAGAGAGTTGTTCACTTATACTCAAAGAAAACTTTCACCCAAATTAAACAAGTAAATTTTATTCTGTTTCTTGTAAATAAGTATATCCAGAAAGACCTTTTTCATAGTGCCTCATTAATAATCGACTTTCTTGTCGAGTGAGCTTTCCGGCAGCAATACTATTTTCGCTGGCCAATCGAATATTTTCTAAGAGTACAGATTTATTATAAGCTAAGTAGCTGAGTACATTTTCAACAGAATCACCTTCAACCACATGATCAACTGTGTAGCCTTTGTCTGTAATAGAAATATGAACAGTGTCAGTATCACCAAATAAGTTGTGTAAATCACCAAGTATTTCTTGATAAGCACCCGTTAAAAATGCAGCCATAAAATAAGTTTGGCCTTCTTTTAATTCATGAACATCTAAATACTTTTGCTTTTCAAAGTTTTCACCTTCAACAAATTTATCAATTTTTCCATCAGAATCACATGTAAGATCAGCAATGGTGGCTTGATTGTTTGGTTTTTCATTAAGTTTATGAATAGGCATGATAGGAAAGTACTGTCCAATAGCCCAAGAGTCGGGAAGAGACTGGAAAACACTAAAATTACAAAAATATGTTTCAGATAAAGTTTTTTTGATTTTCCAATATAAGTCTTCATCAATGTCTTTAACAAAACTTTGAATTTTTGTTAGTGTGGCCCAATATAAATCTTCAGCCTGAGCCCTTTGCTGTAAATTAAGAACTCCGTATGTAAACATTTGCAAGATATCGCGTTTTTTTTCTATTAGGTCATTATAAAACTCGTTAAAGTTTTTAGTGTTAATGCCCGTATATATTTCATACATTTCTTGCACAATTCTTGAGTCACATTCTTTTTGGGAAAAAGAAACATCTTCTTTAGCAACCTTATTATTACCCAAAACATCAAAAATAAGAACAGAACTATGGGCAACTAATGACCGGCCTGACTCAGTGATAATTTGCGGATGGGCAATATTTTTTTCATCACAAATAGACTGAACAATACTTATAACATCATTAGCGTATTCTTGAACGTTGTAATTAGTTGAACTGTAAGAGCTACCAGAGCCATCATAATCAACGCCCAAGCCTCCACCAACATCTAAGTATTTAATATGAGCCCCCATAAGGTTAAGCTCTCTAAAAAATTGAGCGCCTTCTTTCATGGAAGATTTAATGTCTTGAATAGATGGAATTTGTGAACCAATGTGAAAGTGAAGTAGCTCAAGGCATTCGAGTTGACCTAGCTGTTTAAGTTTTTCAACCCCCTTAACCATTTCAGAGGGAGTTAAGCCAAACTTAGATTTTGCTCCAGAAGATTCAATCCATTTGCCACTTCCTTTTGAGCTGAGTTTTGAGCGAAAGCCAATATGAGGTTTAACATTCAATTTTTTTGAAGCTTCTAATATTAAATCTAATTCGACCATACGGTCGACGACAATAATGGTATTGCGACCTAATTTTTGAGCCAACAAAGCCGTTTCAATATATTCAATGTCTTTAAAACCATTACAAATAATATGTGCATCAGGAGTTGTCATTAATGAAAGTGCGACTAAAAGTTCAGGCTTACTTCCGCATTCAAGGCCTAGTTGGTGGTTAGCACCAAATTTTATGATTTCATGCACGAGGTGGCGCTGCTGGTTAACCTTTATGGGGTAAACACCAGCGTAGCCGCCTTTGTAATTATACTCTTCAATGGCGTTACTAAAGCATTGAGATAAAAGCTCGACTCTTTTTTTTACGATGTCAGGAAACCTGACTAATAATGGAGAGCGAATACCTCGTTCAATAAGATCTTGAGTGAGCTCATATAAGTTTAAACATTTTTTTGGCTCTGGGTTAACTTCAACACAGCCGTTTTCACTAACTTTAAAATAACCTTTACCCCAATGTTTAATTCCATAAAGTTCAGCACTTTTTTTATAATTCCACGACATAACAACAACCTACTTAGCAATTATATTTAAAATTTTTCCGGCTTTATAAATTACTTTCACGATATTTTTATCTTTTAATGCATTTTGAACGGCTGAGATTTCTTTGGCCAGTTTTACAGCCTCTTCTTCAGCACAGTCTAAACTTAATTCTATTTTTCCTCTCATTTTACCACTCACCTGAACGCCAATAGTGGCAGTACTATCGACAACAAGAGCTGGGTCAAACTTGGGCCAACTTGCTAAAGAAACAAGTTCTTTTTCTCCTAGTTGATGCCAAACTTCCTCTGCAAAATGTGGAGCGAAAGGCATTAACAGTTGGCTGAGAGTTTTTAAAACAGATAAGGGGCGGTGGTTTGTTTTATACAAATCGTTAACA
This sequence comes from Bdellovibrionales bacterium, assembly GCA_020630675.1. Classification (GTDB taxonomy): domain Bacteria; phylum Bdellovibrionota; class Bdellovibrionia; order Bdellovibrionales; family UBA1609; genus JAHDIR01. Next base: position 13,752 of record JAHDIR010000031.1, read on the forward strand.
AGAATCATCATACTGCTAATGGCAGTATTAAAACTTAAAGACTCAATATCTTCAGTTACCTTTTTTATGGTTTTGTGAAGAGTTTTAAGGATATCAGCACTAGGCTCTTTATCTTCAGCAATGATGGCTCCTTCATCATTAAATATGAGTCGCCAAACTCTTTCAAGAAATCGTCGAGAACCTTCTATGCCCCTCGTATCCCAAGGTTTATCTTTATCAAAAGGACCCATAAACATAATGTAAAGTCTGGCAGCATCCACTCCATGGGATATTTTTAGTTCCATGGGGTCTATGACATTGCCATAGCGCTTTGACATTTTTTGACCATCAGGGCCAGCCACGATTCCTTGGTGAGCAAGCTTTTTAAAAGGTTCATCATGATCGACCATACCGGCATCAAATAATACTTTTTGCCAAAAGCGAGAATATAAAAGGTGACCGACGGTGTGCTCAGGTCCGCCAACATATAAATCGACGGGCATCCAATACTTTTGAGCCTCTTTATTAAATGCTTCGAGGTCATTATGAGGGTCTGTGTATCTTAAAAAGTACCAAGAGGAACCAGCACTTCCTGGCATAGTGTCGGTATTGCGTAAACCCTTTCCTGAAGGACCATCGTAATTAACAAAATCTTTTGCCTTAGCCAGAGGAGGCTCGCCGTCTTCAGAGGGCTCGTAGTTACTGACCTGAGGAAGAGTGACAGGGAGTTCATCGTGGGCCACGGGAACATTGTTACCATTTTCACTATGAATAATGGGGAAAGGCTCTCCCCAATATCTTTGTCGACTAAAAAGCCAGTCTCTTAATTTGTACTGAGTTTTCTTTTGCCCTAACGATTGTTCTTCTAGGTAAGAAACCATTTTTTCAATGGCCGATTTTTTATCTAGTCCATCAAGAAATTCGGAGTTTATAAGCTTTCCATCTCCTTCATAGGGGAGGTCACCTTCAGCTTCAATCACTCTTTGAATAGCAATTTTAAATTTTGTAGCAAACTCAAAGTCTCGACCGTCATGAGCTGGCACCGCCATGATAGCCCCAGAGCCATAATCCATAAGTACGTAATCAGAAACCCATATTGGAAGTTTGTTTCCTGAAATAGGGTGTAGGGCATAGGCTCCCGTGAAAACACCGGACTTATCGAGGTTGGCTTGACGATCAATATCACTTTTTTTAGCCGCTTGTTCTTGATAAGCCTTTACTGCGCTAAGCTGGTCGCTCGAGGTGAGCTCTGCAATAAAGGGATGTTCTGGAGCTAAAACCATAAAAGTGGCCCCAAAGAGAGTGTCGGGGCGAGTGGTGAAAATATTTAGTTTTTTATTGGAGTTTTCAATGGCAAAATCAACATTGGCTCCGATGCTTTTGCCAATCCAATTGCGTTGTCCGTCTTTAGTTTTTTGTGGCCAATCCACTTTATCTAAATCATTTAAAAGCCTTTCAGCATAATCGGTAATTTTTAGCATCCATTGTTTCATAGGCTTACGAATAACAGGGTGTCCGCCTCGTTCACTTTTTCCGTCTATTATTTCGTCATTAGCAAGAACTGTCTTAAGCGCTGGGCACCAATTGACAGGAGCTTCTTTTTGATAAGCTAAACCTTTTTCAAATAATTTTAAAAATAGGCTTTGTGTCCATTTGTAAAACTTGGGATCGCAAGTGGAAACTTCTCGACTCCAATCAAAGCTATAACCAAAACCTTGCAATAAAGAGCGAAAGCTTTGAATGGCCTTTTGAGTAGTAATATCAGGATGAACTCCAGTTTTGATAGCATATTGCTCAGCGGGTAAGCCGAAAGCATCGTAACCCATAGGGTGTAAAACATTGAAGCCACAAGATCTTTTGTAACGAGCGACAATATCTGTAGGAGTATATGAGGCCAGGTGTCCAACATGTAAACCAGCACCAGATGGGTATGGAAACATGCTGAGGGCATAATACTTTGGTTTTGTAGAAAAAGTTTCTGCTTTAAAGGCATCTTCTTTACTCCACTCTTGTTGCCATTTTTGTTCGATCTCTTTATGGGGATAGGCCATAGTTGTCCTCACTGATGAAAGGCTGTTTTTAGCTGATAAATATACAGCTTTATTATCCTATTTGCCAATTAAGATTAATCAGCATTGTAAAATTTAGACCAAAATATATCCAGGTCATCGCTTTTCGGATATTTACCCTGGTGACGATGGCTTTTCGCCAATTTTAGCTTTTTTGCAGCCTTGCAATTCTAGACAGGCAAATAGTTCAATTATTTAATGGTAGGAGATAAATTATGGTTTTAGGCTGGGGCCAGTTTTTAAAAATTATATTTTCATTAGGTTTTTTCATTTTAAGCGCTTGTGCAGAGGAAGCTAAAAAAGGGGAAAGCTGGTCTTTAACAGAGCCTTCACTAATTATTAACGGCCAGGAGCTTAAGGTTTCAGACGTTCAAGCCTTACAATCTAGGTATTTATCTTGGCAAGATCACCTGTTGTTTCGAGAAAATCAACAAGGGCAAGTAAATTTACAATTCACATCGACCTGTGGAAGCTATGCTCAGACTTTATCAGCTCCATTGACTCAAAAAATAAGTATCTTGGAACTTCTTCCTTATAAAGCGCTTCTTGATTTACAAAGCGATAATGGAATTACTGATATATCTTGTCAGTTTGATTTTTTGGCAACTCATATGAGCGGCAATAAACACAAGTTTACTTTAAAGAATATAACCGTGGTTGGAAACCCTTTTAACAACACAAGCGACTTATTAAAAAATGACTTATCTAAAAACTCTTTGTATATGGATGAACTAGCTCTAAAGGTGACAGATTTTGATTTACATATTTATTGTGATCAATGGCAAAGTCCAATCACGAAGTCCTCAGAGTCTTCTTTGATGAATATAAAGAAACATTGGCACACTAAAAAGGACTTGAGTAAAGTGTCGTCATGTCTTGTTTTAGAAAAAAATAATATGGGCTTAGTGCGTTCAGTATCGGCTCAGTTTTATTTAAAAGAAAAACAAGATTTTCCTCATGTCGTTGTTGAGCGAGCACCATTAAATCAAAATATTCAAGAAGGAAATATCATTCACGGAAACACGTATCATATATTCAATTCTAAATCTAAAATTATACATATGGCGATTCCTAAAAAAATAACAGTTCATATTCACCAATTACAAAAATATAAGTTTGACGAAGTAGGAGCTGCTTACCCGCAGCCAGCCAACCTTCAAATCGATACAAATGTGAAAGTGACAGAATGGGGCTCTTATTATGTGTTTTCTCTACTTCCCAATCAAGAAGCTTACATTCGCCACTCCTTTCCCGTAAGATTTAAAGCCTGCAAAGTAAGAAATATAAATATAAAAAATGACAGCCGTATTAAATCAAACCCTATTAGAGGAGCTAGGTATTTATATGAAACCGGTGTTTCCATGTACTTACTCAATTCGCCGGTTGTAAATGATGGGACAATTATTCAAAGCCATAATGTACTCAACTTCACTTTTGGAGACTATAATGACCTAAATATGCTGATTGGGGTACCTTTTGAAAAAGTGACTTGCTAAGCCTAAAGAGAAAATCTCAAATTCATTTTTTGGCCTAAAGTTTGCAAAATGTAATAAATATATTAAAGCCTTAATTTTATTACACTTTTAAAAAAAAATATTGGTTTTATTCGGCTTTTAGCTTTAATAAGAAAGCTGTTTTAATATTCATAGTAGGTAAAAAATGATGATGTTTTCTATAAAGTTCTTCCTTGGATTAATATTTACTTTTACATTTAATTTATCAATGGCCAAGGTTGAATATCTTCCTAAGAGTCAGCTGAGTGAAAAAGTACAAAATTCATTTTTATGGAAAGACTGTGGCTCCACACGTATTCATGACAAAATACAAATTTACATATCAGCTCTCCATTGTGTGAGTAAGCACATTGGCAGTTATTTAAATAACGAAACATTTACCATAAAAGGAAACCCTATTATTGGTGACGAAACAGTTTTTTCTTATAGTTACCCTGAAAGTAAAAATATTGAGTTTAATGGTAAAAAAGTTTTAGCTTGGGGTGGATGCTTTACGGGTTTTTCTTTAGATCTTATATCTAGAGCAACAAACAGCGAAATTTCAAGGGCTACAGATTGTTTGCAAAAAGATTGGGTTATATATGAAGTCGTGGATGTTGAAATAGCTTTTTTATCAGACCCTCCAAGCAGTTGTTTAAAAGCAAATTTAAAAACAACAGATCAGCAACAAGTTCGTCCGATTGGTCGAACTAGTAACACAATGTACGTATTTAGGGATGATCAGCCTGTGAATGTTATTCAGCATGGTGCTTACAGTGTTGGTTATATCGATTATAATGTTTGGGATTCAAAATCTAAGGGTTACGAGTTTACTGATTTTTGGGTCGAAAAAATGATAAATGAAGTGAGCTCATTAATTGAAAATGGTTCAGTTATTATTTCCTCGGGAGAGGTTATTGATGGTTTTTCGGGAGGTGCTATTCTTAACGAAAATGATGAAATCGTGGGAATAAATACAGTGCTACTTATACCGGGAAGATCGAGTCCTGAAATGAATTATTTGTATGGAACTCACTTTGGAGTCACTATAGCTGGAGTGAAAAAACAAATGATTCAGCAAAATAATGAAAATATAATTAAAACTTCTTTTGAAGAAGTTTTTGATTGTAATGAACAGTAGGTTTCATTAATTTTTTATTAAACTTCAACAGTATAAAAAAGTTATAAAAAAATCCTGGCCGGCTAGTCTATGGTTCAGTGCAGGTTTATAAACATTCATTTCTTTCATGAAAAATGTAAATGAGCTACTATTCCTAGGGCTGGACTTTATAAAACTAACTAGTAAATAGCCTAAAATATTTAAAAAGTATTTTGTCTTAGCCCATAATCAATTTAAAATTTGATTATGGTTACTAAGCTAGAAAATTATGGTCAGAAAATATTAGTTGTTGATGATGATCCAGAAAGCGTAAAAATCGTAAGTAAGGCACTAGAGTGGGAGGGCTATACTGTACAGTCGGCAAGCTCTGGTCATGAGGCCATTAACAAAATAAATCATTATCACCCTCACTTAGTATTGCTGGACATTAATATGCCAGGGCTAAATGGCTTAGATACACTAAAGTACTTAAGAGCAAACAGTGAGTACGTAGCTACAATATTTGTTTCAGGGCAATCAAATACAGAAGATGTTATTCGCGGCCTTGACGCCACCGCAGATGATTATATTTGCAAACCATTTGATACAGGTGAACTCTTATCGAGAGTTAGAAGTCAATTAAGAATTAAAAAGCTTCACGATGATTTGAAAATTGCCAATGCCCGCTTAAAAGAATTGGTAGATATTGATGATTTAACCGGCTTATTTAACATGAGGTCTTTATACTCTAAGTTAGATCATGAAATAGAAAGAGCCAGTCGTTACGGAAGAGGGCTTTGTACTATTATGATGGATATGGATCATTTCAAAACAGTAAATGATAACCATGACCATCTATTTGGTAGTTTTGTTCTCTCTGAAGTCGGAAAAATTATTCAAGGAAATATAAGAAAAATTGATTTTGCAGCCCGCTATGGTGGGGATGAATTTTTAATTGTGCTGACAGAAACAAATGCTGAAGGAGCAAAAGCTTTTACTGAAAGATTACGCAGTAAGATTGAAAACTATTTATTTAAAAGCGGCGAATATCAGATAAACTTAACTGTGAGTATAGGTTTTGCCATTTTAAGTGATGGGGTGAGTGGTTTAGATGCCAAAACCTTTGTAAGACATGCAGATAAAGCACTTTATGGAGCCAAAGAAAATGGTCGTAATAGAGTTCATTACTACGACTTTTCTAAAGACACCTCTGTGTTGCTGACTCCAGGAAAATCTAAAGTTTTACGAAAGATCTCTTAATGGACTCCGAGGTCATACAGAATGTTGCTTGTTATTCTCTAGAAAATTTTCTAATAGAAACTCTGGTGGTTAACAGTGAAAAACTAAGCAAAAACCCATTAAAAGATAGCCCTGTAAAATATAACTTAGTTCTTAAGCCAAAAAATTATTCTCCAGCAAAAAAGTATAAATTAGTTATTGTATTTTCAGGTTTTACAGGGAATGCAGGCAAGTCCTTTGCTTACAAAGGTTTTCAACAGAATTACCCACAAATATTAGATCATTGGTTTGCAAATAGTAATGCTGACCCCTGTCTATTTTTATTTGTCGATGCTATGACTTATTGGGGCGGTTCACAGTTTATAAATAGTCCTTTGGTTGGGGCTTATGAAGATTATATAGCTACGGAGCTGTTTCCTGAGTTTTGCCGAAAATACTCTGTAAGTTCTGACGCTCATGATATCTATTTAATGGGTGGATCTAGTGGTGGCTATGGTGCTTTTCATTTAGCTAGTAAGTACCCACAACACTTTGGTAATATTGTAGCTATAGCCCCAGATTGTGATTTCAACTTAAGCTTGTTACCAGAGATTTATAAGGCTTTACCTTTGATTGAAAAGTGTGGCGGAATTAAAGGTATAAGAAATGAGTTGAATGAAGGTAAATTCTTTCGCCGTAAAGATTCTCACTTAATTATAAATGTTTTAGCCATGGCTTATTGTTATTCGAATAACAATAATGGAGTGCCCATTTTTCCTTTTGAATTAGAAACCGGATTGCTAAATGAAAAAGAGTGGGGTCATTGGTTAAATAAAGACCCACTTAACTTTATACAATCCCGTAAAACTTCAATTGAGAAATTAAATTCAATTTATTTAGATGTTGGAATGTATGATCAATTTAATTTACAGTATGGCGCTCGAAAATTATCTAAAATTTTAAAAAGTTATAAAGTTGAATTTTCTTATTCTGAGTTTAAAGGAAATCATTTTGATATTGGTAGCCGACGGCCTCAAGCTTGGAGCTATATTTTTAAGTAACCAATTTTAAATTAGTGGGAGTGAATAAGGTATTCAGTCCAGTCGGCAGGTTGAGTAAAAAAGCCTTGGGTTTTCATTTCACGAAATAAATCAGCCTCATTGCGACCATATTTGGTAGATAGTGGGTACATAGTTAGAAGTTCTTTAAAAAGCTCAACCCTAATTTGATCAGAACCAGTCCAAGTAGAATCTAATAAGTCTTGAGACTGTTCTTCTAAGTCAATAAGACTATCAAGTTTGTGATCGAGTCGTTTTTTTACATAATTAAATTGCTCTGTTAAAATTTCAGAATCAAAATTAAAAATTAAACCAGGTCTACTTTTACGAGCTAAGAATAAATCCATAGCTATCCCTCTTTCATGTAACCAAAAACATTTATTTCGTTGTCCGCAAACTGTGAACTCAAGTTTGTGGCCATTATTTGCAGCTGTGGCAATAAGAAGTTCAGTTTGCGTGTAAAAATGTTTTCCCAAATAATTAGACTTTAACATATCATAAGCAAGATCAAAGTAGCCATTGAGGGAATTGTAAGGCATATACTCTTGGGTACCTTGTTTACTTGATGGTAGGGGAGACTTAACGTTTAATTTGAGTTGAACATCAATATTGTACCTAGAAATTTCTCCACTAATATATGTCAGCAAATAATAATTTTCTTTTTCAGAATTAATTTCAATATTAGTAAATAAATCATTCATGTGAGAGCCAATGTCTTTTAAAGTTGTCTTATGTGTATAAAGGCAGCCCTCGACAATTTTTTCGAATGAGTTTCGACATTTTCTTAAAGAGACATCTCTATAAGTAATATCTCCTAACTGATACATTTGAACTAAAAATTCTAATTTATATTTTCTTGTTGATTCACGAAACTGTTCCTTTTCTACAAGGTCCCAGGAGGTGTAGGGCTCTGGTTTTCTTATTAAAGTTCGTTTAGTTTTTCCCATAAGCTTAGAAATGACATCAGCAGAAAATTCAGTTAATGAGGTTCCACGCCGATAAGTTGTTTCTCTTATTTCGGATATGAACTTATTTCTTCTCATAAAAGGGTTGTTTTCATTTGTGAATAAATCAGCATTAATGTTAATAGTTAGCTTATTACCAACAACAGGTAATGTTTTAATGTTTCCTAGGGTATCACTTTTAATATCAAGACCATGAATTAAGTACTGACGAACACGCAAAAGAAAGCTAATTTTAGATGTTATATAGTTAATTTTATCATTATTTACTTTAACAAAATAGTCTTTGAAGTTTGTTTGATAGTTATTGGCCAAAGCTAGTTCAGTGTTAGCTTGTTTAACTGTTAAAGTGCCATCTAATATTTTTTCTATTAAGGGTTGAACAACAAGTTGAATATATTTTTTTTCACTAAAAGCCACAGCCCGCGATCGTCTACCTGACTGATTAGCTGTGACTAAGCTACACTTACCCAGTTTTTTTGTAATTAATATTTGTGATCCCAAATAAATTTGCTTAAAAAACTCAAAGTCGGTTAGAGTTTTTAAGCTTTGAGATAAATCAGATGTAATAGTATTTGGAGACTTCACTTTAATTCTTTGAGTCATATCGATGACCTGTTTATACCAATCAAGAATCGGGACATACTCTAAGCGGAATCGTTCATTTGCCTCAATGATTGAAGTTGGAGGTGGAGCGTCTTTAGAATTAGAGTACTGCCCAGCAGGAGTTGTTCGAATAATACTTTGGTTGTAAGTATCTGAATAGTAATTGTATCTTAAATTTTGATTGTTCTCTAATTGAATATAGGCGGGAAAAGGAGTAATTCTATTATGAAGTTCAAAGAACGGTATAATTTCATCTACAGGCTCTTCATTTTCAATACTTTGGCACCAATTCACCCAATTATTCACAATAGATAGATTACTAAAATAAAGATCTTTCTGTTTTTCAACAACATTTTCAAGAATTGGTTTTCGAAGGTTCATTACTTCAACACCGAGAGTATTTATAAGTTCATCAGCTGTGATTTGATATTCTTTATGGGTGTGAGTTGTAAAAAAATAATGAATAACATCAACAATTTCAAACCGAAATAAAGAGGCTTGAGTTTTTTTCACTTCTTCTTTTTCTTCACCAGTAGCATACTTTTCTTTGTTATTTTGAGTGAAATTTAAATTTAAATTCATAAAATCAAACCAGGGTTCTTGTATTTCTCCTGTAATAAATTTATCTATGAGTTTGGCAGGGTTATCATCAAAGTAAGTTGTTGAGATATCATAACTATATTTCCATTCTGTTTTTGCCATATAATATATAAAAGCCAGCATATTTGGGTAAACAACTGTTTTTAGTATGTTTCGATTGATAGAAAAGAAAAACTCCTCAGACTCTGTTAAGTTAATAACTCCTTTGTGTAGGTCAATAGCTTTAAAGAGCTTCCTAAATGAACCAATAGTTTGATCATGAAATTTTGACCACTCTGGCACAATATTTTTAGAGCTGGCCAAAACATTTAAAACAAAAGCCTGGTCTTTTATTTTCTTTTTAAAAAAATGATTTCTAATTATTTGAGTAGATTCGATAGATAACTGAGCTAATCTCCAACGAACTAATTTTTTAGATAAACTATAGATTCTTTCAATATCAACAGATCCTTGAAGAATGTATTCACGAGCTTGTTGTTCATTCATTATATTACGAAATACATTTAAAACTAAAAAATCGCTAATAACCCATTTTGATTGTGTTTGAGGTTTGAAAAATAAGTTTGAATAAGCCGGGTATTTAGATAAGTCATAAGAATCTTCTAAAATTTGTTTTTTTATTTCATTTACTGTCTCAATGACCCCGTTGCGTATAATTTCACTTTCAGAACTATAAATAGGTAAAAAGGAAACTAAAAACTCGCGAAAGAAATTTATAGCACTATGACTATCTTTTTTTACTAACCAGGGTTGAGCTCGTTCAAATATATGAATTGCATTGTTATCAACAGTTTTCCAATCAATTCTTTTGACAATGTTAAGGGTGTTTCCTAAGTGTTTTTTTACAAAAGTGTTTTGTTCTTCATTTAAGTTGCTTGAAGATTTAGACAGTTGGTCCAAAAAAGTATTAAGATATAAATATTCTAATTCTTTTTCTGTGTTCTGTTCTGAGATATCATAGCCGATAAATAGTAGATTAAGTTTTTTTTGATGATCAGGTTCGTGTTTGATGATATGAATAATTATACGAACAAGAGATTTTTCTTTTTTTAATAAATACTTAACTAAATCACAGCTTGGAAATTCACTATGGGTACAAGGGTCTAAATATATTTTTTTAAATTTATCGAGAGATTTTTTAAATTTAATATCAAATAAAGAATCGATATTATTAGCTTTCCAAATTTGGAATATCTGTACATAAAGACTTAAATATTCCACCATTTTATTATTTTTATATGAATTACTGCCTGAGACACCTTGATTAAATAAATGAACGCTTAGTTTTTCTAAATCTTTAATTAAGTTTGAAGTAGAGGCAATGTTTCCTTTTTTTTGTAATTCAAAGTGATCAGTTGAATTAACTTTTGTACTATCACTTTCTGTAACATTTGAATTATTATAACTTTCTTGAATTGCCTGATCTGAACGATGAATAATTTCGTCACTACAACTAAGAGTCATCAAAAGACAACAAGAAAGTAACAAAAAAAATAAAAATTTGAGGTGTTTCAACATATGACGTGTATTAATATCCTTTAAAAATAAATTTACTCTCGCCTTTCTTCAGTACTATATTTACTCATAGAGTCTTCGCGTTCGAGCTCTTCAGTATTAGCTATAATTTTTTCACCAAAAAGTTCTTCAAGGTCAGAAGACTCTTCTATAAAAGTTTGGGAAAAGTACAATGAAGTGTCTGTGTTCAATTTTTGGCTCACTTGTACAAACTTACCAAGAATGAGGTTGCTTATTAAAGGTTCGAGCGGTCCGATTCCTGAACTTAAATTTACGATTTCTTCATCTAATCGATAGCGAAATTTAAATTCACTATCTTTATGAAGGTGTATTCTTTTTTTAATTTCTTTAATAAACTTTCTGTTGGTATCAAAATGATGTGCGATCCAATTTGAATATTTTTTACGGAATATTTCGTCAATATACTTAGGAGGTTCAAATAAAAATTGAGCATTTTCCTTTTTTTGCATAGAACTAACAAAAGAAACTAATATTTTTTTAAACCAAGTTTTGACAGCTTTATCAATATCATTTTCAGAAAATACTTTTAAATAAACCATATCAAACTGTGAATAAATTTTATCAACACCATTTTTTTTAATGAGAGATTCATAAGTTTTACTATTGTAAGTACTTGATTTTCCCAATAAATTTAGGATAATTTCATCTCTTTCATTTAAGTTAATAAAATCAATAAAGCTTTTATAGTAATCAAGAACATCTGCTGCTGAAAAACTTTTACAATGTTTATTGCGAACGTCTTGATTTAATAAAATACTTTTACAGTTTATGTCAGGATGACTTGAAAACTCTCCCATTTTAAAAAGATTTATTAAAACCTTGCCTTTGCTTTCATAACTTGCAAGATCTAGTGGTTTTTTTGCCCAATCTAAATACTCGGTAAAAATAATTAATCCTGCACTAACAAACTTTTCACGAGCTATATTTTTGTCTTCAGACCAATCAAATTCAATACTTTTAGTTTTTGTATCGCCATAAATGTTATTAGAGGAAGTAAATTGATCTGGGAAATTAATTTGATATTGTCCTTCAAGGTGAGGAGAATTTTCTAAGTAACTAGCTAATCTAGCATATACATCCATTTTGTAGGTTGTAAGGCTTTGAGTTGTAATAGAAGTTTTTCCAAATTTATCTTGATATTCTTTTTGTGGAAATATTGGTCTTTGGGTAAAAGTAAAATGCTCCTTTTTAATAGCTTGTAAATCTTTTGTTAAACTAATAGAGGGGTTTTTAATTTCTTCTATGGTTTTGTCAGAAAGTGTCGCATAAAGACTTTCAAAAAGATTTTCAAGATATTTGACTTCTTTGAACAAAATAGATTGTTTTATATCTTTGTGTCTTTTAGCTATTAGCCAGTGACAGTAGCCATACTGCTCACTTTTAAGTTGTGATTGAGTTTCATAAATACTACTGAGATAATTTGCTTTTAATCGATTAAACTTCTTGAATTGTTCTTTTATGAGCGCATCAATTTTGTCGGTTTCAGCGTTATTATGTTTTGCGTATATTTCGATCAAAACCTTAGCGTAAGCCGTTTCTTCTTCAAAATCAGTTCTTATTTTTGTAATGACGGAAAGCATATTCTCAGAAAAAACATCTTGAATATAAAGACCGGTACCATTGAGTTGAAAATGGGTAGGTTTATAAATAGATTTTCCCAAATCACTGAAAGCTATTTGATTTGTTATATTTTTTCTTGGTTGCAAGATATTTTCATAATCATTAACCCAATCGATTTCATTTTCAGAGTTTTTGATGAACATTTCTTCTTGTTTTTGAAGTTGACCTTCTTCTTGGCAAACCTCAGTGAGGAGCTTAAGTCGACTCACTTGGGTTCTTTTTTTCTCGGTAAGGTCATCATAAGCTGTAGAAAGTTCCAGCTCAGTTTTAGAGATAATCATTTCTAAAACAACCTCAAAAAATTGAGTCGTTGAAAAGTTAACAACAGTGTTTTCAGAAAAGGTATCAAATATTTTTGTAACTAAAGCGTAATAAAAAGTGTATAAAATTTCATTTCTATCTAGCTTGTCTCCGTTGTGGTGAAAATTAAACCAAGGGTTAAAGCGTTCTTCAAAAAAGTATGAAATAACCGTATCACTAGATATTGTTTGGGGAGTTCCAAAAACCCCTTTTACTTCAGCAGTTAAGCTTCCTGAAGCCATGACCTGAATAAGAGGAAACATATTTGGGTATGTTACTGTGAATTTAATATTTTTTTGAAAGTCAGCAATCACTTCCATGAGATGGTTTAGCATCTCTATAGCCTCAAGGTTATTTGTGTCTTTGATTGAGCTTGCAAAGTCTTCTAATAAATTTATATCATTTTCTAATTTGGCCCAAATATTTTTTATTTTACTTGCCTCATCAGATGATTTTTTTAAAATCTGAATGAGATCTATATTTTTGTTTTGAATGTAAAAGTCATTCATGAGGGTATTGGTGTACACAATGTTTGTAGCAAACTGAACCTTAATAAATCCTAAAAATGTCTTTAATAGTTTTATTTGGTCTTTTTTGGTTCCTTCCCAAAATGACTTAGCATCTTGCTTTTGGTAGTGCCCAAAAAATAACATATGTGTAAGATAGTAATATTCGTCCCAATTCATTGTATTCAAAGTTTTTTGCAGAAGCTCATCAGCAATATTCTTACTTTTACCATCAGGTGAATTCTTACTTCGGTTTTCAAATAAAATAGTATTTGGATATTTTTTAATTTTTTCTAGAACAAAATTATTTAAAGGACTTAAGCTTGCCATTTCCGTATTTTTTAATTTTTTCCAACGGCCTAATAAATTTTCTTTTTGAAAAAGCAACCCTTGCTCATTTCCATTAGATAACTGATATTTTAGTTTTTCTATTTGGCATTGTAGGTCTGGTGATAAATTTGAATTGTTTAGGTTAATAGGGATATCGCATGTATAAGAATTTTCAACTAGGCTATTTTCTTTGTAAATATGCTTTCCAAGAAGTCTTACTAAATCAGACATACCTAAGGTCGTGACATTAATTTCTTTTCTTGTTAATAGCTTCCAAGCATCTAAATCTTTTAATAACTCGGTATGATTATCTTGGTTTTGAATATCAGTAATACTTACTTTAAGTACGTTTGAAAATAAACTAGCCATTTTCTTAAAGTCATAAGAGCTTTCATTTTCAGCATTAATGTTGATTTCTACTAAAAGTTGTAAAAGCATAGCATTAATTTCGCTATCTTTAGTTTGATTTTTAATTTCATAGGCAGCTTCAATAAGCTTTAATTGCTCTTTATGGTTGGTTTCTTGTTGGAAAATTAATTTAATAATTTTAGTGATATTATTTGCATCTATTGATTTATATTTTTTAATCAGTAAGCAAGTGCTTTCTATCTGTAGGTTACAATCATAAAATATAAGAGATTTATATGCGTTTAGTATATCAAAATTTTTAATTTTAGTTGCATCTGATTGATGAATGAGTAATAGAGCTTCATTAAATACAACGATAAGTCGAGGGATTATGTATTGGTCATATTTATTTTTTAAGTTAAATTTTACTCGGTCAAGCAAGTAATCTTTATTAAGAACAATATTTTTTAAGGGTTCAATTACATTTTTTAAAAGTAAATCAGAATCAACTTCTAAAGAAATTTTTTGTTGGCTAGCCAAAGCTTCTTCAGCTGAAATGAGTTTTTGATTTAACCTTTCAGCTTTTGTTTGCCCTAGAGTTTTAATATTTTGTTCTTGAGCCTCTTCATAATCACCATCTTCAAAAGCTTGGTTACGATTGACCACATTTGTAGTACAGCTCAGCAAAGACATTGCTGTACAAATTACGATTATTAAATGTGATAAAATTTTAAACATCTTTTTCCTATTTTATGTATTCAAATACCTGTGGCAATATCCAGCCTTTTAATGACAAAGCTGTGGCACCAATTAACCCAAGCCCTCTTAACGACTCAGAGCACCCTAACTGGTTGGGTACTTGCCCGACTCTTTTGTGATAAATTTCAAAGCTAGTATTTACACTTGTTTCGAATTTATTTCTGGCAAGTATATCACCGGCAATATTGGGGCCGACATTAAAGCCTTCGAAATCACTATTGCTTTTAAAAAAACTAGCTAAACCAATACTCCCATTCTGAGGGCTAATGCATTTGTCGAGCTCTCCATTGGCTAGGTTGGCGATAGAATCTTTGACGGTCAGCCCTTGTAGTGGTTTACCAAAAGATGTGGTTTCATACGAAATTTCCAATGCCCATACGAGGGCATTTTCTTGATCTAAAAAGCGTACTTTAGAGATAGGTAAAATAATTTTGCCCTCAGGGCCTCTGGCAATTAATTTACGATCGGGCAAAATGTAGACCTGTGGTAAACCATAAGACTTATTAGTTCTGGGTTTAAAAACTCGACCTTTAAAACCATAAACAATGCTTGGGCCTTTATCGCCGGTGATTGTTTCAAGCATTACAGCCACCGGTCTTGAAGTTATTGTAAATTTAGTTTGGTTTTGTAGTTCTTTGATAAAGCCTTCATTAAAGCCGTGGGTTAATGCTTTTCCTTGAATAAAAGTACGATTTAAAAAATAGGGCATATATAAGTTGGCTATACTTAGCGTCGCTGTATCTTGAAAGGGAGTGTTTCCAAAGTTCATATTTTTTATAACAGATGTATTAATGATTTCTGAAAACTCAATTGGATATAGAGGGTAGTATGCAAATTTTCCTTTTTTTGAATTAGAAAACTTTGGTTTAAGTATTTGCCAGTAGCCTGCTTTCATTGTTGATGAAAAACTAGTCAAAGATTCAAGTATAGCTAACTTTATGGGAAGAAAACCAAGCTTTTCAAAACGCCCCCAAACAGTAGAGTAATTGGCCTGCGCATTTCCTCCACGAATTCCAGTAGGTATAATAGAGTTTTCATAATTAATTTCACTATGGTCTGATCCATCAAGACTTAAAGTAGACTTAACTCCTTCCAAATGTATTTGCGTTGCTCTACATAGCTTTTGAACTTCAGTAAGGGCTATACCTTTTTTATAAAGACTATTTTCTAAATTATGATAGCCGTAGTTATCTAAACGACTAAAGTTCACATCCTTGGTTGTTTCTATAAAAGTTTTGAGAAGTTGCTCGTAGTTAGTTTGACTTTGGATGACTGGTAAATCGATAGCTTGGGCGAGTTTTGGGGTTGTTTTTAAAGCCAGTTGAGCAAATGTCAATTGCCATTCCTTTGCGGCAGAACCTGGGTTAATGCAAGATTTTGAAAAACTAAGTAAGGCTTCTTCACTGGCTTTGATTTTATCAAAAGCTAACTTATAAACTTTATTGTTGGTAAGTGTATATCTTAGGTGGTCATAAAAAGTTCGATTATTATTCATTAAGTTATAAGTAATTTTCCATAGCCTTTTAGATGCAAAGTAAGGGTTTCCACCTGATGCTGTGGTAAATGAGTTCATTCGAGATGTGAAAGAGTTTTTATATTGATTATTATTTTCTTCAACAATTGAAGGGGCATCAAACCCTCGGTCAAATCTTTTGCAGTAGGGGCTTGTAGCTAACCAGGCTTCAATGTCTGAGCACTGAGGCATATAGCGGGTTCTATATATTAACCCGTTTTCTGGGTGAACCGTTTCGGCAGGGACTAATCCATTACTGGTTAGAGGAAAAAAAGTAAACTGTTCATCACCAGCTCTAAACGTCGAGTATTCTTGTTTGTATAAATATTTAAGAACAAGTTTATCCTGAACCTGTAGTTTAATTTCTGTTTTGTAGTCTAAGTTAACTTGGGTAAAACCGCTCATATAGTCCATGACGCTGGAGTAGTTTTTATTGTTAAGGGAGGCCGCGTGCATGGGCTGAAAAACTTCTTCATCAGGCACTGTTCCTCTTTCAGGCAACCTATTGGCTTCAAACTGGTGACCAAGGCCAACAACATGACCCCATTCATGAAGCATGAGCATTTTAAGAATTGATCTCGCAGCAGCACTTTTGCCATCATTATTGAGGAAAGAAGTTGCTGATTGCCAAGAGTGATAATGGTTTTTTAATAGATTATCAGTATCGTAAATAGAACTTTGAAGGTTAGTCATTTCTCTAGTTAATAACTTCATGGCGTCATCAGATTCTGGTTGTTTCATTGCATTTCTAAATTCTAATTCTTCCGAATTATAAGTTACGACCTCAGAAATATTTGAATGCATTTTTATTTGCTCAATATATTCTTGCTCAGAAATAACGTTATAGTGGTTGTAATCTTGTAACATATCCTCTGGAAAGTCAGAGAGATCATAATTTTTTAAAAGTCTTATTTTTGAATATTGAGACATATCAATATTAGAATGTGATGGAGTGTATTGAAAACCTGGGCTCCATTTTTGTAACCCGAGTAAGCTATTGATGTCGATAAAATCAGGGTGGTGTTTTAATGATGGTAAAGATTGTAAAGAGCTGTTGAGATTTGCTGATATTTGGTCGCCCACCGACGAATTGTACTGATTAACAATGCGATCAATTAGCCCACCCCAAATAACAGCTCCCCCCCAAAGAATTTCACCTGTCTTTATATTTGTATTGGTTAAGCCGATTCCCAGTGGAGCATTAAGAGAAAGCTCATAATCTTCCACCCAAGTGATGCTAGGGCAACGTAAATCAAAGGGGTATTTATATTTCTTTTTTGAAACAACAAATGCTTTTTGTCCTGCTTGAGTCGCCTTGATTGAACTAAACATTGAGTTCATCTCTTCAAGAACATCAATAGCAATATTCTTATACTTTTTAGAATCATCAGGAAACCCATTTAAACAAACCTCAATAGGTTTAGATAAGTCCCAATGAGCAGCATATTCATCGACACCATAGCCATCAGTTTTACTTCCAAGAATATGCAGGATATTCATATGACGAGCTGTGCTTGGATGGTAAGGGGTCTTAGTAAAGCCAGATGTAGGCTTCATTTCTAAAAAATTAAACCGTACCTCATTTTGAATATCAGACCCATAAAGGCTTGATGTGTATAGGGCGCTAAACCCTAAAAAATTCTTGGGGCCGGTTTCCATCTCTACATCATATGCAGAAAGGTAGTTAGTGTTTGAGACTAGGCCCATAAGACCATTTATAATTTTACTAAATAATCCTGGAGAGCGATCTCTCTTCAGAAAGTTAATTTTTTGCAAATCAATATCTATAATAGGAGAAAGCATCCAGTTTTTTTTATCAGTGATTTTTTCATATTTATTTTGTTTCCTTCCTCTTGAATCAATAACCTTTTCATAAAAATAATGTCTTATAATTGGTAAAGTAAAAATTAACTGGTAGTCTTCTTCGTAGTTATCTGAGTTTACATCAATTTCTCGAGCCTCAAGGTTTAAACCATCTTTGCTTATATGAAACTCCATATTACAGTGTGTAGATCGAGTAGAGGCAGCCATTTGTACACCTGCATTTTTATAAATGCCTGATTGATGAACTGGAGCCCATCCGCATAGCCAAGTTTTACGCGTATTTTTCCAGGTATTTTTATTTTGGTTAATGATTATTCCAAAAAAAGATTTTCTTATAGAAAGGACACCATTTTGAACGGTTCCGGGAAGGCCTTGAGTAAGAAGACCGGGGGTTGGGTTGACAGCTTCTGGTGTCGAGTAGGTGCAAGAGGTTAAAAAGTGAAATAGGCATAGAAAAGCAAAAGCGTTTAAAAATACAGAATTTAGCTTTTTAAATATCATAAATTTATGCCCGTCCTTAGCCTTATCCATTACACATCTCGTGCCCAAAAGTAAGTTATTGAAAATACTCGCTTCTTGGCTGTGTTTTATTATATTCATGTCGATCTTTTAGACAAAAACAAGGGCTCTTATGAACAATTTTCAATGGCCGTTATTAAAGATTAAAGCGACTTTTACAAATCCCAAATTGGTTAATGAGTTTGGTATAGTCTTTGAAAAGAAGTTGGTTATGAA
>JAHDIR010000032.1 GCA_020630675.1 Bdellovibrionales bacterium
TCAAAACTTTCCTAGCCCGCAAAGTTTTGACGATAGAACCGTCAACAAAAATTAGGGGCCTTGACTTTAACCTAAGGTCAAGCTTTAGAATCTTTTCAGGAGGCTTTATGAAAAGCTGGTTACAAATTGGACAGGTTTCAAAGGCAACAGGCCTAACAAACAGAGCTCTACGAATGTACGAAAAAATTGGTCTTCTTGAACCCAAGACCATAGGAAACAATGGTTATCGTTATTACTCAGAGGAGCAAGTTAAAACAGCCATAAGCATTAAGAGATTCAAAGGGCTAGGTTTTTCTTTAAATGAAATCAAATCTCTATTGGTCATTGATTCAATGATGGACACTTTAAAAATAACTTCAATCATGCAAAACCGATTAAATAAAGTAAAAGAGCTACAGCAAGATTTAGCTGACCAAGAAAAACAACTTAAAAAAATTATTATAGCTTTAAAAAGAAAACCCAAAGAACTCAACCCACTGGAAAGGAGATATATAATGGGACAATTTAATAATGTTTCTGTCGTGGTTACAGGAACCAAAGACCTTGGTTTGACAGCTCAGATGATAAGTAAAAACCTTTCTCCGGAGGGCCCCACTGTTGAAATTTTTCATTGGAATGAATTTTTTAAAATTCCTGATAAAAAACCTCACATCATAGTTTTACCCGAAAAAAACTTACAAGAAGATAAAGTTAAGGACATTCAGCCAGATATAGTTGTCATTAAAAATATAAGTGCATATTGTTCCGAACAAGAAAAAAATTACCTAAAATTATTTTCTGCCGCTGGCCCACATATGACCACTGTTTTCAATGCTGACGACAAAAGCTCCGTGAAGCTCGCCGCTAATAATATTATCCAGAAAGGTCGTATATTTTATTTTTCTAAACGGCTGGAGCTAGTTGACCAAATTAAAAAAATTGGCGGAGTAACTCTAACAGGAAACGAAATAAAAATATTTGGTTTTAACTTAACGAAAGAAACTCTTTCTTTCTTATTAGAAAAATCATCTAGTCCTAATGGAGACGGCCCCCTTATAGCCTCTTTAGCTGCAGTACTAGATGTTGGCTTAAATAAAAATATGTTAAAACTCCCTAAAACTTAAAGAAGTCAAATCAGCTCACAAATATTCGTAAAATTAAATGCTAACAGCTAGGTAAATAAAAAAAAATACAATCAATAAAGAGTAATGAAAAAAACTACCACTTAACTATTGGGCTTCTTGTTTTTTTTACACATTAAGTATATAGATCATTACCCCAATCAGACATTGTGTTATTAATGAATTTATGGCAAAGCCTTTGCTGTCAACAGGGGGAATATATAAATTTCTTAGCCTATATACCTATTTTTCTATTCTCTATTCAACCATTAGAAAAATTTTTCACAACTTAATCGAAGGTCTTAAAAGTATGATTTGTTTTTTGAATGATCTAAAAAATATTTTTATAAAAAAAATGATAACCTTTTTTGGCTTTATTTTTAAGTATTTAAGCTTTTTTTATTTTTACCTTATTATTTGTACATCGGCTTTTGGTCTACAAAATATTTCACCTAATGCAATTGTAGATACAGCATTGTTGAACCCTGATCAATTTGGTCAATTTGTCCTAGAAAATAATATTAACCTTAATGCTATAGACGACGACGTAACTCCATTAATTGTTGCAGTTCAAAGACAATCAATTAAAGCGGTTCGTATAATGCTAAAACAAAAAAATATTGATATCAATGTAGAAAATAGTCATGGAAAATCTGCAATTTATTTTGCGGCTAAACATTCACAGAAAGACATTATTGAACTTTTGCTCACTCAGCCAAGCATTGATGAAAGTCTCTTGTCTTTATCGAGGCAAGACTCATTGATCAGAATGAATATTCGACGTGGTGACTTACGACTGCTTAATTTTCTTGTAGAGCATACCAATTTCGATATTAATCGAGCTCTAAGTAAAGATTCACGTTTCAAGGAAACTCCTTTGTCGATAGCCCTTAAAGCTAGTCATTACGCGATAGTTCGTTATTTACTAGATAATCCAGACTTAATAGATCGCCAGGAAAAAGAAAACGATATTTTAAAACAGGATCCATTTTTTTTAGAGTATTCTCTTATCATAGAGGCTGAAAGAAATCCTGAAGGTTTTGTTTCATATTTACAAAAGTTTGATATAGACCCCTCTATCTTATCAAGTAAGAATTTTTTTCCATTGATTGTTGCTGCAAAAAATGGACTCAGTAATGCTACCAGAGTTTTTCTTAAGTTTGACAATGTTGATGTAAACAGAGTTGACTATGCCAGAAGAAATGCTCTTTTTTACTCTCTTTTAAATAAACATGACGATATAACTCAACTGCTTATGGAACATATGTCCATAAATAAAAGTATCTCAAAAATTACCCAGAACAGCGAATTAATAAGAGCCGCCTTTATAAATTTTCAGACTGAGGTTATTAAATTTATTTTGAAATATACTGATTTTGACGTGAATAAAAAAATCTCTTTAAATTCTGGAGAGCGTAAAACCCCCTTGGAGTTACTCTCCCAAGATCATAGAGGCCGTGAAGTAGCCATGCTTCTGTTTGAGTATCCAAACCTTAATATTTCTGAGTATCTTAGAAAAATGTATCTCGGTCAGGTCGATAAAGTCATGGTAGATAGAGGGTATATTTCAGAAGAGTCAGAGGCTCGAAATTTTATTCTTTCTGAAACCAAAAAAATTAAATTTAATGACGGCGTAAACCCTTTGCTATCAAAACCTTCAAGTCTTTTATTGGTGGATAGTCCAATTTCAGAATATTCATACCCAGCGCTACTCACTCATGGGAATTATTTACTGGATAGAGGCCCCTTGAACCGTGTTTTGCCGATTAAAAAAGAGGGAACCCATGGAGACCTTTTAACTTTAGCTTTAAACGTTACTGGCATAGAAGGTTTGAATTTTATAGACATAATGATGGAAGAAAACTTAGAGTGTTCAAATCATGGTAATCTACTGCAAATTTTAGACAGAAAAAAACCTAATGTGGTCAATATTTCATGTGGCCCTGATATAAAGTCCTTGACAATAGATAAGCTGCGAAATTTAAGCGATATAGCCGAAAAAACAAAGACATACATCGTTAATGCTGCCGGAAACGAGGGGTTTGATATTTCCTTTGAAGATCAAATGTCAGACTATCTATTTGTAGTTGGGGCCACGGATAATTCTGGAAAACTACTTAATTACTCTAACTACGGCTCTAATGTTACATTTGCAGCCCCTGCCAAGAACATAGTTGTTCCAAACAGTATAACAAATGATTTTTTTGACTTCATCACACTGGACAATGGAGGAACGTCATACGCCAACGGGGTGGTCGCAGGACTAATTACAAGAATATTTAACTACCTTCCCCTAGGTTCAAATCACTATCCAAGGTTTATTAAATATGTAATTAAGAAGTATGGGAATCATTCAGAAGACCTCGTCGAGAAATTAGAAAGTCCAAACGTAGTAAACCCTGAGAAAACAATTGAATTTTTTAAAGAAAATATTTTCTTTAGATATAAAAAGCTCGAAAATCAAGTGGCAATACTATGTGATCGTCGCTTAAAAGGTATAGAGCTTGGAGCTTTAGCAGTCACTCATTCATGTCGAGAAGATCAATGGATAAATGTAACAGATCAGATAAAAAGCAACTCATTCGAGCTTAAAGCGAATTCTCTTCCCTTTTACGGCTTTAGTAAATCAGTTCATTGCAAAATCTCTTTCTCAGAATCTTTTCCTAGTTTTCTATTTCCAGATAATGAAGGCATCGTAATGTGTCGTTGAAGGTCTTTGATTGTTTTTCTCACAAACTAAGATTTAAAAGATAGCCATCCATTATTCTCAAAATTAATTACTTTGAACTTGTTGCAACTGACAATCGAAGAAGTTAGTGGAGATAAAATGTTGGATTTTACTCAAATGGGTGTGCACCTGAAACAGGACCTTAGTCAATTTTTATTATTTACAGGCCAGCTAAGGTCATATCTTGAGGTTTAAGTTTCCCTATTTCAAAAACTCCTCATAGAATAAAACGCTATGAAAGCTTTCATTATGGCTATTTTATTTTCTTGTTCTGTTGCCACTAGTGCTCCTGTGGGTTCTAAAGTCAACCTATCAAAATCATCTAAAGTGAAAAAAGTTCGTCAAAAAGTACGACCAAAAAAATCACATTACGGAAAACGCTACTTATACAGTCCCATCGACCGCAAACCCAAATTTGACATTCCCATTACTTACAACAAAAGAGTTCAAAAATGGATCAACTACTATCAAGGGCGAGGTCACCGCTGGTTAACAAAAATATTTTCTCGTTCTTATAGATACTTTCCAAGCATTCAATACTCTCTTCATCAAAAAGGACTTCCTTTAGATTTAGCGTATATTGCCATCATTGAAAGCGGCTTATCTCCAGGTGCTGTTAGCTCAGCCAATGCTGTTGGCTATTGGCAGTTCATAAAGCCCACCGCGGAAAGGTATGGTCTAAAAGTTAACTGGTGGGTTGATGAAAGAAGAGATTTTTATCGAAGTACACTGGCGGCTGCCAACTACCTTGGTGATCTCTATAAAATGTTTGGCTCTTGGTACCTTGCTGCTTCTGCCTACAATATGGGTGAAAATCGCCTAAAAAGATTAATCAAAAAATATAAAACTAACGACTACTGGATATTGTCTAAAAAGAAAGGCTTTCCAAAAGAAACCAGAGATTATATCCCTAAGCTCATAGCAACAGTTTTAATTGCAAAAGCACCTAAACTCTATGGATTTAAAAAAGTAAAACCAATGAAACCTCATAGCTATGAAGTTTTTCATGTTCCTGGAGGAACAGATTTATTTAGTATGGTTAATCATATGGGCTTACAAAAGAAAAAATTTGTTGAGCTCAACCCTTCAATTCTTAAAGGCTTCATTCCAAGATATGTTAAAAAGTATAGAATTCGCATACCAAAAGGTTACACAGCAAGAGCTATCAATTACGTGAAAACTAACATGTAATCTTAATTCATTTATTTTTTTCTGTAAAAATCAACACGAAAAGTGGCTCTTGGTAAGTTGACATCACTATTATAACTTTCAATATATTTATTAAACGAGGTTTCTACACCCGCAACTGAAAAAACTTGTGTATGATCATTTTCTTTTTGAAATAAATAGTTTTCATCAATAACAACTCCTGCATGCAAAAGTGTTTCAACAAAAACATCACCTCCCGCATCGTGATGCCAATGCTGAAGGGCTACTAACACAGCGATATCCCCAGTTTGTTTTTTGGGGACCGGTTTATAATTAATACTCAACTCATTTTTAAAGTCGGTAATGCTCATTGAATGAGGTCGGCTTCTAATTTCAGGGTGAGTCAGAGCTAATGCATTCCAAAAGCAATTGGGGGCAAGGAAATCCTTATAAACACCACTCATAATCTCCTGCCTCACTTGAGCCACTTGCAGTAAATGATTCGCCGAAACAAACTTACGGACCAAACCCGAACAGGTTAACTGTTGCGTTTCTTGAAAACAACACCGCACCCCTGAAGCCATTGAGAATTTTTTAGGACATATCAATCCTGAGCTTTTTTCATTGCCATACACGAAGGAGTGCCCAGCCACAATTGATAGCATAAATACAAATACCTTTAACATACTTCCCCCCTACCTTCAGTAGCCATAAAGTTGACAACTTTTTTGCTGACTAATTTGCCAAATATAACTCTAAGGCTTTTATTACCCAAAGCGGCAGTAGGAGTTGAATATTTTTCCTAGGGTTAGTAGTGTTTCTTTGTGAAAAAGTTAATTGTACATAAATATGGCGGCAGTAGCCTTTCTACTCCTGAAAAAATTTTAGATATCGCCAAAAAATTAGGAGCTCTACACGAAAAAGGCCATAAACTTATTGTTGTCGTTAGTGCAATGGGAAAAAGCACAGATCGTCTGATTCAATTAGCTCACCAAGTGTCCAAAACTCCAGACCGTCGTGAAATGGATATGCTTTTATCAACTGGTGAAAGAGTCAGTATGTCATTGATGAGCATAGCCTTACAATCACTGGATTTTCCAGCCATAAGCTTTACCGGCAGCCAATCGGGAATTCTAACAACCCACACTCATAACAAAGCCCGTATTGTTGACATAAAGCCTATACGAATTGAACAGGCCTTAAATGATAATAAAATCGTTATTGTTGCCGGATTTCAAGGAGTCGACCCTACGACTAAAGAAATCACAACTCTTGGCCGTGGAGGCTCTGACACAACGGCTGTAACTTTAGCGGCCCATTTTAAAGCACAAGCTTGCTATACACTAAAAGATGTTAATGGAGTTCAATCCATAGACCCTAAAAACTATAAGGCCGCTCGCCTTTTAAAAACCATAAGTTTTGCCAGCCTAAAAAGCATGTGTTTTTGGGGCTCTCCCATACTTCATTATAGATCTGTAGCATTATCTGAAAAAATGAGTGTCCCCCTTTTCATAGGCAACAGTACAAAAACTACGCCTGGAACACAAGTTCACCATAAGGACAATAATATGTATGAAAAAACAGACGTTCTCGCTGTTAATTGCGTGTCTAAAATTATTCACTTAAGTATTCGATGTCATCACACTGGCGAAGGTTATGAGTTACTCAAAAAGTTTCTTAGCCATGAACAACTTGCTATGCCGCAAATTTTTGCCAGTGCTTTTGAGGGCGAAGCATTAAGGCTTATGCTCACCGACAGCGATGAAACCTTATCTATTATTGAAAGTTCCGTTAAAAATACAAAAAATATTGAGCTGCTCAATAACGATAACTCTATCGTCAGCCTCACTTTTAATGGAGCCACCGACCACGATCTAATTCCAACGGTGACAGCCTTATTGGCCGAAAATAATATCCCTGTGTCTAAAGTGATCACATCACCTTTGACCTTAGCTTTTGTTGTTACAACTGCCGACAAAGATAAAGCTTTGACAACTCTACACTCCTTCATTGAACAACAATAACTTTTTACAAAAATAAAAAAACCCTAGCTGGTGAGCTAGGGTTTTTTGACTTCTTTAGAACCTTACTCTTAAAGGCTCAAAAAATTATCTTTTTTATTTAGTGCTTCGTCGCCTTGGCTTTTGTTGGCTTAGCTTTTGTTGCTGAGGCCGCCGCCTTAGCCGGAGTAGCTGCTGCCGCTGTAGCCTTGTCGGCCATAGCTTTTTCAGCTTTCTTTTTTTCGCTACTCACTAAACCGTAGGCTTCCATGATTTCCGCTCTCAGTGTTTCGCGAATTTCTGGATTTTCTTTCAAGTACTTTTTAGCTGACTCTCGCCCTTGCCCCATACGCTCACCGTTTAAGCTATACCAAGCTCCTGACTTTTCGACTAAACCTTTCTTAACTCCTAGATCAACAATGTCTCCTTCCAGAGAAATACCTTGGCCGTACATAAGGTCAAACTCAACTTTAGCAAATGGTGGAGCCATTTTGTTTTTGACCACCTTAACTGTTGTTCTGTTACCAATAATTTCATCACCATTTTTAATGGCACCAATTCTTCGAACATCTAAACGAACTGACGAATAAAACTTGAGAGCATTACCACCAGTGGTTGTTTCTGGATTACCAAACATAACCCCAATTTTCATTCTGATTTGGTTAATAAAAATAACAAGGGTATTACTTCTGTTAATTGCAGCTGTAAGTTTTCTTAGAGCTTGTGACATCAAACGAGCCTGTAAACCCATATGACTTGCGCCCATATCTCCTTCAATTTCAGCTCTAGGAGTTAAAGCTGCCACTGAATCAACAACAAGAACGTCAATACCACCAGAACGAACAAGAGTTTCTACGATTTCTAAAGCTTGCTCTCCTGTATCTGGCTGAGAAACCAACATATCTTCAGAATTGACGCCCAACTTGGCTGCATACCCAATATCTAAAGCATGCTCAGCATCAACAAAAGCGACCGTGCCACCTTTTTTCTGAGCCTGTGCAATCGTCGATAACGCTAATGTGGTTTTACCAGAACTTTCTGGGCCATACACTTCAACAATTCTGCCCTTAGGAAGACCACCAATTCCTAATCCAATATCTAAACTTAATGCCCCTGTACTGTAAACAGGAGTATCTTTTAAAATGGAGTCCTTGTCTCCCATTTTCATGATAGAACCTTTACCAAATTGCTTTTCTATGGAAGCAATTGCGAGCTCTAATGCTTTTCCTTTATCTGGGTTGCCTTGTATTGAAGCCATCCGTACTCTCCTTATGTTTAAATGGTCGTCGACTCAAAAATTAAATCTAGTGCAAAATCAATAGACGCTTTTTGAATCTCATTTCGGTTTTTAATGTTAAATTTTTTATTCACTGTTCTTTCAAACCCTGGGCCAACAATACCAAAGCAGATAGTTCCTACCGGCTTGTCTTCAGATCCACCTCCCGGACCAGCAACCCCTGTAATGCTCAAAGACCAATCACTCCCTAAATGCTCTTTCACTCCTTGAGCCATGGCCAAAGCCACAGGTTCACTCACTTCTCCTAAAGTTTTTAATAAATGAGAAGGTACACTCAAAACATTTTTTTTAACTGTTGTGGCATAAGACACAACTGAGCCAAGATAAAAAGAAGACACTCCTGGAAATTTGACAATCTCAGCTGACAGTAAACCACCAGTGCAACTTTCTGCTAAAGACAGAGTTATGCCATTTTGATCAAAATGCTTTTTCAAATTTAATACTTTTTCTTCTGTTTTCATTTTAAATTAATGCCCACTTTTGATGAAGAACCTGTAAAATTATATTCGTCAATAAACCGGCGGCGAGATCATCAACCACCACTCCCATTCCCCCTTTTATGTTTTTATCTAGGTAACTTATAGGAAAGGGTTTTATAATATCTAAAGCACGAAAAATGAAAAAGCCTAAAACAAAGGCTTTGAATGTCACAGGCAAAAGAGCCATCGCGACAAAATAGCCAGCCACTTCATCAATTACAATTTCGCTGCTATCATGCACCTGATTCTGCTGTTCGTAAAGCTGGCTAACAAAAATAGCCACAACAGTCACAACAAGAGTTAAGGCGACATAACCGCCCTTGCCTAAAAAACAAGCAAAATAAACAGCTGGAATGGCAGCCAAGGTTCCTACGGTTCCGGGAGCTTTTGGCGACAAGCCTGTGTACATAAAGGTAGCAAGTGCTTTTGTCCAATTCACTGAGTGTGTTCCTTTCTGTTGGTTGGTCGGCAAGCGACCTGCCCCGTTGTTAAAGAAATACATAATTAACAAGTACTTCTAGAGCCACGATATACTAAGGATTTAAAGAAAAATAGAGAAAATCTCATTGGCACAAATCGTTACCTAATACTAATTGCGTCATTAGAAGAATTGGTTATAATTTTTAATAGAGGCCACTGTGTGATTAACCTAAGTAGATGAAATTACTCAGGTTCATTTTATTTTATTTGGTCAAAAAATTATGGGGATAGTCAATGACATTTAAAGAAATTTTATCGGCCGCCAAAAAATCTCAAGCCACAGATATTTATATTAGTGCGGAAAAGGCCATCTATATAAAAACACGTGGGCAAATTAAGGCGATCACCTCTGCGGACACAACTCTCAACAATGAACAAATTCTACAGCTCATAAAAAAAATATTATCCCCTGAAGATTTAAAAACTTTCCAAAGTGAAAAAAGCTTTCTCACTTATTACTCTGTAAAAGGGATAGGTCTTTACAAACTTTTTATTTATCGGCGCAACCACTTTAACTGCCTTCACTTTCAACCTATGTCTTCTGAGTTACCTAACTCCAAAAACTTAAACACAGGGTTTCTAGATGGTTATGCCTCATTTAAAAAGGGGATGATTATTTTTTCAGGAAGCCAGCAGTCAGGAAAATCGCATACGCTAAATGGCTTTGTAAATATGGCTAATATCAAAACCCAAAGACATATTTGTTTTTTAAGTCAAAAAAATCCTTGGGAGCATCATGATATTAACTCTCTCATATCTCCTATTACTTATAGCACTGATTTCTCCATGCGCTTAGATCAAGCCCTACAACTCAACCCTGACCTCATTGTCATAGACGACCTTGATTTTGATAACTTTGCTCACCTCCTAACCCATTACGATATTGACCGCCCCTATGCCGTGACCTTAAAAAGTGGCTCTTTGGTGCAATTTCTCAAAAAAATTGTGCACCATCAGCTAAACCATCTACTCGACAGTAGTTTGTACCTCCTCTTTCACCAAAAGCTTATTTATTCCAATCATATAAATACTCACCTTCCCGTTTTTGAATTTGCAGAAAAGTCGAGAGAACTGAGTTTACTTCTGACAGAAAAAGAGCTTTTACAAAATTTGAAATCTCTGAATGAGCTCGACCGTAAAAAAAGAGGGCCTTTCATTCACCCTTCGGATAGCTATCTGCTTAAACTCGTTAAGAGTAAAATGTTAAGCTCGCAGCAAGCTTTGCAATTAGCCGAAAACCAAACTATATTAATGAAACGACTGTCTATGATGCAAAGCCAAGACCTCAACCTTGAAGACACTGAAGCTGCCGGTGACAGCAACGACCTAGAAAAAGGCTGGACAGACATTGCCAATATCTCTTTGGCCGAAACTGACGATGATTAATTATGACTGAACTTGAAAATAAAGAACTTTACTACCTCGCTTTTGATAAAATGTCTTATTACCTCGGAGCACGGGACCACTCCTTACAAGAGCTCTATAAAAAATTAAGTAAAAACTTCCCCAAAGAAGTCATCAATCAGGTTCTTGAAAAAGCCATCGAACATGGCTGGATTCTCCCTCCTAAGGAAATGGCAAAAAAAACGGCTCAAGTTTTACACCGTAAAAATAAAGGCTATTTATATATTTCTAATTACCTTCGCCAAAAAGGCCTACCTACTGTTGATAAAGAAGAGGATGTTGAAATACAAAAAGCCTGTGCTATAATCTCACATCACTTTCACAATAAAGAAAAACTGGAATATAATGAAAAACAAAAGGCCATAAGACTCTTAAAAAACAGAGGATTTGACCATCAAACTATAAAGAACGTCATTTATGAAATCTATTGAAATCAGAAAAAAGTTTATTGAGTACTTTCAAAAAAACAACCACCAGTATGTAAAAAGTTCAAGTTTGGTCCCTCACAATGACCCAACACTTTTATTTAACAATGCTGGCATGAACCAATTTAAAGAAACTTTCCTTGGGCATGAAAAAAGAGAATACTCAAGAGCTGTTAGTTCTCAAAAGTGCGTTCGTGCCGGAGGTAAACACAACGACCTAGAAAACGTAGGCTTTACAGCTAGGCACCATACTTTTTTTGAAATGCTTGGTAACTTTTCTTTTGGAGACTACTTTAAAGAAGAGGCCATTAGCTTTGCCTGGTCATTTCTTACTAAAGAACTTGGCTTACCCAAAGACAAACTCTATGTCACAGTATTTGAAACTGATGATGAAGCATTTAATATTTGGCACCAACAAGAAAATATCCCCAAAGATAGAATTTATCGTTTTGGCGAAAAAGATAATTTTTGGCGCATGGGAAATGTCGGCCCTTGTGGTCCTAGCTCAGAAATTTTTTATGACTTTGGTGATGAAATTGGCGGTAACCCCGCAGATAATGTTATGGGCGGCGAAGGTGATCGCTTCATGGAAATATGGAACCTTGTTTTCATGCAGTACTTTGAAAATGAAAAAGGCGAACAAATTCCTTTACCTAAACCTTCTATTGACACAGGAGGGGGCCTAGAGCGCTTTGCCACTGTATTGCAAAAAAAACTTAATAACTACGACACCGATTTATTTTTACCTCTGATTGAAACGGCCAGCTCTCTTTCTGGTCATCATTATAAAACGGGCAGCAAGGACCCTTCTCAACAAAATTTGAACACCGCCCTGCGTGTACTCGCTGATCATAGTCGATCTTGTGCTTTCTTAATGGCCGACGGAGTCACCCCTTCTAACGAGGGGCGAGGATATGTTTTAAGACGAATCATGAGACGGGCCATTCGTTACGGCCATAAATTATCCGAGCAAGAAAGTCTTTTGCCAAAAACAGTAAAATCAGTGATTGAAACCATGGGAACCATTTACCCAGAGCTAACCCAGCATCAAAAACAAATTCTATCAGCCTGTGAAGATGAAGAAATACGTTTCAAAAAAACTCTTAGCCAAGGTACAGAAATTTTAACTTCAGCCTTAAATCAATTAAAAAAAGGCTCTAGTAAAACCTTGCCTGGTGAAGTGAGCTTTAAACTTTATGACACCTATGGCTTTCCCATAGACCTTACTCGTGTAATGGCCAATGAATCTGGCTTTGAAGTGAATGAACAAGACTTTAAAAAATTTAGAGAAGAAGCTCAAAGTAAAGCCCGAGGCTCTTGGAAAGGAAGCGGTAATGATAAACTCAAAGTTCATTTGTCCGAAGCTAGCCAAGAGTTAAAAGAAAAAACTGGCCCCACTCAATTTGTTGGTTATAATTTTAACTTAAACCATCAAGCCTCTCCCGCTGCCTTAAGCAATGGTCATAAAATGGTTAGCTCTCTTGAGGAAGGACAATCTGGCTACCTCGCATTTACTGAAACGAGCTTCTATGCTGAGTCTGGAGGACAGTGTGGTGATCGTGGGCGACTTTATAATACAAATTCAAAAGTAGAGGTTGAAGTTTTAGACTGTAAGAAAATTCTTGATATTCATTGGCTAGAAATTAATGTAAGCAAAGGAACTTTAAATCTTAACTTAGACCTTACTCAGGAAGTCACCAGTAACGATAGGCTGGCGACAACCAGTAACCACTCAGCCACTCACCTCCTTCATGCCGCCTTGAGGTCTGTTCTTGGCGAGCATATTCGACAAGCTGGATCTCTAGTTGACCCTGATAAGCTTCGCTTTGACTTTACTCACAACAAGCCCCTCACCCAAAAAGAAATTCTGAATATTGAAAACCTCGTGAATAAACAAATTTCTTTAGCCATAGAAACTAAAAAAGAAGAAATGACATACGATCAAGCCATTTCTTCAGGAGCCATGGCTCTTTTTGGCGAAAAGTATGGAGATAAAGTTCGTGTTCTTAGGTTTGGAGACTTCTCTGTTGAGTTATGCGGTGGCACTCACGTGAATAACACGGCAATGATTAGATTATTTAAAATTGTTGGTGAAACCGGCGTGAGCTCTGGTGTTCGCCGTATAGAAGCCTTAACTCACGACAAAGCACTAAGTTTCTTAGCACAAAACTCTTATGAGCTTTTTGAAATAAAAAATAAATTAGGCATTCAAGAACATTGGAATCAAACCCTCGAAACTCAACCTAAGGATTCAAAAGTTCTAACCTGGATGGACAAAAAAAACCAAGAAGTAAAAGACCTTCAGAAAAAATTAAAATCAAGCCAAACTGAAAAAGTTAATTTAGATGACTTTGTCAACCAGGCCGTTGTTATTTCAGATCCGGCCAAAGATTTCAAGTTAGTTTGGGCGAAAGTAGAACAAGACGATCGCGGGGTTCTTGGAACTATTAGTGATCATCTTAAAAATAAAATTGATTCCGGCGTGATTTTCACTTTAGGAGAAAGTTTTGAAAACAAACCTCACCCCATCACTGTCGCTATCACCCAAGACCTGACCCCAAAAATCAAAGCCGGTGACTTACTTAAGGCCCTTAATAAAGTTTTAGAGTGTAAAGGTGGGGGGCGACCTAACTTTGCACAAGGCACCTACAAGTCTTTGCAAAACTTAGCACAAGCCAAGCAAGTGGTCGTAGAAATTCTTAGTCAGTAACTCACTTAAGTTTTTTTTGAAAGCCCCATTAAACACAAAAGCTCAAATAAGGTATCCATCGCCGCCAAGGCGGTGATATCGGAAGAGTCATAGGGAGGTGAAACCTCTACAATATCAGCTCCCACTAAATGATTGACCTTCAAAGCTCTTAGAATTTTTTGAGTTTCATAAGTTGTTAATCCGCCAGGCACTGGGGTTCCTGTTCCTGGAGCATAAGCCGGGTCAAGACAGTCAATATCAAAGCTAATATAGACAGGATCATCGCCAAAGTCAGGCAAAGCATTTAAAAAACTATTGAGATTAGCTCGAACATCATCCACCGTTGTTACTAAAATTTTGTGCTGGTTCACAAACTGTAAATCACTTTCCCCTGTTAGTGGCCCTCTTATTCCTATTTGAATAGACTTTTCAGGTAGAATCAAACCTTCTTCTACAGCATGCCTTACAAAGGTTCCGTGATGATATTCACAACCCCAAGCTGCAGGATAAGTGTCAAGATGGGCATCAAAATGTATTAAACGTAGCTTGCCGTACTTTTTGTGGGCCGCTCTTAGCAAGGGCAAAGTCACCGAATGGTCCCCACCAATGGCAATAAACTTTTTATCTAAACTTAAAAGGTGTTCAAAATAATCTTTAATTCGATCATAAGTTTTTTGTTGGTCAATGGGCACTGTCGGGCAATCGCCAATATCAGCAATTTTTATTTTGTCGATAATATTAACATCTCGACTCCAATGATAGCCACGCCCTAATGAAGACAAGTCCCTGACTTTAGATGGACCAAAGCGTGCTCCCGGCCGATAACTGACACCGCCATCATAGGGAATACCAACAATGCCCACTTCATAATCAGAGTCGACAGGCACAAAAGGCATTCTAAAAAAAGTTTTAATTCCTGAAAATCTTGGGAAATCTCTTCCACTTAATTGCTTATAATCCATGCCGACAAGTTTAGTATTGAAAAGCTGCAACTTCACGCTCTGACACAGACTCCCTTTAGAATTATTTCTAATTTACGAAAGAACGTAAACCTTATAAATAAAGGACTTAAAGCTTTAGAGGCCTATCGGGGGGCCTCCTCTAAAGACCTAAAAATTATCAGAAATTCAGACTCTCCCCCAACAAGGTCATAGTTATGGGATCATCAATTCAAATTAAAAAAGACCAAAAGTCTCTTCACAAATGGTATCTCGAAAACAAACGCCCCCTACCCTGGCGCGCCAATCGTAATCCTTATTTTATCTGGATATCTGAGACAATGCTGCAGCAAACAACCACAACAGCTGTTATTCCTTTTTTTAAAAACTTTATTACTAAATTTCCAACCCTTAAAAAATTAGCTCAAGCTCCCCAAGAGGAAGTCATTGAAGCTTGGGCCGGCTTAGGCTACTACAGCCGAGCTAGAAACTTACACAAAGCCGCCAAAGCTCTAGCTTTACTAAAAACATTTCCAAAAACATACAAAGAACTCATCGAGTACTCAGGCTTTGGCCCTTACACCTCACGCTCAGTGAGTAGCATTGCCTTTGATGAACCTGTTGGAGTTCTTGATGGTAATGTCATTCGTATTTTATCTCGAAAACATAATTTAGCTCTTTCCTGGTGGAAAACAAAAGAACGAAACACATTACAAAGCCTTGCCGATGAATACGTACAAGGCTTGAAAAGCTCTGAGGTTAACCAAGCTTTAATGGAGTTAGGGGCTACTATCTGTAAACCCAAAAACCCCAGTTGCTTACTTTGTCCTTGGCTAAACTCTTGCCAAGCTAAGAAAAAAAACACCATAGAACAGCTTCCTTTAAAAAAGGCCAAACCCGCAAAAAAAATTATGCTGTGGGAAGTTTACAGACCCTCTAAGTCCTCAAAAAAGATACTACTAATCAAAAACAACTACACTCCATTTTTAAAGAACCAATGGTTATTACCTGGACTAATTAAAGAGGTAAAAACTCGACCTAAATCTTATGATTGTGTTCACCATATTACAAACTACGATATCTATGTCCAGATAAGGTCTAAAACTCTGTCTCAGATAGAAACATTTAGTAAAAAATCGGAAATAATAAAAGTAGACCCTACGGAGATCAAAAAGTTTGCTCCTTCTTCGGTTCTACAAAAAATATTAGACCATTAGAAACTATGAAGTTTCTTTGCTTGCTTTTTACAGGATGTAAATCATGCACAAAAAAATTATTTATTTATTTCTATCCGTGCTTATTCTGCAAAGCCTTCTTTCTTGCGCTCAAATGTCTAAAAAAAATAAAGCTCAAACTTCAAATGTTAGCAACACTAACTTCAACTCCTTAAAAGAAAATCAAATCACTTTTTATGGACAAAATAGCCAAGCTTCTTTTTCTCCAGATGGAAAAAAAATAGTTTTTACTAGCAGTCATCGTGGCGAACATAAAAATTCACAAGTGTACCTTCTTAACATTGAAAGTATGCATGAAAAGAGAGTCACCTTTCAAGATGGATCTGCCGTATCTCCTGTTGTGAATAATGATGGACAAACTTTTATATATGCCAGTACAACTGATGAAATTAAGGAAAGTCCACTTTTTATTTACAACAATATAAACACAGAAATAAAAAATTCTAAGAGAGGAGTTGCCTCGGTTCATATTCACCAAGGTTCCGACCTTTACCCCTACGAGTTGTACCAAAGTAGCTTGGACGGTGAAGATGTCATTCGACTCACACACTCTCCAAATTTAGATAGAAATATCTCTCGCTATCAACACCGGCATCAAAGGTTATTTACATCTGTTAGAGACGGAAATTTAGAGATTTATCGATACCGCCCTCATCGTCCGAGCTTTCCTTTGCGAGTGACTGATAGCCAACTCATGGATGATGAGGCCCAGTACTCGCCAATTGGTGACGATTATATTTGGGTCAGGTACAGCCAAAATTTTAAATACTCTCAAATTTTACAAGCTAGTAAAAAAAAGGAAATGAAAGAAATTAGCTTTGGCCCTTACTTTCACATCAACCCTAAATGGCACCCTGACGGGGAATTTATTTACTTTAGCGCCAACGGAAAAAACCATAAAAATTTTCAAATATATGCCATGAAAAAAGATGGTTCTTGTAAAAAACGACTCACTTTTAATGAATTTTCTGACACCTACCCTGCGGTTGACCCTCAAAAAAAGTACCTTGTTTTTACTCGCGAAAGCGAAGGTAAAAAACATTTATATAAAACAAAATTAGAACTCCCCTCATGTAACAGTTAAATACACTCGTTAACAGCAAGAGAGCTTTAGCGGGCCTAAAGCCATCTTACGAGTCATTAAATAGATTCTCATAAAATGGTCTAGTTTCTTTAAAAGGCCTATATACAAAGCGCTGCAGAGTCTTTTAAAATACAAACATGAAATATACTATAATATTCCTTTTGCCCTTGTTTTTATCGTCATTGAGCCTTTCAGCCCCCATTCCGGTCACATCCAGTTCACTTTTACTAAATAGGCAAAAAGGAACATTTTTGTCGGCACATGGATTTAAAATTCATTCTTCCAACACTCGCTGGGGTCATCAAGGTGCCCCTATTGAAAATCCTAATATTTTAACTATGTACAAAGCCCCTGTTAATGTCGAGGGAGTTAACCCTGCTCTTACAGTCAGAGTTGATCAATTAAAAAAAAGAAAAAACATTACTCGCTATATTAACTCATGGAAAAAAGATTTTTCCCGATTTGGTTTTTCTATTTTAAATAGCAAAAAAATTAAAATAAACAATAACACTGCATTTTTACTCGACTTAGTGAATTCCAATTCAAACAAACAACTCAGGCAAGTTGTTTTTCTTAAACAAAAAACAGCAGTGATACTGACTTGCCGAGGAGCAAAGTCACAGTTTTCAAAAACAGTTAAAACATGTAATCAGTTATTTAGAAATTTTAGCTGGTTATAAATTATAATGTTCGAAAATTATAATTTTTGCTAAAGAGTATATTAAAAATTAAGAGCCATTGAATCTTTAGCTCTTAATGGGTTTATTAGTCGAATATTTTACGTAAAAATCCAGAAATTTTTCCGCCAATCGATGTTGGTGATTTTTTTGATTTACTAGCTGGGGTAAACTTTTTACCACTGCCACTACTGTAAACTTTTTTAACTTTAGGATTATTGTTCGGAGTTCTTGAACCAGGTTTTCTTTTTTGGCGATTCACTCGCTTAACTTGGCCATCTTGAGTTTGGGCTTTTTTGTGACGACCCGCCTTCACATCTCGGTGTTTCTCTGTGCTTTTAGGTGCTCCGTCTTCTTGGTGGCCTTCTGCTCGTTTTCTTGCTGGCCTTTTTTTATCCCCTGAATGACTTTTTCTATCGTTACCACGTCGAGGAGATCTGGAGTCATTTTTGCGAGGGCCGCGGCCGCCTCGCTTATCTCCTGGCTTAAAGCTTTTAGTTCTTACGTCTTTAGGCATAGGCTTCATTTCTTCTTGCGGAATAATTTCATTATCTTCAAGCCATTCAACATCTAACTTATTATCTAAGTAGTTTTGAATGCGAGTTAAAGCTTCAATGTCCGAGTCAGTCACTAAACTGTAAGCCGAACCTTTGGTGCCAGCTCGACCTGTTCGACCTATACGATGAACATAGTTTTCAGCATCATCCGGAAGTTCAAAATTAATCACCATATCAACTTCTTTGATATCGAGGCCACGAGCGGCCACATCTGTTGCTACTAAAATATAATGCTCATCTTTACTTTTTAGCTTTTCTATAACCCTTTGTCTTTGAGCCTGAGAAAGAAGGCTTGAAATACCCATGGCAGGAATATCATTGCTCACTAAAAATTGCGCCAAACGCTCTACATGAACCTTAAAATTACTAAATACGACGGCTTGTCTAGGCTTATGTTTTTTTAGCAAAGAAAGTAAGTACTGCGGCTTTTCTTTGTACCCGACATGAAAAATAGCATCTTGAACATTATCTGTTCTCAATTGATCACGACTCACATCGACTTCGATTGGGTTGGCCCCGTGAAAATAAGCTACATTTAAAACTTCAAAGTTTAAAGTTGCACTAAAAATTAAAAACTGGCGAGTTTTAGGTATGCGATTTAAAACATATTTCATGTCGTCTTTAAAGCCCATATCAAACATACGATCAGCTTCATCAAAAACAATGGCTCGCACTTTTTTCAAGTCGATCACTTTTTCTTTTTTGTAAAGGTCTATGAGCCTGCCTGGAGTTGCAAAAACAAACTGAACCCCTTCCTTCAAAGCACTCAATTGCTTATCATAAGCTTCGCCGCCATAAATTTTTACACTTTTAAGTTCTGTGCCTTTAATCATTTCTTGGCAAAATTGCTGACATTGGTCAGCTAGCTCACGGGTAGGAACTAAAACTAAAATAAAATCAGAAGATTTATCCCAGTTTTCAAAACGACGAGAGGCCCATTCTTTGTCAGTAAAAGCCTCAGGTTTTTCTTCAATATGAGATTTTAAAATGCGATCAATTAAAGGCAATAAGTAGGCGGCAGTTTTTCCTGTTCCAGTTTGAGCTAAGCCTGAAAGATCCGCCCCTTGCAGAATGCTTGGAATAGAACCTGTTTGAATGGGTGTACACTCTTCAAAACCCTTAGCTGCAATTTTTTCTTGTATGATGTTTTCAAAATTAAATTCATTAAATTTCACGAGAGGCAACCTACACTTTTACTAAAAGATTAATTCACTATATTTTTTAGACATTAGCCCTCATTAAAAGGCCTTATCTATAGAAAGCGATTTCTTATAGATACTCTCATATATATAACTTGTCTAATGCCCAAAGAACTCTTTTGTGACTTTCACAAAGTCTTCGGGCTGATCAAAATGAACCCAGTGCCCAGCATCCTTGACGCAACGAGTCTCTGTGTGTGAAATATCTGCTAACTGCTGAAGGTCCTCAGGCGAAAGCTCATCTGAGTTTTCACCATACACAAAAAGAGTTGGAACCTTTAGCCCCATCACTGAAGGCCAAGCATCTTGTTTACGACCCAGCTCTAGAGATTCTAAAATTCCAGGCTTATAGAACCTCCAATCGGCAGAACCACTGGCAGATTCGGTTATATTCATATAAAAAAATTGAGCTATGTTTTTTCCGATGGTTTTGTCATCAAATTGCTGTAAAAATCCGTCTTTAAAAAATTGAGAGGCTTCCTTTTTAGACACAAAAGGAACGGGAACACTATTTATAAGCCTTTTCATTCTATCAATAGAATCTAAGCGTCGGCTGGGACTAATATCTTCAATCAATAGCGATCTCAAGTGCTTAGGGTACAAAGAAGCAAAGGCCAACGCATTTCGTCCTCCCATGGAGTGGCCCACCAAATTTATTTTATCCCAACCCAGTTCTTGTACGATTTTAAACAAATCAGTGGCATAGTCTTTAGGGTCATAGCCACTTTGAGGTTGAAAAGACCGCCCATGACCACGTTGATCAAAAGTCAATATTTGATAATCTTCTTTAAAGTGACTGGCAATTTTTTGCCAATTCATGCCTGAGCCCATCAAACCATGTAAAAAGACTAAATACTTGCTGGAGCTCAAATTACCACTAATTTTGTACTTAAAGTTTTGTAAAAAATCCATAATTTCCACCGCAATGATTGTTTCTGTTTTTATCGCAACATTAGGACTTTGCCATCTGACCGGAACAATGTCATTATCAGAACTTACTATGACAGCTACCGAAACTCCTACTCTACACACCAAGTGGATCAACTCTCACGCGATCACCGTTGTTAAAACTCTTCAAAAAAAAGGGTTTGAAGCTTATATCGTCGGTGGCTGCGTACGTGACCTTCTCATTGGTATCATCCCAAAAGACTTTGACCTTGTAACCAACGCTAGGCCTAGACAAATAAAAAAAGTAATTAAAAATGCATTTATTATTGGCCGTCGCTTTCGATTGGTTCTTGTTAAAAGAGGTGAACTCCAAATGGAATTGGCCACTTTTAGAAGAAACCAAAGATCTGATGATATTATTGAACATGATGAAGAAGGAGAACCAATCCCTGTCGGAGACAACTTCTTTGGCTCCCCCGTGGAAGATGCTCAAAGACGAGATTTTACTATTAACTCTCTTTTATATGACCCAACGAGTGGTGAAGTCATAGACCATTGCAATGGATTGGCCGACCTAAAAGAAAGAACTATTCGCATGATTGGCGACCCAAAAACTCGAATTTCTGAAGATCCCATCCGAATTTTCCGAGCCCTGCGCTTAGCTTATAAAATAAATTTTAGCATTGAGCCTAGCCTTAAAAAAGCTATTCACGAAAATGCTCAACTTATTGAAAATTCTGTTTTACCTAGGCGCCGCGAAGAATTTATCAAATTATTAAAACTCAAGAACCCTGCTATGGCTTTTGCTGAGGCGAATAACCTAAATTTTTTAAAGCATATCTGCCCTGTTCTTAGCAAAGCTACTGAAAACGAAGATTTTCTGATGCGTTTATCAGAAAAACCAACAACGATTAATCATAAGTCTCCGCAACAACTCTTTGCCTTTCTTATTTGGGCTTATTATCGAACATTTATTAATGAAAACCCCTACGCTCCTTGTAAAGCTAAAGAACTTTTACAGCACCCAGACCTTCTTCAACTCATGAAAAATGAACTTGGTATGTTTAATTACGAGCAATCTTCAACTTGTAAAGCCTTACAAATGGAATCTGAACTCCCTGAGATGGCTTCTTATGAAGAAGAAAAACTCAACTTTCTTAGCCAAAAAAGTCATTTTTCATTAGCTATGGCTTTTGCCAAACTAGATCATAGCCTGGGC
This sequence comes from Bdellovibrionales bacterium, assembly GCA_020630675.1. Taxonomy (GTDB): domain Bacteria; phylum Bdellovibrionota; class Bdellovibrionia; order Bdellovibrionales; family UBA1609; genus JAHDIR01. Next base: position 21,549 of record JAHDIR010000032.1, read on the forward strand.
CCGCAAGAGCTGTTCAAACTTCAACCTAGAGTTAAAAACGAAGACTCTCACACTTTTCCTGCATCGCTAGAACACTAGACCTAGGTGGAAGTTTACTATATTGTTTAAAATATATGTTATTATTTGAATCTATATTGACGATAGGTCAATTGAAGCGAGGTTAATTATGAGCCCATCTTTTTGGCAACTATTGATTGTAGGTGGAATTATTTTGGTAATTTTTGGACCAAAAAGAATTCCTGAAATTGGTAAATCCTTAGGTAAAGCAATTCGAGGCTTTAAAAAAGGAATTTCTACGGACGAAGAAATTGACGTGGCCAAAGCTTCTAATAAAGCTGAAGAAATTAAAGAGGCCGAAAAAAGCTAACCCTGCTTTTCTATCGCTTTAAGCTTTTTGCTGTCATAAAATGTATTACGTTTTTATTTTATTTCTTTTGGTTCCCGCATTTAGCCATGCTTCTCGTATCAATAAATTTGAAAATTCCAAATACCATATAAAGCTCGGACTAGAAGCTCCTGGCTTTGATGTTCGTTTTCATTCCCGAAACTCTTCTTCATCAGACGTAAAAATAGCTCCCAATCTAAATACCTTATTAAGTGTTGGTTTTTCAATGACTGGTGTTGGAGGGTTAAGTTGGTGGTTTGAAACAAGTCAAAGTGATGAAGATATTCGCAAACGGGGGCGCACCAATCTTGACGACTATCGCTTTAACTTTGTTTATGATCGATTTCTTGTTGCTATTAATTACTCAAATTACAAAGGGCTTTATCTTGAAAGCAGCCCCTCCCCTCATGTTCTATACCCCAATATGAAGCTTTCTAACTTAGGTATAAATTTTATTTACGCTTTAAATCCTGAGCGTTTTTCTTTACCAGCCATGCTAGATCAAAATCAAAGACAAGAAGTCTCTGGAGGCTCATGGATTTTAGCTAGTTCTTACGAGGAATTGTCCATGGACAATAATGGCGACCTTATATTGCCCGTAAACGGAAGTTCCCCTTTTAAAAAAGATCAAAGCATGACTGGAACTAAATTTAAAACTCTCAACTTTTATGGTGGCGGAGGCTACAGTTTTGTTTTTAGACAAGCTTGGTTTATTTCTGGCTATGCTCTTTTAGGAATGGGAATCCAACGCTCAAATGTCAAAGCTTCGGGCGGAGACTATAAGCAGTGGGAAGTCTCACACAAAGGTGTTGTTTCTATCGCCACAGGTTACAATGGTTTAAAATACTTTTCAGGCCTTAATATTTACGCCAATGGCACAACAAACAGAACCGACGACACCAGCATTACCAATAGCCTTTACTCAAGTATTTTTTATGTTGGTGTTCATTTATAGTTTATAAAACTAAAGCCAGGCTTCTACCTCTTTAACAATAGAATCACTATCTAGACCATGCTTAGTGTAAAGCTCAATAGCACTATATGCACTTTGTCCGTAAACTCCCTTCACTCCTAAAGACTTCATATTAAAGGCATCACCATTCAAGTTAAGAGCATGACTTACATAAGCCCCCATACCACCCTTTAATTGATGATCTTCTAAAGTAACTATGTAACCAGAAGTTTTCTTTAGAGCCTTCGACAGTGTTTGTAAATCAGGTTCGTTAATAATAAGTGGATTAACCACCACGGCTCCAACAGATTTTTTTTCTAAGGCATCAGCTGCCAACAAGGCTTGATGTAATAAAGGGCCACCCGCCAATAAAGTGACCGACTTAGAAAACTGATCACTTGTGTCTTTGACAATTTGAGAATGCCCTAATTGAGGAGAGCTTTCACTCACACTCGGCACAAAAGTTTCTCGACCTAAAAAGAAAATATAGGTTTTAGGAACTTGCCCCTTCTTGCGACACTCATAAAACTCTGTAATAGCTTGAGACACAAGAGCTTCTGCATCTTCACTTGTAGCCAAAGCATAAACTTCAGTATTTGGAAGTGAACAAGTCATGGAAAAATAGTTTAAAGCTTGGTGAGAGGCTCCGTCGGCGGCATCTTGAAAGCCAGCATGAGAAAAGATGGCAATCATAGGGGCTTGGGATAAATTCGCCATCAAAAAGGGAAGAGCTCCTTTTGTCACACCAAACTGTGAGAAGGTATCTACTACTGGTATATATCCACTTTTTGAAAGCCCAGCTGCCACACTCACCATATTGGACTCAGCCACACCCACATCTACAAAACTATCAGGAAATTCTTTTTGAAAGGCAGCCACACCTGTTGAACCCGGTAAGTCACTTGTGACAGAAATAACTGGTCGACCTGCTTTTTTACTGGCTGACAAGGCCTTCGCCACTCCCACTTGAACTTTTTCTTTTTTAACAGGACTGCCCGAAGAAGTTGTTTTTGCTTTTTGAGACTCTACTAGCTCTTGCACCCAATCGGTAAACACAGGGGGCACTTCTGACCCTTTATAAATTTCTTTTAAAAAACCATTTAAATCTTCAGCATTTTTTAACGGAAAGCCATGTCCACCTGAAGCAGATTTTTCAGTGCTCTCTACACCAAAGCCTTTAATGGTATGGGCCCAGATAGCAATAGGCTTTTTTGGATTTTTTGTGACTCGATCCACCGCCTGCTCAAAGGTGGTCACACACTTTTGTAAATCATTTCCTTCTTTTAACTCAACAACTTCCCAACCTAAAGCTTGCAATGACCTAAAGGTATTTTTCATAGAAAAACACTGTTCGTCTATACGCCCAGAAAGCTTAGTGTTGTTATCACTAATCACCATAATAAATGGAGCCAAACTTCCTTTGGCAGCTAGGCCAGGAATAGCGGCAAAAGCTTCCTTGGCCTCACCTTCCATTGCGGCTCCATCAGAAAGAGTGGTGACAGTGACTCTATCATTTTTCGACAGACTATCAGCGACAGCTAGGCCTTGAGCTTGAGGCAAACTTGAACCTAAAGGCCCATTACTTAAATAAACACCTTGTGGAAATAAATGAGATTCACCATGCCCTGTTAGGGGGCTTTTCATAGAACGAAAGCCTTTTAAACTCTCTAAGTTAAGGTCTGCAAAACCATAGTTGGCTTTTAAAGCATAAATTACATTTTCACAGTGGCCAGCATCATTGATCAGGTGAAATAACTTATGCCAAGGTTGATCTTTTTTTTGTGACTGCTGAAAAGCTAAGCCGTAAATAGCAGACGTAATTTCTGAAAATGCTGATGGCCCGCCCCAATGGGAAGCTGCCCCGCCTTGCACTGCCTGCATATCCATTAAGGCCACCATGGCACGAAGGGCCTGAGGATCAGAAAACTGAGCTTTCTCGCCGCTGCCAAGATTGGCTTCTTGGGAAAATAAAAGCGGTTGAGAAGGGTTTCCAGCTAAGGGGCTAGTCATTGATATTGGGGATTGAGAAGACATAAATTAGGACTCCATAATTTTAATTTTCAGGGGTTTAAGATTTGATTATCATAGATATAAATTCCTACCTAATTATATATAAAAAGACAGAGGGAAATTTAATTATTGCTTGCGTCATCTTCTCCTGAAATCAGTTCTAGTTGAATTGCTTCCTATTTTTACTTATCCTGCCTTTTATGGATTTAAAAAATACTCGCAAAATTGCCCTACATCGTCATTTAGAACTCTCTGTCCGCCATTCAACGCTTAAGGCCCTGGCCCCACAAATTGGGATCGACCTTAAATCAGACCAAGATTTTGCCAAGTACTTTCTTATCACAGAACCTATGAAAGATTTGGGGTCTGTATTGAGTAAGTTTCTCGACACCCAAAAGGTTTTTTTTAATGAAAAAATTATAGAGCAAATTAGCTACGAAGCTTGCGAAGATGCTCATAATGAAGGAATAAAAATTCTTGAGCTTCGTTATGCTCCCACATTTTTAGTTGATGGCCACAAAGATATGACTTTTGAAAAAGCTCACCTTGCTATCGTCAAAGGTGTGCAAAGAGCTGAAAAAGATTTCAATATGGCTGTTGGCTTAATTTGTATTATTCAAAGAATTCTTCCCGTCGCAGACGCCGAGTCAGTCACAGATTTTGCTATAACCCACAAAGACACTTTTGTGGGTTTAGACCTAGCAGACAATGAGGTGGGCTTTGACTCAAAACCTTTCTCTAGTTTTTTTCTAAGGGCCAAAAAAGCCGGCTTAGGCATTACTGTTCACGCAGGAGAATCAGATGTACCCAAGGCACCTAGATATATTCTTGATGCTATCGAACATTTAGGGGCTCAAAGGATCGGGCATGGAGTGCAATGCTATCGTGACCCAAATGTCATGAAGCACCTTATCGACCATAAAATTCCACTCGAGCTCTGCCCGACTAGTAACTGGTTAACAGGTGCTGTTAAAAATATTGAAGACCACCCTTTTCGCACCCTTTATGACGCTGGAGTTTTAACCACCATTAATTCCGATGACCCTGGTATTTTTAATATTGACCTCACTCACGAATATAAACTTTTAGCTAATAATTTTGGCTTTACAAATAAAGAATTTGAAGTTTGTAATGCAACAGCTTATGAGCACTCTTTTATCTCCGAAGATAAAAAGAAAAAAGCTTGGTCTTAATACTTAAACTTTATCAATTCCCACGTTGTCTTTTCTTTATAAACCAACTGTCGTTTCCGTAAGGTAACGATGCCCATCAATTAAAACCTAGAAAAAACTCGCCTAGAAAATACTGATAAAATCACCAAACAAAAAATAAGTATATAAAATCCAACTTGGTTGAGGTGACTTAAGCTGTGCCAGCTCATCTCTTGCCCGGCCATCGCCTTAGACAAGCCCAATAACACAACTCCGTAACCTAAACGGCCAATCAAACTATTTATAGACATATAAGTGGCACGTTCAGAGTCTTGAATTAAAGGTGCGATTTTAGCCCTTAAAGGAGACCGCGAAAGCGCACTAGGAATAGAGCGCATTAATATCAAGGCCACGACCCAGACGGATAAAAAATAAGACATGCCAAGCAAAATGACACCGTTAATTGTTAAAGATAAAAGAATTAAACAAGGAAAACCTATTTTTTTTTCAAGTGTTATGCTTTTACCGGCCACAAAAGCCGCAATAAAAATAGCGCATGAGCTAATAAGTCCTGACACCAATGGCGTTTCATCAAAACTAAAACTTTTTGAAACATCAAGAAGAGCAAAGTATTTTTGCATAAACTCATAGGGAAAATGTGTACATATTGTAAATGTAAAGATAAAACCAGTGATCCAAAGTAACTGCGGGTTTTTCAAATAAGAAAAACATGTTTTTAGTTGTTTTAAAAAAGAAACATACTGATTTACTTTTTTGATTTCTAAAGTTTGAAACTGAACAACAATAAATAATGCTATTAAGGAAATGAGTAAACTTAAACCGTAAGCATACCTTAAAGACAACACAGCTAGGGCTCCAGCACAAAGTTGAGCGATGGCCCTAAAAAGCATAGCTTTTTTCATAATTTTAGATTCTCGATCACCAAACTCTGCTTCTCTTTTAAAAAGCTTTAAAGATTCAAAGTGAAAAGACTGATCAGTTCCTGATGCAAAAGAAAAAGCAAAGGCCAGAAAAACTTGTCCTAAACATAATATAAAAAAATGAGACCCCCAAAAAAAGAGGGCGTAACTGACGGTTTGAAATATTGTCGCTAAAACTAAGGTTTTTTTTCGTCCAATGACATCTGAAAAGTATCCAGAAGGCACCTCAAGAATAACGACGGCAATATAATAAAGGGCCTCTAAGGACAACACTTCCTGTAGTGTCACTCTTTCGCTGAAGTATAAAAAAAATACAGCCGCCCATGCATAGCAGTGAAATAAAACATAAAACCAAGGGTAAAGCCTTAAGTTATTCTGAGCTTTTTTAGATTTCAAAGTTGCCCCGTACAATAATGAGGGCAAAAAATGAAACTGTAAATTTTGCCCTAATAATTATTTTTTTATAACTATTTCCTGTAGCCATAAAATATTGCAGTGAACACAAATTGCAAGGTATTCTTTTAGGTCTTTACAGAAATATGATGGTCAACTTATCTAGAGCAAATAAAATTCACAAATAACTTACTGGAATAAGTTTGCAATAAAGCCCGCAACCCCAGAGCCTTGAATACCTCTAATTACAGTTTGGTTTGCAACTGAGTCATTATAAGTCAAACCAAAGCTAGCTTGAAAAAGACCAATTTCTTTTGGGGCAAATTTTACGACCACACTACAAGATTGAGTCGGCGCAAGGTTAGCTGAGCAATCGCCATCTCTCCCGGGAAAAGTTCCACCACGGTAGGAATAAGGCTTATCAAGAGCCAACCCTGCCAAGTCAGTCGCATCCCCCAAACCAGTATTAGTAATTACAAACGTATGGTTAACTCTTTCAGAAACATTGACATTGCCAAATTCAAAAGGCTCTGCCTCTGAAATTGTTAAATTGGCCACTAAATTATTTTGTATTCCTGTGCCCGTCATATTTAATTCAGCAAAACTGTCTGACACTCCATCAAAGTAAGTAATACGAATATTATCTTCAAAAATACCGAAAGAAGTTGGATTAAACTCGACCATTAAATCACAAGTTTGTTGTGGCTCAAGAAACAAACCACAATCGCCACCCAGACCTGGGTAAACACCCTGAAGGTATTGAAAAGCCCCGACACCAAAAGATGAAGTTAAACCAGCTGCAACAGCCCCTCCGGTATTTGTCACCTTAAAGGATTGGACAAAGCCTTGATTGATAATCACTTCTCCAAAATCAAATATTGGCCCACCCTCTACGACTAATAAAGCGGCATCAGCTGGAGAGATCACACCCGTACCTTGAAGTAAGCGTGTCACGGTGACGTCACTTAAACCATCGTTATAGTTAAAAGCAAGAGAGCTTGTTTTTAAACCGATGTCAGTTGGGCTAAATTCAATAACTACATTACAGCTTGTACTACTTGCGACTATCGATTGACAATCTCCTCCATCACCAGGGTAAACCCCTCCTGCAAAACTAAACGAGCCACCTATCATTTCACCGCCAATGATCGTGGCGTCACCCTCGCCAACGTTAGTAATAACAAATGTGTGCAAAGAAAACTCACCAGCAATGACATCTTGATAATCATAGGGATCTGTTTCACTTATAACAATCAAAGCAGGAGTAATTTTAGTTGGCTTTCTTAAGGCTCTAATTGCTTTTTTGATATGCTTATAAGCTTTATTGACTTGAGACAGGTTATGTTCATTTTCATTGAGCTCCTCCCTAGCATCATCAAGTAATTTATAAAGCTGCCATTTATTGGCTTGAGAAGCTGATGGGCTAGCACTCACTGAAAAAGAAAAAAATAAAAATGATACGGCCACTAATACCAAAGGCTTCATTGCTCCTCCTTGAACAAAAAATTCTGATATTAAAATTTTATCTTAATAAACATTAGATTCAAGATATGGTGTTAGCCCTTGGCCAAAGGACAAGTAATCAGGACTTTTGTTAAGGTGTGCTTAAAAACAAAGTTATTTTACTTTATTAATGACGATTCGATTGAACTAACCCATACATAAGCCATTAAGATTAGGTGTTTTTTTACCGATAAATAAAGGTGCAAAAGTTATTCTTAGTAGTGGTTTATTATTTTCTATTATTACTTGCCATCCCCTCTTGTGAATACAATAAAACGTCATTTGAATTGGGTTCTATTTTTGAACCGACATTAGATTTTTCAAAAACGTCTGAATTTGCATTTAATGAAAATTTTGTCGAAGTGAAAGATGGCAAAGCACAACTAAAAGCTATAGACCTTGAACACTCTGGTGAAAACTTTAACAATGGGACCCATGTGGGGTCTTCTGTATCTGGAAATAACTTAAGTCTTTTAACTCAACCAGATATTAACTCAACTCATGTAAATACGATTCTTCCAGGAAAGTCTACAAAACTTGTTGGGTATTGGAGGTTTGACGAAGACACCCAAGACTCCTCTAACCAATTGCCCAGCAACGACATTATCTTAAGCGGAGATGCGGCATTAATTTCAGATTCTAAAAATGGAACTGGAGCACTAAGCTTCGATGGAACCGGCGACTACGGTACAATTTCTTCGAGCACAGCACTAAATTCACCATCAACCAATGGAAAATTAACGATTTCTGCTTGGGTAAAGACAACGTCAGCTTCAGCAATGGTGCTGCTACAGGGGTATGAGAATGCTCATCCATATGAGGGTTATGCGCTGGCAATTGGTCTAGGAACTGCTAACAAGGCCTCGGTTTGGGACGGTAGTAGTTTTCTACCTACAAATGCAGACGTAACTACCGGAGAATGGGTTCATATTGTTGCGACAATAGACGGTACAAACTATGTGCTTTATATAAATGGTGAAGAAGATGCTTCTGGTACAAATGTAGCACTTCAGTCAAACTCTTCTGACCTTAGAGTTGGAAGCTATAACGGGACCTCATTTTATTACGATGGTGATGTTGATGAACTTGCTGTCTGGGCCGAAACTCTCTCGGGCTCAGAGGTGCAAGATCTTTACAACAATCAAAACAAAAACTTCACTGAATTATCGGAAGACTGGACCCCTAAGTGGGATTCAATTGTTGGCTACTGGAAAATGGATGGCAATTGGCAAGACTCTTCGGGGAGAGGACATCATGTTACCAATTCGAATTTAGCAAACCACAATTTGACTTCGAAAGTTGGATCTCATTCAGGTGTGTTTCCAAGCGATTCAGACGATATTGAGATATCAAATCATTCAGATTTTAATATGGATGAGAAACTTTCCATCAGTGGGTGGATATATTTAGATTCTCATTCTACGAACTACGCTCGCCACATATTAGGGAAGTATGCAGGAATTTTGAATGACAATTATGCTCTGTATTTATTTGGAGACAATGGTGGCGCAAACCCTGGCAGCGCAGGTCTATTTCGACTATATTCTACCATTGGTGGAGCACATGTCCCCCTAACTCCGTCGTTTACACTAGATTTAAATGCCTGGATTCATTTTGTAGTGACATATGAATCGACTAAAGGGGGCTCCCTATATATTGATGGAAAATTTGTTGGCATTTCTTCCTCAAACCTAGGTAACCTTACACCAAATGCTAGCACACTCACAATTAACAACACCTCCGGCGGGACTGGTTTTCTAGATGGAAAATTAGATGATCTAGCACTTTGGAATACTGATTTGAATGCCGCAGATGTTGCGTTGATCTACAATCGCCAGAAACAAAAATACGCCAGTCACTATAACTCTGAGATCATTGATTTAGGAAGTATCTCTTCAACATGGCCAGATTTATCCTGGTCTACAAATTTACCTTTTGGCAAAGAATTGGTTGGTGATTTTGATAACGATGGCAACCCAGACAGTGAGAGTTCATCCGATTATTCATCTATAACTAAGAATTTAAGTGAGAGTTTAGCTGGATATTGGAAATTTAATGAAACAAATTTAACTGGCGCTCCTTTGGAGGTTTTAGATTCATCAGGTAAAAATAACCATGGTCAATCTTTTGCTGGCGTTAGTTCAGGACTTTCTGGTTTACCTTTTCAGAATTCAGTATCATTTGATGGAAGCTCTCAATACATTTCCATTCCAGATAGTAACGACCTTGATATAATAGGAGATATGACTATTTCTCTTTGGCTGAAAACTGTTTCAACGGGAACAAATGAGATTATTCTTTCAAAGAATATAGGTTCTTACGAATTTGTCCATGTAAATGGTACAATCGTTTTTTGCGTATCATTTATTGCTTGTCAACTTTCATCTCCGGGAAGTCTCAATGATGGTTCCTTTCATCATGTGGTTTTAACCAATTCTGGAAATAACCTTTCTTTTTATATTGATGGAGTAAATGTAACTAACGGAACTTTATCAAACCCTTTACAGGCTACAACAAACCCTCTGGAGCTGGGTGCGCGTGGCAACCTAGCATTTTGGAATGGAAGCATTGACGAACTCGGTATCTGGTCCCGAGCATTTAATGATGATGAAATCCAACAACTCTACCGCCGCGGAGCCAACCGCATAAAGTTCCAAGTGAAGAGCTGCGTAGACTCTTCTTGTGAATGCAAAAGTTTTAGCACCTCCCCAACTGGCTCTGCCACCGATTGTGATGGTGACTCCATTGTTAACGCTCTTGATTTTGATGACCCTCACAAAGCAGAGTTTATTGGCCCTGGTGGTGACGGAACCACTTACTATTCAGAACTTTTTAACCGAAAAGGTACGGACACACTTTTTAACTGCAGTAACAACACTTCTGACAGTGATGGAAATATTTGTGTGGATGATGAAATTACATTGAGTGCAGGGCCAAAACCAACAGGCCCTTACATTAGCTATGATGAATTCCCCCTGGCTGCAAGGCCCCAACGTAATCAATACTTTCAATACCGTGTATATATGGA
>JAHDIR010000088.1 GCA_020630675.1 Bdellovibrionales bacterium
AAAACTTGAACTTGGAAAGAATGGAAATGTAAAATTTCTAGAGCTGTTGCCCAAAACGCTGTAAGATGAGCAAAGCGGCGTTGAGCCAGTTTAGTAATACAGCAATTTTTGGTTATTTTGAATAAAGATAAGTAAAAATTGATGAATTACGTAAATAACTGGCTCAATGCATTTTACAGCTAGTTGGGCGGTGTAGTTTTTGTGTGTGGATGTTGAGCATCGGATTATGTATTTTTAATCATTTCGATTTGCTCTTTTTCTAGACCATACAGACTGAATACTAAATCATCTATTTTGTTTTGAATAGTGTCGGTTTCAACATTGTTATTCTGGTTGTCATAAATTTTGTCAACTAGCTCACACAACTGAATTTTAACACTTTTAGAGAATACAGCTAATGGAAGCTGTCTTACACCGATTGGCCCCCTTTGACCACTTCGAAGTTGTGGTGTTTTGCCATCTTTGATTAATACAATTTCTTTATGAACCGCATAAAATGAAATCAATTTTGAGTTAAGAATTGCCAGATACGCCTTTAATAAGGAGGTGTCATTGTTATTTAGGTAAACTGTAAACAAGGAATAGTTACCGAAAAAAAGTTCTTCACTATAAGTTGCAGTAACTCGTGTGTCAGATTGCCTAATGAATATTTTTGGACGATTAAAATCTTCAACATTTCTTAGATTAAAAGGTCTTTGGTGCGAACCTTTAGTTTTGAAATAGGTCTCATCAAACTCATCGTTTAGAGATGATTCTAATCCTTTGTCATAGTTAATATAACTTTTGTATTGTGGGATTGAATATGGTTTTGGTATTGAGTAACCACCTTCAAGCAATGGATAATGGTTTTCATCTTGTTGGCTTTCTTTGATGAACTTAGCCTTTCCTTCTCGAGTTGCGTTTACTGCTACACCTGTAATTAGTTCAAGTACGTCTTCAAGCTTCGATTTGTCTTTATCAATTTTATCTAATAAGCCAGCTATCGGGCTTGGATTCCAACTATATGTGTTGGCATCAATATTTGAACGCTTAATCAATCTGTCATCTCCATTTAACCCTTCAACTAAACTAAAGTGTTCAAAACTATTATTTGCTTTGAAGAAACCAATGATTTGTCCACTTGCTACGTCTTCAAAAACCTTTAATCCGATATTAATCTTAATGATATCCCAATGCTCTATAATGTATTTCCTTATAGCAATAAATGGATTTTCCAAAACATTGAAATCCAATATATAGCTTGAAATTCCGTTTTTTTTGGCAATAGCAAAACCTTTCTCCATAAAGAACATTACAGTATTTATTCTGCTCTTTTTACTCTCGTTTTTAAGGAAGTCATAGTTGGATCTGTAATAGAGTTCTTCATTTTGAGTAATTCCAACAGACTCTCTGCTATAGTAACTAAGATATGGTGGATTCCCAATCACCACATCAAAACCCACAAAATCTCCATTATCATTTAGGACTTCTGGAAACTCGAAACGCCATTCAAAAGCATTTTCATAAATCTTGTTAGATCTTATATCCTCAATGTTTGCTTTCAATTGCTCTATTTTATCCTCTAAGTCTTTCTTAGCCTTCAAGAATTTTCTTTTCTCTTTAGGTGAAAATTCATCTTCAAATAGTTTTGAGGCTAGGTACTTTTGATAGAATTCAGTGTTATATTTATCTAAATCCTTTTGTTCTTTGCTATACCTGCCAATATCTACTTGAAAATCATTTTTTATTTCATTGATAATCTTTTCCATTTCTCTTTTTTGCTCTTTGTTTTGAGCATTTCGATAAGTGTCAACGGCTACTCGGTAACTATCAATTGACCACTTACTTTTTTTGAGAACCTGTTGTAAGTCTGAATCAATATCGAAGCGGCTTACTAGCGAGTTTCCACATTTGATGTTGATATCAATGTTTGGCAGGGTTTCAAGCTCTGTTTCATTTTTGTAGTAGGCGTTCTTTAGAAGTTCAATCCACAAGCGAAGGCGACATATTTTAACGGAGTTTTGGTTGATGTCCACCCCAAAGAGACAGTTTTCAATGATGGTTTGTTTTTCATGGAAAAGGGCTTCTTGAATACGTTGGCTTTCTTTGTTTTTGGGTTTGTAGTCAAAGAGTTCACCTTCTTCGTCTGTGACGATGAGTTCGTCATTGACGACTTCAACCTGGTATTCTTTTAGCCTTTTTCCCTCACGATCCTGAAGTATTTTTAGGTCATTTTTGATGGCGATTACTTCGTTAAGGGCTGATACTAAAAAGTGTCCAGAGCCAACGGCAGGGTCACATATTTTTAAACTGTTTACTATTTCATTTGCTTCTTTTCTATCTTCTATTTTATCGTAAAGGCTTTCTAGGTCTTTACATTCCCAGCCTTTAATTTCATTGAATTTTTGAACAACGGCTTTACGAATAGTTTCCCTACACATGTACATGGTAATGAAACCTGGTGTAAAGAAGGAGCCGTCTTTGTAGCCGTTTATTTTCTCAAATATTAAACCAAGTACTGAGGCGTTAATTAATGACTTGTTTTCTTCTTGAATTTCCTCTGATCCTTCGCTGCTGAAGTCATAAGCCTTTAGAAATTGAAAAAGATACTCAATGGTGTTCAGTTCTCCTGTTTTCTTTTTTCCTTTTTGGTCTTTTAATACAGTTTGGGAGAGTATAGGAATGACCTTGTCGTCTCTTAGGTTGCTTACAAAAAGGGTATCTTGTTCAAGGTCTGTTGGCTCAAAAAGGGAGGAGTTTAGGTAGGGGACCTTTTCAAAAAGTTGAACCACATCGGGGTTTCGTTCGCCGTATTTACGGGCTAGAACCTGGAAAAATAGGCTATTTAGATCATCATAGTTTTTGATCTTATCAAGGCTTAAAAAGGAATAGGATTTATCTCCTTTATGGTATGTAATTAGCTTTGCTTCCAGTAGTTTTAAGAAGAGAATTCGGTTGATCCAAGTAATAGAAAGTTCGAGCGCTACATTAAATAGGCGTTCTTGCTGATTGTCGCCAAACTGGCTTGGGCGTGCTAGTCGGCTAATTTTATCAAGGCTATCGAGTTGGATAATGGCGTTTTCAAGAATGCTTCCTGTGTTTCTTTCTCCCTCATTGTTTCGATCAATCAGCTTTTTGCTGCCTTCCTTGATTTCTTTGAGGCCGATAATATGAAGCAACTCACTGTAAAACAGTTTATCAAGGCTATTGCTGTCGTTAGTAAAGGGAAGTTTTAGAAGGTGTTCAGGGGATAATAGTTTGTAAAGAGCGATGAGTTTGTTATCATCTGCCTTGTCATCGTAACGAAGAGGAGTTTGGTAATCTTGCAGGTTGAAGTAGGTAAACTCTATTTCGGTTTTCAGATCTGAAATGTATGGCTCTGCTACTTGTTTATAGAAGAAGTCTGTTTTGCTATCAGCTAGCCGTCCTTCTTGAAAGTCATTGAATTGGGCAACAAACTTTTTGTTTTGAGCAAAGAGTCTGTCAAAGGTGGTTGCGTTGAATACGAACCACTCGTTTATGTTAGTGATGATTAAGTGCTTTATTTCTAGGTTATTCTGGTTAATTCGTTCTCTGAGATAGTAAAGCACTAACTCTTGAAAAGCTTTGGTGTTCAGCTTTTCATTTGTTACCATTTCACTTTTGTTGGTTGGCTTTTTAGCCTCAATGATTACACCAACTGGACTTTTAGCCTTTTCTCCGTTATGGATGACTAGGTCATTTCTGCCTTTGGTGTTTACAAAATGGTTTGGGTCGTAGTAGGTTTTTTTTAGGAAATCAATGACAAGGTTTTTGTGAAACTCTTCTGATTCGGTGTCATTGGTTCTGTCAAGTAGTTGAATGAGGTTGGTTTTGAAACCTTCGATTTCTTTTCGATTGGGCTTTACTTTTAAAAAGGCTTTGTTTAGCGCCTTCCTTGGTTTCAATTTGTTTAACTCCATTTACTAATGATCATTCAGTACTTTAATTTACTTTTTTTATTCGATTTTTTGGCAGAAAAACAGGCTCTTTTGTTTTTTGGGTGGCCTAGCGGGTAGGGAAAACAAATGTGCCTGTTTGTGCGAGGGGATATACCGCCCAAACCAAGCTATGTTTAGCGATAGCGTCGTTGGGTCGGGTTAGAGTTGCTGTTGATTTTGGTTAGATTACGAAGTTAAGCAAAATCAACAAAACTCGTAAAGACCTGACCCAATGAAACATAGGTTTAGTTGGGCGGTGTTATTTTTTATATTCTAAGATGTCTCCTGGTTGACAATCTAATGCTTTACAAATAGACTGTAGGGTAGAAAACCTAATAGCTTTAGCTTTTCCTTGTTTTAAGATAGATAGGTTTACGTTAGTTATACCTATTGTCTCGGCTAAATCTTTAAGTTTAACTTTTCTTTTTGCCATCATGACATCAAGGTTTACTATAATAGGCATAATTATATAATTAAAGATTTGTCAATGGCTTCAAATACTTTATCTGCATTCTCTCTATTTTTGCTAAAAGGGGGCATCTGTGAAGCTACTGAAGAGAATGAAATTTCACTACAGTTATTTACTTCATTTAATTCTATATAAATATTTTCACCCCATGAGTCTGATCTCATTTTTGTGTGCGCTATAATTTTATAGTTTTCTAAATCCTGTTTTTTTATTCTCAAATTCATTTCATGTAAAACTTCAATGATTTTTTCAAACATTAAAACTCTCTCTAGATCGTATTTTTTCTTTAAGTCATAGCTTGTAGAAAAAGGATTGAACTTATTTCTAAAAATCTCATGGTACCAATTGGTTTTTCTTAATAGTCCATTTATAAAGTATAGCATTCCAAGTGTTGCACCTGTGATTCCCATAGATACACCTAATGTAGAACTAATGTTTAGGGCGGGTCTAAAAGAATAAACACAAGAAGCAGTTATTCCAAAAATTAATAGAATAGATAAATAAAAAGATTGTCGTTTCATCATTAATGTTTTTTAAATTCTTGACAAAGAAAGATCGTTTTTAATTAAAAAACAAATAAAAATTAATGAAAAACAATAAATAATAATCAAAAAACAAACTCACTTGAGTGTAAAGAGCTGATTTTGAAAATTATATGAAAAGTGATGATTTTGGGAGAAAATACCGCCCAAAACCCGCTAAAAAAGGCGGTAGCCGACGTTTGGTCGATTTAGCCTGCAGCTGAGCTTTGTTTAGTTTGATTTAAAGTTAAACAAAATCAGCAAAGAAGCGTTGAGAATCGACCAAATGGATTTTCAGCGATAGTTG
>JAHDIR010000033.1:0-6423 GCA_020630675.1 Bdellovibrionales bacterium
ATCAAATGAGCATAACTGGCTATCAATAGATTTTGAACGAAAATTTATCAACCTATGCCTCGAATTTACTGGCGACAAAGATTTATCATACAAAGTAGGGTTAACTACTTTTCAAAAAGAAAATATTGGTAGCCTGTCTTATTACCTTGTCAAAAACATATTAACTTTAAAACAAATTTTACAAAAACTGCCAAGCTTAAGCCTTCAAATTAATGCGACTCTAAACCCTACAATTCTCAATCAAAAAAATAATTTTTGTGAAATAGACTACAAAATAAACAAAGAACTTTTAACAAATGAAGACTATAAAAAACTATTGCTGTCATTACCATCAATTATTCGAAGTATTGAAGGACACTATATTGCCCTACTAAGACTTAAAAAAGTTAAAAAGCAAAGAGTTTTAGTTGAGAAAATTTATGAAGACAATAAGCTTGTTGGGGCTACATTTCAGCTTCATTATGAAGTGAACAAATTTTCATTTTTAAAAGACTCTCTTTCCTACCTGCCATTATCATTGGCAACATTAGCTATCACTTATTTTTGCTTAACGCTTCTTTCAGCAAACAACAAGGTCATTTACGCGATAGCTTGCTCTTTATTAACAACAATTTTCTACACAAGTTTCAAAAAATATAAGCAAGCAATAGATATCGCCAATAAAACTAAAAAAACTATGGAAGTGTTAGATGAAAAATATGCTCATGAAATAAAACTAAAAAAGAATTTAGAAGAAAATTTAAGCCAACAATTGATCGTTTCTAAAATAAGTAAAAACTTATTAGAATTAAATAAGCCAGATTCTATGTACGAGCTTATTACAGAGTATCTTGTCAATGAAATGAACTTTTCGAAGGCCATGATACTCACAGCAGACAAAGATCTAACAACATTGAGTTATAAATATGCTAGCGGATCGCTTCCTATTAAAATGGCAGAAGGCCTTAAACAGTTTAAATTAAATTTATCAAAAAAGGGGGTCAGTAATGATGCTATATCCTCAGTGTTTCGAAGCAAAAAATCTGTTGTTATTGATGATATTAAAAAATTCAAAGCCCAACTCACTGAAAAAGACAGCATAAACCTCATTGATCTCTCTAAAACTGAAATGTTTATTGCTATACCTATTTATACTCAAAATAGATCTCTAGGTATTTTGATTGCTGATTCAACTGAGCAAAAGAAAAACTTTGATCACCAAAAGCTCAGTACAATCGACACTTTATGTAATATATTAGCCTCTTATATTGAAAAGGAACTCGTTTTTGAAGAAAAACTAGATGCGCTCAAAGAAGTCGCCATACAAAAAGATGATTTTATTTCAATTGCTGGACATGAACTAAAGTCACCCCTAACTCCTCTAAACTATTCCGTTGAAAAATTAAAAGAGCTCGACCTTGTTAAACAAAATAAGGTTTTCAAGCGTTACTTATCAATTATTGATAAATCAGCTCAACAATTAAATGAAATATCTTCTGACTTATTAGATTTAAAAAATGTAAATGAAGATAACCTTGACGTTGAAACCGAAAACATTGACTTAAAATCAATCATTGATGACATAGTTTATCAAAATAAAATGATTGCCGAAGAAAAAAATATTCAACTTATTTTTTCAGCAAACACATCAAACTACCCTGTACTTTTCGACAGTCGCCACCTTACAAGAGTAGTATCCAATTTAATTTCTAATGCTATTAAATACACTAATGAGGGTTCTATTGAGGTTCGTTGTCAAATTTTTGAAAAATCAATTGAACTTTCTATTCAAGACACAGGCCTTGGTATACCAGAAGACAAAATAGAAAGTATTTTTGAAAAATTCACTCAAATTGAAGGCTCTGAAAAAAGAAGCCAGGGCGGTGTCGGTTTAGGACTGTCTATTGTTAAAAAACTCCTTGAGGCTAATAAATCAACTATCTCCGTTTCTTCCGAGCTGGGCAAAGGCTCTACGTTTAAAGTTTGCCTGCCCAAGGGTGACACTGCCAAAATTGTTGCCTCTGAAGCTATTCCTTTAGATAAAAACCCGTCTCAACTTATTAAAATTGATGCAAGTTCTGAGGTTAAAGCCCCTTCAAATGGCATTGAAATTTATGCTGTCGATGATGAGCCATTTAACCTAGAAATTTTAAGTGAAATTTTAGAAGGCCAAGGTTATAAAGTGAAAACTTTTAACCGAGGACAACAATTAATTGAGGCACTAGAAAGCCACACAAAACCAGATTTAATTATTTCAGACATTATGATGCCAGGATTTTCAGGATTTGATTTAATTGAAAAAATAAGAACAAAGTATAATCGCAGCCAACTACCTGTTGTGTTTTTGTCTGCAAAAACAGACCCAAATTCTGTTTCTAAGTGCTTCCAAGTTGGTGCCAATGAACACATACCAAAACCATTGAACAAACAAATTATTATCGAACGCATCAAAAAGCAAATTGAAGCCCAAGAAATTTTAAAAGCTACTTATAAATTTGTTCCTTGGGAGCTTGTTAATATGATGGGTTATAAGAGTGTTACCGACATAAAAATTGGCGATATAACAGAGCATGATGTAAGTATATTTTTCTCTGATATTTCTAGTTACTCACGTAAATCTGAAAATATAGATAATAGAGAAACTATTAAAATGCTGAATCAATATTTTGATGTACTTGGCAATGAAATCTATGATGCTAAAGGCTTCATAGATAAGTATATCGGCGATGCCATTTTTGCTGTCTTCAAAAATAACAATGATGCCCTACAAGGCTCTATATCTTTCCAGAGAAAGCTGGATCATTTTAACTATCATCAGTTAAACAACAACAACCCTCACCTTGGGACAAGAATTGGTTTGTCATCTGGTCAAGTTGGGCTAGGACCCATCGGACTTTCCAGTTCTAAAAGTGGTTCTGAACGAATGCAACTGACTTTTATTTCTGATCAAGTTAATGTTGGCGCCAAAATTGAACAGTTTGGTAAAAAAATTGGATCTAGTCTGACCGTCACTGAAAAAGTCATTGAAAATTTCAATTTTTCTAAAGGTGATTTTACAAGACCCCTTGGATTAATTGATATTGGAAATCGTCTTAAAAAAGAAAGTTTATTTGAAGTTGTTACTAAACCAGAAAAACCAACTGGTAACTATACTCTTGCTGCTCAACGCCACTATGAAAAACGATTGAATTTGTATGAGCATAAACTAAAAACAATAGACTTAACCAGGTCAATTGTCTCATGCCAAGCTCAAGGTGAAGTTGAAGAGTCTTTACAATTAATTGAAAAAAATAATTTACTACACAGCTCAGATTTATTTTATCAGTATTTATTTAACTCTTTAAAGCAAACTATAAATAAAAAAGCGAGTTAACCCCAAATATCTTCTAAAACTTTTCCCATGGCATTTGTATTTATTTTTTTTACAAAGTAAATATTTTTAATAGCTTCAAATTTTGCCACCTGTGAATTAAATTTTTCTTTTAATTTTTGACCCGCTGATAAGTTTTCAACTCCCTCAACTACCAAATTGACTTGATGACCATATTTTAAGTGGGGAGATGTTTTTAATGATGCCGAAGATGTGAAGCCCTCTTCATGCAAAATATTACTTAGCAAACGGTTAAGTTGAGCCAAGTTTACTAATTCACCGCTTATCTTATACATGGAAGAGCCACGACCAATGAATTTTAATACATCGTCTTTTTCTAAATGGACCATATCATTGGTTTTGTACCAATCACTTTCTGGGCCAGAGAGCTCAACAGTTTCTTTTTTAAAAATTATCTTTTTAAAAAATAATGCTTTGGATTTGATATACAAATAGTCCTTATCATCTGTTTTAGCTTCAATATGATTTAACAAGTAGGCTTTAGGTCTTTCAGGTTTAAATATGTCTTCTAATCGACTTGTCGCTATTTGAGAGCATAACTCAGTCATTCCATAAGTTAAAACAACAGGCCATCCTAAAGATATCGCCTGCTGGTAAAGATAGTCAGACAAATGCCCGCCCCCTACGAGCAATACTCGTAATGTTTTGGGAGCTATTACATTATTTTTTACAATTTCATAAACTTGAGTTGGCACCAATGAAGTCATTGTCACTTTAAACTGCTCAATAGCCTTGCAAAACAGTTTAATATCAAAGTGTGGTTCTTTATGCTGCACAACTAAACAACCGCTCACATGAGACCTGGCTTCAATAGACAGCCCTCCTACATGAAATCTTGGTAAAACATTCAACCAAACATCGCTCTCTGTAACGTGCAAATGTTCACAAACAGCCTCGGCAGAGGCTAAAAAAGCCGATTTTTTTAAACCTAATAATTTAAACGAATGCTCAGCCGTTGTGCCCGAACTTCCCACCCAAACCGTTCCCTTAACAGGTGGAATTTTATTGACCTTGATTAATTGCTGATCGGCTTTTCCCAGTTTTGGGTTAGTAAAAATGTAAGTGCCGTCATCTTCCCAGTCGACCATTTTATGATTTAAGTGATATCTAACCATTTTAAATCCTTAACTATAAAATCTGTCCCCCAGCTTTTTTTACTAAAAACTTTTTTCGGAACACTTTTTTGATCGGCAAACTTAATTTGAGAAAAAATATTTTTTTCAAACATATCAAAACCCAAAAGCCCCCCTTCAAGGAGTCGAGGCCCGACTTTATGCTTCAAGGCTTGGGCTCTGAAGTTGGCCCCCAATTGCCCAATAGGGTGATCCATATAATGAGTCACAACAAAGTAAACATCTGCTTTGATAAAGCGATCAACAATTTTTTCAATATTTTGTATAGCAGGCTTTAAAACTATCACCTTAGGAATTTCTTCAATATCTAGCTCTTCTACAGGGTGAGCCATATCTAAAGCCAAATCCACTTGATATTTTCTTTCCAAGTGACGCCATAAACCGGGCTTAAAATCTATGGGGTCTTCAATAAAATCAATTTTTGGCCCTAGGGCTTCTATGTTTTTATCTAACCAAATAACAAATTCTTTTTTTTCTATGGCGCAATTAAAATCCAATCTAAATTTTGTACCTGCTGCTGACTTTGCAACCAAGTTTTTTAAGGCCACTGTTTCCGCCCTTAAGGCCTTTCCCATTTTAACTTTAAACAACTTAAAGCCTAAAGTTTCAGCTTTTAATAATTTGATATCAGTAAAATTTAAAATATTTTGAATTAAAAAATGACTATTCACTTTTTTCAATTGGTCCGATTTAAATGACCCTTGCTGCGACATTAAACGAGCCATATATAAGGTTTGTTCCCATTGCGGGCCTTTTATATTAGAAAAGTACCTTTTGAGATCAAACAAACTCATACTTAAAGTATCTTCTCCATTATGAAAATCGGAATAACCAATTTTATTACTTCCATAATTTAACCGAACCAATGTACCAAATTTTTCAGCAGAATATGTTTGGCTATTAAGCTGTTTGCTAATGGGTATTAATTTATAGGGACATACTGATAACTTCATAAAATTAATCCTAGAGAAAAAAGACACCCAAATAAAACATGAACTAGGGCCGCCTTGGCAAGAAACTGATTGTATACGGGCCCTGGCGATTGGCTCCAAATACTTTTGGTAACAAAAATTGCCATCGGTAAACTCACTAAACTTAAATATACCGCTGGTAAAGCTGACTGTAAAAACCAAAAAATTAATAATAAAAATGAGACAAGATAAAGGAACAGAATTTCTATGCGAGAGAACAGAACTCCAAATCTTACAGCTAGTGTGTTTTTATTTGTTTTACGATCCTGGTCACGATCACGGAGGTTATTAATAACAATTAAAACTGTCGACAAACATCCCACCTGCAAACCCGCAACAAAAGAACCTAAACTCAAAGACTTTAAGTGAAGAAAATAAGTTCCACAAACTGCTGCTAAACCAAAAAATAGAATCACAAAAATATCTCCCAAGCCCTTATAGGCTAAAGGAAAAGGACCTCCCGTGTATAAATAACCAAGCAATAAGGAAATAAGCCCCAATACTAAAATAGGCACCCCGCCTTGCAACACTAACGGGATTCCGCACAATGCAGCGGCCAATAAACTCATCCCACCAGCTAAGTAAACTGTTTTTTTAGCAATGACTCCTGATTGCGTGACTCTCTTTGGACCAATTCTTTCCTCAGTGTCTGTTCCTTTTTCAAAATCAATAGCGTCGTTAAAAAGGTTCGTGCCTATTTGAATAAATAAAGCAGACGCCAAAGCCCACAGGCTAACACTCCAAATCACTGCCTTTCCTTCAAACTTAACCAACGCTGTTCCTACAAAAATAGGTACTATTGCCGCAGTTAAAGTTTTTAACCGAAAAGCTAAAAGCCAGTTTTTTATTTCATTCATGGGTTATCACCAAAAAAGAGGAGTTCACAGCCTAGGAGGTTAAAAACAAATGTTTTAAATAAAACACTCTTAACAACACAGACCTACTTTAC
>JAHDIR010000033.1:6523-28802 GCA_020630675.1 Bdellovibrionales bacterium
ACTTACACTTACACTTACACTTACACTTACACTTACACTTACACTTACACTTACACTTACATACTTTATTCAATGCCGAAAGAAACTACAATGGCTATTTTAAAGAAACTCAAGCCTATTGGGCCCAGTCGTAAAAATAGTTAATTTAATGCCAGAGACTTTAATATATAATTTTCAAAATCAGCGGCCAAAAGGCGATGCCCGCCCTCGACATAATGAATATTTTGAACACCATATAAAGAGCTCAATTTTTGAAAAATTTTTATATATTTATCATCTCGTTGGCCAACTAACCAACAAAGCTTATCATTTGATAATTCTTTCAAATTTATGTCATGACAAGTAAGAGACCAATTCACCAAAGCTGCTTGCAATAGCTCTTTATCAAATTGACTTTCTTGCTCTGAATTTGGCTCTGAGCCTATGAAAACAGACTGTTGATTCCATTGCTTTAAAAATTCTTCCCAGGGCTCATTTCTCAGGATTTGAGCCCAGTTACTCTCCCACTGCCTTCGTGTTAAAATTTCATTTTCTGGTATAAGCCCAGGGTTAGAAGAGAGAAAAAAACACTTATGCCACAATTTCTTATTTTGCATAAAAGCATGCACTCCGAGACGACCACCCTGGGAGTACCCAATCAAAACATTTCTTTCCTCACCTAGTGAACGCTCAGCGACCCACTGATTGAAATTTAAAGCCCAGTCGGCAAAACCCATTTTAGGCGACAAGTGACTTTCTGTTGTGGGCGAAAGTAAATCAGGACAATAAATAGAACTGATATCAGAACAGGTTTTAAAAATATTTTTTGACTTAAAAAAATGATGAGAATGGCCTAAAAAACCATGTAAAAAAAATAGATTATACTTCATGAAAAGCTCTTTCTAAGATTTTTTCATATGAACTCATAAAACTTTGTGACTGTTCATTGCACGGCTGAAGCTCTATCACTTCGTTTGTTAATTTATCTAAACTAAATTGATTAGGCTGTTTCACCAGCACATAATCTAACCCAAACATTTCTGCCCAGCCCTTAAAGTTGACATCATGTTCATTTTCAAAAAAAGTATTTTTAAACAAAGAAGAAAAAATTCTTCCTCCACCATTGTTTATAATCACAATTTTTATTTTATAATTTTTTAAATACTGCTTATAAATCCATGCCGCGTTTAAATCATATAAAGCACTCAAATCACCAAGAACACATAAGTTTAATTTTTCCTTTTCACAGGCTCCAAAAAAAGTAGATAACAAACCATCAATTCCATTGGCTCCCCGATTAGAAATTATATTTACAGTTTTTGTTACTTCTGCCACTAAATCCCACTCCCTAATGGGAAGGCTATTGGCTATTAATAATTGTGCTGGTTCACTTATTTTATTCGATAACTGGGCAATAAAATTGGTTTCTGACAAAGGAAACTTTTTATACAATTCCTTTAAATTGTCTTTTACTTTTTGATCCCATTGAAAAATTTTACTTTGTTCCAGGTGGTGGTAAGAAAGTTCGTTCAATAATGGCAAGTCTTCAAGGGAAAGGTTTTCTTTTTTTAACCATGATAATCCAGTAAAAGCCTGATGGCTAAAATTAATAATTTTTAATTCTGGTATTTTCTCTAAATCTCTCCATAGCCTTAAGGTCGGAACCCCTCCTATGCGAACAACAGAATCAAAAAATTGATTTTCCCAAAGTTTTTTTAC
Source organism: Bdellovibrionales bacterium (assembly GCA_020630675.1). GTDB lineage: Bacteria > Bdellovibrionota > Bdellovibrionia > Bdellovibrionales > UBA1609 > JAHDIR01. The sequence continues at coordinate 8,222 of JAHDIR010000033.1, forward strand.
AAATTTATCTCCTGACTGAATAAGACGATGAGATAAATCTTTGTCTTTCATAAAGCCGCTATGGGCCTCGGCATAAATGGGTGCATCTAGTTTTACTAATACCTCTTTTACTTTTTGATGTTGAGATTTATCCAGTGGGCCCAAAATAACCAATGGCCTATTGAAGTCTTTTATTTCAGCGACAGATTTATTAGACGTTTTTGGCGAAGATGAAGCTTTCTTTGAAGGCGATATTTGTTGACCTGCAAACTGTGAGTCATAGTTTTTCACCTCAAAAAAATTCGCCGGCAAAAGAGGTTCATCAAAGCAAATATTGAGATGTACAGGCCCTGAAACAGGGCTCTCAAAAAGAAGTGTGTCCGTACCTTTTGGGGGTTGTTCGAGGTCGGCGCTGAAGGAGGTGAAGCCAGAAAAAATTTGGCTTTGTTCAATCGCTTGTGGGGCTCCACTTCCTCTGAATTTTTTAGGTCGATCGGCAGATACCACTATTAAAGGTAGGCTTGAATAATGGGCCTCTATCACGGCTGGTAAAACTTCGGCCACGGCAGTGCCTGATGTTGTGATAATGGCCACCGGTTGTTGCAACCTCTTTATCGCTCCCAAAGCATAAAATCCTGCTGAGCGCTCCTCAAAAAAAGTCTTAACTACAAACTCGTTAATTTTTGATAAAACTTCTACGAAGGGAGCATTTCTGCCCCCAGGGCACAAGCAAATTTCACGGCACCCCAATTTTTTTAGAGCTTTTAATATTTGTATTGCAGTGTCTGTATTTGTTACCATGGTTTTAAATAACCCTTTTTTGTTTCATATATGTAAATCAATGAATATTTTTTTATAAAAAAACACCTAAGCCTTAGCCATTAACTAAACCCAACAAAGATTTCACAGAATTTCTTTTTAATTTTAATTCGCTCCACTCCATATCAAGAAGGCTAGGCTTTACAACACCACAACCTGAACCCAACTTCACTTGCTCACCACTCCATTGAATATTTCGAATTGCGACATAACAGTTAAAACTTCCTTCAGGACACAAAACACCAAATGGAGCCCCGTATTTTCCCCGGCGAATTGAAGTTTCAAATTTTTTTAACACTTTCCAATCTTTAGTGCTTGGGCTTACCCCTAACGCAGGCGTTGGGTGTAATTGAGTTATTAACGTTTCAATATCAACAGAGCTTGTTAACTGAACATTAATGTTTGTTTTTAAATGCTTTAGCCGCGGAAGCAACCACTCGTGCGTCTCTCCAATAGACAAAGAGCCTAACCCCTTTAAGGACTGCACCAAAGAGTCGACAACAAACTGATGTTCTTGTCTTTCTTTAGGGCTTTCTAAAAGAGAGTTTGGTTTTTCTTTTAAAGAATGTGTTCCTGCAAGCGCCATTGTTTCTAAAACTTGTTTTTTGTGGTCATAAGAAAATAAAACTTCAGGCGTAACCCCTAATATATTTTCAGAAGCCTCTGGCTCCCATAACCCGTAAACTTGTTGATCACAGGCTTTCAACAAACAGGAATGAATCATAAAGAGTAAATCAGTCTCATTAATGTTTAACTTCGCTTGTTCAAAAACCACCGGCACCAATTTTTCAAAACCCTCAGTGGCTATTAATTTTTGAATACTTGAAAATACTTTTGAAAAATTAGAAAAACTCGGTTCAGACCAACTCCACTGAGGAGTCACTTTTGAGAGCTTTTGTTGCAAAGACTCTTGCAAATCTAAAACTGAAATTACTGAGTTATTAGGAAAAACATACCAATGTTGAGAGGTTTCACCAAAAAAATCGGGGGAATAATAATTGTAATGACCCGGCTTGGGGGCAGATAATTTAACGCACTCCCCTTGGCTCACTAAAATTTTATTTTCGGGAAGGCTAAATATCGCCCCAGACTTCCCAGCCACGCTTACTTTCACTTCTCAGCTCTCCCTTTGATTTTACAAGTTCATTGTAAACTAAATTCTTAGATTGGTCTTGTTTACAAAGTGGCTGACGGGTAAAAAATGAGCTCACCACCAGAGAGAAAAAGTTGACTTGTCTTTATGCGTCAAATGGATGTATATTTGGCCATCAGCTAGAATACTCCCTAATATTAGCCTATAAGCCTAATCATGGAGAGTTCTTACATAAAATGAAAACTCAAGTTGTTAATTTTGGAAATGTAGCTATTGGTGGAGACCAGTTTGTGGTTATGGCTGGCCCCTGCTCTATTGAAAGCCAACAACAACTCGAAAGCACTGCTCAGTTTGTAGCGAACCATAAGGCCCGAGTACTAAGAGGTGGTGTTTACAAACTCAGAACTTCTCCAAAGAGTTTTCAAGGTTTAGGCCAAGAGGCTGTTCAACTCGTAAAGGCCGTGAAAAAAAACGTCGACCTTCCTTTTATTTCTGAAGTGACCGACCCCAGACAAATTTCTGACCTCAATGAAGTGATCGATGTATATCAAGTTGGCTCACGAAATATGCATAATTATGAACTCCTAAAAGAGCTCGGCAAAACTGACAAGCCAGTATTACTTAAAAGAGGGTTTGCTGGGTTTATTAAAGAGTGGCTACTGGCTGCAGAGTATATCACCGAACAGGGTAACCAAAACGTTGTGCTTTGTGAAAGAGGTATTCGCACATTCGAAACAGCCACTCGCAATACTTTTGATATTAATGCCATTGCTTACATTAAACAAAATAGTCCTTTTCCAATAGTGGCCGACCCTTCTCATGGTACCGGTGTTTCTAGCTTGGTCGAACCCATTAGCTTGGCAGCGGCTGCAGCTGGTGCTGACGGTCTTATACTAGAAGTGCACCCAAACCCTCAAGAAGCCAAGTCTGATGGACAGCAAGCTCTTAACTTTGATAACTTTTCCAACCTAATGAACAAACTAGAAAACCTTCTTAAAGCCTTAGGAAAAAGCCTTTAAATCTAAAAGGGACATATGAGTAAATTAGCCGGCCCTGAAGCAAAAAAAATTAAAAACTTATTTGGCGGTATCGCCAATACTTACGACCGAGCTAACGATGTCATTACATTTGGTATGGCTAGGCGTTGGAGAAAAAAACTGGTCAAGTGGAGCGGAGCCCAACCCGGCATGAGTGTTTTAGATTGCGCCACCGGCACAGGAGACCTAGCCCTTAACTTTAAAAGCGTTGTTGGAAAAACAGGTCATGTGGTTGGCTCTGATTTTTGCCCAGAAATGATTGCCCTGGCCCCTGATAAGGCCAAAAAACAAAATACTGAAGTGACATTTCAAATTGAAGACGTCACCGAGCTTAGCCCCAAAGACAATTCTTTTGATATTACCAGTATTGCTTACGGTATTCGAAATGTTCAAGACCCTAAAAAGGGCTTATCTGAAATGGCTCGCGTGACAAAGCCCGGCGGCAAAGTCATGGTTATTGAAACCGGAGAAATCACCACTCCTATTTTTAAACACCTTATTCCCATCTACTTTAATTTTATTGTTCCTTTATTAGGAGGCTTTGTTTCTGGTAACAAAGAGGCCTATGACTATTTAAATAAATCTTCGAGTCAGTTTCCCTGTAAAGAAGAGTTTGTTGAAATCATGAAAAGCACAGAGATGTTTTCTGAAATTGAGTATATAAGTATTATGGGTGGAGCTAGTTATATTTACAAAGGCACCGTGAAGTCATTAACCTAAGAAAAAAATGAGCTCGTTTTTTTTAAACAAAGCTCATTTTCAATAATTACTGGTCTAATGAAATATCAGAACCTGTTTCCCAAGAGTTATAAAGAGCTTCTAGTTCTTCATCAGAAAAATCATCAGGGTGAGAGGTAAATTGGCTATAATCACTACCCGTCCACATTTCTAACAAAATTTGCTCAGCTGTCATTTCTAATACTTTCAAAGATCCAGGAGCTGGCTCATCAGCAAAGATGGCAGCTTTCATAAAACCCTGGGCAGCTGCTTCTTGCGCATTGCCACTCATATGCCTCATGTATTGGCTGATACTATCAAATGATTCCATGGCTCTTATAGCATCATTATAAGTGCCTATACTTCCAAAGCCGCTAGAGTCAGATGTATAACCACTTTTTAGATCCAACCTTATTTCTTCATTAGAAATAGATTCTGTTGGTTGAGCAGCGGCCCTTCCCGCTTCGGCCCAAATAAAGCTTGCCGCTGAGTTTACATCAGAAAAAGAGGAGAACGCCCCTACAGGTGAACCAACACCGGCACCCGGCCCCGCCTTCAAATGATCTACGAACAGATCGTTGCCTGCAGCAAAAGCAGAATTTGCAGCAGAAAAAACATCATCTTGTGGAGAAGCCCAAACAGAGTCTTCGATAATATGACTTTCTGTTATAGCTTGAACTGCTTCAGCAAATATTGTTTCAGGCATTTCCAATGCATCAAAAGAAGTAGCAACTCCAGTGCCCGGCCCCAACATTAAATGATCTTTGATTCGGTCTTTAATGGAAACAAAACCAGGAGCTCCTGGTTCAAAAGTGGCTCCAGGTTGCCCCCACCCGACTGGTTCTCCTGCATTAAATACAACTCTGGCATCAGGTTTTACCATAAAAGCGTTTTTTTGCTCTTGGTTAGCAACAAATGATGATCCAATCGCCAAAGGTGCAACCAATTTATTCTGCAACTGATCAGGATAAACTTCTAATGTTTCAGGACTTGCTAAAGCAATTTTTAAAAATAATATAAATGAAAACATTAAAAACATTTGAGATTTCATGAAAAGTCCTCCTCTTTGACTAATCCTGATCCGAAAAATACAGATCTTACTTCTGTTCCAGTAGAGGCATTGACTTCATCCTCTTTAGAAATTTCTTTTAACCTTTTACGAAAAGCTTCTTTTGCTTGTAAGATCTTATCTCTTGTACTCTTTGTTTCAGAGAATGTTAAGACCAATCCGTAGTTATTTTGATCATATGGTTTTTTTTGGCGATCAAGAAAACTTCTTTGGCATAGGCAAGCCATTAAATCAGGAACTGTATTAAATGCCAAATCTGGATTTTCTGAGTCATCCCACTCTTTATTGAGGTCAATTACAAAGTCTTCATTATTGTTAATGGTAACCGCACCCGTATCAATTAAATAAGCAATTTTCTTTTTTATTATGTCTTCAAAGTGAGGGTGACGATCAATAAAAGCAGTTACATCATTAATATTTTTTATCTTGCCGTAGTAAATATATACCGTCGTAACAAAATCAATAGGAGCCTTGTACTCAAACGGTTCTTCTTGAGAAGGTAGGTCGTTTAATTGACCAGCAGTTAATGTAACGTCTGTAGAACTCAAAAGCCCCCCTAAAGATAGGCCTCAATTACTAGCGCAATGTTGTTTAGTCGAGCAAGTAAATTCTAGTTATCCGTGCCATAAGAAGCCCTTAATGAAAAGAATTGGAGGGTATGTAAATATTTAATATTAATGTATTTTTTCATTTTATGCAGACATCCTTAATTTAAGTAAATGACATATTTTCAACTAACAATATTATAAACTTTACGTTCGTTTACGCTGACATTTCTTTGGGTAGTTCAAACTTAGGTAAACTCAACTGAATGGTTGTTCCTTGTTTTTCTTGGGACGTAATTTCAAACTGACCATGACAACGCTCAACCATTTTTTTAACTTGGTATAAACCCAGCCCCGAACCATTTTTTTTGCCATAAGTTAATTTTTTTTGACCCAGATAGGGAAGTAAATGCATAGGAACACCACGGCCGTTGTCACTAAAACGAATATAAATATTTTTTTTGTCGCTCTCAATAGTCACTTCTATAAATCCATTTTTCTCAATAGATTCATAGGAGTTTTTAATGACATTCAAAAAAGCACTCTTAAAATACTGTGGGCACACTAAACCAAACATTTTTTCACTACCAGAGTGTAGCCTAAACTCAACGTCAGTTTTACCATCATAAAGACTAGTGACATCACCAAAGCACTCTTTTACGAGGGAGTTGAGATCTGTTTTTTGCATAGAATAATTTCTACAGGCTAGCTTTTCAGCACTGTCTAGTAAGTTAATTTCGTTAATTTTTTCGTAAGTTTGATTCAGAGTTTGACGAATGGTCTTTTTAGTCTCTTCATTGATAGAATCACTCACTACAAGTAACTCAAGAGCCATTAAAGGAGACTTAATGTTATGAGCAATTAAATTAGCCATTTCTAAGGCCCCTTTTAATTGGTTATTACTTTTTTCGAGGTCATCTAATTTAGATGCCCCTAACTGTGATTGAGAGTTTTGTAAACAAACCCTCTCAAAACTTTCTTCATCTTGATATCTAAATGGAATCAGTTGGCCTAAAGGCTCCTGTTTTATTTGCAATTGTTGATCTACTTGACTGGTATAAACACTTCTCTCATTTTTCATCACCGAATCCCCCTGAACTGATTAATTAATAAGATCGTCCTTGCCCATTTAGTTTTAGCTAGCAGCCGTCCTGTTCCTAGCTTAAATACAAAACCAAAATAGTTTTTATTTACTCTGAGAGTATTTAGTAAAAGCTTTTCAAAAGGTCAAAATTTTGTTGATTTTAGCGGTGCATGGTACGTACCATGCGCAAATGAAAAGCCTTGATTTTAGCTCTTATCGCCAAGCCATTGAACATATTATCTTTAAAAGATCTCCTTCTTTGCGCGAATTTTGCAATAAAAACAGTAACTTAATTTCTCATGCGACTTTGTCTCGTGTCTTGAGAAAATTCAAGAACGGAAAGTATGTGGGTGACACCTCATTGTCTGATGAAAAGTTTTTTAAGTTACTCAAAGACGAAAACCTACCCACAAATGAACTGCTTTATCTTTACCTTTTAAAAAAACAAGAGGAACTAAAACCTCATATTTCCCATGCTCACCCCTTAAATGACACCTTTAAAGATCTTTTAAAGTCGTTCAGCCAAAAAAATTCAGCCCCTCAAGACCAATTAGAGCTTTCTGAAGATAAAGATGTGGTTGAGGTTTGCCTTCAGCTATTACCTGAAAAATTAAAAAAAAGTGTTTATCTAGAAGTTTTAAAAAAAATAGATTACTACCGACAGGGTTCTTCTTTACAGTCCCGTTTTAAAAATATTTCTTCTCTCAGGCAAAAATTAAAAGAAAAAATTGAAGCTCTTTAATGAGAAAGTAAACAAAAGAACTAAAGGTTATAGTTTAAATTTTTAACATAACCATGACAAATTCCTCGGCCCCAGGTGCGATAGGAAAAATTTGTGTATCGTTGTGTTTGTATTTCTAGGTGCTCTACAAAACCTAGTGAAGCGTCATATTTTTTAAGCTCCGAGGTGCACTCCGTATGCATAATATTTCTTAAGGCCTGATTATAAAGCTGGTATTGATTAAAACCTGGGCGAGCCACGACTTCCGTCGGAATAATCTCTACCAATAAAAAAACTTTTCCTCTCTCGGCCTTATAGCGTAACGACGAAAACCTAACTGCGTCTTGAGAAACACCATTAGATAAGCGGTACTCACTTTCAGCAGGGTGCATAAAACGAGAGTTTTTTTTATTCTTGCTACCACAAGAAGTAATTAACAAACTAAAAAAACATAAAATAAAAGTTCTCGAACTATTTTTCATTAAATAAAAGTCCTATTTTTTTAAATCGGCGTAACCAAATACTTTTTTAAGAAGAGCAGAGGATCTTTCTAAAGGGTTTTTTCGAATTAAACTTTCTTGCACTTTAACTTGTGCAAATAAAGCCTCCATAGCTTTGTCGGTAACATAGTCTTCTAAATTTGGGTTCACTTGTTTCACAAAAGGAATAGCATTATAAGCCTGAGTAACGTCACCCCAGTACTTAGTGGCATTCACTTGCGATAAACTTTGGCCAATCACCGGATTATACATTTTTTTAATTTCAGACGATGTGGATTTCATTAAGTAATTAGTGGCAGCGCCGTCTCCTCCCAAGAGTATATTCATAGCATCTTGAAAGGTCATTTTTTTCACTGCCCCTAAAAAAATAGGGCCAGCTTTTGAACTGGCTTTTTCAGCGGCTCGGTTTAAAGACACCACAAAGTTATCACACAAATGACCTAAGCCTAAACTTCTTAATTTAGACTCCACTTTTAAAGCCTCAGGCGGAAACAAAACTTTAATGGCTTGATTTTTTAAAAAACCATCGGTTTGAGATAATTGGCTAACCGCCGAAGCAACGCCTTTAGATAAAGATTCTTTTAAACCTAAAGACACTTCTTTGTTGCTTGGTGCTGTGGTTGAACCACCCGCCCCGGAAGGGTCTAGTAGTATACCGGCCACCTGACCAATGGTATCGCTATCCATATTTGCACAAGATAAGGTCAACAAACTACTCACAAAAACAACAACTAATAATTTCACTTAGATCTCCTCAAAAAATATTTCTATTGCAGTATCCAGCAAGTGAACATTTAGTGTCAACGCTAGCCAAGTCTTTCTATCAAGAGGTCGCAAATTAAAAAAAGTGTTTTTGCCCCACCCTCAAAAAAAACTAAACAAAAAAAATGAACCCCAACGTAAGAGTTACACTTGATCAAGTCGCGACCATAAAATTTGGTCAGCAAGCACCAAATAAGCCATGCTTTCAATAACCGGCAAAGCCCTTAATAAAACACAAGGGTCGTGCCGACCTTTTTTAGCAATGTCTTTAATAGATGAAGTTGGCTTCATGGCAAGCTTCATGACTATAGGCTCACCCGTAGATATTCCTCCCCTGACACCAGCATACTGTTGAGACTGACCGTCTTTATGAAAAGTTGTTCCTTCTTGAAGAACATGGTCAAAGGCATTGGCTAACTCAAAACCAACAATGGCGCCAACGCCCATCATGGCTCCGGCCAGTTCTGATTTTAATTTACAAAACACCGGTTGTCCTAAATTTTTAGGAATATGGCGAAGAGACACTTCTATATGACCTCCATAACTTTGCCCCTCTTGCTTGGCCTTAATTAGGAGCTCTTCTGTTCCCTCAGGATAAACCTGGTTTGTTTTATTATGTAAGTGCCCAATGCGCGTGATCTTACAATCTACTGATAAATTAGGAAAAAGCTGATGCACAAACATTTTAGCAACACCACCTCCCATCACTCGAGCCACGGTCTCACGCCCCGAAGAACGACCACCTCCGCGGTGATCAACGTGAGAAAATTTGGCTTTCCAAGTGTCATCAGCATGACCTTGGCGAGGGTTATTTTTTATTTCTTCATAGTCTTTGGATTTTTGATTTTTATTATAAACAACTATCGCTATAGGTGTGCCTAAAGTAATTCCCTCAAACACTCCACTTAAAATTTGGAAATCTTCAGGTTCATTACGAGCACTGACCCAAGGGGCAGAGCCGGGCCGGCGACGTTGCAATAAGTCCGTTAAAACCGAAGGATTTATTTTCAAGCCACTGGGACAGCCTTGAATAACTACCCCCAAAGCCATACCATGACTTTCGCCAAAGGTAGTGATTTTAAAAAACTTTCCAAATTCGTTGGCTAACATAAAAAACTCCTCATAAAACTATAAAGCCTTTTTTCTAGTTTTGAGTCCAACACTCACTCCAGAAAACTCGCTGCTGTTTGGCTTGTTGATAAAACATGGTTTCCCCACTAATGTACTCACAACCTATGCGCTGAGCATACTCGCGCCCAGGAGAATCTTCACTGTAGTTTAAATCTATAATTTGCTGGGGTGCCCAAGATGACGGTGGCCACTGAAAAGAGTGATCACGACCAACGGCCCAAATAACTACTTTAGGATTCTTTACAGGCAATGACGAAACCCTAGGGGTGCCCGTTGTTGCAGAGTAAAAAGAGGTTGTTGTTGGCAGCGCTTGTGCCAGGCTCGACAAAACTCCGCGCCCTCCCCAAACCACTAATCCCTCTGAAAATCGACACAACTTCATTTGTTCACTAAAGCCATAGCTATCTGTGTTCGTCGAAAGCCAAGAGTTCTGACTTTCATTAAAAAAAATAGTGTTCACACTTTTTTCAGAGCTGTGCATAAGTTCAGACATCTTCAACTTTAAAGGAGAGGTCACTGCAGCAGCTCTTAAACCTAGCTGAGCCAAAAAAACCAAATGATCTTTTGTACACTCCTCTAAAGACATTGGAATATTTAACACCGGCATATTTTTTTTATTAAAAAATTCTTTTTGTTCATTCGGTGTTCGGCTATGACTGACCGGTTGCCCCAATATGGCCGCAAAATGTTTTGCCGGAAAAAAATCATACCACTGAAAATATAAAGGTTGATCTAAGGCAGAACCCAGTAAACCTTCTTTAAAAAAGTTTGGAAACATTTTGTTTTTATGCCAAAGCCTATACCAAGCCCAACGACCATCTTTAGACATTGGTAAAAAACAATGTTTTTTGGGGTTTTGTAAATACCAAGCATGCCCCTGCTGAAGCTCCTTAAAGTTTTTAATAGGAACGGCCAGCTTAAAATGATCAGCCTGTTTTTCGTAAGAAGACCAGGCTTGAAACGATTTATTTAAATCTTCTTCCCTTTTATGTAAGGATAAAATATCGAAGAAACTTGACGGTGGCCCCAGCTCTAAAGCCCAATCAGTCATCACCCCATCAGGAGCCTTTCTATGGAGATTTCGGTGAGCAAACAATATTTTATCTGGAGAAAGACATTTTAACAGTGAATTTAGTGAAGCTTCTGGCCAATGATCTGTGCGAATTTCTATCTTAGATACACCTGTATATTGATTTGATAATATTGGGGTTTGTTTTGAATTTAAGGCCCGGCGTTTCCACTCTTTTTGTTTTTGCGGTGTTAAAGTCAAACATCCACCCAGTGGATGAGAGTTTTTTGTTAAACCAAAAAAGCACATTTCAAAAGCAGGGTTTTCTTTTTGACCTTCGGGTAAAACCAGTTGGTCAGTGCAAACAGACAAATAAACTTGATGCCTTTTCTGATAAAGCTCAGAAAACTCCTGCAGAGGAGATATGTCTTTTTTTAATCTAGGACGATCCAGAAACACCCGCCCCTTTGCATCGGACACTCTTTGTACAAAAACAATTCGTGCCCCCTCAGGGTAAGGTCCTTGAAAACCAGCCCCCAAAGAAACAAATAAAGGTAATGATTCATGAGCTGTCAATAATTCTTGAAGAGCCTCTCTTTCGTATTTTCGAAACGGCCCTTCTCCTTCATTTTTAAAAATTTCTAAAATACTTTTACAGGCTTTGCTGGCCACGTAAGCATCTAAATCAATAAACTGAGCTTTTTTATTTTGCTGTTTAAAGTAACCTTCTACTCGTTTTAATAAAGAAGTTTTTCCTACCCCTCTATGACCGATAAATAAAGTTACCTGAGCCCTCTTCATTTTTTAATTATATCCCAAAACTCAGGAAAACTTTTGTTCACAGACTCTCTTCCCTGTAAATCAATTTGAAAACCCTTTAACATAAGTAACCCTGCGGCCATGGCCATACGGTGGTCATTATGAGCATCAAAAGAAAACGACGTGGGCTCTAATAAAGGGTTACCCTCTATAACAGCACCATCTTCTTTTTGCGTCACACGACAGCCGCTTCGTCGTAAAAGTTCACAAGTCTGAGCAATTCGGTCAGACTCTTTATGACTTAAATGTTTCGCACCAAAAAGATGACTGGTGCCCTTAGCAAAGGCGGCTAAAACGGCTAGCACTGGAAATAAATCAGGAGTTTCTCCCAAATCACAATCTAAACCTTCAAAGCCTGTTTGTTGAAAAAAGTGAGACTGTAAGGTGTTTTCATCTTGGTCGTAATCAATTTGCATTTCATCTAGAATATCAAAAAAGAATACATCTGGCTGTAAACTATGGTCCGGAACAAATTGAACTTTAGCCTGCCCGGCCAGGGTTGCCGCCGCCGCCAAAGCAAAACAAGAGCTTAAATCAAGTTCACAAACATAGGATGTGCTTTTTAAAATTTGTTTTTTGGGAATATGATACTCTCCTTGGTTGGAAAAAATTTGCATACCCAAACTCACCAAAGTATCAATAGTCATTTGAAAGTAACCTCGGGACAGCATCGAACGAGGAACAGAAATAAATAAATCTAAAGGGTAGTCCCAAGCACTGAGAAATACAGCCGAAGCAAATTGACTGGAAAGCTTGGCTTGCAGGTGCAAAGCATCCCCCATGACCTTCCAACCAATGGAGTTAATCAATAAACCTTCGTTGGTTAACTGAGCCTTAGCACCTAGTTGGCTGAGTAATTGAATGAGGTCCTCCGGCAATCGCTTGAAAAGTTGGCTTTCACCCGTAAGTAAAAACTCACCTTTTTCACGAGCTACTCTTAAAGCCATAAAGCGCAATACAGTCCCCGCCGCCTTACACTCAATTTTATTTTGACCTTTGGTAAAATCACGAATGGCCGATCGCATAGCTACAACATCATCACATGAACTCTGGCCGTAAATAGAAAGCTCAGGGTAAAAGCTCTGCACCACCAAAGCTCTATTCATTAATGATTTAGAAGACGTCAATTGGCCAGAAAAATTGAATTGATCCATTTACTTGAGCCACCCTTGTCGAAGCAGCTCATCCATAAAGCTATTCACTGAAACAGACTCTACATAAGGTTGTCCTAATTTTTTCAAGAAAACAAAATCGAGCTCTTGGCTTTTATTTATTTTTTTATCCGATAATAAAAGACGTTTTGCCTCATTAATGCTGAGTTTCTGACTCACAACTTCTGTTTTTTTATGAGAATGATTTTGTAAGTAGTGCTCTATTTCTTTGGCCAATTGGAGATCTAAATAGCCTCGGTGCTGACTCCAAGCTGTGCAAAAATATAAACCCTGCAGAACACACTCACCGTGTGACCAATCAAAAACTTTCTCTAAAATATGACCAAAACTATGTCCTAAATTTAGCACCTGTCGTACACTGGTGTCTTCAAAAGGGTCTTGGCTAACAATATTATATTTTACAGGAATGGCCTTTGGAAGTAACTCCCACCAGGCTTCAAGGTTTAAAGAGGAATAGGAGCCTAACTGTGTCCATAAACTTGACCCAGCAAGTAGAGCCGTTTTAATGAGCTCTCCAACCCCAGGGGCCGAACTTTCTTGCCCTTGATTAAAACCAGTTTTAAAAAAATTTTTACAAATAAATATTTTTTCAGCAAAATGAAACGACCCCACTTGGTTTTTAGCTCCTCCAATATTGAGAGCCGTTTTTCCACCATGAGCAGAGTCAATAGCTGCCAACCACGTCGTGGGAATATGTACCAAAGGCACTCCCCTTTTATAAGTGCTTGCAAAAAAACCAGCAAAATCTCCAACACTACCACCGCCCACCGCAATTACCGTCAAAGCCTTTCGACTTTTATTACTTATTTTTTCAGAAATTTTGTGCACATGGTTTGGGAAATTTAAAATATCTTTAAGGTCTTCCCCAGCTTGAACCGAATAACTTTGGCCAAATAAGTTTAACCATTTTACAAAAGAACTATTTTGCTCATGATAGGAGTCATAAATAACTAATGCAGATGAGGGGCTTTCACAAACATCATTGGGTTTTGGTAAATCATTTAAGAAATGGAGGGGGGAGGGAGTAAAACTTCTCATAACACCTTAGGGTCTAATTTATCTCTTAAGTAGTCCCCTAATAAATTAAAGGTAAGAACTACAATTAAAATACAAATTCCTGGATAAAAAAGAAGCCAGGGTGCTGTTTCAATGTAGGCTTTTGAGTCGGCCAACATAGTTCCCCACTCACTTTGAGGGGGCTGAGCTCCTAAGCCTAAAAACCCTAGGGCTGAAATATTTAAGATGGCTTCACTAAACGTTAACATACACTGGATGACAATCGGGCCTTTACAGTTTTTTAATATATTTTTAACTAATAATCCGTGATTAGATCCTAAACTTTTTGCAGCCATAATATATAGTTTTTCTTTTTCGTCCCAAACCGTAATGCGAACAACACGAATCATGGCCGGCAAAGACATAATACTAACTGCTACAATCCCTGGGTAAAGCCCCGAGCCTAAAATTGTCACCACGATGATGGCCAATAATATACTCGGCAACGACATTAAAATGTCAGTAGCCCTCATCACCGCCTGATCTACTTTACCGCCAACATAAGAAGATAAAAAGCCTAGGCTTCCTCCAATTAACAGTGACAAAAACACAGCCAGTAAACCGACCCCCATAGACACTCTAGAACCATGCACCAAACGTGTGAGTAAATCACGACCAAGATCATCCGTTCCTAACCAGTGAGCAGAAACACCGCCACTTTGCCACACGGGAGGAGCCAAAATCTGATCGGCAAAAACTTCTGAAGGTGAATGAAACGTTAACATAGGACCAAACAAGGCCATTAAGCAGAAAAAAACGAAAACTAAAAATAGAAAAAAAGTTGGTAAACCCATTACAGAAGGTTTAAAAAAATAAAGGAAGGAACCTTTGCCCAAAAGATTGGATGCCGCTGATGGTTCAAGGCCATCTTTAGTGAGTGAGCTCATACCCTTAACCTCGGATTAACCCACTTATATAAAATATCAATAACAAAATTTAATATCATAACTAAGGATCCAATTAAAAAAATACCGGCTTGAATGACTGGGTAATCCCGTGACTCAACACTGGACAGCAACCAGCGCCCCAAACCCGGCCAAGAAAAAATAGTTTCGGTTAAAATGGCTCCCGTTAACAAGGCCCCCATCATCAAACCAATAACAGTAATGACCGGAAGCAAAGCGTTTTTTAAGGCATGCTTAAAGTAAATTTGTGTGCGTGAAAGACCTTTTGAATAAGCTGTGCGAATGTAATCTTCAGACAAAACATCGATAAAGCTAGACCTTGTCATGCGAGCAATTGAAGCTAAAGGAACGGTAGCTAAAACTACAGAAGGTAAAATTAAATGTTGGAAAGAATCTTTAAATGCTTCCCAAGGCTCAGAAGAAAGTAAAGAGTCGATGAGCATAAGTCCAGTTACACTCTCAATATCTATAAAAACAGAATTTCTACCTGACACTGGTGTTAACTCCCAACGAACACTAAAATATAAAATTAAAATTAAACCCCACCAAAAAATCGGCATGGAAAAACCAACCACCGACCCCGTCATTAAGGTTTTATCAATAAAGTTTCCACGATTAACGGCGGCATAAATACCTAATAGTAAACCTAATACCACGGCAATAAACATGGCAAAAAAGCTAAGCTCAAATGTGGCCACAAACTTTTCTTTAAACTCTTTCCAAACAGAAACACGAGTAATAAAAGAAGTTCCCATATCAAAAGAAACTATTTTTTTTAAGTAAACGAAATATTGAACAGGTAAAGGCTTATCTAGGCCAAGATTACTTTTAATTTCTTGATAAGACTCTTCACTCACTCCGCGGTCACCGACCATAATTCTGACCGGATCTCCTGGAATTAAACGAATTAAAAAAAAGGAAACCAAGCTTAAGATCCACAACGTGAATAATAAAGAACCTAGCTTGCCAATAAAACCTGAACTAAACATTATTTTTTAATTGAAACCTCATAAAAAGACTCTGTACCAAAAGGGCTCATCTCATAGCCTTGCACATTATTAGTTAAAGCACGAAAAACGGTGGCATGCGCCACCGGCACCCAAGGGGTTTGCTCTTTAAAAACAAGCTGTGCTTTTTTATATAATTTTTCACGTTGAGATTGCGAGGTTAAACTTTTTGCTTGATTAACAAGCTTATCAAAAGGCTTATGACACCAGCGAGCGTAATTACTACCAGCTTTCACAGCATCACACCCCAACAGAACCGACAAAAAGTTATCAGGGTCGCCGTTATCACCACTCCAGCCTAATTGAATCATCTCATGCTCACCTTTAGATGCTTTTTCTAAATAAGTGGCCCACTTATAAGTTTTTAACTCAACAGTGATACCAATTTTTTTCAAGTCTTCTTGAATAAGCTCTCCCATTTTTTTGCCATTAGGGTTGTAAGGTCTTGAAACAGGCAACGTCCACAAGGAAATTTTGAAACCCTTTGGGTAGCCAGCTTCATTTAATAATTTTTTGGCTTTAGCTACATCATAGGAAGTCATCTTTACATTTTTATTATAACTCCAAATCGTCGGGGGAATTGGGTTTTTAGCTACTTGTGCATAACCTTTATAAATAGATTTAATATAACTTTCACGGTTTAAAGCTGCGCGTATAGCTTGCCTTACTTTTGCATTGTTCAAAGGCTTTTTTTCAACATTAAAAGCTATATAACCTACGTTTAAACCCGGCTTTTCTTTCACACTAATTTTAGGATTCTTTTTCATGAGGTCAATATCAATAGGAGATGGCTCTGCTATTAAGTGACACTCCCCACGCTTTAACTTTTGAAACCTAACACTCGCATCAGGAGTTATGCTAAAAATGAGTTTTTTAGTTTTTGCCTCCCCTCGAAAATACTTGGGGTGAGCGCTATAGCGAATGATCGTGTCTTTCACATATTTATCTAATACAAATGGCCCTGTACCCACGGGCTTTAAATCAATGCTGGCCATTTTTTTAGTTTTTGTTAGTTGATCCGCGTACTCTTTTGACAGAATACTTGCAAAGTCCATGGCCATATTTGCTAAAAAAGGCGATTCACGTCTAGCCAGTTGAAATTGCACCTCATAGTCGCTGACTTTTTTTATGACTTTAATTAACTTACCCATTCCCATAGAACGGAAGTATTCGTAAGTTCCTTGGTTCACTTTATGATAGGGGTGACTGGATAACCTCATTCGGTTAAAACTCCAAATGACATCATCGGCGTTTAAAGGACGCTTGGGGGTAAAATATTTGGTCGTTTGAAACCAAACTCCTTTTTTTAATTTAAAGTTATATTTTAAACCGTCCTTTGAAACACTCCAACTTTCAGCTAAGCCTGGAACTACCTCAGTGCTTCCTTTTTTAAACTCAACCAAACGATCATAAATAGCCCTAGAGCTGGCATTAAAAGTTGGACCATCAGTTGCTAATTGCGGGTTAAAAATTTTAGGACTCGCCTCGGAACAATATACAAAATGAGAACCCTTGCCATAGGCGGCGACTGTAAAGACTAAAAGAAAAATTTGTGTAAGAAAAAATTTAGCAATAGATTTCATAGGATCTCCTTAATGAAAGTTCTATATTAGATAAACAAAGCTAAACGCTACCATCAAATCTACGGAGGGGCCATAAATATAATGCCGTCTTTGTAAGCTTTTTGCATTATTTTCACAAATACTTAGGCCTTTGTTTTCGCCCAATTTATTGGCGTTGCACCCATTTTCTGTAAATACTTATTCGTTTTAGAAAAATGTTTACAACCCCAAAAACCACGGTATACCGACAAAGGAGAAGGGTGAGGCGCTTCAAGCACTAAATGCTTTTTTTTATCAATATTTTTACCTTTTTTTTGGGCATAGCTTCCCCACAAAATAAATACTAAATTTTTGTGATGAAGGTTTAAAACTTCAAAAACATGATCAGTAAACTGCTCCCACCCTCTTTTTTGATGAGAACCTGCCTGCCCCGAATTTACAGTTAAAGTTGCATTTAAAAGCAAAACCCCTTGTTGAGCCCAGTTTGTGAGATCACCACTTTCTGGGGCTGGGATTTTTAAATCAGAGCTTAACTCTTTATAAATATTTTTTAGAGAGGGAGGTACTTTAACTCCCTCCGGAACAGAGAAGCTTAAACCATGAGCTTGCCCTTTTCCATGATAAGGGTCTTGCCCTAAAATTACGACCTTTACTTTATGAAACGGCGTATGATTAAAAGCCGTAAAGTAATGAGTGGGGGCCGGAAAAACATCTTCGGTTTTACCTTGTTGGCTAATAAACTGGCTAAGTTGAACAAAGTACTCCTGAGACCATTGGTCACTCAAATAGGGTGCCCAGCTTTTATGGAGAGATCTGATGGCTTGCTTCATGACTGTCAGTTATCAAATATTTAAGCCTTATTCAATACTTACGGATATCTCTACTAAATCTTGCACAAAAAACTTGCTTGTTTAAATAGTTTTGTTAAGTTGCGTCAGCATGAGCTCATCTAACAAATCCCTTTTTCTAATTCATTACAAAGACCCCGTAGACGGTAAAGTTATGTCTTTGAAGGCCCACTCTATTAAAGATTCCAGCTTAGGTCTCAGTTTTGTTTCTATTTCTGAATTTGTTTTTGAGTCGAGTGCTTTAGTGATTAAACCCAGTGAAGAACACCTTATGAAAAAGCTTGAAAACACCAAGAGCTTACATTTGTCTATTTACTCAATTTTATCCATCGAAGAGCTTAGTGATCAAAAACTATCCTTTGACTCTGACCGATCTAAACTCCTTGTGCTTCCCACAAACCCCAGCGGCCCTCCGGCCTAAAGTTTTAAACGCAAAGGCCCAAGACATTTTCTTTGAAAAAAAAATCTAAATAGTTTCAATCATTTGCCAACCAACAAAGAATTTTCACTAGTCTTTAGGCTATTTATACACATAAAGTACACTTGACTTACACTAAGCTTACACATAAATTAAGTTTATCAGCAAAACCTAGGTTTTTTTAAAAGGAACACCTCATGGACTCAAAAAACTTACGCCCCCTTACACATAAAGAAAAAGCGGTTTTAGATTTTATTGAACTATTTTTTACTGAAAACACAATTTCTCCTAGCTTTATTGAAATTAAAAATCATTTTGGTTTTGCTTCCAATAATTCTGTCCAGAGGTACCTTAAACAATTACAAACTAAAGGTTATATTTTTGTACCTAAAGGAAATCAAAAAAGGGCCATCACAATTTTGCATTCGGCCAACACTCTTCATCAAAATTTTGTGTCTACAACACCAAAACCTAAATCCTTTGCGAGCACAGGCTCAGTGCATCCTCCTAAAGTCACTGAGCCTTGCTCCCTTCCTTTGCTTGGAAAAATTGCTGCCGGACAGCCCATTGAATCTTTAGAGCACAATGAAAGTGTTGATGTTCCCTTTAATTTTGTGATGGAACCCGAAAAAAGTTACGCTCTCAAAGTTGAAGGTGATTCCATGATCAACGAAGGAATACACAGTGGTGATGTGATTATTGTACAAGACACTCACTACGCACAAAACGGTGATATCGTTGTAGCTGTGATTGAAAGTGAAGCTACTTTAAAAAAATATTATTTTCATAATGACAAAAACTTAATTGAGCTTAGGCCCTCCCACCCTACCATGGAGCCAATGTGGCACCACCCCAGTAAGGTAAACATAAGAGGTGTCCTTAAAAATTTGATACGAAAATACTAATTAAAATATTTATAGTAAAAATTACATACACCCTGAAAGGCTTTACCAGAGGAGCTTCTATGCGTTTGTTTGCAGAAAATTTTAATATAAACTTTGATTGTGAAAAAAGTTATCCAGACTTTCCCCAAAGTTTTCCACAAAATAAAGTTAAGAAAAATAATTTTAAAAAAACAAAAGCAGCTTTAGACTTTAATTTACCTGTAAATTACTGTCCTTATCTCCTCCTAGAAATTTGTTCTTTACTGGATAGCAAACTAAAAAGTAGTTGTTTTCAGTTAGAAGTCGAACTCTTTTGTTGTTACAACAACCAAACATTTCAAATTAGTATTTCTTCTAAAAAGGGAGCACTTTGTTTAAATCAAATTAGATTTGAATTAGAAAAATACTTAAGAAAACTTAATTTAAGTAACCCTATATCATCAGTAGAAATTAATATGATTGAGGGCGATAAAAAATTATCTTCTGTCAGTCACCCTACAGAAAGTAAATATGATGTATTTACCTCTGTAAATTTTCAACCCACTCCTGAAGACTATTATTTGGGGTTGGTTAAATTAGATTTAGATACACGCCGAGTTGATTAATTTTATCTTTAATAGCAGCCCGAATGTTTCTTTTTAAAAGCCTGGGTTAGTGACTAAAGCCTTACCGTTCTAACTGCTTTTGAATTCCCTCTAGCTGATCTATGACACCTTCTGGGGCAAAATCTGGTTCATAAAGGTTGGGATCTAACTTGGAGTAGTCTTCTGATGAGTCTTTTTTATTACTTTTTTCGTGTGTAGGTTTTGTGTTTATTTCTTTAGTGGCTGCTTCTGAGGCCACTCCTCTTGGGGTTGAGGTTTTTTGAGGGGGCGGCAAGGTGTTGCTGTTTAAAACTTGAGGAAGACCTCTCTGAATGACTTGCAGCTCAACAGCCTGTTCTTCTGGGTTTTGTTTTGGGTTCTTATCGGCAAAAACAACAATTCCCCCGACTCCCAAAATCACGACCATGACAGCCCACCCAACTCTCATTTCACTCCCCCCAAAGGTACGGACACACTTCTACACCCAAAAGTACGGACACACTTTTTGCGCTAACTCTCAGATCAACTTAGTTTTTTGCAGCCCCTCAATAGGGCTGTACCTTAAAATTATAGCTTATTTTACCCCTCAAGGCACGCCTATGCCCTCTTGAAGCTAGCCTTGGGGCTGTTAATTTGTTTTATAAGTTATTTATGGACGAACCTAATTTCCATAAGCTTCTATGAACTTTTAAATAGGACTATTGTTTATTAATTTTTTTAAAAATGAAAAGCGTTCATTCTTGATAAAAAGTTTCTTTTACAAATGACTATGAACAGTTCTTTTACTGTATGTAAAGATTCTAATGTTTTACAGAAATGTCCAGGTAACTGCAATGAAGCGTACCCAAAAGAAGTGTGTC
>JAHDIR010000003.1 GCA_020630675.1 Bdellovibrionales bacterium
TAAATGCAGGTGGGCACTTCAGAAGTAAATTAACTTTTTATCCAGAGATGCGGGTAAGATTGTAAACTTATAATTAAACAGGATGTATTTATGAAAGGACTTATATTCACTGAACTTTTATCTATGATGGAAACTACTTTTGGAGAAGATTTTACAGAAGAACTTATTGATGGGTTAGATCTACAATCGGGAGCCGCCTATACTTCCGTCGGAAACTATGATTACAACGAAGCCCTAACCATTGTTACTAAACTTTCTGAGAAGTCTGGAATGCCAGTCAACGCCTTAGTCAAAGCCTTTGGTAAGCATTTACTCAAAGCTTTTTACAAATTTCATCCAGAATACTTCAATAAAACTTCAGCTTTAGATTTTTTAGGTTCCGTTGATAACTTTATTCACGTTGAGGTCAAAAAACTAAACCCTGAAACTGAGCTTCCTAAACTAAATTTTAAAATTATTGATGATAAAGTCACTAAAATTGAGTACTCATCAACAAAACCTTTTGCAGATCTTGCTGAAGGGCTCATTGAAGAAACTTTTGAGCACTATAACGAGAGCTTTACAATTAGCTCTGAGGGCGATGATCCTTTTCAAAGAACCTTTGTATTAACTAGACAGGTGGCATGACCAAAAATAAAAACCTCCTCTTAAAAATAGAACGAATTAAACGGGCTAAAAAAGAAGCTGAAGACCTTCTTGAGGTCAAAAGTAGAGAACTATATATTCTCAACCGTTCATTAGAGGAACAGGTCCAGCAAAGAGTTAAAGAGTTAGAACAAGCAAAAAACGAAGCTATTGATTTAAAAAATCAAGCGATTGAGGCCAACAAAGCCAAATCAATATTTTTAGCTAAAATGAGCCATGAAATAAGAACTCCAATCAATGGTATTTTAGGCATGACTCAAATACTCAATGACACCCCCTTGAGTGAAGAACAAAAAAAACATCTGGACATCATTCTTAAATCTTCGCAATCTTTACTTTATCTTGTAAACGACATACTCGACTTCTCTAAAATAGAAGCCGGTCATACTTCAATTGAGAATATCCCTTTTGATGTCGAACTTTTATGTTTGGAAATTATAGATATTTTCAAGGCTAGTACTCAAAACTCAAACGTAAAGATTCAATTTGATATTAAAAATCAAAAAAAAGGTTTTAATATTATTAGTGATCCTGGAAAATTTAAACAAATACTCTTTAATTTGATTGGCAATGCTGTGAAGTTTACTAAGAAGGGCCATGTAAGTTTAGTGCTTAATTTTTTAAAAAATGAGTCCGTAGAGCTCGTGGTAAAGGACTCTGGAATTGGAATTAGCCCTGAACGAATAAATAGCATATTTGATCAATTTGAACAGGCCGAAACATCCACTAATCGCGTTTACGGCGGATCTGGCCTAGGATTAGCCATCACAAAATCTTTGTCTGAAATGCTTGGTGGAAAAATTAATGTAAAAAGCGTACTTCACCAAGGGACTACTTTTACTGTGACAATTCCTGCGAAAATGACCAAAAAAGTTATTAAACATAAAAAAGATGAAATCACTAACGAAATTGATGTGAACGAAAAGTTTGGAACAGGAAAACATATTTTGTTAGTTGAAGACAATCCGATCAACCAAGTTGTGGCAAAAGCTATTTTGAGTCGCAACGGATTTGACATCACTGGTGTGGTCAACGGTGAACTTGCGGTGAAAGCCCTGCAAGAGAAATCTTTTGATTTGGTACTGATGGACTGCCAAATGCCTGTACTTGATGGCTTTGAAGCCACAAAGAAAATAAGGCAAGAATTAAATTTATCGGAACTTCCAATTATTGCTCTCACCGCCGGAGCGATCGAAGGCACAGAGCAAAAATGCTTAGACACCGGCATGAACGCCTTTTTAACTAAACCCATAATTGAGCAAGACTTATTAAAATGTCTTAAAAAATTTCTTAAAAAAAGCTCTTTCAAAAAAATTGCTTAGTTACAAAAATTAATAACTTGAGTAAGTTCTTTCGCTTCGCAAATAAAAGCGAATTTTTTCTTTGTCTTCTTCACCTATTCCGTCAAACTTAAGCTTTGTATAGTAATCTTTTCCTACCTTTAAAAAAGATGAAACAACAAATTGTAAATGAGAAATTTCAATATGACTTAACAAGGACGAGTTAAGTTTAACAAACTGACTTTCCTCAAAATAAACTTGTGATTTTACGGTCATGGTTTGCTCTCCAAGACTAACAATTTCAATTTGATTCTCAGTGACGGCAATGGCATGCCCCATATCAGCTCCACCATTTAATGGAACTTCTTCCCAATTTTCATTAACATCTTGAAATAAAGTTTTAATTTTATTTTTAAGTATATCTGGAGAAATGGGTTTAACAATAAACTCACTCACACCTAATTTTAAAACTCTCTTAATATCAAAAACACCACTTTTAGCACTAAGAACAATAACGGGAGTTTCTTTAAGACCGGCTTGAGCCTTGATTCTTGTTATCAAGTCAAATCCGCCCATCTTAGGCATCATAAGGTCAACAACAAACAGGTCGTATTGCTTTTTTGACAATCGATCTAAGGCTTCAAAACCATCTTTAGCGGTTTCCACCTCTAAACCAGCACCTTCTAAGTGAAACTTTGCCAAAGTGAGATCGATACTACTATCATCTACTAAAAGTGTTCTTATTTTTTCCATGACTTCCTCCATGTACATACTACTTTCAAGTCAATTTAATTAATATTAACAAAACCTAATCTGTTTATATAATTGTATAAATTTATTCCTAAATGACCATTCAAATATGAGAATTTTATTATAATCTTCATTTGATACAAAAAAAAGGAAATTTAGCCCTAAACGTTTTATATTTTATGACGATATGACTTTAGTAGACTTGTAAACCTTAGGAGAGTTAAAGATGAGTAGCGCGATAGATAAAGAAGCCTTGCAGCAGCTTAAAGAGCTTTCAGATACTGTGCCAGGAGATAACCTTCTTAAAAATTTAATAGATCTGTTTAATGTTGAAACACCAAAGCGTATTCAAGAGATTAAAAGAGCTTTCGAAGCGAAAGACTTTCCCAATTTAACACTTGCAGCTCACTCTCTTAAGTCAGGCTCTGCCTACTTAGGTGCCATGAAGCTATCTGAAATATCTAAAACCATTGAACACAGTTCTACAAACAATGAAATTCCGCCAGAAATGGATAAATTAATTGAAGGACTTGAGAAAGAATATACAGAAGCCAGTCAATACTTAAACACTCAGGTTGCCGCCTAGGAGAAATTATGAACATAGCCAACTATAGTATACTTGTTGTTGAGGACACTGCTGAGTATGAACTTTTAATAAAAGCCTCTATTGGAGAAAGCCCAAGATACAAGTATGCAAGAAATGTCAAAGAAGCCAAGGCACTTCTAGCAGAAAATAAATTTGATCTCGTCATATTAGATATAATCCTTCCCGATGGAAGTGGGTACGACATACTTATGCAACTCACTCAGAGTAACGGCTCTTTGCAAGTTCCAACAATTATTACCAGTGGTAAAGGTGAAACCTCCGATAAAGTGATGGGTTTTAAATCTGGAGCTTTAGACTATATTGTAAAGCCATTTAACCCTATCGAATTTAGGGCACGAATTGAAAATAAACTTAATTTTGTGTCACAAATTGGAAAATCGTCCAATATCACTTCTACAGGAAACTTACAGTTAGACGCTGCCTGCTTAAAAACTCTTATTGATAACAACGAAATTGATCTATCCCCTCTTGAGTTTAAGTTACTCAAATTTTTTACTGAATCTGTGGACCAGGTTTTTTCTAGAGATCAACTCTTAGGAAGAGTTTGGGGTGAAAACACATATGTATTAGACAGAACTGTCGATTCAACGATTGCTGGGTTAAGAAAAAAAACAGACTCCTGGAATTATAAAATTAGATCAGTGTATGGAATGGGGTACAAATTAGAAAAAAAAGCAGCATAAACCCATTTACCAAATTAAATAATTAAAAAAAACAAACCAATAAATGGACTACAGTTCAATGACTGTAGCTTCAACATACATAAAGAAATGAGGTAAATAGTGATTCCAGTAATAATGTCCGGCGGAAATGGAGAGAGACTTTGGCCCTTTTCAAGACAGAATATGCCCAAACAATTTGGTAGCTTTTTAAAAAAACCACTACTACAAAAGTCATTAGAACGTTTTAAAAGATACAGTCACTCCCCCATTGTTGTGACTGTTCAGTCTCAAAAAAATATCATCAAAAATATGGATTATATGAAGGGAATCGAGGCCCTGTACGAGCCTTGTGGAAAAAACACAGCACCGGCTATAGCACTACTATGTCGAAAGTTAGAACTTGAAGGACTGACTAATGAAGTGGTTGGAGTATTTTCAGCTGATCACCATATTAAAAATGAATTTAGCTTTCATAAGGCCGTTACTTGTGCTGAAGAACAAGCTAAAGCCGGTTCTTTAGTCACATTAGGTGTCGCCCCTGATCATCCGGCGACAGGGTTTGGATATATAGAACTATCAAAAAATGAACAGTACCAACCTCAGAAGGTCTTATCTTTTAAAGAAAAACCATCAAAAGAAGTGGCCGAAAAATATTTAGCGCAAGGAAATTATGTATGGAATGCCGGAATTTTTATTTTTAAAGTTTCCAGTATGATAGAGCTATTTAAGCAACATATGCCAGAACTTTGGCAGGCGTTTTCTAAGCTGGATCAAGAAATGAGTCAGTTAGAAGAAATCTACAACCAAGTTCAATCTGTTAGTATTGACTATGGAATTCTAGAGCATGTGACTAATTTGCATTGTGTCCCCTGTGACATTGGTTGGATGGATCTTGGTTCATGGGATGAGATTGCTAAACTAGACAAAGAAGAACTTATTGACTCAAGTTCGCATATTGAAACGGTTCGTGCAGAGAATAACTTTGTTTTTTCACATAAAAAGAAAACGCATACTTTGATTGATGTTGAAAACTTAATTGTTGTAGATACAGAAGATGCCCTTCTTATTGCTAAGAAAGGGAGCACCCAAAGTGTTAAGAATGTCGTTAACCAATTAAAAGAAAAGAAAAACGAAACAGCAACAAAACACCAAGGAGAATGCCGACCTTGGGGTAAATATGAATCTCTTTTAGAAGAAGACAATTTTAAACTCAAAAAAATAACTGTTCTTCCTGGGGAAAGACTTTCATATCAAGCACACAACAAACGGAGTGAGCATTGGATTCTAGTCAGTGGTCAGGCTGAATTTACACTAGATGATCAGTCACGGGTATTAAATGCTGGCGAACACGCTCATATACCAAAAGAGTCAAAACATAGAATTAAAAATATAGGGACTGTGCCCCTTATTTTTGTTGAGGTTCAACTGGGCTCTTACTTTGGAGAAGATGATATTATTAGATACAGCGATGATTACGGGAGAGCCGCATAAACCTGTTTTATATTGAGGCAATAAAAACAAATTTTTTAAGTATTTCCTTCAAAATTTATGAACGGAATACATTTAAGATAGGTTAATCGCCCAAACAAGGAATTTAGATATGAACATTAAAGAAAGCCCTATTGATACGATGAATTGTTTTGAAGAAATTAGAGAAGCTGCTGGAGACGACCCAAAACTTTTAAAAGAAATATTAGAAGTTTTTATAAAATCGTCCAGAAATGACCTCAACAGACTTTATAATGCTTTAAATGATCGTGATGCCTCTGAATGTAGAAAGGTTTCACATAAGCTTAGATCGACTTATGGATATTTTAGTAAATCCGGTGTTCAAGAGGTTATGGCCTCTATTGAAGAAAACATGTCATCGGATAAAAATTTTCATAACATGGAGCTAGTTCTGTCACAACTCTACCCTTTATTAAAAAAAATTGATGAAGATGTCGATCACTTTTTGTATCACCAAGAAGTACAACTGAGTAAAAATATTTTAATTATCGAAGATGACGAGTTGATTGCTAAAGTTTTAAGATCAAAACTAGAAAACGAAAACTATGCTGTTGATCATGCCGCAAATGGGCTGGATGGGTTAGACCTCATGACCCAACGAAAATACGAGGTTGTAATTACTGACGTTAATATGCCTTTTGTTTCAGGACTTGAAGTGGTCAACTTTGTGAAAAACAAACTTGTATACAACACAAAACTAGTAGTGGTTTCGGCGTCAAAAATAAACTCTGAAATTGAAAATGCTATGGATATGAGTGTTGACCGGTTTTTATCAAAACCCTTAAACCCTAAGGATGTTTTTGAGCTAATTAATGAACTGACGGAAAACAATGAAACTTTAAAGAAGGCAGCATAAGTAAATAAAACTTTTCTTTTATTGAGACAATAATAAGTGAGTTAACTAAACACATAAGTAATTCTAACAAGAAAGCAGGGATAAAAACATGACAATCAAAAGTAATCAATCCTCATTGGATACCCTATTCCTGTACCCAACTAAAATTACCAAAAAATTACCATATTTATCTAGAATTAAGACCAATGTTTTAGCTTATCCTAATAGAGCAGAACAACTCAAACCAAGGAACGTTAGATATGAGTGATCAACAAAAAAGAATTGGAATCTCTTCTAAAAATACGGCTCAACTTCTCAAAAGCCTAGAGACATCACTTAATATTTTTTATAAATTTGAAGAAGTTAAAGATGGTGTTGACTATGACCTTGTTATTATTGAAAGCCAAAACCCTTTTGAGGAGTTGATGTGGTTAAAAAACAGAAACCTCTTAAAAGAAAGAACTCCTTGCTTACTTATCAGTAACGATAAAGCTATTCATTCTAGACAGTTATTGACTGAAACTCAGCATTCAGGAGCAATTTCTATATTAAGAAATTATTATGGTGACTATACTGGGGTGAATGATAAAATTCGAACAATTCTAAAACCAAACCTACCTGTCAAAAAATCAAAATATTTATTTGTTATACCTATTTTTAATGAAGAAAACCGACTAAAGAATGTTTTCGATTTCTTAAATATTTTAATAAAAATTATTTCTACTCAAAACCTCGATGCTAGTATTCGTTTTGTAAATGATGGAAGTGATGATAATTCTCCTGAATTGATAAATAAACTTTTACCAAAAATTCAAAAAGAAATGGGAAATATTCCCATCGATCAATTTTTAGAACTTGAAAACTTAGTTGAAAATACAAAAAAAGCAGGTATTTACCAAGCCGGATTTAAGAATAGTGATGCCAACTACTTTTTTATTTTAGATTCTGACAACTCATTTTTTGAAGAAGATATTGTTAAAGCCATAAGTATTATTGAAGACGGATATTATGACGTTATCCAAGCAACCAAAGACTTAACCTCAGAAAACCGCCCCTTAATTCGTAGGGCTTTAAGTTTTTGCAAACGTCTTTGTACTTACTTCTTTTTACCCCCAGGAATTGTTGACTCACAAACTGGCTTTAAATTAATAAATGCCACAGTTGCCAAGCATTCCATGCCCTACATAAGAAATGAATATGGATTTGCGGCTGACCTGCAACTGTTAAATATATGTAAACAAATGAAGTTTCGAGCCCTACAACTCCCCGTTAAATGCATAGACAGAGACGGATCACATGTTGACCCTATTGCTGACACCAAAAGATATATATCTTCATTACTAAAAATAGCTCTCAAAAAAGAGGTTTATCATGAGTTCAAATAAAAAAAAGGTGTTGTTCATAGATGATAATCCAATGAGCATTGAAATATATAAAGCTAGCCTCAAAGGTTCATCTACCTTTGAGTGTATATTTTGTAATACTCCAGAAAAAGCTATGAAAGTTATTTGTGAACAAAAAATTAGTGGAATTATCACAGATCTTGTTATGCCAAATATTAACGGTATTGATTTACTCAACGCCATCAATGAACACCAAAATCAATGTTTTAAGATTTTAATTACTGGAAGCACTAGCCTTGATACGATAGTTCACATTGTTAATAAAGTGGGTATTGATCATATATTAATCAAGCCCATTCAAGTTGAGTTGAGTGAGTTAAAAAACATTATTAATAAATATATTGAGCTGCAAAGCCCGGAGGTTGCTATTGCGTCTTAACCACCTTGTTTTACTTCTTGGATTATTCTATTTTTTTGCATTAGAAGCTGGAGCTCAAAATTTATTTGCAGGCTCTTGTCATAAACAAAACATATCAAACATTAAAGATATCAGTAAAGTTGATAAGGTCGCGTATGCTCGTGAGCTATTTTTAGCTGGTGAATACCAAGCATCTATTGATATTCTGGAGTCTGTCATAGCATCTCAAGAATTTAATGAAAGTATTTATGGCTTAACCATTGCCGTTCACAATAGTGTAAAAAATAAAAAAAGAAGCATTGAGCTTTTAGAAGTGGTTATTAAAAATAAACCAGAGGCTCATTGGGCTAAACTTGAACTATATAAACTGGGAAAAATTTCAAAAGAAGAAATCTTGAAATCAACTTGCCTGCTCGCAAGTAATAGCTCATCTCAATTGCTAGAGTGTGCAAAGCATGTGCTAAAAGAAGGCCCTGAGTTTGAAACTTTCTTAAAAACAGCCATTAAAAAATCTAAGAAAGAAACAGACCCCTATTCGCGCATTATTGCCAGTAAATCTTACGAACAATTAAATATGCCCAAAATATCTCTTAAAGTTTTAAATAAAATTAAAAAAGGTGCCAACCACTACGAATCTGCTCTTAGGGAAAAGGTACGTATTTATTCTGATTTAGGTGAATTTAATAGGGCCAATAAAGAGCTAAAAAAATTATTAGAATTTAACAATAAAAGCCCTGTGAATCATTTAATAGCTCTGGACCATTATAAAAAATATCAAATGCCACAAAAAGCACTCACTCACTTTTCTGCGGCCTCAAATTGTTTATCTTATAAATCACGAGACCTCATTCACCGCACAGGTTATATATCTGAAGTTTTAGGGGCACCATTTTTTGAGAACCAAACAATTCAATTTTCATTTTCACGGTTCAGAAGTTATTTTCGACCTAATGAACTTTTACAAAATAAGGTTAGAGGCCTCGACTTTAATTTATATGACTTTAACAATTCCCTCACTCGATTAAGCTGGAATAATAGCTTAAGTGAAAAAACTTCCATTAGTACTGAAGTTGGAATGAACCAAAAAGGGACTGGACAAAATGAAATCGATTATTGGGTGAGTGCAGGCCTTAAAAGACGATCGGCCAGTGAGAACTATGTTTCTAACAGTGGAATTTCTGCAGCTTATATTCCAGTTTACCGAATAGCTGCTAAAAAATTCACCAGAAACTCTTATAAACTTTCTGGAACCTACAATTTATTCCCTCACAAAAGTTCTACAAGTTATCATTTAGATGCCAGTTATGGTTTTGAACGTATTTTAAGAGATAATGCTTTCAATCAATACTCTGAGGTAACATTAGCTGTGAATAAAAAGTTTTGGAATGAAAAAGCAGGACTTAATGCTGGTTTAACAAACAAAAACGTATTTGGTGATGAAGTTGACACTCAATTTAGGTTTTTTGCAGGTGGAGAATACAATTTTGATTGTGGTATAAATATTAAATTATTTAATGAAGTTTTTTATATACCTGATGCTGGGGAATATACGGTAAACACTACTATCAGCCAAATCACTCCCCTTACAGATACGTCAAGCCTAAAGCTTTCTGTATCTAACGAGCAAGATATTGTAAATCGTTATTTTCAACAAATAAGTATGTCAGCTACTTTAGAAAAAAATATTTATCTTAATAATTTTAAAGCCAAAACTTCTATTGAGGCTATGCATATAACTGATAAAGGGCAAATACAAGACGAAAACCTGTTCATAAATTTTAAAATTGGAGTTCCTTTTTGAAAAAAAGTAAACTCTTAATTCTTCTCGATATCCCTCTATTTTTACTGAACTATGTTTACCTGATTATCTGTGCCAGACTATTAATAAAAGATGACTTCGGGCTTCTTAACAGCTATCTCGCCACGTTATCAATAGCTTTTGTCATTGGAGTTTCTCTACAAGTTAAGGCCGCCAACTCAAGCAAACCATTTGTTAGTAAAAAAAATATATTGTTTTTTTCTTTGCTGACAGGCCTTTTGCCCCTAATTATTGCATTTATATTTTCCTTCTCTATGGTTCATACCTTACTCATATTAAGCGTTTGTTTTCTTCATCCCTTTTCTAGCCTTACTAGAGGCTTATTTATCAAAAATCAAAAATATCTATCTTATTATGCCAGTTTATATATTGAACTTGTTCCTAAGCTCCTGATGGTTATTTTATTTTTATGGCTCAGTATTAAAAAATTTGAATATGTTATTTTTTCTTTAATTGTTGGCCAGGCATTGGCTACTGTATACGGCTTAATTTTTACTAAAGTTAATTTTATTAAAAATAAAAAAAATAGTTTAAAAATGATTTTTCAGGCTAAAGAAATTATGATCAATCAACTCGCTTTTTTTCTTATCATTGGTATTGATATTTTTTTAGTCAATAAATATTTTACATCACAAGCAGGAGAAATTTCTCTGGCTATCCGATTTAGCCAAGTACCATTACTTGTATTTTTCACATTTCTACAATTTGATATTCAAAAAATTTCTAAGCTAAAATCAATGGGACAAGTTGCGAAAGCCTACGCTCCTGTTATTTTAGGCCTTTTTGTTCCAACCTACCTTGGGCTGCAAATGCTGGGAACGTTTATAGTCAATCTTTTTTTTGGAGAAGAGTATGCAACTAGCCTAACTTATACTCCCTTTTACTTAGTTTATTTTTCAATCATTGCTATAGCCTATGCTTACAGTTTTATGAAGTCACTACAAGGGAAATTCAAAGAGAGCCTAATAATGATTACTTTTTCTATTCTTCTTTTACCTCTTTATCATTACTTTCAAGACCAATTTATAGGCGCTCAAACTTATCAAGCTTACTTAGGATTGGTATTATTATTTTCTTTTATTTTGTATCATTTTTTCTCTCACTCCTCTAAACCAACTACGTTATCTAGCCCTCATCACTTGGAGTGAATCATGTTTCAAAATAAGACAAAATTTTTAAGAAATGATCAAAATTTAGGTATTTTTAAGTAACTTTTAATTTGTAAACTTTAACTACAGGGAAAACGATGAAAAGCAAAATAACAAGAGTAGCTCGCTATATGAGTGGCAGTCGGCAGGAGAACAAGATGTTTACAAAAGTTAAAGCTAAAAAACCTATTATTTTATTTCTTTCATGGAGAGATTTTGAGCACCCTCAATCAGGAGGAGCGGAAGTATTTACCACTGAAATGCTTAGGCGCTGTCAAGTGAGAAACTCTCATCGTATTATCCATTTTTCAACACTGACAAATGGCAATAAAATATTGTCACGTGACAATAAAACAATTTATATTAAAAAAGGGAACTGGATTAGTGTTCTCTTTTTTGCAATGATGTTTTACTTTAGCCACAGAAAACGTATTCAGTTTGTTGTAGATCAATGCAATACTCATAGATTTTTCATTCCTTTCTGGGTTCCTAAAAGAAAACAAATATTTTTTATTCATCAACTCACTAAAGAAATTTGGCAAATCAAACTTCCAGGGTTTATGGGTGCTATTGGTGAGTTTACAGAAAATATAATGTTAAAAATATATAGTAAAATGGCAACTATGACAGTTTCGCCAAGTACAAAAAAAGATTTAGAAGACTTAGGATTTAATGAAAATTTAGTTAAAATTATTCCTGAGGGAGTGGCTCATAAACCAGCTAGCTTTCCTCTCGAACAAAAACAAAATAAAAACTTGTTTTTATATGTAGGAAGGTATTCTGAATATAAAGGCCTTCCTGATGCAACCAATGCTTTTGTTAAATACTTGAGTTACAACAAAGATGCTCAGTTTATGATTATTGGCTCAAAAAATGAAGACTATATTGAAAATGTACTTAAGCCTATTTGTGATCGACATGATATACAACTAGCTGATGAATTTAACCCTAATAACAAAAGAACTATCACACTTATGGGACGAGTTAGTGAAGAAGACAAACTTATGTATATGAAAAAAGCCATTGCTCTTATATACCCATCAAGAAGAGAAGGTTGGGGGCTTGGAGTTTCTGAAGCCGCCATTCTTGGAACTCCTAGCATAGTTTATAATAGCCCCGGCCTTATAGATGCTGTCGATCAAGGACGTGCCGGCTACTTATGTAAAGAGAATACTTCTGAGGAGTTACTATCAAATATGCTTCTCGTCACAAATAATAATAAAAAATATAGTGAATTAAGAGAAATGGCTTACAAATACTCTATTCAATTTCGTTGGGAAAATACAGCTTTAGCTTTTGATGAGTTTATTAAGGAGAAAAAATATGCATAATCAAACTGTTGGAATTTGTGTAACTACTTTTAATAATGAAAAAATAATTGTTGAAAATATTTTAACTATCTTAAAACAAGATACAACCACCCCTCTCAAAGTTTTTATTGTTGATGATGGATCGACAGATCGAACTGGTGAACTATTAACCGAACTAGCTAAAGACTGGAGCAACCTTCATGTTGTACTTGCCGAACACAGAGAGCGAGGTGTTACTCGAAGTCATGCTATTAATTTAGCCATTGACGATAAATGCGAATATATTTTATTTATAGATTCCGACATGAAACTTGAGTCTAATTTAGTTTCGGAATGTTTAAAAATGTTTAATTCTGAAAAGCTCAGTGCTTTAATAATACCTGAAAGCCCTTATTCTGAGCATAAAAACTTTATGACCAAGGTTAAAATATTTGAACGCTCATTAATTAACGATGTCGGAGAGGAAATAGAAAAAAATTCGATCGAAGGAGCTCGCTTTTGGAAAACAAGTGAGTACTTAAGGTCTGGTGGCTTGAATAGTCAACAAATAGCCTTTGAAGAAACTCAACCAACTATCAGAATTCTTGAAAAAGGTGGAGTCATAAAAAGAGCCGTGAAAACAAAATTATATCACGACGAAGGGCTTGTAACCTTGAAAAATATAATTGAAAAAAAGAATTACTATTTTTCTAAGATGAAGACAACTACTGAGACAGAAAAAGGTGGGCTCATGAAGGCCATACAGAGATGGTATTTTTTTCGACCCTATTTGTATTCAAAACAAAATATTATTAAGTACTTGATGAACCCGGTTAAGTTTGCAGGACTAATGACTATGTATGTAGCTTTAACTTTAATCGCCGTGCGAGCAAGTGTATTATCTAAGTAGGAGAAACCTACTGCACAAATGAAACTAAAGAAAGAAGTTAATCTCTACAGACTGATTCTCTCTTTAGTTATATTTATATTCTATATACCATTTTTTAAACAAGGTATGATCGTTTTTAGCGACATTGCCGTTGGTACAGATACTCAACGTTATCTCGAAGAAATACTTGGCTTATGGAATAATCGCTTCAATACGACCACTCTACTAAATTTACCTCGCCTATTTATTGTATTACCAAGCTACCTGTTGTCTTTAGTTGCTGGTGCAGAATGGCTAACTAAAAGCTTTGTTATACTCATGACACTCATTGCTGGCTTTTCGCAGTTTCATTTTACTGAAAAAATACTCACTCGATATGTTCATTTAAAGCCAGAAAAAACAATTGTTTATATTTGCTCTTTGTTTGCCGGAATTTTTTATGCTCTTAACCCATGGTTTATTCTAAGAATTCAACACACCTATCTTCTTTGTGGTTACTCATTGTTTCCACTCATAATTCACTACTATTTAAAAATATTTAATAAAAAGTATGCCAACAACGAGAGTAGTTATAAAAACTATATTTTATTTGCTACACTTCTTTCTATTGGTTCTGCAGCTATTCACTATTTCTTTTTCTGTATCATTAGCCTTTCTATTTTAATTTTTAGTGGTTTGGCAAAAAAGCTAAAAACAGGGTCTAAAAGTGCTATTCATCTGTTCTTTGTTGAATTAAAAAAATCTTTTTGGATGGGCTTTGCTTCTTTGTTTTCATGTTTTTACTGGCTAGGTCCCTATTTGTATGCAACAGCTACAGGAAAAATGACTAAACAAGCTAATATTAATGTCGAAGATACTTTGATGATGTTTTCTAAAGAAAGTAGCTTGTGGAATGTTGTTAGCCAAAAAAGCTATTGGTGGCCAATGTTTCCAAAAGATCAGTTTTGGGGCTACAACAACCTCGGCTGGGTCTTTTTACTAATTCTTATTGGCACTGGAGTAACCAAGTATTTTAAAAAAAATGACCTTATCAAATTATTTTCCATGATATCTTTTTTAGTTATTATTTTAGCTACAGGAACTTATTATTCTCAACTAGCCCCCATTCATGAGTTTTTAGTTTTTAAAATTCCGGTGATTGGAAATATATTTAGAGACCCTAATAAAATTATTGGAATTTTGGTCTTTTTTTATGCCACTTTCATTAGCTTAGGGGCGGCTTACATTCTAAAATTTAGAATTTCTGTATTACGATATTTTATATCTATTGGATTCGTTGTTTCCATGATTATGGTTTTACAACCTTTCTATAGAAATTTTTTACTTAATTTTTACCTTCCCGTTGACGTCCCCCAAGAGGTTACAAATATTAATAATAATTTAAATCATGATATGGGTAAAGCTCTCTATCTTCCACAAGCTGAAGATAGAGTTAATAAGAGCACAAAAATTGCCAGTACAGTATGGAACCAAAATAACCTGGATAGAACTGTTGGGAAAAGTATCGGAGATGTTTATGTATATGCCTCCAGAAAAAATACAACCTTTCAATATGAGGGCAACCACCCTACAATTGGTTATCAATATTCTTACCTTCAAAGTTTAATTGATGAAGGAAAAACTTTAAACGCACATAAAATTCCAAACAGTTTTTTTGCCAACCAGATGGTCTATCAAACAGGTTATACCTCTTATGCAGAAACTGAGCAGTTTAATTTAGACCTTATTGGGGCTCAAAACCACCTTGAACCAAAAACTAGTACTGATTACCTTAGCATTTACGATACTCCTGAGCCACCAAGAGTAGCCGACATAAATCATCAGTTAATTGCAACCCCTGGAGGGATTGATAAGCAAATTTTGTATAGTCATATCAAATCACCCTCATTATATAAAAATAATATTATTTACACAGCTCAAGCTGAAAATTCACCAGATAATATATTTGGTTTAGACTTACTTTTTGATTATAAAAAATTTGATGACCTTTGGTTATCGTTTGTTGAAGATAAATTTCGCCTTCGCCCCTACTCTCATATTAACCGAGCACTTCCATTTCTAGGCTGGGCTAAAACTTCTATTTATAAAAGTGAGTGGAGCTGGTTTATTAAGTCTCTCAATATAGAGCACAGAGATTTCTCTATTGGTCGAAATGGAGGGGTCATTGCCACTTTTGCTGACTCGCGATTAAAAGTAAAGTCTTACGATTTAAAATCTATTCAAGGTGAATTTTATACTGATTTAGATGAACTCACTCAAAAGGAAAACCTGTTTCTGTATAACGAAGATAAATTTATTAAGCTTCAAATACACCCAAGAGTTAACGAAGAAGGTGCTTTAGTTTTAGGCACTATCAGTCCCGGAAAACCTACTAAAATTTGGCAAGTTGCAAAAACTCGAAACATAAAAGTCAAAGGGGCAAACCCTTATAGTATTTTAGTTGGCCTTTCTGGAAAAAATGCCTCTTCCGTTCATATTAAAATTCACTTTTTTGATAACGATCGAAACGAAATTGGGGTGACTTACCTTTCT
This sequence comes from Bdellovibrionales bacterium, assembly GCA_020630675.1. Classification (GTDB taxonomy): domain Bacteria; phylum Bdellovibrionota; class Bdellovibrionia; order Bdellovibrionales; family UBA1609; genus JAHDIR01. The sequence continues at coordinate 15,727 of JAHDIR010000003.1, forward strand.
CGACCAGACAAGAGAGACAATTTTGATACCACTCGCTTTAAAACTTTTTTTGTTTCGCCAAGACATGCTAAAGAAATGAGTGTATCAATACTTTCCTCAAGAAGCCCTGATCGTCGTATTTATTGGTGGGTTCATCAATTTGATATTGACGATCTCTCAGAACATAACGAAAGTAATTTCGTAGAATTTTCTCACCGAGTGGAAAAAAACACGACTTACCAAGTTTATTCAAAAGTTTTCAAAAGCCCCAAAGGAGGGTCTATTAAATATAAAATTGGAAATAGCTCTGTACAGTCTGTAGATACAACTAACGAACAAAAAGGAGTGTTTCAGTGGGTACACCTTGGAAAATATTTATTTAATAAAAGAGAAGTTAACATTAAAATTGAAAATTATAGCGGCTTTAATGCTCTGGGAGACATTATTTTTCTTCCTGAACAAGAAGCTTTGAGAATAAAAAAGAGAGTACTTACAAAAGTTAAAGATTCTCAAAGAAACACTACTTTTGAAGCTGAGCTTGATTTTAATAACACAAAACCCTTACAAAGCTACCGCAACTACCCCCACTTATCTGGGGGAAGAGGTATTTATATCGATAAAAAAGTCATACGTACGGATTTTGACACCGACCGAGATCGTCAACTAAAATTCACGGCTAGAGGATTCAACTTAAACTTTAAAAACCTTCAGGGTGAAATTATTGATAAAAAAACTAACCAGGTGATCACTCGCTTAACGCCTGAAAAAGTCACAGCTCTTCCGTCTGACCCTATTTATTTTGTAGAAAAAGAAGAGGGAATTATGATCGAAGAGCTCCAAGCCCTCGAATACACCGTTCCGCTAAGAGATATGACGTTTAAAGCCACTTCCTTACCGGCCGGAGAATACACTTTAACACTTAAAAACATCAACCCATTGCCAACGATGGCTAACACTCAATCTGTTCGCAAGCTTTACACAGCTATCAAGCCTTTTGATTACAAAGAAGATAAAGTCGTTCGAGAAAAAGAGTGTTGCCAATGTCAAACTGTAGACCCCTTGGTTCCAGAAAGTGACGCCATTGAAAAGAGGTGGACTGTTTATAGTAAAAACACTTGTCAGTGGCATATTTTACAATCAAGAATCATAGATATTATTCCAGACAATGAATACTATGTTGAGTATGAGTTTAAAAACTATAATAATATCAAACCTCACCAAAAAATAATTTTTTTAGATGATAACAAAAATGAGATTGGCAAAAAATATATTGCTCAAAATCAACTTTACCAAGATGGCACTTGGATTTATAAAAATGATTTAGTGGCCCCACCAAAAGGAGCGACTAAAATGATGCTACTGTTTATGTTTAAGGGAGTTTACCTAGAAACCTCTAAAACCGCAGTCAAAAACTTAAGAATTATTAACCAAACCAAACTTCCACTTATTGATTATGTTCAAATGGATGAACAAAACTCCGAGGAAAAAACTACTAATAAAACTATTGTGACATCATTATCAGAAAAAAACCTTATGAAAAAAGTCATTCCCCTACCAAGTAAACTGTCTAACAACGCTAGTTTAACACTGAATCAACCTCTACACAGAGTTTGGAGCTTAAAAAACCACACCGACAAAAATTTTGTAACCAATGGCGTTTTTCACTCCACCCCCATTCCGGCCGGAGCAAAAAGTATGAGTTTTCATATTCCCTTTGCACCATTCTACTGGGCAGGAATAGTTATTCATATTTTGTTTTTGCTCTTCTCTTTATTTTTTACTGTGTTCAAAAAATCACCAATAAAAGAGTAAATATTCAAACCTATTTTATAAACCATTGAAATGACTAGTCTCATTCTGAGAATATGAGTTTTTATTCATAGATCAAACAAAGTCACCACACACTATTTGACTAGTATAAGTGTATGAACAAGATCAAAGAAAATATTAGAAAGACTAGAGGCAAAGAATTACTAACCCGTTATGTTCGTACTAAGAACGTAAAACAAAAATTTAAAAGGAAGGGAAATTAAGATGAAAAGTTTATTATGGTTACAAATATGTATCTCGGCTATTTTTGTTTTAAGTTGTTCTCCTAGCCCAGACAATATGACGGAGAGTTCTCCAGATGGAGCTCCTAGCCTTGAGGAAGAGTTTAACTATCAAACCATTCAAGCTGTGAATGTCGTTGTTTACTCAGATTATGCTGGTGTTGAGTTTACAGTTAAAGATGAAGTCAGTAAAAAGTTAGCAGTGATTAAAACAGACAATGCTGGTTTTGTTTCTTTAAAGATTTCGGTTCCTAGAACAAACGAAGGCTTATTTTTAGTGAGTAGCTATATAGGTATTCCCAATGAAATATATGTACCTATTGAAAATAATAAAGCAGAAATTAATCTCATGCAAAGTGCTCAACTACCTAATAATGGTGCCTTGCAAAAAATGATGTTTAGTGAAAATAATAGTTTTTCATCTTATAATCAAAGCGATGGCTTTCCTGCTTTTGGCACTATGGGTAATTGGGACCGTTATGGTGTGCCTGAATACCTAACAAACCGTGAGCCAATCTCTAGCGATATTATCAAAACACTTAACGAAATTTTACCTGAAAAACAACCTGTTCCTGATTATAGACCACAATACCTAATGGAAAATTTAGACACAGACTTACATTTATTAAAAGATGGTGAAGTGTTTATTACATTTGTTCATGAAGGTGCTGGCTACCGCAATACTTTAGGTTACTACACTTACAAAACCGCAGACGGACCTCCAAGCTCATTGAGCGACAGTGAAATTAAAATTGTATTTCCTAACGTAAGTTATAGATACAGTGGTGGTGGCTTAACCTCTGGAGACACAGTGAGCTTAGGAGAGCACACAGCCGGAACGTCTATTGGTTGGGTTTTAAAATCGAATGCTTTCAGTACCCGATTTAAATCCGTATCTAATGGTTTTAATACTTTCTTTTCAGAAAACTCACTTAACAGAGATGAAGACCCACACAAACAACATTTCGTACAAATCAACTTAGGTGATTTGATTGTTATTGGTATTGAAGATTTACTAAGACCTGGTGGTGATAACGACTTTAACGATGCTGTATTTACTGTAAGGTCAACTCCTGAAGATGCTATTGATCGCAGTGGTTTAGTTGTTGATACCGACCCAAATTACACTGAGCCAACCGCTGATCCAGATGACATTGAACTTCAGGAAGCTCCTTTATTTGATATCTCAGGATACCAGTTTTTCCCAGGTAAGGACGAGTTTGGAACTTTAGCCTACGAAGATTTATGGCCTCACAAAGGTGACTATGACTTTAATGACTTAGTTGTAGATTATAACGTCATCGAAGCTTTAGATAAAGATAATAAAATTGTACAAATTCAATTATCTCTAAGAATTGTTGGAATCTTAGCGAGTATGCATAACGGCTTTGGAGTTCAACTAGGAATTGCCCCTGAACTCGTGGCCTCAGTGTCTGGTGCTCGTCATACGAAAGGTTATACAAAAATTAACTCCAACGGAACAGAAAAAAGACAAGAGCGAGCTGTGATCATTGCTTTCGAAGATGCTCAAGAACATTACAATGCAGCCTCTCCGGACGACTCTGAGCTCATCGTAATTTCAATTAACTTAACTCGTGGAGTTTCTCGAACTGAACTTGGATTTGCCCCTTACAACCCATTTATCATGAGTAATGGTGAAAGAGGTCGTGAGATTCACCTTCCTGGTTACCAGGCGACTAACCTTGTTCATATTCCTTACTTTGGTAGCGTCGATGATGATAGTGTTATTGGAACAAACTATATGTACAAAACTAACGATGATCTTCCTTGGGCCATTCATTTGCCGGAAAAATTCTCTTACCCTTATGACAGTGTAAGAATAAACAGCGCCTACAAATTATTTGATGCTTGGGTGGCCAGTGATGGGTTTAGTCACTCAGATTGGTACACAGATAAAACTGGATATCGAATTAGCGACATGATCAAGCGGAAATAGCCCCTGTTGACAAAGCCCCTTCCTGAGTCGCCAGGAAGGGGCTTTTTTTTTATTCTCACTAATGACTTAAACAGAGATTATGATTTTACAACAAGACATTTATCGAGAACCCTTAGAGTTTCGTCGAGGTTGATCTCAAAAATAGACATAATTATGGGGAACTCTTCATAATTGCAACCAGTTTTTGGTAACATTTAAACAACATATTATATGTAAGCCTGATTATTAATCAAAGAGGGAAAGCTATGAAAAGTCAAATTAACTACTACAGCGAAGCCAATGGATGGAAATACTTGGAGCAAGAAAAAATAGACGCTAATATTGTACTTTACTTTATTTCTCCGGATGTAAAAGACGTTGATAAAGTACTTCAAGAAATCAAAAGCCAATACCCAAACGCGCAAACGGTGGGACTGACCACCGGCGGAGAAATCTTTAATGAAGAAGTTTCCCACTCGACGGTCTCAATTGCTGCGATTCAATTAGAAAACACTCCTTTTCAAATAGTCTCATTACCCATTTCAAATATAACTGAATCCGAAGAGATTGGAGAAAAACTTGGTCGTTTAATAAATAAAGACGATTTAAATAGTGTTATGTTATTTTCTGACGGCCTAAAAACCAACGGCACCGGCCTAATAAAAGGACTCACCTCAGTGCTAGGCCATGATGTTAAAATTACGGGAGGCTTAGCTGGTGACAACGAAAAATTTGAAAGAACAAAAGTGGGATTAAACAAAAGCCCTGAAGAAGGACAAACTGTTGCCATCGCTTATTACGGAAACCATTTGGTTTATGGCCATGGTAGCGCTGGGGGCTGGGATAATTTTGGCCCACAAAGGCTCATTACCCGTGCTGAGGGCAATGTACTTTATACTCTAGATAACAAACCAGCATTAGAACTTTACAAGCGCTACCTCACGGAAGAACAAGTCAAAGACCTCCCAGGAAGTGGTTTACTATACCCTTTATCCATACAATCTAGCGACAGTTTAAAAAATGACACCGTACGTACCATTGTAGGTATTGATGAAAAAGAACAATCACTCATTTTTGCAGGAGATATCCCTCAAGGCCATATGGCTAGACTTATGATGGGTAGCTTTGACCGATTAATTGATGGAGCCTCAACGGCAGCTGAACAAGCCTGCGCGCTGTCTGATAGTATTGAAGGTGACTCTTTAACCCTAATGATAAGTTGCATTGGACGTCGTCTCTTAATGGGACAGCAAATATCTGGTGAAGCTGAGGCTGTCTATGACACCCTAAAAAAAGGAAGTAAAGCCATTGGTTTTTACTCTTACGGTGAAATTGCTCCCAACCCCTCTAACAACCTTTGCCAGTTGCAAAATCAAACAATGACGATCACTCACTTTGGTGAAAAAAAGGCTGCTTAATGACTTCTACAAAAAAAGATATTGACTTACATAAAACACTACAGCGTCAAATACGTCGTTTAAATTTGCCAGACTCCCCGGAAGTGGAAAAATTACTTCAACTTGTAAACACGACTTACCAAGAAAATGATCGTAGCCGAAGGTTACTAGAAACATCTATGCAATTAATGTCAGATGAAGTTTTAGATTTAAATAACAAAATTAAAAATGAAGCCAATTTAAAAATTGAAAAAGCAGAACGTAGATCTAGTTTAGCATTAGAGGCCAACAGTGATTTTTTATGGGATTGGTCCTTAAAAGATAAATCTGTTTATATTAATAATGTTCTTAAAGAGCGTTTAGGTTTTAAAAATAACCAGTTATCAGATAGAAGAAGCCAATGGATTCATACCATATACAAAGAAGATCAAGAAAAAATATTTTTAGCTATGCAAAGCTATATTAAAAAAGAAACGCCAACTTTTACTGTAGAGCACCGACTTGTTAATTCTGACGGCTCAATTATGTGGGCTTTAAACCGCGGACAGGTTGTTGAGTGGGGAGATAAAGGTCAGCCACTAAGAATGATCGGGACATTAATAGATATTACGCAAAATAAAAAAAATGAACTTGAATTAATTGAGTCTAAGAAATTAGCCGAAAAAGCTAACCAAGCCAAGTCTGAGTTTTTAGCAAATATGAGTCACGAAATACGAACTCCCATGAATGGAATTATTGGTATGACTCAAATTTTTGATAGCTCTCAACTCGATTCAAAACAAAAAGAGCATTTAGCTGCTATAAAAAAATCATCAGAAATATTGTTAGGCTTAATTAATAATATTCTTGATTTATCAAAAATTGAAGCTGGCTGTATGGATATTGAAAATATTGATTTTGACCTCATTGAGACTTGCACTGATGTGACTAAAATTTTAAGAGCCAACGCTGAGAAAAAAGGAGTCACTATTGACTTTAATTATGATGATAATATGCCTTCCTATATAAATGGTGATGATGGTCGCTTAAAGCAAATTTTATTTAACATTATTGGTAACTCCATTAAATTTACTGAGAAAGGTAAAATTACATTTGATTTGACGAAATCAAAAAATAACTACCAATTTAAAATATCCGACACGGGAATAGGAATAAAACCTGAACGACTTAAGCATATTTTTAATAAGTTTGAACAGGAAGACAGCTCTACCAATAGAAAATTTGGAGGAACAGGTCTAGGCCTTTCTATCACTAAAAAAATTATTGAACTTTTAGAAGGCACCATTGAAGTAACGAGTAAAGTTGGTCAAGGAACTTGCTTTCAGTTTACCCTCCCCTTAAAAGAAGCCAAAGCTCAAAAAGAAAAAGCAGAAGTAATAATTAAGCATGAAGACTTTAACCTTTCCGGCAAACATATTCTTTTAGTCGAAGACAATTTCATCAACAGCACTGTTGTCACTGCTTTATTGAAAAGAAACAATATCAAAGTGACCGTCGCAGGCAATGGACAAGAGGCTCTTGATACAATTAATGAAATTCCATTTGATTTAGTACTGATGGACTGTCAAATGCCAATAATGGACGGCTATGAAGCCACACAAGAAATACGCGCTACAGAGAACAACGAAGCTATTAGTAAAGTTCCCATTATTGCTCTGACAGCAAGTGCTATTAAAGGCGATCGTGAAAAGTGCTTTAACATTGGAATGAACGATTACTTAACTAAACCTATCAAAGAAAACGATCTCATTGTGTGCATTAATAAATGGATTCATAATTAACTGAATTTTTGTTAATATTTTGATGAACAAAGAACCCTATCTGTAGACTTATTATCAATATCATCTAGCTTGCGATTTTAGTCAGGTTATCTTTAAGGTCATCAAATGAAATTGGTTTTGTTAAAAAGCCATCCATTCCAAAGCTGAAGCACTTTTCCATGGTTGATTTAAAGGCATTTGCTGTTAAAGCAAATATAGGACCCGCATGAAGACCACGAGATCGAATTTCTTTTGTGGCATCAAAACCGTCCATTTCAGGCATTTGGCAGTCCATAAGAATAATATCATAAGTGTTTTTTGAAGCCATTTCTACAGCGATTTTTCCATTGCCAGCAATTTCAAATGTACAACCAATTTTATTTAACATGGAGCCTGCTACTTTTTGATTAATCAAATTGTCTTCAACCAATAATATTTTGAGGTGATCTACAGGTTTTAAAATTTTAAACTGCTTTTGAATAGTATTTTTAAATATACTCACTGTTTTAGCTTCTTTTGCTTCGACCAAAGGGATTGTTAGTCGAAAGGTAGAGCCCTTTGTTTCTACACTTTCCACGACAAGCTGCCCTTTCATGACTTCAGCAAACTTTCGACTTATGGTTAAACCTAACCCAGTCCCCCCATACTTTCTCGCATCTGATACATCGGCCTGAGTAAAGCTTTCGAAAACTTGTGACAGTTTATCTTTTGGAATTCCTATGCCAGTATCTTCTACTTCAAATATTACTTGCTGCGCCAACGTATCTACCTTCGTTCTTAAGGTGACGGAGCCTCGGGGTGTAAATTTTAGAGCATTTCCAATTAAGTTAATTATAATTTGCTTCACTTTTTGTAAATCGGCCGACAGGTATTTAGGCAGCTCATCACTAAGGCTTAAATTTAGTTCAAGTCCACGCTTTTGAGCCTGTGCTAAAAACATACTTTGAATTTCCAACAAAACTTCTCTAGGATCAAAACTTGTAATATCTAGTTCTAATTTCCCTGATTCAATTTTTGATATCTCTAAAATTTCATTGATAATTGTTAATAAGTATTTTCCAGAATGTTGAATAATTTCTAATTTTTCATTGGCAACACTTTCGTGCTTGGACTGTAACAGTAAGTCTACCGTTCCTAAGATTCCATTTAACGGAGTTCTTATTTCATGAGACATATTTGCAATGAATTGACTTTTTGCTAAGTTGGCGTTTTTTGCTTCTTCCATTGAGTTTTGAAAGGCAATATTTTGATCACAAGAAAATAGGCTTATAGATATTTTTTTTTGCACTGGCCTCATCATTTTAACAAAACGATCATTTAAAAAAACATTGCTTTTCCTAACGATAAAAACCCCTTGATCCCTCACATTAAAAACATGTATAAAACTATTTTGATACTTTTCCTGATAATGATCTTTGACTTTAAGAAGATCTACAAGCTTATCTTTTTTTTCATTATAAAATTGAGATATAATTTCATTTTTTTTCGGATAAGAAAATTCGCACTCATTTTTATTATTAAAAAATAATATAGAGGTTCCATTTACTTTTTTGCAAACAACAGTTAGGCATTTGCGTAGCATTTCAATACGCTCTAAGCTCAACCCTATTGACATTGAAATGTCATAAAGAACTTCTATATCATTTTGATTCAAGCGGCTTTTCCTATTTTTCCAACAACACAGGTTTTATTAAAAAATTCTAAATAACTATTTCCATTGTTGGCAATTTCTCCTAAGCACAAAGCCCCTGCCAGGACAGATTGGTCGGCTTTAATCGCTTGAAGTTCATTTTTAAAGTTGTCTCCTAAAAACAAGGCTCTTGAAATACAATCCATCACCAAAACAGGATTTGATTTATTTCCAGTCACTAAAGACATGGCATTTTGTGTCGCTGTAGATGCCGCATTTATGAGAGACAGCTCTGAACCCATAAGAATATTTACATATTCATTTTCTGGGACATCCCCCACGCAAACCAAAGATTGGTCTTCTAGTAAAATAGGGTCTCTCACCACAACTTCAGAGTCTAAGCGATTGATTCCAAACGGAAAAGCCTTCGCCACTTCAAAGAAATTTTCTGAACTTATTTTTTGACCCGATTTTTTTTCCACAATTTTTTTGTAAACATCAAAGGCAGGCTCCCAATCTAAAGAAATAATTTTATTTTTTTCAGATTCTGTGACACGAAAGGGGCCAGCAACTTTTTCCCAGCCGTGCGACACCCCCACCCCTACTTCTTGAGTGGTCTCTACTAAAAGAGCACAATCTTGAAATATTCCTTCATTGGTAATAATACATGGTGAAGGTTTAAAGGACAGTGAGCCAGCCCCTCCTCCCATATAATTATAGTCTGATCCAAGGTTGCTATAAACGGCTTCTATAAATGGTCCAATCTCAGAAGACAACCCATCAACATAAACAAATATAGACTTTGTTTTAGATAGTGATTTCTCAATTTTTTGAAGCTTAGAATCGAGGTCTCCGACAGACTTTGATAAGTCGTCTACTCTATGAGTCGTTGTCTCAAATGGCAACCCGATAACAAGAGTACCTGTTTCTAAAGTTTGATCATTCATCACTAAACGCGGAAAAAAACCACCAAATAAGTTTTTATCAAAACTTTTTAAGTGAGAGCTTAAATCTTCTTTGAGGTGAGAGCTTTCATCAGCTACCATCAGTAAAATAGACTTCACCTCTTCTTTATCATTTAAAGTTTTTATATTTTTAAGTAAGACATTGAGGTCGCCTTGAGTTTCGGCTAAAACAAATTCATTAGACATTAATTCTCCTAAGTTAGACTATGTGCTTTTATCGGGATTAACTTAGAAAAACTGATGGCTAGATTTTGAAATTTTTCTCATATTTTTGACTCATAACGATTTTATGACAAAACTCAAGACCTTTGGTTAGTCGAGCAAAAGAGAGTACCAAGGCTTTTAAACCTCTTTTCTTAATAAGTATTTAAAACTGGTTTTTTCGTTTACTTATGGAGAGCAATTAAGCCCAGTATTATCTGTAGACCCCAAAGAGTAATTAAACTGATCAAAATAAACGTACTGATCATAAGGAGAAGGAATTCCTCCACCGTAATAAACATCTAACCAAATACGATACACTTCACGAAAGGCTTCATTATTTGTAAAATTAAAATTTGTTCGACTATAGACTTTTCTTCCTTCAAACCAAGCTTCTAAAACACCATCATTTTTTCCGGGTGTATTCATTTTTATATGCTGCTTGATCATATACCAACGATTATTGGTGGACCTAACAGCTTGGCGAAAAGAGCCTGTTGGAGACCACCACTCAGGGTCTCCATATATAGAGTTAGCGTGAGCCCCAGTATGATAAATATAATTTCCCAAAGGAATAGTCTTTTGTTCAGGTTCGTACTTACCAAAAGTCATTCGAGCAGACCAAGCATTACTCCCTGTACTTGGGTTGCCACCTTGCCCACCATTTGTTGGAGAAGAATGACCAGAAAACCCGGGTAATTTACCCGATTGCGAAATGGCGGTCCAATTATAACCAAAGCGCAAACAAAAACTCATCCAAGCTTCTTGTGTTTTTGCAGGTAGCCTAAAATAAGACCCTGTGCCGTAATGGTCACCTTGTTTAAGCTTAACGCGAATGGAGTCCTTGTCGCCGGGCTGACTGGGCTGAAAGCCTCTATCACCACTATGGTCACCAAAGCTGACATTTTGGTCTCTATTGACTGTCCATTGATTGTTTTGAATCATTTGCCCACGACTGGTGACTGGAGGTGGTTCAGGAGTTGGTGTTTCTGGTTTTACTTCAGCTAAAGTTTCAAAACTTTTGACATCAGAATTAATGGTCTCGCCCGCCTGATTGGTCACCGTTACATTATAGAAATAAGTTGTTTTTGGTTCTAAATTCAAGACCGTCTGTGAGTGACTCGAAAAGCGAAAACTCTCTTCTTTTTCTAGCCTTGGTATAAGGCTTGTCGCTGTAGGGCCAATATTAATATGAGCTTTTGAGTTTTCATTGGTCACCCAAGCAATTTGTACTGAACGAATACTCTCTTCATGATCAGGTTCAGTTGTAAAAGCAAAGCCACTTTTCATAGATGGAGGGCCTGTTTCTCCAGGGGTGTCATTACTAGGTTCGTCCAAAGGAAGTTGTGAAGGCAACTCTAAAGAGCCTGAATCTGTATCGGTCCATTCACTAGAAAATTCGCCACCACAGTTTTGAAATAAAACAACCGTGACAAAAAGTGAAAGTATATAAGATAGTAACTTCATAACCCCTACCCCCGTATAAAAACATTAAATGTTTTTATTACCTATATATGATAACTCCTCGAAAGTTAGGGGTATAGCATTTTAATTGTCTATCTCGATATAAAACCATATTTGCATCAATTTGATACAACTTGATCTCACCAAAGACTCATCGCACTGGCGGCGATCATTTTGAATTGATCATTGTTAGGTATCTGCGGTAGTTTGGGTCAAGGCCAACAAAGGATTATCTTATGGAAATGCTACTCATTTTAGGACTTAGTTGTTTTATGATTTTCTGTGTGATTGTCTACTTTGTCATACTTATCTTTTGGCCAGAATGGATAGGCATTTCTGGAAAAAAAACGAGAGATGAAAACAATCGAAAGCGAGCTGAGTCTGAACAAAATCAAAACAGTTAGTCGTTTATAAAACCCACATTTTACTGGCTTTTTTTAGAAGTCCCGTCCAATCTTTAATGGAGTTTACTTTCTTGCTCACAAACTTGGTCAATAGGCCTTTGCTAGATGCATTTAAGTCAATGAGGGCATTTAACTTATCCAAGTTTACGTTACTTTCTAAAAGCTCTTCTGATGAGTAAGCACTTAAAAGCTTCATGTTTGACTCAGCTTGAGACAAAAGAGTGAGCTCTCTTTCGCGAAGTATTTTTCTTACAACCTGAGCCACATCATCTACTGCCAAATAGGTTTGAGCGCCAAAGGTGACTTTTATATCTGCAGAAATGAGTCCGTATTCAATAAGCTCATTAATTGCTGTACTAACTAAACTTTTAGAGACACCCAACTGCTCGATAATTTCTGGGGTGGAAATAGATCGATCTGAAAGGTAAATAAGTGCCCATACACGACCATGTATGCTTCTAAACCCCCAATACTCAATAAACTTGCCTACAGACTCAGCCACTTCGGTTAAAAGCTTAGCTTTGGGCATAATGAACCTCCTTTTAACATTCTCACTTCTTTGTTCATACAACTATGAACAAAATAGATAAAGATGAGATATTTGTCAATTGTAGTTGATTTTTTAAATCGTACATACTATTATGAACAATATAGGAGGTTTTACTATGAGTGCCAAGCTAAAAGTTTACTACGATGGAGCCTGCCACCTGTGTTCCCGAGAAATTGATGTGTACCGAAAAAAAGACTCGAGTCACAAATTAGAACTCATTGATATTTCTCTCGATAGCTTTAATGCCCAAAAAGAGGGGCTCGACCCTGAAGAAGTAAACAAAGCTTTTCATACCAAAACACCCGACGGAAAAGTCTTAAGTGGAGTGGACGCCTTTCTTGCTATTTGGGAGGAAATCAAAATTTTTCCAGCTCTATCAGCTCTTGCCAAAAATAAATTTTCACGGAAGTTTATGGACCTTGGTTATATCACATTTGCAAAAATTCGCCCACTACTTCCAAAACGTAAAAATTGTGATGCTGGAAACTGTAATATTTAATGATCACTTTTCTTATTTTCATTCATATCACCTGTTGTTTCTTAATGACTGGAGTCATTTGGTGCATACAACTGGTTCACTACCCTAGTTTTCACTGGATCAACCCTCGTAAATTTACTTCTTTTGTTCAATTTCATGGTCAGCGTATTTCCATAATTGTTATGCCTTTAATGATTCTTGAGCTTTTTACCGCTGGCCTTTTTTTATTTACAATTAAAAGTATTCCCTATGTTTACTTAGGTTTGAACTTAACAAGTGTATTACTTATTTGGCTATCGACTTTTTTTCTAAGTGTGCCTTGCCACCATAGGCTAGGCCAAGCTTACGACAAAGCGACCATTGATCGGCTTATACAAACCAATTGGCCCCGAACAATTATTTGGACGTTACGGAGCTTTGCTATTATTGGCTATATTTGTAAAATTGGCTTCTAAAGCCTGTGATGATTTAAAAGGCAAAGAAAGCAGTGACCATAGCTTTTGTTGATTTTTATCTCGGTAGTAAACCTGCCCAATCAAAGATTGAGGCTTTGAAAATTGTGAAAGGTAAGTTGAAAACAAACGGTCCCAAAGAGATAAATTAAAGCCAAAGTTCTTATCTGACTCTTCTTGCTTTACTGAGTGATGAATTATATGCATTTGAGGCGTTACAAGCACCCAGCGCAATAAGCGCTCAATTCTTGCAGGAATATGCAGGTTAGAGTGGTTAAACATCGCCATTAAACTTAAAGTGACTTCAAAAATAACGACGGCTTCGGCTGGAACTCCCAAAATAAAAAAACAAACGAGCTTATAAAAAATCGAAACTAAAATTTCTATGGGGTGAAACCGCAGTGAGCTGGTAACATCAAGGTCAATGTCGGTATGATGCACCCTATGCACTCGCCAAAGCCATTGCACTTTATGAAATAAAATATGCTGAAAATAAATAAGAAAATCTAAAGCCAACAAAGCGATTATAACTTTTAAGATCAATGAAAAGTTAAATAGATTTAAAATACCAAAACTACGCTCAGTGATAACGTCAGCATAGAAGGCTAAGCCCGAGGGAACTAGCACTCGAATTAACAAGTTTGCAATAATAATTAAGCCAAAGTTAGCTGGCCAACGCGATTTACGAGACAACTGACGACTTCTAAAAGAAGCTAAAAACTCAAGCCCTGCAAACAAGAAAAGAGCTGTCAAAAAAAATATTAATCGAATCACGCTATCAGGCACAAAAGATTCCAAAAAAACTTAAAATTGATATCCAACAAAAGCCCCTAGGTGATTTATCAATACCAATTGCTCACCTGTGACTTTATTTACACCAGAAAATAAAGAGTAGTCAAAACTTTGAAAACTTGATCCCCAAAAAACCCCAGCTTGTAAACCTGAAGAAAAACTGTAATTCAATAGAGCTTGAGCATCAAAAAATAAACTACTATCTAACGTAAAATTATTTGAATCTTCATCAACAGTAAATGGATGAACATAACTCATATTTAACTCAGCTCGCCATTTTTCATTAATAAAAGTTCTGTAACCAACCCCTAAGCGTCCTAAAAGTGCTTGGTTAGAAAAGTTCCTTAAGTTGGGAGAAGCCAATTGAGCTTCTATGATTGGTGAAGCCGAGTGCTGAATACCCCAACGCAAATGCCACTGATTTCTTTTCTTAGTATTCCAATGTGTTCCAAGAGTATAAACGCCCTCTAAAGAGGCCTTATGTAAAGTATAATTTTTGTCTTGAATATTTTCATCACTTTCAAATTCACTCTCCCCATAACTGCCGTTTAAAACAAGACCTAGCTTAGAAGATATAAAGCCTCCCATTTGAAAAAAATAGGACGGTCCTGAAAAAGCACTGTGCTTCACTTCAGAACTATTAAAAATTTCCTGAGTATAACCCATATGAGTGACAGAAAGCCCTCCCCGAACCCAAAAAGAGTCCCAGAGAAGCCTTTCAAACGGAGATCTTTGTAAAGACTCTTTGGCTTCACCCGAAGGCTCGCCAGTTTTCTCATCGGATGTCAACGGTACTAATTCAGGCTCATCAACAGGGTCTGGTGTGCTTAACTCAGAAGACATATCCTCTTTTGCGTACAAACAAACCATATTATTTTCTTGTTCACTAAAGGGAGGCTCGACTTCAAAACGCTGGGGTGAGACTCCTGGGGCCTGAATAAAAAGCCTATTTCTTAATGAATAGTTGGTCAGTAACTGTTCGTCTTTTAAAGCTACAACTCGCCAAAAATAACGAGCATTAGGGTAAATCATTACATCAAGAGCATTCACCGGCACTTTAAAATAGCGACGCCCACAACCATACACTCGAATAATTTCGACCTCATAATGGCTAGCTCCATCTATGGGGCTCCAAACCAACTTTAAGGGGTAAGTCACTCTCTCTTCGCTACTTTCAAAATTTTCATTGTTTAAGTTTTTAGGGGGAGAGAAAAAATTATCAGAAGAAGATACCACAGATGAAGGGCTTCTTAAGCTATGATCTTGTACACCTCGAGAGGCTTGAGCGAAGGAGAAAATCAGAAGGCTTATTACAATTAAAATTATTTTAAATAAATTTGTTTTCATCATTTATTGCCTATACCTTTTAAATAACTATAGTTTATATTTATCATATCGAACAAATAAGTATTCGGTAAGACAGGCAAGGACCTTGGTAGAGGTCTGCCAAAAACCTTGAGTTCTGAGATGCAAAATAAAACTGTAAAATGGGCAACGAAGGCTTATTTTACCTGGCAAGCCATGACAACCGGCTTCAATTTTATGTTTTATCCTTATTTTTAAGCAAATTTGAGCAATAGTTAAAAAAAATTCTTGCTGTGCCGGCTGCGAGCTGTGACCATGTTTTTTTACTTTTTCAAGAAGGCTTTGTATGACTCATCATCGATTGAAAAACACCACCTATGGCGTGATTGAAACAATATGCGGCTGCATGTATAGCGGCAAAACAGAAGAGCTTATTCGTCAAATTAAGCGTTGTGAATTTGCTAAACAAAAGTACCAAGTTTTTAAACCGCAAATTGATAAAAGGTATTCAGAAACTGAAGTGAGCTCACATAACCAAGATCGTATTCCCTCTATTGTTATTAACGAACCCAACGAAGTTTATCAGCACTTAAAACATAACACTCGGGTGGTTGGAATTGATGAAGCTCAATTTTTTGAAAAAGGAATTGTTGATGTCATCACAAAACTTGCAAACCATGGGCGCCGAGTTTTAGTGGCTGGTCTAGACACTGATTGGCAAGGCTTACCCTTCGGCTCTATGCCAGAGATTCTTGCCGTCAGTGACATCATTCACAAACAATATGCCGTCTGTATGGTTTGTGGCGATGCGGCCACTCGCACTCAACGTCTTGTTAATAGCCAAGAGGATATACTCGTTGGGTCTTTTAATATTTATGAGGCCCGTTGCAGGGAGCACTTTGACCCTCAACTTAGCCTTCGACGTAAGTTCGAAGACCAACAAGAACTCAATTTATAAAAGTTCATCTTGTAAAGTAATATCGACCTGATTGAGGTCGCAAGATGTAATGGCATCATTTGAGCGAATAAAGGCTTTAAACCTAAACTCCCCTGTCCCGCCTCCCCAAGTTGGGAAAAAGGTTCCTATGTTGGCTTGAACCACAGAGGCACTATTGTAATGAGGAGCTGGTGGCCCAGGAGGATCTTGTGTGGCTACAACCCAACCTCCATTATAATAATACCAAGTCACACCATCATCATTGGAAAGTCGGTAGTTGTACTCACAATTAGGAGCCGATCCCACCTCATCAAAATTTATAATTCCAATGGGCCCATCATAGCTAAAGGCTAGAGTGTTTTCTATTTCAGCTGTTCCAGCATAGAGATTTCCAGAGCCCACTTGCAGAGAGTGAAGCTCAGGAACGCAAGTTTGCCCCGCACAACTTAAATTTTTATCTGAAGACTCCATTAAAACTCGAAATTGAAAATATTGATTACTAATTAAAGACAAACCTGAAACAGAAAAATCTGTAAAATCTAAACTTGGACTTTCCCTTTGTACTAGACCCACCCCTTGAGCCGATGCACTAATGGTGTCGTTATTGACAAGCTCACTAAAACTAGTCACACCACTTCCTGTAGGACCTAACCAAACAGCCTTATTGGCATCTGAAAAATCGATATTATTAGCAATGGTGTCGTTATCACAATCGTTTGGATCAACTCCTGCTAATGTATGGCACTGACAACCAATATCAGCACAAGTTTTCACCTGAATTTTCACTCGATTTGCTGCTCGCTTATAAAGCTGTAATATTTGAGTTGGGTGCAATGACTTTCTCCAAACAGCCAATTCATCAATTGCTCCTGAAAAAGAATTGGACGCCACATCATTTACTCTTAAACGATAAGAGGCGGCATAAGTACCTGCAGCTGTATTGATAGCCGTATCGTTACTCACTCCATCGACGTATAGCTCTAAATTTCCCAAGTTATCTTGTCGAAATAAAATATGATGAAATTCTCCGTCATTTAAAGGCTGAGTTGATGTCACCGTTGGGGTGTTGACTCCATCTGACTGAGTTACAAATATTTTACCAGCGTCAGCAACTAAGGCGGTTTGATTGTGTACACCTATCGTGGTTGAAAGAGAAATACCATCGCCATCTAATATTATAGTGTTCGTCGTTCCCGTTGTGACCAACTGATCCTTATCAAGCTTGACCCATAAAGAGATCGTTTTGTTGCCAACAAAAGTAGGACTGGCAGCAAAAGTATTCACTTCAATGCGTGCTCCTGTGCCAGCAAAACGACGAGCCTCATAATGAACACCAGGCTCTGAGCTTATAGTCCCGCCCACAGCAGTGCCGTGATTAGGAGAAGGAGGGGCCCCGACAGCACCGCCTCCAGAGTGATCAATCACTTCACTGGCCACCCCAGTATAGTCTCCACTACCATTAAACTTAAAATATAAAATAAGGTTACTTAGTAAATTATTTCCTGACAACACCCCACTGTTGCCAACCAACTTTGGATAAATTGGGTTTAAAGAGTCTCCGGTGCTTTCACTATCTGCTAGTCCGTTATTATCGATATCAGAACTCAGCTCCTTCATAAAAGGAAGACTGGTTATCCACGCCAAGGACGGCCAAACAATACTAGCCCCGGCATCAAAAACACTCGAAGTATAAACACCTGAATAACTTTGTTTTTGTAAGTGATAAATGTCACTAACTTCTGCTTCTGACAAAGCCACTTTCCAAATGGCAACATCATCTAAATTTCCACCCATCTCAGAAGTTAAAGCACTACAACCCACTCCGTCAGCTCGTGCTCCTAAATAAATAGGTTCTGTACCATTAAATATAACTCCTGTTGAAGCCTGAGAGCTATCTAACTGACCATTAATAAATACCTTTGACGTTGCCCCGTCATAAGTCGCCATCAAATGAAACCACTCACCTTCTCTTAAAAGTTGGTTGGTGGTAACAATAGGAGTGAAAGACGTACCGTCCGTGGAGTATGTAAATGTAACCTGATCTGTTGCAATTTTTGAAAGTGCAAAAGATGCATTTTCCCAAGAAGTTCCGTTAAAGCAGGCTTTTGAAAGAACTCTTTGTAGCCCAGCAATATCATCAAAGCGAACCCAGGCCGATAAAGTTAAACCTGAAGATAGATCGACATCTAAACTATCGTCATCAGCAATAGTAACGGCATCTCCAGCCTTATCAAAAACAACACTCTGTGAGCCGGCTTTGTAAATAATAGAATCCAATGCGCTATCGCCTAAAGCAGCCCCATTATTGCCCTCAAGCGATGAGTCACTAAAGCCTCCCTCAAATGACCAGTAGCCCACTAGTTCTGTAAATTGAGGAGTTGTTAATGCGTTTAAATTATTTGTTGGTGTTCCTAGCCCATCTACGTCTAACTGTAAATACCCTAAGGGACTAGAGGCTACAAACTCAGTACCAGCATAAGACCCATTATTGAAACTTGATAAATCATTAGTGACATAATTAATAGTTTTTAGCTTTACCACACCATTATCTATTTCGAGAAAATCACTATTAAAACCGTATTCAGAGGGAATATCAAAATTCCATATTTTGCGATCACCGTTACTAGGCAAAGTGATTTCTCCACGATTAGAAGGTTCAAACCCTCCCCCACACGATGACACCGCAATAGTAAAAAGAGATATCAAAAAAATTTTATTAAAAATACTAATTAACATTCCTTTCCATAATCGTTGGTTCTTACATAATAGAAGATTTTCGAAGCCAGACCTATACAATTGGGCAAAACTTATATGAAAGGCTGTCTTTATGAGTATAGTTTTTGAATATACTAAACCTTGGTTTGGTCATAATAAAAAAAGTATCTGGACAATCCTCGAGGATAGAATAAAATGTTTAAACATCTGACTTTAAGGGAGCTTAACTATTTTACAGCCTATATTTATTTTAGTTCTTATTTTTCAATCTGCCACTACTGCTTTGGCTAGTAAAATAACTCTTAAAAATTCTGAAGTAAAAAAAGTGGTTCTAAAAAATAGAGAAGACCTTAACTCTTGTTATCAAGACTATGTTTCAAGGGGCTTTAATGCACAAGGCCGAGTGATTTTTAAATGGAATATTCACCCTAGCGGAAAAGTAAGTCATATAAAACCCGTGCGCTCTATAGACTCTCACTTAGATCGTTGCTTGGTAAAAAAAATACGTCAATGGAATTTTCCAAAAACAGGTAACGATCAAATTGCAGAAGTTCGCTTCCCTTTTGTTTTTAAGAATCAAATTAAAAGAAAAAAAGCTAAAGAGGCCCTTTAGCTTTTAAAATTTTTAAATAAAAATGAATTTTAGCTTTTTTGTAATTTTAGGCCGCGAGTCCACTCTCTAATTTGTTCATTCACAGCTTCTTGCAAATCTTTAAATTGAACACCATAGGATTTTTCTGACTGCTGCCACACAACAAGCCCGGCCACTTCTATTTCATCCTTACCACAAGGGCTTTGTATTTTCATTTTCACTTCGTGACCCTGCTCTAAAGCCTCAGACGATTCCATCTTAACTCCACCGAGAGAAAGACTACTAATAGAGCCTTCCACCGTCTGGCCATTAACATTCACTGACACTTTAGAGTCAATTTCATAACGATCATGTTTTCGCCTTTGAACTTGATAGCGATGTTGTCTTTTATTTTTTGACTTCATAAGCCCGGCAAGTAAAGCAGGGGCTGAAAAAACTAAAACGATAAAAAGAACAGACCATGGAACACCTGGCTGATTCTGATTTTGCTTGTGTACGGGCTCGTCATATAAGTTTTTGACAACACCACAACCACCGCCTCCGGAAGATGACGATAAGCTTCTTTGACCACCGTAAACATAAGCTGGCTGAGTGGTTTCTATCACTGCTGTTTTAGAAAAGTTAACAGCATCCGTTGCATTTAAACGGCTGTCTGTTAGCAATTTACTTTGCAACTGAGACACATAATCCGCTTCACCAAAAAGTATCGTTTTAATTTGGTAAGGTAACATCGTCGGGGCTTCAATTAACATCATAGCTGCCGTTCCCGAAACTAAAGGAGTCGCCATACTCGTCCCAGAAGATGTTCCATAGCCACAACTGCCTGTGCAAGGAACTGTGCTTAAGATAAACACACCAGGACTTCCTAAGTCGACAGAAGCCTGTCCAAAGTTAGAAAAGGAAGCTAAAAAGTCAGTGTCCGTTGTCGCAGCCACTGACATTACGTGAGGAACATCATAACTAGCAGGATACATCGGAACGCTGTCATTATTTGAACCTGCATTTCCCGAGGCCGCCGTAAAAACAACATTATTAGCATAACTGTAAGCTATTGCCTCAAGAAGAGATTCACTGTAGCCAGCCCCTCCCCAAGAATTATTTATAACGTCGGCACCGTTATTAACAGCATAGTAGATAGCAGAAATAGCATCGGATGTTTTTCCAGCTCCCGTGTCGTCCAAAAACTTTAAAGGCATAATTTCCATGGCTGACTCTTCATAAGGAGCGCTAAAAATATCCATACCTGCGCTAAGAACAATGCCAGACACATGAGTTCCATGACCTTCATCGTCGTACATGCTGCCATTATTCACAACAAAGTTCCAACCGTTGACATCATCTATATAACCGTTGCCATCATCATCGACTCCATTTCCAGCAATTTCTCCAGAGTTAGACCACAAGGCATTACTATCAACAAAAACATCGTGATTTATGTCAAGGCCGGTATCAATCACCGCAACAATGGGTTTGCCCGAAGAAAATGCTGAAACTTTTTGATGAGTGTTATTTAAGGACGGTTGCCCTTGAGCTCTTACGGGGACACCCACTTGAGAGAGGGCGTTGGCATTGACATCATTTTTTTTATATTGAAAGACTTCACTTTTTGAAACAGGTTGAATACTGTTTCCTTCAATGGTGGCTTTATTCACAATATAGTTGGGCTCAACAAACTTTACATTTGGGTCCGACTGTAGTTCACTGATGGCATTCTCTACAGAATCTTGTTCATTTATTTTGTAATGATAAACCTTCATGCCGGTAAAGGCTTGCTTAAGCTGCATACCATTTTCTTCAGAAGCTTTGTTTAGAAAACCTTGCGCCGACTGTGCATCGACATGATTGTGCATCTTCACAATCACCTCTCCAGGCACATAATCCAAGGCCCATATATAGGGGGAGCACAAGAGCGAAACCACGTACAATAAAATAACTTTTCTGATCACAAACAAAACCTTTTTTAGATACAAGGTTTTATCGGACCTAGGTCTAAAAACTTAAGCCTAAAGTCGACAAACTTTTTATCAAAAATGGATCAAAAAAAGACAACCACTGACAAGGCGGGCTCATAGTGCTTTTAATTAATTATGAACAAATTTTAGAGAGCTATTGTCTCAAAAAAAAACAGGCCAAAGACCAAAAAAAAAAGCCTCTAAAAGTTAAGAGGCCTTTGTAGTAGTGAGTATAGAATTAATAATAGAATTACTGGTAACGGCTAGGATCAATATTTCTTTTAATTCTTGCTGATTTAGATTTATTATCGACCCAAGATTGAACCGCATCGCCAGAGCGGTACTGAGAAAGTCGTTCCATAAGGCCCTGATCACTCTTGCTATCAGCTGAGGCCACTTTTTCAAAATTCATCTCTTTAAGCTTAACAATATAGTACTTGCCATCTGTTTCTACCATTTTAGACTCATTCACTTTTAAATCTGAAAGGGTTTGCCAAAACTTCTCGGTGGACCCAAGCTTAGGAATGGCCGACTGCTCAACACTGAAAGCTCCTGTGTTTTGCCACTTTAGCCCGTATCTTTTTTTCACATCTTCAAGAGCAGTATTATTAAAGCCTTCTTCTTTAGAAGAAAGGCTGGCTAGGTCTTTTTCTACTTTTTTATTAATAATCAGCTTTTTAGCAATTTGACCTTTAACCTTGTCCAATGGCTCTGTGCCCCCCGACTTTTTATCCATAACCTTGATAATATGATAACCAAAGTTTGTTTTAACCGGGTCAGATAATTTACCTACAGGTAGGGAAAAAACAGCTTCTTTAAACGGAGGAACAAAGCTTACGTCTTCATCGACCTCACCAAGGTCTCCTCCTTTGACCTTACTGCCTGTGTCTTCACTGTATTTTTTAGCCATTTCAGCAAAGTTAGTCTCAGTGATTTCAGACCTAACCTTCAAGGTTTTATCAAGAGCCTCTTTGTAATCAGCCTCACTTTGAGACTTTGTTTTGATTAAGATATGACTAACTTTTACTTTATCTTTTGATGTAAACTCGGCGGAATTGCTATCATAATACTGCTTTATCTCTTCAGCATTTTTGCCAGCAAATTCGTTCTGCTCACTAGCAGACACTTGAATCGCTTTTTTTAAAGCCTGTCGAGAAACCTCTAAGAAGTCGACATTTAATTTTTGAGATTTAGCATAGTTTTCTAACTCAACATCTTCAGAGGTTACTTTTAAAGAGTCGGCAAACACCTTTCTGAAGCGATCAAAGGCTATGCTTCCACGTATGCTGTCTTCAAACTCTGCCGTGCTAATTTTATTAGCTGTCAAAAGCTGCTGATACCTTGAAGTCTGAAAGCGGCCATTTTCTTGAAACGTAGGCATAGAAGAGATCTGGTCTCTAATTTCGGCGCTAGAAACTGAAATGCCCGACTTCACAGCCAATTGTTTAGCTAATTCTAATTGCACCATCTGCTCTAAAACTCTCTGAGCCAAACCACGAGTGTATTGCTTACGCAAGGCATCAGGGAGGTTTTTTGCCTGATCGAGAATATTCTGCTCTTGATTTCTATAGGCTCTTGAAAATTCTTTATAAGTGATAATTTTGTCATTAACAACGGCAGCGACCCCACCAGCGGCTCCTCCACCTAAAGGGCCTGAGCCTGAGCCCATGAAAATAAATGTAGAAATAATAATGGCGAACAAAAAGACATAAAAGTACTTTTTAAATGATCGGGTTTTCGTTGGCTTACGCACTTTATCTAACATTTTAACTCCAATTTAAACACTTAGGTTGAAATTATACCCTCTCTATTTTTAGTTTTTTTTTCAAGGAGTTTTTATTGATAAAGTTTAAAATCTCATTAATATAAGGGACCTCATATTCAGCTCCACCAGGAACTAAGACGTATTTTTTGACACCGCTTGCGAGGACAACTTGTCTGTTTTAAATTTTGATTATAAAAAAGCCTTGATTCTTTTTTTTCTCGTAGGCTTACCCGTTATATCCGCGAACATAACGCACGATAGTCACGATACACATTGGGCACTAGCCCCCTTTTCTTTAATTAGCCAAGGTATCCAGCGTTCTTATTTTACTCTCAGCTCTGGGGTGCGAGGAACAACCAGAACATATTTAAACCTCGTAGGAATAAAAAAGAAGAATCGTCTTTTAGAGGAAAAAAATGATGAACTTCGAGCACAACTTGGAGCGTTAACTGAGCTTAAACTCGAAAACCAACGCCTTAACTCACTTTTAGACTTTCAAAAAAACTCCAATATGGATCTTTTAGCGGCAAAAGTGATCGCCAGTGGTACTTTACCCGACCACAGTGCCCTAGTGATCGATAAGGGCTACGAACATGGTATCCAAAAAAATATGGCCGCTATCACTCCCGGTGGTGTGGTTGGTTATGTGATTGAAAGCCTCCCTAAAACGTCCAAAATCTTATTGATCACCGATCGCTATATGGTGGTGGATGCGTTAATTCAAAGATCAAGATCTCGAGGTATTTTAGAGGGCTACTCTAAGCACCTCGGTCACCTGAGTCATATCGATAGCAGCACCGATGTTCTTATCGGAGACCTCATCGTTACCAGTGGTCTTCAAAAAGTCTTCCCTAAGGGCTTTCCTGTCGGACAAGTTATCAGCGTAAAAGATGGGCCGCAAAAAATTAACAAAGAAATTCTGGTGAAACCAGCCATTGACCCTTACAAAACGGAAGAACTTTTTATTATTTTAAACCCTCAAAATGAAAGTTTTGAACCTAAACCAGATGAAATGGAGACCGCCCTCCCCCTAACAGATGCCCAGCCCAACAATAGCGAAAGTGACTCACCCTCAAGCGGTGAAAGCTCTCCACTTAAAGACAATCTCAATCAGGAATCCTCCCCCAAGCAATGAAGAAGTTAACTCTTTTTATGGGTCACACCCTACTTTTTTACTTCGTCTTATTACTTTTGATGTCTTTTCAAAGCTCTATATGGCTTCAATTTTTTTCTCAGTCACCGGCCCCCTCTTTATGGATTACCTTTCTTGTTTATGGCGCCTTTTACCGAAGCTTAGGCGAAACAATTTTACTCACCTATCTTACAAGTTTTGTGGCCTCTGTTTTTTTAAATATGCCTTTGGGCCTACTTCTTCTTTGCAACAGCCTTTGTATGCTGAGTCTTCTTACTTTTAAATCAAGGTTTATGGTTACAAACCCCAGTTTTTTAGCTCTTCTCACTTTACTAACCAATCTTTTATTTCCTCTTGCTCACTATTTGGCTTCTCAATTTTTTGAAACTAACCCTATTCATCGTTTTGAATTTTTCTCATGGCTGATCAGCTCTCTCATTACAGCTTTAATTTCCGTGGCTCTATTTCAATTTTATATGTGGCTAGATAAAGTCACGGCTAAAGCTTGGCCCACCGAAGTGGGAGGTTCTGCTCAATGAGCCAATACGTCAGCAACAGTCAAACAGAAACCAAAGAGTTCTCTCGAAGATATTTGTTTTTTTATGTCGTTGTAACTTTAGCAATGGGTTTATTATTTGCTAGGCTTTGGCACTTACAAATTATTTCAGGTGAGGAGCTCAAAAACTTTTCGGACAAAAACAGCTTAAAGAAAACAACCACGGCTTCTCCCCGTGGGCTCATTCTCGACCGCGAAAACCGTGTGATTGTCGATAACTTGCCCGGGTTTATGGCCACTATCTCACCCCAGTACACAACGAACCTTCAAGAACTTGCCGAGGCCATACACCCCATCATTAAACTTGAACCCAAAGACATTGTAAAAAAAGTCAATCAAAGCCGACGCCGAAACGGCCCCTTTTTACCAGTGAGTATAAAAAAGAATTTAAATATGGAAGAAGTGTTTCGCCTTAAACGCCTTCGCATCGATTATCCTGGGCTAGATATTCAAGAAACCATTGTCCGCAGCTATAAGCTCTCTGAAAACGGTGCTCAGTTATTTGGTTTTGTCAGACAAATCTCAAAAAAAGAAATAAAAAAATTTAAAAAAAAGCATAAAAATATTCTATTTGAACCTGGAGATATTATTGGTAAAGCCGGTATTGAGTTAACCTGGGAAACCACTCTCAAAGGACTCAACGGCGCCGACTTTATTGAAGTTGATGCCAAGGGCCGAAAAACTTATAAAACCAATTCGAAGTTTTTAAACATTGAGCCCAAGCCAGCCATACCTGGAAAGTCTCTTGTTTTAACTATTGATAAAGATATTCAAGAAGCTGCCCTCAAAGCTTTTAGCCGTGATGACTACGTTGGGGATCGCGTTGGCAGTATAGTTGTTATGAAAAGTAATGGTGAAATTTTAGCTTGGGTGAGCACTCCCTCTTATGATGCTAATAATTTTTCAACGGGAATATCCTCAAAACTTTGGAGCCAGTTGGTTAATGATCCCAAAAAACCTTTGGTTAACAAAGTCGTGCAAGATCATTATTCGCCGGGCTCTACTTTTAAACCCATTGTGGCCTTAGCTGCACTTCAAGAAAAAATTGTAAACCCATGGACCAAGGTTTACTCACCGGGAAGTTACACTCTTGGGCGCGGCACCTAT
Organism: Bdellovibrionales bacterium; assembly: GCA_020630675.1. Lineage (GTDB taxonomy): Bacteria > Bdellovibrionota > Bdellovibrionia > Bdellovibrionales > UBA1609 > JAHDIR01. The sequence goes on from JAHDIR010000003.1 coordinate 41,847, forward strand.
CATGACTCACATCGTGAAGGGCACGGTCATATAAATATTACTGAAGCCATTGAACGCTCCAGCAATGTGTTTTTCTATAAAGCCGGCCACACTCTTGGTATTGATCGCATTCATCGTTATGCCAAACTTTTTGATTTAGGTGTTAAAACCGACTTAAATATTGGTTACGAAGTGTCAGGGCTTATCCCTTCTAAAGCCTGGAAGAAAAAAGCTTTAGGAGAAATTTGGACTCCTGGTGAAACCGTTGTCAACGCTATCGGGCAAGGCTATGTTTTAACGACGGCTTTGCAAATGGCCAAAGCTTATAATGCCATCGCTCAGAATGGAGTTGTATACCAACCTTTTATTGTAAAAAAGGTGATTGATCAAAATGACCAAGTGATTTCTGAATTTGAACCGAAAATTATTAGAGATATCACTGTTCCCGATGAGGAGTCAGGCGCCTATATAAAAAAAGAATACTTTAAGACCGTTCAAAAGGGCATGAAAAATGTTTTTCAAGGCGATCATGGCACGGCCAAATGGTATAAAATTAAAGGGGTCGAAATGGCTGGAAAAACAGGAACGACGCAAGTTCGAAAATTTTCCTCCAAAAATATTTACAAAAAATGTAAAGAACGCCCTTATAAATTTCGACACCATGGTTGGTTTGTAGGCTACGCCCCTTACAAAAATCCTGAAATCACTATTGCCGTTTTAGCCGAGCATAGTTGTTCGGGAGCTCTTGGTGGTGCTGGCACCTTTAAAGATATTGTCAATGCTTACCTTAAAAAGTACCGACCAGACCTTTTTGCAAAGTCTCAAGGCAAAAAAAAGGGAGGAACCTAAACTATGCAAAACTACTCTTCCTTACAAAATTCAAAACGATTTTCTCGCTTTAATTTTAAGTTTGCCTTTATCATCTTTGCTTTACTTTTTATTGGTTTAATTAATTTGTTTAGTGCCACTCATGGCGTCAGCTTAGGTCATAACACCCGCTTGTTCTGGCTTCAGCTTATTTGGATGTCGGCTGGCTGGATTTTGTTTCTTATTGTCACTTTTATTGATTACGACCTCTTTAAGCGACTGGCTTATGCCTTTTACGGTTTTAATATTATTGCTCTTATTATGGTCATGCTTGTGGGCAAGACAGTACTGGGGGCACAACGTTGGCTTGATTTAGGTTTTTTTCGTTGGCAACCTTCTGAAACCGCTAAAATATCTGTGGCTTTAGTGCTGGCTAAAATTTTTAGTGAAAAATCTTACCCAAATGGCATGGGAGTTAAAGACCTCCTATGGCCAGGAGTTATCACCCTTATTCCTTTTATCTTAACCGTTCGTCAGCCCGACCTGGGAACTTCTCTTTTAATTATTGGCATTGCCGTCAGCATGGTTTTATTTATTAAAGTAAAGTGGAGTATTATTATTGTTTTATTGCTTGGAGGTGTTTTAGCCACTCCCCTAGTTTGGAACTTTGGCTTAAAAAAATACCAACAAGATCGGGTAATGATTTTTTTAAACCCTGGACGAGACCCTCGAGGTCGTGGCTACAACAGCATTCAGTCCAAAGTGGCCGTTGGTAGCGGTCGACTTTTAGGCAAAGGCTTTCGGAAAGGCACTCAATCTCAGCTAGAGTTTATTCCTGAAAGACATTCCGATTTTATATACAGTGTTCTCAGTGAAGAACATGGCTTTATCGGTAGCGTTTTTACTTTGGGTTTATTTTGTATTTTATTTTTTACTTCATTACGTATTAGCTATGAAGCTCGTGATAAATTTGGAGCTTTAGTCACCATAGGAATACTTTCTTTTATCTTTTTTCACACATTTATTAATGTAGGAATGGTCACAGGCATTCTACCCATTGTAGGAATGCCCTTACCTTTACTTTCTTATGGGGGCTCAAGCCTTTTGACAGTTATGTTAGGCTTAGGAATTATTTCCTCAGTGTCTTACAATAAATATTTGTTTTAGTTGAACTAACGTTGTTACAAAGCATTCTTTTTTTCTAAAAAAAATGCTTTGTTTAAATGGGCTTAGTTAAAAAAATGCCTATTGAATACGCCCACAAACAAACCAAGAGTCTCTATTACCAAGATCAATTTGGGTCATATATCGATAATTTGGGCATTCAAAAGTTTTATCGGCGTCGCCATAAGTGATTGGTATTCTTGCCCCTTCCTCGAGAATCACTTTATTAGAAGCTAGAGCGGGCTTTGCACAAACAGCATCAATTCGCCTAGACACATTTTTATCTCTTAGAGAGATTCCTTCTAGGAGTTTAGTTTTAACATCTGAGGTTAAAGGGTTACAATGGGCAGTTCCATAGCCTCCGTTAGAAATAATAACCCCCACTTCAGACAAATTAAGCCAAGTTATATTGGCATTTGCTTGTTCCTGAACCAAAGAACACACCAATTGCTTGACGCCGTAAACTCGCCTTGGGGCATACCTATTACAATCATTACTTTCACCTGATATACATTGCCCCTTACTATCAGTGACTGTTTTTATATACCCTGTGACAATTCCACTCACTACATAAGGAAAATCACAGGTGTAATTTGCTGCCGTACTATTGGTTAAGTTGATATTATTGGATGGTCTTTGACCATAAGTTTGAATATATTTTTTAGTCACTACATTAACATTAGGTCCATAGCCTTTATGGTTGTTATCTAAAGAGTTCACACCGACAGCTCGGTAAGTCACATTATAAGGGCTATGAGAGGCAGTGATGTTTAAGTCTGGTCCGGATTTATGATAAGACCAGCTACTTCCTAGAACAGCCTTTTTTTCCCAATGAATATTTATATGTGGAATGCTCGAACTTGTTCTCACCGTATCTCTTTGGGCAACATAAAGTATACTCTTACCTCCGTCTTGAAAAGTTCTGTTCATCTCTAGGTTTTCACCTATATTTTGAAGGTATATTCCACCAGAGCCAGTTCCTCCTCCACCTGAACCGTCATTTAACACATCACGAATAGTCACAGGAATAGTTTTGGTGATGGAATCTTTTCCATCAGAAACTGTCATAGTAAATACATCCGAAGATAGAGAAGGAGGAATCAAATAGGCACTAAAAGTAGAAATTTCTTGTGTGCCTTTTTTTAGAGAATAGGTGTAGTTTCCTGTTCCTCCAGTAGGGTCAACGGCCACTCGAATGGAGTCAGAAGTGGTTGCCTCAGAAGGAAAAACACTCACAGTGAAATCTAAACTGGAATTGGATGTTCCCGTCGAAGGCTGTGAAATAGAGCCTGAGTTGTCGCTATTATTATTGTTATTGTTGGAACTCACTAAGTCTGGGTCTAAAGGTTGAGCACAGTTTTGAAAACCAACACCCACCAAAAAAACACACAATAATATAGATGATATGATAAGACTTTTTTTATCTTGAAACATTTATTCCCCCATAAATTCCCGAACTTCAGTGTAACAATTATCGGCAATTTGTGTACTTTTTGTTAACAACTGTCTCATTTAGAGACGACAAATCTTTAACACTGTACAAAAAAAAGGAATTTTTCTGGGGCCTTGAATAAAACCGTCTAAGGCCAACAGAAACAAAGACGGCTTCAAAAATTTACATATGTTTTTCTAAAATAGCTTTAATATTTTCTACAGGCTGATTGCCCACCACTTGATCGACCTGCTCACCACCCTTAAAAAGAATCATGGTAGGAATACCACGCACTCCATATTTGGCAGGAGCTTCAGGGCTTTCATCTACATTTACTTTTACAATTTTTACTCCACTCATTTCTTCACTTAGCTCTTCTAGTTTTGGTCCCAAGGCACGACAAGGTCCGCACCACTCGGCCCAAAAATCAACGAGCACTGGTTTATCTGACTTAAGAACTTCTGACTCAAAATTATTATCACTGACTGGTTGAGTTGCCATGGTTTACTCCCTTTTTATAAAAATTAGACAATAAGTAACTTTCTATTTAAAGCTATGACTTGGACTTATCAAGACAAATTCGCTTTACAACAGCAAGATCACCCTTCCCAATGAGAATAGGAGTATTTTTAGAATTTAGCAAATAGAATAGAGCTATCTTAAGATAGCCTGAGGTTTAGCCCGCCTGATTTTTAAGCAAGGCTTCTAAAAACTGATCTCTGGCTGTTTTTTCCGAACTTTGTTTTTGTTGGGATAGCTCTTTTTTAAATTTTCCTACTTTTTGCGAGTCAAAAGCGGGCTCACAGTCTCCTGGGTCAAAGCCCTTAAGGCTGTCTTTATAATCGCGACTTTTAAACTTTTCCCCTAACAAAGAAACAGATTTTGGCTTTTTTGCTTGAGAAGCCCCTCCTTCATCACGAAGATATTTGTTTAAAACTTCCTGAGGATTAAAACCTCTTGTTTCGAGCAAATAACTCAATAAATCGTAAATTTCGAAACTCTCCGAAAAAACACGGTTGATTTTGTTTTTCATGACTTGGGCTGAATCAATTTTTTGTCCTTCTTTTTTTAAAAGAATCACGGAGGGAGCTTTTGCCAAATGATTCAGCTTACCGGCCAAATTATACATGGCTTCTGAGTCAGGATAAGCCTGAAGAATTACAAAATCTGTATTAAAATCAATAGCCTGACTCACAACCTGTAAAGGGTGCTGATGGCTGTCGACATCAATTCCCAATTTTTTCATATGGGTGACGGTATCCACTAGCTTTTCATAATTATCGAGGTACAAAAGAACTTTAAACATGCCTTGTAGTTTACCGAGGAATCATAAAGGAGTCTATTTTTGCTCCTCGCCCCTCTACTTTTGGGGGGCAATTTTCAGGCTTAAGTCCTTTGAGCCTGGGCTTGAGCCGCACTCCAAATTAATAAAATTACGAGTAGTCCAGAGAATATTGTTTATGCTAGGCTGAGACTATGTTTCCTTCCAAAAAAGCTTTTTCCTATTTGCTAATAGATCTCGTGACCAACCTCTTTTTTGGTATGATCATCTTTTTATTTTTGATTATAATGATTCAGTCCTTTTCCTTATCTGAAGACATCATTGGTTTTGGTGCCGATACTCTTAGCCTTCTCAAGATCATTGGCTGTATATCTTTAAGCTTTCTCCCTATTATTATTCCTATGAGTTTTTTATTTTCTCTTTTAGTGACTTATTCTCGACTAAATATGGAATCAGAACTCATTGCCTTTCGCTCTTTGGGCATTAGTACACGACAACTTTTTTTACCGGCTTTTATTTTATCATTAGGCTGCAGTTTTCTATCGGCTCAGCTCTCTTTTTACATTGCACCTTGGGGACAAAAAAAACTAGCGGGTATTTTTAGTGAATTGGCACAATCAAAAATTAAATTTAACTTAAAAGCTGGTGTTTTTTCTACAGATATTAAAGGGGTTATGGTTTACGTTGACTCTATTGATAAAAATAAAACTGAGCTTGAGCGCCTGTTTATATTTAATGAACTCGACGAAAAAAACCCTGTCGCGATCATGGCCCACAAAGGTCACTTAAAAACTAAAAAAGATAACAAAGGAGCTTACGGCTTTTTAAAACTCACCGACGGTAGCGTCTATAAAACTAACGAAGACTCTCACACAAAGCTTTCTTTCAGCGAAAACCTTATCAACATTTACGACCCCATCAAAACTGGCTCCATAAAAAGCACACCTATGCTTATGGATATTGCTCAAATCAAAAGCCTTCTCAGTACTGTAAAAAAAGGAAGTAAAAAATTTATTCGAGCTCAAATTGAGTTTCATAAAAGATGGGCTTTAAGCTTAGCCAGTATTTTATTTTCATTTATTGGTTTTGGCATTGCAACTCTCGCCCAAAAACGCCAGTCTAAGTCTAATGGTTTTGTTAATTGTGTGGCTTTGATTGTTATTTATTGGCTCTTATTTGTAAGCTCTGAAAGTCTTGCCAAGTCTGGTAAAATTCCAGTACTAGTTTCGCTATGGTTTGCCAATGTTCTTTATTTATTCGCCGGCCTTTATTTATTTAGAAAATCTTCCCGAATTTAAAAACCTAGAATACCTGGGTGCTGACCTTGTCGAAAATTTTGGCTGTGTTCAACTTGAAAAACCATATCTTCTTTTGACCTCACCATGGGAGCCCCAGAATCAATTAAATCTAACCCTCCCATACAAGAGGTATGAGGAGGCTGTGGTAAAGCAATAATTGTTCGACCATATTTTGCTGCCAAGTTGGAGGTCATCATCGTGCCACTTCTTCGTCTTGCTTCAACAACAAATACAATGTCTGACAATAAAACTAAGATTCGATTGCGGTAAAAAAAGTTCGATTTAAATAAAGGATAATTGGGAGGAAAGGGAGTTAAAACACAGCCACCTTCTTCTTCAATTTGATGTAACATAGGCTCGAGATTATGCGGGTAACACTGGTTTATGCCGCTAGGTAAAAAACAAGTGGTGGTGACACCTGATAGTAACGACATCTGATGAGCCTTTTGATCTATGCCATAAGCCCCTCCACTCATAATATTTATATCTTTTCCATTTTTTTTCATAAATTTTAAGCTTTGAAGAAAGGGCCCCTCTAACCAATCCAATGAGTTACGATTCGGCTTGCGACTACCAACAACACTTAAGTTGATGGCTTGAAAATTCAAACGTCCTCTTAACATTATAGGGCAAGGGTGTTTAATATTTTGTGTAAGAGCTAAAGGAAAGCTTGGGTCCAAACAACAAAGTAAATTCACTCCCCTTTTTAAAGAGGATTCAATATCGTCACACAGTCGATAAAGATCTGTTAAACTCTCAGGTTTTAGAAATAGCTTTTTTAATTTTTTGTCAGAAAAACGAATGTTATCAAACTTTAAATGTCTTAGCTCAGAAAGAGTAAACCGAGGCTCAATCCAGTTTAAAATAGAAATGTATTGCAATAAAGTATCCATGCCAAAAGACTGTGCAATAGGCTCGCCTTTAATTTAGACACCGGTAAGGCCCTTCAGACTTGAAGGTGTTCAAAGCTCGGAAGTTTAGAACTGCTCCGAATCTATATCACCTTCTGAAAAGTCGTTTTCATCGTCAAAGTCAATGTCTTCATCTAGTTCTGCAGAAGACTTATCGTCAAAATTAAAGTCATCATCAGATGACCCCACTTCATCGGTCCAATTCCCATTTTCATCAGATGAAATGGGGTCCTCAGCTTTGAGTTGGTCGCTGAAGCTATCAAAATCACCAAACTCAGACTCACTGCTTTGATCATCACCATTTTTTTGATTTGATACTGAACCTAGTCCTAATTGGGGCTCACCTAAATAATCTCCTACCATGACGACTCCAACAGAATCCGTAATAAGTAAAGTGGCCACATGCTCAGAAACGTCAACGATTTTACCAGTTCCCACTTTAGAGATTTTACTTAAGAGTTTTGTTTGAGCTCTTCGTAATTTTCTATTGGCAATAATAGCCACAGAATCCCCTTCCACAAAACCATCAACACTTCCTTTATTAATAAAGGCAAACATTCCTTGCCCCAGCACTCTTGCTTTTTTTGTACCAGAGCCTCCTGTAATTTGAGCCGAAGTAAAATTAAAATCTTGAGTCGACTGAGAAGTCACTTTCTGTAAATCTTGATTTAATAAAAGTCCGCCCTTTTGTAAGGGGTCAAAAGCTGACTCTACATAGGCTCTATAAAGTCTGACACCATCTTTTCTCTGAGCGTACTTTTTGTCAGAGATTTCAGAGCGCAACTGAACAACACCTTGAACTTTATAAACATGACCAAAAGGGCCCTTTACAGCAACTCCCTCTAATTTAGGCTTTTGCACCCCCTCATCACTTACGACTAAGAATGTTCCTTCAGAAGAAGACGACTTTAACTCGACATAAACATATTGTCCGGTGGTCGCAAGTTTTTCCCCAGCCTCGGCTTCAATGATTTTTCCAACTCCAAGCATTTTCTTATCTCTAACAAAAGACGAAACCGTCACTTCTAAAGGACGAAGGCTTTCTCCGTTTCTTGCTTCAGAATCAAACGACCCATTTTTTCCATCCCCATAATATCCCCATGCAGGTAAACTTCCAGGTAAGCTCTTAATCACCGGCTGAATATTTAAGCGCGTGGGTGGTATTTTGACTGGCTCGTTACTGGCCACTAAATTTTCATTTATACCATCCACATCAGAAGACGATTTTCCATCTTGAGCGAGAAGAGTTCCCGAGGCAGAGCTTTGAGAAGAGTCGCTCACAGTAAAGGATGGAGGTGAGTTTAAATCTCCCAAATTAAATAGTATGGAGTAACCTTCACTGATTCTATGAGGGTTGGTAATTTTACTATTCACAGACCAAATTTTGGGCCAATAATGACCGTCGCCAAAAAAAGTGGTGCTTATATCCCAAAGGGTGTCGGCTTTTTGCACTTCATAAACTTCACTTTTACGATCACCGGTTAAACTTCTCCACTCACTTTCTGCTACAGGGTATTTATAAAAATCTTCATAAATTTTAAACAAACGGTTTTCATAATCTCTATCGTAGTTATCTGAACTCACTACATCCAAAGCAACTGTACCTGGCGGTACGTAAGGCTCAACACTTTCTACCACCTCAGATGGAGTCTCTGGTTCAGGTTCAATAACAGCATCCAAGTCGCTTTCACCTTCACTAACAACCTGATCACTCTCTTCGTCAAAGGCATCAAAGTTATCATCGTCTGATGAATCGCCGGCGACATCTTCATTAAACTCAGCCTCAAAGTCACCTTCACCATCAAAGTCATCTTCACTGGCGACATTTTCTTCAAAACCATTTTCTTCTGATGTGTTGGTCACATTATCTTCATCAGAAAAACTACCAAAATCATCGTCGTCGCCCTCGCCCTCTTCGGCACTGGCAAAATCTTCAGAACTTTCCTCATCGTCCTGAGCACTTTCAAAGTCTTCATCAGCACTTTCAAAATCTCCGGCGTCTTCCTCAAAGTCCTCATCACCTTCAAAGTCTTCAACCTCATACTCTTGTGCCCAAGATTGGTTCAAGGCAAAGCCACTTTTTATATTTTTGATTTGAATAGAGTTAAGAGAAAATATGAATATTAAAAAGACGAAACATCTTGTTGCTATAATCATGCCGTAGAACATCCTTGTTCAATTTTAATCACTTCAATTTTTTAAGTTTCCAATGAAGGAAAGTCTTTACTTTACAATTCCTTTGAGCTCTTGAATGGCTTTGTCAGCCACACCAGACTTTGAGTACTTAGACACTACTTTTTCAAAGGACAGTTTTGCTTGCTTGTGAAGCCCTAACTTTTTGTAAACTAAGCCTTTGGCATAAATAGCATAAGGGGCTTTATCTTGGCGGGCATAGCTCTTTTCTACTTTATCAAAGTATTTAATCGATTTAACATAGTCTTTTCCTTTCAGTTTCAAAGAACCCATCATATAGTAAATGTTGTCGTTAAACTTACTCTTCGGATACTTTTTGATGAAAGACTTTGCGCTTATTCTTAAACTATTTTCATCATTTTTTTTATAAATTTTAAGTAACTCTGTGTAAGCTTGTTTTTCAGACATTTTAGAAAGGTCTACACGAGCTCTTTGTGCGAGGCTTTTTCTTTTCTTTAAGCCTTGTAAAATTTCATTTTTGGCCTTTAAACTTTCAACCTGCCGTTCTTTCACTTTTAGCTGTGAACTCAAGGCTCTCATTTTTCTATGAGTTAATTGTTGCTCAGAGTTTCCAGAGTTAGCACACCCAACAAGAAATAATCCACTTAAAACTAAACTGATCCATTGAAACAAAGCTATCTCCTTTTTTTTACTCTCTATTAATAGGTTATCTAACTTTTTGAACTTTGCAAAGTCAGGCTAATAAATTCACCCGCCTTGGAAAATTGTGCACAGCATAATTTCGTGGTGACTAAATTTTACCTGATAATAAATTCAAAATCCCTATATAAAAGGCCTTTGGCAGCTAAATAGCTTCTCATACACTGAGTTATCCACAGCCAATGTGGACTACCGTCTAGCCAATACATCCAACTAAAGTCCAGGCTTGCTTTCCAGCTCATTGATCACTTTTTAATCATTATTAAGCCCTTGTTATTAATAAACTTTGAACTTTTTATAGGAAAAATTCTTCGAATTATTAAATTTTCTTAAATACAGGCCTCGGCCTATTTTTTGATCTTCATATATTCGTTCTATGCCCCAGTTACGAACATTCCTGGAGTTATCTAGGCTTATGTATCATTAGCCTTGTGAGCTTCTCTTATGCATTGATAGCTGCCATATGACTTTCAAAATTTTAATTCTAATTTGTGTAGTTCAACTCGGCTTGAAGAAAAATTTAACAAATTATTTTTTAAAACCTTCTCACTCTCTTCATTCTTTGTGTTTAAAAGTGGCCGACAAAAATTTATTCTATAAAACTGAAATAAAAGCTCTAATTTGTGGTCAAAAAATTTCTCAACCAAAAGTAAAAAACCTACTTTCTCACATTGGCGTTTTACATATGTTTGTTGTTTCGGGCGCTCATATTCAATTTTATCGTAGAGTCATTGCACTCTTTTTCCCCACACGTTGGCTATTCACTATTCAGTCTTTATTTTTAGCTTTGTACTCGACAGTTTGCCTGTTCTCGGCTCCATTGGTAAGAGCCAGTGTTGATTATTTATTCGAACACGCCGTTTGCGTTCATAAACTTAACTGGGGCAAAGAACAAAGAATTTTTATCTCTGGTATTTGTTGTTTAATTGTAAACCCATATTATTTTCAAGGCCTATCTTTAGGGTTAAGCTGGGTGGCTGCTCTTTGCTTGTGCCAAAAAAGTCAAACCACCAAAGTGTTTTTACTATTTATAGCTCTTTACCCTTTGTTGCTCTATTTTTATGTCCCTCACCCCTTAAGCGCAGTGAGTGGTTTTTTCTTAGCAAGCATAACCTCATTTGTTTTACTTCCAATAAATGTTCTTTGTTTTTTAGTTCCCTTTTTCAATCCTGTTCTTAAATTTTTTTATGATGCCTTCTATTTTTTAGCGACACACATCAATGATTCACTGCCCAAATATAATACGGAAAGCAATAACCTCCCTGTTATTTTTATTTGGGTTTATGTTTTATTGTTAAATTTAATTCTTATTTTTCACCAAAAGAAGAAGCCACAATGTCATTAAAATTTTTGTACACCTTACTCATATTTGAAGGTCTCTTTATTATATCGCCACAAAAAATAAGCCAAGACCCTCATCATAGGCTCATTGTCTGGGATGTTGGACAAGGGCAATGGATCACCTATCAAAAGCACAACCTATGCTTTCACTTTGACACCGGAGGAGAATACTTTTTTATAAAAAAAATTAGAAACGCCTGCTCTGGACATAAAAATTTTTTTTACTTCACTCATGCCGACCGTGATCATATTAATTTTTTACCTAAGATCATCAAAAAAATTCAACCATCGTATTTAGTGAACCCTCCAAAAAAAGCATTAAAGAAGTGGAAGTTACCCAAAAAATATTTACGAATAATTGCGTCTCACCCAGAGGTGGTTAAAACACTGTACAACCCAAAATCAAACCCAAGCCTCAGTTCAAATCAAAACAGCAAGGTTTACCTCGTGAATAAAACTATTCTTATTTCAGGAGATAGTGAAAAGAAAAACGAAAAAATTTGGAGCCAGCACCCTCTTTTAAGTTCTGTGAATTTTTATATATTGGGACACCACGGAAGTAACACAAGCACATCTCAAGAACTTCTTGATCGATTGCCAAATCTAAAAATAGCCATAGCTTCGGCAAGAAAATCTCGCTATGGGCACCCTCATGGTCTGGTTAAAATTAGGCTTTATAAAAACAAAACCCCAGTGCTTTCCACAAACAACTGGGGTCATATCATTTTTGAACTGTAATCAGTTATTTAAAATTTAAACTTGAAAAGGCTTGTACTCCATATCTAGATCCCTTGCTACAGGTTCGTAAGCAACATAACCACCATATACATTTAAGCCTTTGTATAAGCTTGGGTATTTTGAAATGGCCTCTTCTATACCCATGGCGGCAATCATAGAGCCATATTTAAATGTGGCATTTGTTAAAGCGTAAGTAGAAGTTCTCGCCACAACCCCTGGCATATTCGGAACACAATAATGAATAACGCCATCAATATCAAAGGTTGGCTCTTTATGGCTTGTTGGTTTACAGGTTTCAATACAACCACCTTGATCAACGGCCACATCCACCACAACACTTCCTTTTGACATACTACGAATCATTTTTTCAGAAACAAGCGTTGGTGCTTTTTGTCCTGTCAAAAGTACGGCCCCTACTAGCAGGTCGGATTGAGCCACTTGCTCTTCAATATTTTGTGAGTTTGAGTAAAGGGTTTTAATTTGTCCTGAAAAAATATGATCTAGGTATTCTAATCGCGCTCGGTTAACATCTAAGATGGTGACGTCAGCACCTAAACCGACGGCCATTTTTGCGGCATTAACACCAACAATTCCACCGCCTATAACGGCCACTTTAGCTTTATGAACCCCCGTTACTCCGCCCAAAAGTATTCCTTTTCCGCCTTTATCTTTTTGCAAATAAAAAGCTCCAACTTGCGTGGCCATTCGACCAGCGACTTCACTCATCGGTGTTAAAAGGGGAAGACTTCCATCTGGTGCCTGAATGGTTTCATAAGCAATGGCTTTCACTTTTCTTTCACATAAAACTTTCGTTAGCTTTGGCTCAGCAGCAAGGTGTAGATAAGTGTAAAGAATTTGATTTTCTTTCATTAAATCATATTCATCAGGAAGAGGCTCTTTCACTTTTATAATCATATCTGATTTTGAGTATATGTCTTTGGCTGTTGGTAACATCTCGGCCCCGGCCTTTATGTAATCCTGATCAGAAATTTGGCAGCCTAAACCTGCTGACTCTTGAACAAAAACTTTATGACCCTCAGCCACAAGCTGTTTGACACCCGCTTCAGTTAAACCTACACGACTTTCGCTAATTTTAATTTCTTTTGGTACGCCAATAATCATTTTGATCTCCTCTCAAGCCCCAACATTCTTGTAAAAACTTAATTTCTTGAACTTTTATGAAAAGTTCTGAGGATTGTCCAGGCAAATTGTTTGATTTTAACAACAGGTTTTTCTATGTATTTTACAAATGTCTGCTTCTGCCCTTGGATTTTCAAATTTCAAAATGTAGCCTAGCTCTAACGCGCATAGTTTTGATCTGAGTGTCAGTCTCTTCTTTTTCGCAACCCATTAAAAAGGACTTTAACTTTTATGTTTTTACAAAGAACCCTTCGAAAAAAAGTAGAAGTCAAAGGCGTAGGAATACACACTGGCAAACCAACCACTTTGACTTTTTGCCCAGCCCCCGCCTCTTCTGGAATTCACTTTGTACGAACAGACCTACCTGGCCGCCCTCACGTTCGAAGCTTAGCAGAAAATGTAAAGGCCACTCAAATGGCCACGACCCTCGGTCATGGCAGTGATTTATATATTTCTACTGTTGAACACTGCCTCTCGGCAGTGACAGCTTACCGAATTGACAACTTACTAATTGAAGTGGACGGTCCTGAAGTACCAATTGTAGACGGCAGCGCAGACCCTTTTCTTCAGGCCATTCTTCAAGCAGGATTTATCGACCTCGACACTCCCCGACGCTATGCTTACGTCAATGAACATATTCAACTCGGAGAAGGTGAAAAATATGCTTATATCGCCCCTTATAATGGGCTTCGTATATCTTGTACCATTGACTTTCCACACCCAAGCATTGGGTTACAACAGTTTGATGTAGATATAGACGAAATAACTTTTAAAAATGAAATTTCAAAAGCTCGAACTTTTGGCTTTATGAAAGATGTAGAAATGCTGCAAAAACAAGGTCTGGCTTTAGGCGGAAGTTTAGACAATGCAATTATTTTAGACGATGAAAAAATCATTAACCCTAATGGGCTTCGCTTTAAAGATGAGTTTGTTCGACACAAAATTTTAGACGCTCTTGGTGACCTAGCTACAATGGGCTTTCCAGTCATGGGCCACATTGTACTTTACAAAGCCGGACATGACGTTATGAATAAGTTAGTAAAAAAACTTTTATCGCAACCGGAAAGCTACAAATTAAAAGAGCTCGCTCATGGCGTTTAGCCCTACAGTCCTAAGTGATCTCTAGCACTCTGTGAGATAATTCTGCCTCGAGGTGTTTTTTGCAAAAAACCTTCTTGTAATAAATAAGGTTCGTAAACCTCTTCAATAGTGCCTGACTCTTCACTTAAACTCGCAGCTAAAGTATCTATCCCTACAGGGCCGCCAGAAAACTTTTCCCCAATGGTCATTAAAATTTTTCGATCCATTTGATCTAAGCCTAAACGGTCAACCTCTAAAGCATTCAAAGCATAATCTGTGATTTCTAAATCAATAACGCCAGAACCTTTTACTTCGGCATAGTCTCTCACACGACGTAAAAGGCGATTGGCAATTCGAGGAGTTCCACGACTACGACGAGCAATTTCCTCTGCTCCCTCTTCGTTCATTTCAATTTTTAAAAGGTGTGCCGAACGCATTAAGATTTTCTTTAAGGAGTCTCTATCATAAAAAGAAAGGCGTTCAATGATACCAAAGCGATCACGAAAGGGTGGCTTTAACAAACCGGCACGAGTGGTCGCTCCGACTAAGGTGAATGGGGCCAGCTGAAAACGCATAGAGCGAGCGCCAATTCCCTCGCCTGTGATTAAATCGATATAAAAATCTTCCATGGCACTGTATAAATACTCTTCGACATCTTTGGTGAGTCTATGTATTTCATCAATAAATAGAACAGACCTTGGCTTTAAACTTGTTAATATCGCCGCCAAGTCACCTTTTTTATTTAAAGCCGGCCCAGAGGAAGATTTAAAGTCGACCTTTAATTCATGAGCTAAAATATGGGAGAGAGTTGTTTTGCCAAGCCCTGGGGGGCCACAAAACAAACAGTGGTCTAAAGGCTCTTCTCGCTTAGAAGCGGCTTCAACAAATACATTTAACTTATTTTTTAAATTGCTCTGCCCTGGAAAATCAGCAAAAACTTTAGGGCGCAAACTTTTTTCAAATTGTGGCTCCTGCCCATCTTGGGTGGGAGATGGCTCAATAATTCGCTCCATGGGGTCTCCTTATTTACTGACTTAACTCAGCAAGGGCGGCACGAACCCCCTCTTGCACAGAAACATCTTCTTCTAATTTTTCTACGGCAAATTCAACATCTGCCATTCTAAAACCTAAGTTCACAAGTGCCGAGATGATATCTTTTTTTGTTGAAAAGTCTTGGCTAGTGCTTTCCTGAAAACTTAACTTTCCTTTGAGGCTAAGAACAATTTGTTCTGCTGTTTTCTTACCAACTTTAGGAAGTTTCATTAAGCCTTTTGCATCACCTTGATCGATCAGCTGAATAATTTTAGATAAAGGCATAGCTGATAAAACACCTATAGCCAACTTAGGACCAATGCCATTAACTTTAATTAGAGACAAAAACAGTTGTTTTTCTGCCAAAGTGGAAAAACCAAATAAAATTAAACTGTCTTCACGAACGTGAGTATGAACCCACAAAGAGGCGCTGGCTTTTCCAGCAATATCACCTTTAGAGTTTTCAGAGCACAGTAAGCTGTAACCAACACCACGAACATCAATGATAATTTCATTTTGTTCCTCTAAAATGATTGGCTTGCCACGTAAATGTCCTATCATAAGCCCCTCTCCTTATATTCTTAAGCCTGATAAATCGATGCCCCTTTGTTCACGGTCACTAAAACCATGACATAAGCTCAAAGCTAGAGCATCGGATTCGTCTAATTTGGTAATATTTACTTTTAGTAGCTGATTAACAAAGTTTTGCACAGACTCTTTGCTACTACTCCCCGAGCCAGTCACTACTTTTTTAGCATATTTTGCAGCATATTCAAAAACCTGAACACCGTGTCTTGCTGAAGTACATAGACAGACTCCGCGTATATGACCTAATTTAAAGGCACTATCGACATTCTTACCGTAAAATATTTTTTCTACAGATGTCGCTGAAATGGGAAATTGACGATATATTCTGTCGAGTTCTTGACTTAAAGTATATAACTTCTGGCTAAAAGATGCTTTTACTGGCAAAGCAAACACTTCACTGTGAATATAAGTGAAATCACTTCCCTCTTTTTTTATAATTCCCACGCCTGTGTATTTACTGCCGGGATCTATTCCTAAAATTATGCTCAAGTTAAACTACCTGTTGAATAGGGCAAAAAGCCATGAGACTATATTATCATGGATCAAGCAACTGCTGAAATCATAGAAAAATATCAAATTGAATTTCAAAAAAATCCACGCTCTAAAGTTTTTGCTCCTTTGGCAGAATCTTATCGTAAAGCAAACCTCACTCAGCAGGCCTTAGCGGTGGCTAAGTCAGGTGTACAACAAAACCCTAAGTTTTCTGGTGGACGCGTTGTGTTGGGCAAAATCTATGAAGACATGGGTCAAAATGACAAAGCGCTCAATGAGTATAAAATGGCCTCAGAAATTGACCCTAGCAATATATTAGCTCACAAGCTTCTCGCTCATCGCTATTTAGGTGACAAAGAAGTAAAAAAAGCTCTTTCTTCTTTTAAAATGGTGTTATTTCTAAAACCCAACGATAAAGCCTCTCTAGAAAAAGTTAAAAAACTAGAAAGTTTTACCGCCGAAGACTTTGAAGCAGATAGTTTTCAAGTTCAAAAAATCAATTCTGTCCAAAACACCTCTGAGAATAGAAGTGAAAAAGCTTTAGATCGAGCCCTTTCTTTGGCTGATGCCTTTTTAGTGAGAGGAGAGTTTGAAAAATCATTCGAAGCCTTAACTAAAGCCAGACAACATTTTGGCGAAAAAACAGAGATTTTAAAACGACTCAAGCTCATTGATGCAAATATTGAAACTCCGTCCCACCCCTCCAAAGATAGTCATACTCCCGCACCTGGCCTCGGTGTTCGTCAGTCTGAACATGTTGAATACCTAAAAGGGCTGATTCACCAAATTCACAAAAGAAGGCGCTAAAACTAACGGTTCCCAATTCTGACCAAGCTAGACAAATTGATCTAAATCATTGTAAGGTACATTTTTATAATAAATTGACTCAGCTTAAGGAATCACTATGCACTCTACGGCAGACTTTAAAAGAGGTTTAAAAATTCTTATCGACAACGAGCCTTACAACATCGTTGACTTTCAACATCATAAGCCTGGCAAAGGTAATTCTGTCACAAGAACCAAACTCAAACATTTAATCACTGGCGGCAACCTAGAGAAAACCTTTAAGTCTGGTGAAAAATTTCCTATTCCCGATGTTGAATATAACGAAATGAAATTCCTTTATAGCGACGAAGATGGCTTTCATTTCATGAACCCAGAAAACTTCGAGCAAATTAATATGAATAACGAAATTGTCGGAGATGCTAAAAATTTCATCATAGAAGATCTTGATGTTAAAGTTTGTTTTTTTAATGGTCGAGCTGTTGGCATCGAACTTCCAAAAACAGTGAACCTTTCTGTGGCCCAAACTGACCCTGGACTTAAGGGTAATACTGTTTCCAACACCACCAAGCCGGCCACGCTACAAACAGGCCTTGTGGTCAATGTTCCTCTTCACATTAACGAAGGCGATCTTTTAAAAATTAACACCGAAGAGTCCTGCTATATTGAACGAGTAAATTCCTAATACTAAAAGAGTTTAGACACAGCACTAAGCCCAGTCCAACTTCATTGGAATCTTTAAAAGTTCTGCTATGTAGCCAATATTTATGATAGTATTGGGTTTTGTACACCTGTTCGCAGCCTTTGTAATATGATGAAAATGACAAGGTTGTTGGGAGCTCATCGTTGCCTAAACAATATGAAATTGAACTTTCTTTTCTTCTGAGCGAAGGAGCCACTACGGCTGAAGTTATTCAAGAATCTTTAGCTAAACTGCATGAAGGCCAACTTTCCAAAGCTGACAAAAAAGATATTTTGTTATTTGCCCTTAACGCTGGACACAAAAAAGAAGTCATTAAAACTCTAAGAGAGTGGCCTGATAAAGAGTCCTACTTTCCATGGGATTTATTTTTTACAACCCTGGTAAAATGTAATGAGCCGTTATCTGACCAAGAGTTCACAGACCTTTTTAAGTTCATAGAGCAGCAAAAAGCATCTTTTTTTATTGGGCCTAGCTTTCCTGATATTAACCCTCAGTTTGACGACAAGCTTAAGGCCTCCATAGAACAAAGCGCCTATCAAAGTAAAAAGAAAATTAGGTTACTTTGGGAAAAACTCAACTTTGTTAAAGAAAGAGGACTTCTCGAAGAAGAAAAAGGTATTATTCAAAAAATTGATTTATTTGATGGCGACAATCCTAAACTCCCTAAAGCAAAAACCTCCCTAGAAAAGCGTTTGGCTGAGAGCTTAGTTTTACAACAAACGGAACCATTTATCAAAGTTTCCCCTACTGATATCAATGGCTATAAAACAAAGTTAAGCCCCATTGAAATTGATTTTTGCCGAAACTTAAGCGATTACAGTGAGTCCATTAAGTCACCGGGAGATCGATTTTTCTTTGATTTGGCTATTTTATTTCATCAAATAGAAGCTTATGGATTTGCCTTAAACGCTATTCAAAAAGCTCCTGAGTGCCTAGAAAAAAAGTGGTTGGAATTAGAGTTTTTATTTTTAACCACTCGTCATTTTGAATGCATTGAACTTGCTGAGCAGTTGATGAATGAGTTTCCAGAGTCTCCAGATGTTAACTTTGCCTGTCTTTACCAAAAGTCATTATGCCAATGGGCCATTGGCACTCATGAAGAAGCCATAGAAATTATGAAAGCCATCGTGAACACGCGCCCCAATTACCGCTCTTCCTACCAAATTCTTCACTCATGGATGGAGAGCCAGCGTTGAGTCGACTGGCCTTTGTATTTTTAACCACTTTTTTGGCCCTGGCCAGCGGAGGCCTTGGCTTTGCCACAAAATACTATGGCCCTCGCATTAAACCTTTCTTAGCCAATGAAATAAAAAAGCAGTCCAAAGAATTTGTTCATTTAGGTTTAGAGCCCGAAAACTTTGACTTCGGCTGGGCGCCCTTAAGACTTGATATTAAAAAAATTGATGTGACGCCCATAAAAAAAACCAAACAATTTTTATCTCCCTTCACTGTTAATAATGCTTCGATTCGTCTCAGCTTACTTGAGCTGTTTAAGGGAAACCTTAAAATTTCTAATATTATTATTTCAGACTCTAATCTAAACATCATTGTTAAAAAGTTTAGTGAAAACAAAAAGAAAAGCACTTTTTCTAGCTTTCGTTTTTTAGAAAAAGTACCTGTTGAAAATCTCACGTTAAAAGGTGTAAATTTACTTTTAAAACTCACTCCTCTTAAAATATCAATGAAGGCTGAAAACATTCAGCTGGCCGTAGAAAACTTAAACAACGCCCTTATTGCTGAAATTGATAGTGAAAAGATAACTCTAAAAAACAGTGATGACCCTCGACTTTTTCCTTTTCGACTAGAAGGACGGTTTCTTTTAGAGGATCATCGTTTAATTATTTCTAAGCTGGTTGCTGATCACACAGAAGACACTCACCTTACAATAGCTGGTCAAATTCAAGGGCCGTGGATTCAAAAAAAGGTCAATAAGTTTAATATCAACACTAAAGGGCAAGTTAATGCTCAGGAGGTTTCTGGTATAATCAAGGCCTTTGTGTCCAAGCAAAAGTTACCTAAAACCACAGGCTTAATTGCCTTTGATGTCAATTACAGTGAAAGTAAAATTAATCTTTCTCAACCCAAATTTAAAATTAAAACCTCTGACCTTTACATTGAAAATTATGAAGTTGGTCAATTAAGAGCCCAAGCATTTATAGAAAACAAGAAACTTATCGTAGATACACTTGATGTAAAAAATAGTTATACAAAATTAGGCTTTAAAGAAAGTCAGCTAAGTTTTGATAAAAACCTTAACTTTTCAGCGGAGGCAAAGATTGACCAATTTCAACTCAACAAACTTCTTGATATGTTAGGTAAAGCTCGTCGACGCAATCAATCTAAAAAAACTAGTAAATTTAAGTTAAGCGCTGTGAACTTATCCACCCAAGGGCAGACCTCTTGTAAAGGCTCGTTAAAACCTAAAATCAACATTCTTTGTGATGCCAAAACTAATAATACAAAATTTCAATTAACAAAGGAAAAATCAGAACCTCTTATTTCAGTAAAAAATGCTCAAGCTCAAGCTCAACTTGTGATTACCAACAAAGACATCTCTTATGATGGTGATGTCAAAATCAATAACTCCATGGGAACAGCCAAAGGAAAAGTAACTTACGCCAATGGTTTCTATCTTGATTTTGATGGCGAAATTAATGACTTTGCCAAAGACCTCGACCGTCTTCTTGGTTTAGATCTAGAGGGCAATGCGGTGCTTTCTGGCACTGTTAAAGGAAACTCTAAAACCGCAACGATAGACAGCTTAGTGAGTTGTCGGCAGTGCTCTTTAAAAAAGTGGATGGTCGGTGATTTTGAGTCAACCGTAAGTTATAAAAAGGGCTTAATTTCCTTTAATGAGATAAAAGGTTATATAGGAAAAAGTGCTCACCAATCTGAAATTTCTATAAATATCCCGGAGAACTCAATCGTTGTTGATACCGTTTTACCAAAAGTAGAGCTCAAAGATATTCAAATGGCCATTCAAGAAAACGTTAAGCTTCCTTTTACAATAGACTCTACTGGCCGAGCCCAAATAAAACTATGGGGCCCTCTCAAACTAAAAGAGCTAAGTTTTGATTTAGTATCCAACTTTTCCTATGGGTTTATAAATAAAGAAAGCTTTGATGAAGCCATCATCAATCTAAAGTGCGTTTCTGGTGCTATAAGAACTCAAAAAGTTTCCTTTAAAAAAGCCGATAGCCAACTGAATATTTATGGTCAACTTAAGCGTACAGGAGAGCTAGATATAAAAGGTAAAATTGACTCTTTTCAGCTGAAAAACTCAGAGTACTTTAATTCTTTAAAAACTGAAATTGACGGACAAGTAAATTTAAATGCCAACTTAACTGGCTTTTTTAGCGAACCCATATTGAGTATTAATGGTTTTTTAATCGACTCCAACCTCGAAGGAAACAAAAGTAAAAACTCCCAATTTGAACTAGATATTGATAAAACTAGATTAAAAGCAAATATTAACTTAAACAAAGGCCAGTTATCTTCAAAGGTCATATACCCCTTCCAAAATGGAGATATCTATATTACGGGAGTTGCCAAAAACTGGAATTTCAGTCACCTTCTTGTTGGCTTATTTCCTCATTTCAAAAAGTTTAACTTATATACCAACTTTAATGGAAACACGAATATAGTTATTCCTGAAAAAAATTTTGATAAGATAGAAGGTAACCTTAGTATTAGTAGCTTTTTTATTTTCAGAGGAAACTATTCCGTCTACCTTGGAAAGCCCTTAGACCTTAATTTTAAAAATGGACAACTCAGAGACTTTTCCGTAGGTTTTAAAGGGCAAAGAACTGAAAATATCCTCACAAAACTCGTCGTTAGCCAATATGAACTTGAGTGCAAAAGGTCGGTTTGACCTTGGGGTTGGTTTAATCTTTTCTTCTTTTGTTGAAGAGTTTCGTGGTGACACCTCGGTTTCTCTTGGCTTCAAAGGCCCAATAACTAACCTTAGTGTTTTTGGCAGTGCTTATATACAAAACTCCACATTAAAAATATTTGATGTTCGCCAACCCATTCAAAACATAGATTCAGAGCTCACCATTAAAAACCAATCCATTATTATTAATAATTTAGTCGGTAAATTTGGTGGCGGACAAATCAATGCCAGTGGTAGTGTTGATTTCACCAATAAAATCCCTGCCCTTGACCTTTCTGGCCAAGTACAAGGAACTGAGTTTAAATCTATTGATAATGTGAGTTTATTTATTGACGGAAATGTTCAACTTAAAGGAAAGCAGTTGCCCTACCTTCTCAGTGCTGATGCTTATATAACCAAAGGAAGCATTAAAAAGTCGATTCAACTGGATAGTAAAAAATCAAGTAAATTTAAGCTCAGTGATTACGCGCCTCAAGATATCATAGCCACCAAAGAAAAAGCTCTTCAGCTAGATATTAAGGCTAAAATTGATCAAGACATCCCTATGGAGCTGGTCACCTCGCAGTTTGAATTTACCACCCAACTCAATGGTGAAATTAACATCACTAACACTCCCCAAAAACCTCTTTTAACCGGACGCCTTAACTTTTCGCAAGAAGGCCTCATTCTTTTTCGAGGAAATCAATACAACTTAACCACGGGTCAACTCCGTTATGAAAATGACCCCCCAGGTGACCCAGATTTATTTATAGATGCTGAAGGCCGCGTTCAAGACTTTGACATTCAAATCTCAGTTCTTGGCAAAGGAAGTGACCCCAAAATTAACTTTCAAAGCCAACCCAACTTACCTGAACCTGAAATTATTAACCTTGTAGCACTGGGCTATACCTCATCAGCCCTTGATAATGAAATCAGCTCTCGGCAGCAAACTGACCAAATCACTTATGAAGTTAGCTCGGCTATTCTTAAAGAGCGTCTTGGCCTCACCAGTGGCCTAAATGATAAGTTAGGGGTAGAGTTTGATATCTCCTCAACCTATAACGATGACCAAAGTAACCCCATCCCTACTCTTACTGTTAAAAAAAGGCTGGGAAACAAAGTTGAGGCCACAGCTAGTCGAACCATTGAAGCTTCAGCCACAAATTCCTTTAAAACTGAGTATAAATTCAACAAAAACCTATCCACGATCTTTTCGTTTACACAACAAGAATCAAAAGAAACAAGTGTTGATGACAATAGTGGTAGTGAAGCCCTAGGACTTGATTTCGAATATAAAATTGAGTTCAAATAGATAAGTGAGACTTTTTCTATTTTTACTTTGCTCTTTTTCTGTTTGCCATGCCTTTGCTATTCAATGGGTCGGCGTTCAAGAAAAGCATCAATTAGAGCTTCAAAAACTACTTCCTTCTATCACCAAAGATTTCCCTCGCCTTTCCGTTGTAGACCAGGCTGTAAAATTATTGTCTGAAAAAAAAGAATATCAGTACTCTAAGGCGACAAAAGCTAACGGAATTATTACTATCACAGCTTTTCCCGCCAAAAAATTACATAGTTTAAAGTTTTCTGGAAATAAAAATATATCAACCCAACAATTAGTAAAAGTTAGTAAATTAAAATTAGGCTCAGAGTTTTCACGACAAGATATTTCAAAAGCCGTAGCTAGAATAAAAAAATTCTATGTCAAACAGTCTTACCTCAATACATTTATAGAAATAAAAGTAAAGCCGATAAGTTCTCGTCGAAAGAAGTTCAC
Source organism: Bdellovibrionales bacterium (assembly GCA_020630675.1). GTDB lineage: Bacteria > Bdellovibrionota > Bdellovibrionia > Bdellovibrionales > UBA1609 > JAHDIR01. Next base: position 65,115 of record JAHDIR010000003.1, read on the forward strand.
CATTTCTTTTTTAATTAAAGAAAATGAACTTTGTCGTATTAAAGAAATACTTTTTCTTTCTGAAAATAAAGTGCTTAATCAATCCTTAGAAAAATATTTAAAAAAGTATAAAAATGACCCATTGAATGAACAAAAATTAGAAAAAATTCAGTCTAAGGTTATGAGTTACTTGAAGAAAAAACAGTATTATTTCTCAGATCTAGAGGCAACAACTCCTGAATATAGTGACAATCGTCAGCTCGCCACCCTTTATTTTAAACTCAATAATACTTATAAATATGAATTTTACTATGAGGGAAATGATCGTGTTACTCGAGCTCAATTGACAGAGAAACTTCAAGGCCTATATGATAACAACTGGTCGACCGACCCTGTAAATAAAATTGTCGAAAATATACGTAACCTTTATAATGAAAAAGGGTTTATTAAAGCTAAAATTAATTTAGAGCCTAAGACTTTAAAAAAAGCCTTCATTAAAAGACTCACTTTTAAAATTAATGAAGGTCGAAGAGTTCGCATTGAAGAGCTTAAGTTTGGAGGCCGTTTTTCTGCTTCAGAAAATGATTATGTCAAATTTATATACGCCAACAGCCCTCTACCATTAAGTAAAAACTACTACACCCCAGAGTCTCTAGATAAAGGCATCGCCAACCTAATTGCCAACATGAAAAACACCGGCTACTTACATGCTAAACATATTTCTACGCGCATAAAATACATTAAAGATTATAATATCAGCATAACTATCATCATCAATGAAGGGCCAACCACAAATATTAACTCCATTAAAGTGACTGGTAATAAACTGATCACAGATACCGAAATTCGCAATCAAATTGTCTTTACAAAAGACTCTCAGCTAAACTTAAAAGACTTCGAAGCCTCGCTAGATCGTATATCTAAATACTATTACTCTCTTGGTTTTATTGAAATGACTTTTGGAAATAAAAAAAAGTTTATTAATTACTCTAAAAATAATACTTCTGCAGACATTAATTATTTTATTAATGAAGGGCCACAAATACGAGTGAACCGAATTCAAATTGAAGGTAACGATTTTACAGAAGATTATGTTGTATTGAGAGAAATTCAGCTGAAAGTGGGCGACATACTAGCTGCCGATAAAATTTTACGAGCACAAACTAACTTGACCCGACTGGGTATCTTTTCAAGTGTTGATATACGAACTTCTGATGCTAACTCTGACCTCAGTGACAGAACTCTTCTCATCACTGTCACCGAACGCAACCCTGGGCTACTCAAAGTTGGTGTTGGTGCCAGTAACGACAGAGGTTTGAGCCTTAGGGGATACACTGGTGCCTCTTATAACAATTTATTTGGAACGGCCCGAGCCATTTATGCTCGTGCCGATGCTCAAACTCGATTTGAACAAGAGGACTCTCTTGATAAAGTGTGGAAGGTTACAGCAGGTTACGTTGAACCTTATTTATTTAATACATTGATTCGAGGGCGAATCAAAACTGAAATTGAAAGAGATATCATTGGATCAGGCTCCACTCTAAAAACTACTTCTAACCGAAGAATTTCCTTGTTACTAGAAAACAACCTCTCCCGTCGACTTAAAGCGGTTTGGACCCTTTGGAGCCTAGACTCTCAAACTCAAGAACTTCAAAACCCAAGCTCTACTCAAACCTCTGGAGAGCAAAAAGTTGATGTCGCCATCATTGGCCCAAGCCTTACCTATGACTCTCGTGACAACCCCTTTTTGCCAACAAAAGGAATTTATTCAAAACTTGATCTACAATACTCATCTCCTGAGCTTGGGGCCTCTAACGAAGCTCACTTTTTAAAAACTGAAGGAAATATTACAACCTATATTCAACTCTTCTCCCCTTCTTTCATTTGGGCCAACTCTTTACGCGGTGGTTACATTTCAAAAGTAGGAAACTTTAATGGAGGCGGTATACCCGAGGACAACCTCTTTTTCCTGGGAGGACAAACCACTATTCGTGGCTTTGGTGGAACCAGTACCCTTGAACGACTTCCCAGCAGCGCTGAATTTCCAAGAGATCAGCAATTAATTGTAACTGACTATGCTCATTACAGCTTATTTAAATCAGAACTTCGCTTTCCAATTTATGGAAACAGTGGCGGGGTTTTATTTTGGGATGCTGGACAAGTCATTGTTGGTGGGTATCACTTTGAACAGCCTCTCAGGCAAAGTTTTGGAATTGGCTACAGGTATAACACTCCTGTTGGCCCCCTTGTTATTGATTTAGCTTTCAAAGACCAAACCGTCTTTGACGGAGAAAAAGCCGTACGGCTTCATATTTCTATTGGTACTTTTTAGATTATTAATAACAACAATTATTCCGAATTTTAGATTTACAAAGTCTCTATTTGATTACAGATTTTTTCAGACTTCATGGTTTCTAGTATTTTATAGGCCTTTCTCTTTTCTTTTGTTAATTCATTTGGCTCTGCAAACATATCTACACCATGATCGCCAGTCGAATAAGCCCAGATGTTGTCAGATTTATATAAATATTCTTCACCAAAGACTGAGTATCCAACTATAATGACTTGAACATATGCTTCAACCTTGCGGGATGAGTCTTCTATATAATCTTTTTCAATAACCGAGCAACTGTCATAGACTACATCATAGGATAGCTCAAAAGTTATTGTTTCAGATAATACTGTGTTAGCCGGCATGTGTATCACCATTAGAGCACCTAACTACAATAAAACATAATGAAAAGAGAACAACAGCTATTCGTTTACAAAATTTTTTTTACATGATTTTCACCAAAATGCTAAAACATAGAGCATTTTAAATAATTTTACTCAACACTCTTTATGTCAGGTAAACATATGAAAAAAGAATATTATGCAATCAATATATATATTTTACCCTAGGCTTAAATAGTTCTATAAAAACCTCAGATTAATACAAATAAAGAGAACACTATGAAATACATAATCGCAATTATATTTTCTTTCACAATGATTACGGTGCAAGCCGAACATATAGCAGTGGTAAATAAAGCTAACTCCAAGGTGTCTTTCATATCAGTGAATACCGAAGAAGTAACCTTAAACCCGACGGTTTAACGGTTTTAAAATAGTTTTACATATTTATCAATTTAATCAATAAACTTGCGATCTTAAGAATGAGATCGTGAGTTTTTTTAATCATCTTTTAAACCAAAACACTGAGCATAAGTTTTTGTTGCTATGACAGTTCTATGACCGCCCATAAGTCGGTGCTATTTTTTCCCAGCTTTTGGTTTTAACATGACCTTTTATTCCTAAAAAAATTTGGTTTTTCCCTGAATACGTTAGCCTAACTTCTAGGTTTTTTAACAAACAGCCAAGGTCAGCTCCGGCTCCTTTAAAATAAAGAGAGTCATAGAAAGGAGCAGCAATGGCCCATAGACTTTTTATTTTTATAGTTTTCATAGCCTTCAATTTATCTTGTGATCAAAAAAATGCACCCATAATATTTTCATATGACCAAACCACGCCAGACAAATCTTACAACCCAAATATCATTTATGGCATTGATAATCGCAAAGATCTTTTTGAGGTTAATGATCCACAAATTTTACAATGGGCGGATGCCACAGCAGGCATGGTGTTTAAAAATAAATTCAGTCAAAACTCAGATGGCACATTTAACATTAGAACTCTGCCTTACGGTGAGTCTTATAAGTTATGTTCTGATGAAAAATTTTATGACCAAAAAATAGCCACCAGTTGTTCTGCTTTTTTAGTACAGCCTGATATTATACTCACAGCTGGACATTGTGTTCGCACACAAATCAAATGCAATAAAGTCTCATTTGTTTTTGGCCTTTCTATAAATCACCCCCTCCAAATAGACAGCTTTAGCCGAGTTCCAAAGTCTGAAATCTATAACTGCCAAAAAATAATAAAACAGCAGGAGAATGGCAATGGGGCCGATTTTGCAATTATCCAACTTGACCGCACAGTGAAAGACCACACTCCCCTTAAGCTAAGGCTTAGTGGTGAGGTTGACATCGGCACAGAGCTCACTATCATTGGGCACCCGCTAGGGTTACCAACAAAAGTTTCTAATGAGGCTATGGTTTCACACAATGAAAGAAAGTACTTCATTTCTAATTTAGACTCTTTTTCTGGAAACTCTGGAGCTGCCGTTTTTAATGATAACACCGGGCAAGTCGAGGGCATTTTGGTCCGAGGAGCTCACGATCATTTTTATGATAAAGAAAATAGGTGTCTACGCACTAATGTTTGTGAAAAAGTTGATCCACAAATGGATGAGTGCAAAGGCGAACATGTTAGTAAAATTAAATTTGTACTTCCCTATTTGCCACACACACCTTGAAAATTTTGAGAAAAATTAGCTTTTTAAAAAATGGTAAAAGAACTTAAGTTAAATTAATTGGCAGCCAACTCTTTTTCGCCAATATAGTCATCACCAGAAATAATTTGAGACAAGACTTTAAGTAATGGCAGGTAAACTTGACAGGAAGGCACTGAAGCCAACCTTTGTTTTTCTAACTCGGTTAATGTCACAGGCTTCGATCGTAAACTTAAATGCACCATCATTGTTTTAAGTTCTAACGTAAGTTCTAATTTTTTATCTTCTTTTTGCTGAAAACATTTTGGTTCAGCCATGCGCCCTAACCGTTGACGATCAACAGCCGACAAGGCGGCCAAGCTCGGAGATACCCTATAGATGTCACCACTTTTATTTTTTAAAATATACCTCATCACAGAAGTACTTTCAGAGGCCTGGGCCACAGAAAAAAAAGAGGCTAATAAAGTTACACAAAATACTGTAAGCATAACTGATTTCATTTTCATAACTCCTGTCGTAAATTACTCTTACTAACCACTAAAGCAAGCTTTGGGCCAAGCCGTGCAAGCCCCTAATTTTAGTGTTTTTTTGCTAGGGTTGCCTTGAAATTAAACAGGACAGAGTTGAGGGTGAAAAAAAACACGAAACAGTCCTTGATATCGCACAGGCTTATCCTCTAAACAAAACTAGATGAGTTTCAGATAAAAACCCAAAAAAGTTTTCTCTTTTGCCCAATGATTTTACAGTAGAAAAACAATTTACAGCCCCATTTGGGCCTTTCAGGCTCCCAGCAAATTAACCTCTTAGCCTGGTCTGACATTTAAATTTTTTACATGGCCAAGAGCTTTCTTTTTAGAAAAAATCTTCCCTATCTTTTTTGATATAAACAGGCTAAATCACTATTTATTCGATGGAGGGAGAGGGACACAAAAATTCACTTCACCTCTTTTATGTTTAACTTGATCATTCAACTTTGAGGCTTCATATATGGAAAAACTCATCAGTATATTAGGAATTTTTGCTTTTCTTGGTTTTGCTTTCTTGCTGTCAGAGCATAAAAAGAAGGTCAATTATAAGTTTGTAATTTCAGGTATTGCTTTGCAATTTTTTTTAGCGGTCACCGTTCTTGGCATTCCATCTTTAGGAATTAAAAGTCCTTTTCGTGGTTTTTTCAAAGGAGCTAATGTTTTCTTCACCGCCATTCTTGATTTTTCCAAAGAAGGCACTCAATTTCTCTTCGGTGGGCTAATGAACATAGAAGCTTCCGGTTTTATTTTAGCTTTACAAGTTTTACCAGTTATTATTTTCTTATCGTCCTTAATGGCAGTTCTTTATCATCTTAAAGTTATGCAAGTGATTGTTCATGTTTTTGCTTTTGTTATGCATAAAACTTTAAAAGTGAGCGGAGCAGAATCTTTATCGGCAGCCGCCAATATTTTTGTTGGCCAAACCGAAGCCCCTCTTTTAATTAAGCCCTTTATCAACAAACTCACCACTTCTGAGCTGTTCTCCGTTATGGTTGGAGGAATGGCCACTGTCGCCGGTAGTGTTTTTGCAGCTTATGTGGGCTTACTTAAAGATAAAGTACCAGATATAGCTGGACACCTTTTAACAGCCAGTGTTTTGTCTGCACCTGCAGCTTTAGTGATTGCTAAAATTCTTATCCCTGAGACAAAAAAAACAGTGACAGAAAAAGGAATTCCCCAAGAGCACAATAAATCACCTTATCAAAACGTCATTGAAGCCGCGGCTCAGGGCGCCAGTGATGGTTTAAGCTTAATGCTAAATGTAGCAGCTATGCTCTTAGCATTCATTGCCATTATTGCCCTTTTAAATGCTTCTTTGGGCTGGGTTGGAGAACTCATTCATTTTGGAAGCTGGGGCTCTTTTCTTTCTATTGACCCATCCAAACCTACGGTACTTTCTCTTAACCTTATTTTTAGTTGGGTGTTTGCTCCTGTGGCTTGGTTAATGGGAATTCCTAACGTTGACGTACTAGCAGCAGCTAATTTGTTGGGAGAAAAAGTCGTTATTAATGAATTCGTGGCTTACTTAAGCCTTTCTAGTGCTGCCGAACAACTGCAACCAAGAACCTTAATAATCTTGTCTTATGCCCTTTGTGGCTTTGCTAACTTTTCAAGTATAGCTATTCAAATTGGAGGCATTGGAGGCATCGCCCCTAGCCGTAAAGCAGAAATTGCCAAGCTCGGAATTAAATCAATCATTGGAGGGAGTTTAGCGGCATTTATCACCGCCTGCATCGCAGGGTTATTTATATAAATTGAAATTAATAAGAAAAGCCAAGGGCATAAAAATGAACACCTTGGCTTTTGAATAAAATTAAATTTTTAACCCAACAATTAAGAGGGCGAAGACAGTGAGTAAGCTGTTTTTTTGAGCTTGGAACCGACAACGGAATAGCCTGCAAAAAGAGCAAAACTGTAAGCTAATGTAGAAATTAAGGTGTTATGGAAAAAAGGTATGGCAAGAGAAAAACACTCTGTTAAACCCACAAAACTAAAGGGATATAAACTAGAAGTAAAAAACACGCCTAAGTTTGAAACTACAAAAAACAATACAGACGCAACGAAAGCTTTAATACCCACAGACTTAACATTAGATAAACTAAATTGATCTAAAGACTTATAAAGAGACAGTCCTAAAAAGCCAACAGCAATAAAGCAAGAATAAACTAACCAAGATAAATCATGAAAGCCTAGGAAAATATCAGAAATAAATAAAGCAACCAATGGAATAGCAAAGAACCATTTGTTTCCTTTAAAAATAGCTCCACCAAATAAGGCTACAGCCATCACAGGAGTAAAGTTAGCTGGGTGTGGAATTAAACGACTAACTACAGCCAAAAAAATTAAAGCTACAGCTAAATATAAATGATTGCCTTTCATACAAAAACTCCCGCAGTTGACACTGATTATTCAAGGGTTATAACTAAAGTGTTTCTAACATTTTTTCAAAATATTCTCAAGTGGGAGCCTCAATGATTAAACTTGTTTTAACCCGACATGGTCAAAGCCAGTGGAACCTGGAAAACAAATTCACTGGATGGGCTGATATTGACTTAACAGACACAGGCCATAAAGAGGCTCGCAAGGCTGGGGCCTTAATAAAAGACGCCGGCTTAACTTTTGATGTGGCTCATACTTCTTTTCTTAAACGAGCCATACGAACCCTTTGGATTATTTTAGACGAAACTGACCAAATGTGGATTCCCGTGCGAAGAACTTGGCGCCTTAATGAAAGACACTACGGTCGTTTACAAGGGCTTAATAAAAAAGAAACTGCTGAAAAATATGGCGATGATCAAGTTTTTACTTGGAGAAGAAGTTATGACACCCCTCCTCCCCAACTTCCCCAGAGTGATCAAAGACATCCTAGTCACGATTCAAAATATAAAAATCATGAAAACTTACCTGCTGGAGAGTCCTTAAAAAACACTAAAGAGCGAGTTCTCCCCTACTGGAACAATGAAATACTCCCTCAAATTAAAAAAGGTCAAAAAGTCATTATAGCAGCCCACGGCAATAGCATCCGTGCTCTTGTCAAACATATCGAAAATATCTCCGACGAAGATATTTGTAAAATAGATATCCCTACTGGTATTCCCTTAGTTTATGAGCTTGAAGAAGGAACTCTTAAGCCCCTTAAAAAATATTATTTGGGTAACCCTGAAGATGTTGCCAAAGCTACACATAGTGTAAGCTCACAGCACAAATAAAAAAGGCCTTCGACAAAATATCGAAGGCACTTTGTTAATTCGTTATTATAAGTGGCTCTACTTTCAAAAAACCAATGAATATGAGCTTTTTATGCCTGATATTCATTATGTATATTTTTTACTTTGCTTGTTTATCAGCTTTTCTTGAGGCTAAAGCAGCATCACATATTTCTAGCTTTTCTTTATACTCATCCTCTCTTTTATTAAGAATATGCTTATAGTTTTTAAAACGATCAATTCTATCTTTTAAAAATTCTTGGCTCACACCTACAATTTTATTTTTTTGATTCACGCCAATCTGAAAAGAATCTTCTTTGTCCGTCACCCGGTCTATGGGCTCTGTCCAAATAAGTTTTCCATCACCACCAAAAGCTTTGCTAGACAGTTTCACTCGGCAAGATTTTAAAGCTCCATAAAGACCGGCAGAGCCATACTTTCGATTGCCATACACTTTGTCTTCTTGACCATAGACGTCGTTTTGTAACAAACGAAGTTCTTCATTCATCATCACAGTTTTTTGTACCACCATATTTCCATCTTTAACACCTAAGACATCTGACCCTGATACTTTTTCAGCGTTATCTATAGCGGTATCAATTTTTTTAGCTTTGTGAGGGTTACTTGCACACGACACTAACAATCCGGCCAACATGAAGGACATTATCAATTTATTTATCATAATAAGAAGACTCCTTAAAAAGGTGTAAATTTATGTTTAAACAAACGTGATTATCAATGATAGACGACATCTCTGACAAGCACTAATTGACCGAGTTAAGCCATTAATAACACTAGGTTTTCTTTTATTTTACAATCTCTTGATAATTTAAACTTTAAAAAATGAGTTTTTCTTTGTTTCTCGCACCGTCAGAGCCAAGGATTGGGGCGCCCGAATATCTTGACTTAAATCTTTAAAAAAAAGCTCTGTGATAAGCTCTCCAGAAGTGTTGCCCATAATTTCGTTCAAATAACTTTTATCATATTTTGTTATTAAACGTTGCTGAACAATATTGTCTAATTCATCCCAATCTAGAACTCGCCCGTACGAATCAAGAGGGCCTGACACTCCCACTTCCATTTTATATTCATGGCCATGAATACCTGAACATTTGCCATAAAGTTGTTTATTTTGTGCCATTGTAAGGTCTGGGTTATGATGCCTGTGAACACAGTTAATTTTGTAGTTTTTAATGACCATCACTTTTTCGTCACCATCTACTTTTATACTTTCTTTGTCTGTAACCGTGAATAAAATAGATTGCAGATCGTCTAATAAAATTGATTTTACTTTCTTGTAAACAGTTTTTGCTAAAATTTCATAGGTCAGCGCCTGATCATTAAACTCTTTAAGTTCATTAATATAAGTATGATCGAGCCAATCATGAAGGCTAGACAAGGCTTTTTGCAAAGAGTTTTCATCGTAGCCCAAAGAAACTTTCACTTTTAAAAGAAAATTATGCCCCATAGGATAATCTGAGTAATACGAGCCAAAAACTGATTTTTCTTGCCCTTGAAACGAGTCGGAACAAAGCAAACGCAAGGCTGCACTTAAGTGAATGGATTTTTCAATAGTCTGGTTCACTCCAACAGGAATACCCTACCTAGACCTAGCTGTCTAGCTTGCTCATTTTTGCCAAGAAAAGACATTGATCGAGACCAAGAGGAAGGTCATAATTAAACCTAAATACACCCGCCTTGCCTTTTAGGAGTCTCTTATGAAAAAAATTTGGCTAGATAACTATGCCCCTAATGTTTCTCACGAAATCACCCCTTTTTCTCAAGATAATTTAGCTCAGTTATTTGATGAAACTTGCGCTAAATACCCGTCCAACACGGCTTTTATTAATATGGGCTCAGAACTCACCTTTAAAGAGGTCAATGAATTTGCCGAAAAATTTGCTGCTTTCTTACAGGGAGAGGTCGGCTTAAAGCCCGGGGATCGAATAGCCCTTCAAATGCCAAATATTTTGCAATTTCCTATAGCTTTATTTGGAGCTCTTAAGGCTGGGCTCACTATTGTAAATACCAACCCCCTTTACACTGAAAGCGAAATGGAGCATCAATTTAATGACTCAGGAGCCAAGGCCATTGTTATTCTTTCTAATTTTGCCTCCAAGCTGGAAAAGGTGCTTGGTAAAACTTCTATTGAAACTGTGATTGTTACTCAGTTAGGAGACTTGCTGGGCTTCCCTAAAAGCTTACTTGTTAATACAGTGGTTAAGCATGTTAAAAAAATGGTTCCTAATTTTGATCTCCCTAATGCCTACACCTTTCATCAAGCCATCTCAACGGGTGAAAAACATAAATTCAACCCACCAACAATTCAACGAGAGGACCTTGCCTTTTTACAGTACACAGGTGGAACAACAGGCGTATCCAAAGGAGCTATGCTCACTCATAACAATATTTTGAGCAATGTAAAACAAATTAAAGAGGTTATGACTGTTTTACTCGAAGAAAACAAAGAAATCATTGTCACAGCTTTACCTCTTTATCATATTTTTTCTCTAACGGCGAACTTCTTAAATATCTTTACTTTTGGTGGAACTAACCTTCTTATTACTAACCCCAAAGACATCAAAGGTTTTATAAAAACTCTGGCAAAATATGATTACACAATTATGACCGGTGTAAACACTTTATATAATGCTCTCCTCAATCATCCTGACTTTCAAAGTTTAGACTTCAAAACATTAAAAATCAGTATTGCCGGAGGCATGGCTTTACAAAGCTCCGTGCACCAGTCATGGGTGGACAAAACCAATAGCCCTCTTATTGAGGGGTATGGCCTCACTGAGTGTTCCCCTGTAGTCAACGTTAACCCTTTAGATGGCACTGATGTTGTAGGAACCATAGGCATGCCTTTACCTTCTACCGATGTAAAGCTCATTGATGATGATGGTCATGAAGTTACAGAACCCCAAACCCCCGGAGAGCTTTGTACAAAAGGGCCTCAAGTCATGAAGGGCTATTGGCAAAGACCAGAAGAAAGTCAAAATTGCTTAGATAGCGAAGGTTGGTTTAAAACGGGAGACATCGCCATTTTTGATGACAAGGGTTACTTTAAAATTGTTGATCGAAAAAAAGATATGATTTTAGTTTCCGGTTTTAATGTTTACCCGAACGAAGTTGAAGATGTAGTTTGTAAAATGGAAGGTGTGCTTGAAGCGGCCGCCATTGGTGTTCCTGACGAAAAATCGGGGGAAGTTGTAAAGATTTTTGTGGTTAAAAAACGTAAGTCTGTGACCAAAGAAGATATCATTGCCCACTGCAAAGAGCATCTCACCGGCTACAAAATTCCTCGAGCCATTGAATTTAAAGATGAGCTTCCCAAAACAAACGTAGGTAAAATTCTCAGAAGAGCCCTAAAAGATTAACTCCTCCCCCTTAAATTCCTTTGATCAAAGGAATTTAAGGGTAAATAGCCCTTATTCCCTACTTTAGACCTTAAAATTCCTATGATTGAGTGAATTATTGCTATTTTTAACCTCTACCTCTAAAATAAAAGCATATATTACTTCAATCGTAGGAAAATATGGGCAAAAAAATAACTAGTCAAGCGATCCAAACTATCTCAAAAAGAATTCGGCAAGAGCGTAAACAACAAGGGCTTACTCAAACTGAACTTGCAGGGCTTTGTGGTGTTAGTTTAAATTTTATCAGTCAACTTGAACAAGCCAAAGAAACTGTTCGCTTAGATAAACTCGTTTTAGTTCTCATCACCTTAGGCCTCGAGTTAAAAATTCAATACGGCAAGAAAGGGGTTTCTTAGTTATGAGCTCCAAAGAAATTGATCAATTAGAGGTTTTTAGAAGCTCAACCTTAGTGGGAACATTAAAAAGAACAGAACAGGGCTGTGAGCTAACCTATGACCATAATTTTTTAGAAAATAGCCAATACAGCGAACTGTCTTACAGACTCAAAAAACAAGACACCCCTCTTAACTTTCAAGGGGTAAACCTACCTCCTTTTTTTGCGGGATTATTACCTGAGGGACTAAGGCTAAAAGCTCTTGTTAAAAAAATTAAAACTTCAGAAGATGACCTTTTCAGCCTTTTAGCTGCTATCGGCTCACAGTGCATCGGTGATATCTCAGTAAAAACAGACGAAAACCAAAAAAAATCACTGCCAGCGGTAAACTTTAAGAGTATTGATTTCTATGATTTTTTTCACCAAACTATGAATAGTCAAGACGACCCTCCTCTTCAAGGTGAAGCTATTGCCGGTGTTCAAGAAAAATTGTCAGCGTCTATGATTAGCTTTCCACTATCTGTAGCTAAAAAAAATAAATCGTATATCTTGAAACTCAACCCTAAAGACAAGCCTAACTTGGTTGAAAACGAATCTTTAACTCTTAGCTTGGCTCAAAAGTGTGGCATCAATGCCAATAAAAGTAAAATTATCACGGATAAAAATAATCACTCAGGACTTCTGGTTGAGCGCTTTGACCGAATCACTGATAGCCAACAAAACATTATTTTTCTTCATCAAGAAGATGCTTGCCAATTTTTAGATCGTTACCCGGCAGACAAGTATCGCCTCTCTTTAAAAGAAATAAGCCAAGAAATGGAGCGCCTTACAACATCTCCCAAAATTGAAATTTTAAAACTACTACAGGTTTATGCCTTTTCTTATTTGGTCGGTAACGGAGACCTTCACGCCAAAAACATTAGCCTTATCACCTCACCGACCACAGGCCGAATTCAACTATCGCCCATTTATGATTTGATTTGCACCTACATTTATAAAGATAGAAAAATGGCCATAAAAATAAATGGACGAGATGATAATATTACAAAAAAAGATTTCCTAAAATTTGCTCAGTCTTTTTCCATACCGGAAAAAGCCACTGAGCTAATGATAACAAAGCTCACTCAAACTTTTGCCAAGCATCATCAACAATTGCTTAAGATCATGAATACAAAAGATCAAACCTTATTTTCAGATATGGTCAAAAAAAGGCTTGCAGACCTTAGCTAAAAGTAAATATAAAAAACAACAATTACTTTTTTAAAAGGCGTATAACTATTTTTAAAATCTCTAAATACTCTTCTCCGATAACAAACAAGGGAACAAAAAAGAAAGAAAGAGATAAAAACAAAACCCATGTCCAAATCTCAGCCCAAAGCTGGGAAAAAAACCCCCTGGTTTTAGAAAAAGCATAGCTGCGAAGAAATAAAACAAATAAAAACAATAAACCCTCACCTATCAATAACTTTTCCCAATCAATGTTTTCTAAAATTTTGTTTAATAACAAAACTAAGTCTTGATCTGAAAAAATTTTTAAAGCTTTCTCTGATAAACTTTTAAAAACCTTAGATTGAAAAATATCAGGGAGTTTTAAATTTTGATTCACAAAAGCCTCTTTATTATTAGTAAGTTCACCAACAAAATTAAAAAACTATCCTTTGAAGTAATTGTACTTAGTGATTAACTGGCTCACTGGCTCGGGCACCAGCTCTTTCCATTGTTCATTTCCAGCTCTTAATAAGGCTCTCACTTCTTTGGAGTGAATCGAAGTGTCTAAATCGTCACAACCAGCAATATCAACAATATAGCCATTTGCTAGGGAATGCTTATACAAATGAACAAAGTCTGGGTTGGGGTTAAAACTTTGTGTGGTCATACAAATTTTATCATCTTTATAGGGAAAAACATAAAACTTAACCATTTCATCAAATAAATTTCCAAGGGCATTAAAAACACCGACAGGCACATTTTTATAAAACTCTTCATCAAAAATATTTTCTAAATGAGAGGCCCCAATGACCATCGCAATTTTTTTATTTGTGCTCTCACGCAAATAGTCTTTCACTTGATAAAAAAGATCAAAATTAGAAATTAAACTATAATAACCCACTGAACCTATGGTTTTTGCTCGAAAAAGATAATCATCAATACTCACGGGATGACCATCAACTTCATTATGCTTAAGACTCATTTCCATTAAAGGAAATGGAGCTAAGGTGTTTTCAACAGCCTCTTGCTTTAGTTGGTCGATCCCTTTGTTAATAATTTCAATGTTAATGTTTGTGATGGGCCGGAAAGTTCCTCTTTGCAAGATAATTGGCTTATTAAAAAAACAATCGGTGACCTGTAAAACATCTCCCTCTGGATGTATCAATGCCGCTTTTGAAAAACCCTTCTCAACCAGTTTAACAGCCACCCACTGATTATCAGTGCTTTCAAACGAAGGCCCTTCTAATCTCAAAATATCAATTTCTAAACGTGAAGGGTCTAAGTTTTCGAATAAACTGTCCATTAATTTTTCTGGATCATTAAAGTGAAAAAAAGCGGCATAAACCAAATTTACACCCAAGACACCAAGGGTTTCTTGTTGCTGTAGTCTTTGACGGTCTTTGATTTTCACATGAACAATAATATCATTGGCTGGCCCCAGAGGAGACTCCTGAAAACGAACGCCCATCCAACCATGGGGAACTCGATCACCACGACTACTGGTTGAAACAGTATCGGCAAAAGAAAAGAAACGACTGTTTTTGGCTTTGGTTTCTTTTAAACGTGAGGTTAACAACTCGTACTCATAGGCCAACATTTGCTTTAAACGATCTTCACTGACATATCGACTTGATTTTCCGTAAATGGAGTCACTAAATGTCATATCATAGGCGGAAATAGTTTTGGCCACAGTTTGCGAAGCTAAACCTGCTTGAAAAAAGTGCCGAGCCACTTCTTGTCCGGCACCAATTTCTGCGAAAGTTCCATAAATTTTATCGTCTTGATTGAGAGCTAAAGCCTTTTTTTGAACACTGGTAAGCACTGACATAGATATCTCCCCTTCTTAACAAAAAATAAAAACTCAGAGACTCTATTTAACCAAATTGTCGAGAGTAAGGAAAGGACTTCAAATGCTTTTTAAAAAGGAACTCATCGCCTGTACAAGCTGACCGTTGCCTCCTTTTTCGGCAAAACCTCCACGTAAAGAGTCTGTCCAAGCATTAATATCAAAATGAACCCAAGGCACATCTTTTACAAATTTTTGCAAGAACAAGGCCGCAGTGATAGCACCGCCCATTCCAGCCCCAGAGTTGGCTGTGTCAGCAAAAGTACTATGCAAAGCTTTTATGTAATGTGGCACTAAAGGCATTAGCCAGACCGGGTCGCCCATAGCAAAGGAGTGTTTTTCAATTTTACGAGCCAATTTTTCATCTGTACTGTACATTCCACCAACATCATAACCGAGAGCCACCCGGCTAGCTCCTGTTAAAGTGGCCATATCCATAACCACCTCTGGCTTGTCCTTTCCTTTTTGAGAGACAGCAACGTCTAGAACATCAGCCATCACTAACCGCCCCTCGGCGTCGGTATTATCAATTTCTACGGTGATTCCGTTTCTTGAAGTTATTATATCGCTGGGACGAAAAGCATTACTCGCCACAGAGTTTTCAACCAGGCCCAAGTAAAAATCAAAGGGGCGCTTTACCGCAGCGCTTGCAGTTAGCCAATGAGCCAAGCCAAAAACACTGGCCGAGCCGCCCATATCTTTTTTCATCCAGCGCATATACTGACCTGGCTTTAAGTTCAGCCCACCAGAGTCAAAAGTTACTCCTTTTCCAACAAAGGCAATGGGCTTTTTAGATGATTTAGGACGATATTTGATATGAACTAACCTAGGCTTGAACTCACTAGCTTTGCCTACAGCCATCATTAAGTTCATATTTTCTTTTTCTAGTTTTTTATCATCCCAAATAGAAACTGTTGTATTTGGAAACTTTGAAAAGATTTTTTGGCACAATTGAGCATAACTGTCAGGGTAAAGCTTATTGGGCGGAGTGTTTACCAAGTGGCGAGAATAATTGGCTGAAGTGGCTAAAGTGTGAGCCTCAGCCAACTGTTTTTTGGCGTCTTTTCCACCTTTTGGATTAAAAACTTGATAAGAAGCGACATCTTCAGATTGAGCCGTTACTTTTTTATAAGAATAATGGGCCATTTGAATTCCAACCAAAGCTCCTTTAATGGCTTCTTGAGAACAGTCCAGGAAAATAAGGTTTACAGACTTATGAGATGACCAAAGCTTTGTTTTTTCACCAAGAATGTCTCGAAACAGAGGGTAATCGGCTGTTCCTTCAAACTGTGACCTCTTAGATTTTTCAATTTTTTTAGGAAGTACAAAAAAACTCAGCCCAGCTTCTGACTCATAACTATAAAAGTGGGTTTGAGGATCAGTAATTTTTTTTTGAATGGCACTAGGAACGAGCTTTTTACATAACGCAGGAACCTGAGAATTTTTACCCAAAATATAAACACAGGGGCCTTGCCAATGTCCGTCTTTAGGAAGTTTTGAGTTCCAACTAAAAAGTTTTTTGTCAATAAAGTTCATTTCTTTCAATAACATAATGGATTTCCTTAATGCTTTGGTTTAAATTAAAATCAAGGTCCTTGAGAGCTTATCAAGATCACGGGCGAAACTTTAAAAAATAAAAGGGTCGCTCACTGCGCATTATAGAAAAGAACCTGTCTATCCTGGGCTTTTTACCTTAAAATTATTTTATGGCCAATTACAATCTACGCATCATGCTATGGAACGTCGAGAACCTCTTCTTATATCTCGATAATTACAAAAATGAGAACTTTGAGTCTATGACAGAAGACCATTGGCAATCGCTATCCACAGCTTCACCCCCTAATAAGCCCCTCAAGAAGGTTTTAGGGCTTAAGCGTTGTATTGAAGATATTCAGCCTGACATAATTATGCTCAATGAAGTCGGAGGCCTGGAGTCTTTGGAAAACTTTAACCTCTACTTTTTAAACTCACAATACTTGGTAAAGCTCATAGAAGGTAACTCTGACCGAGGTATCGATGTTGGTTATTTAGTTAAAAAAGAGCTTCCTTTAAATACTAAAATTCACAGTAATAAGTTAGAGCCTATAGACTTAAGATTTGGACACGCCAACGAACCGCAATCTTATTTTATGTCACGAGATATTTCTGAATTACATTTTACAAATGGCACCAACTCCACTCAATTGGTCTTACTTTTAACACATCTAAAGTCAAAACTAGACCCTGAAAATATCGACAAAGAAGGGGTCGTACGAAGAACGGCTGAGGCTAAACTACTCACAAATATTTATTTAAAACGCCAACAAGAGCACCCTAACATACCTGTATTAGTCTGTGGCGACTTTAACGGTATTCTCTCTGACCCTGGACACTCTGAATTTCAATCCCTAAGAGATAAAACGGACTTAGTGGACTCGATGAACTATTCTGAAAAAGACGCGCCCTTAGATCGTGTGACTCAAATTCAATTTCGCTTTCAAAAACGATTTCACTATCAATTTGATTATATATTAATTCACCCTCGGTTTTCTGAAAAAATTCAATCAAAAGAAACTTATATTTACTATTTAAAAGACGATCAGGGACAAAACCTAAGGCTGCCAAACACATTAGAAGAGCGTTTTCGTCTCCCATCTGACCACTACCCTGTTTTACTGACACTAAATTGTGATAGTTAATATCTCAAGAGGCTTGGTTTCTAAAAACAAACTTTTCTAGACGACGTGACTCTCTTCGGTTTAAGCCTTTGAATTTTAGCTTAGAATAGTAAACCTCTCCGACCTTTATACATGAGGAAACTAAAACATTTTTATCACTTAACTTAATGGAGCTTAAAAAATGAGACTCAATCATATACTCACGCCCTGACTTAAACCGACAATTTGATTTTACGGTGAGTCCTGAACGATTAACTCCTAAAATTTCCAAGTCGTAAATGGAGTCGAGCAAAGCAGTTCGCTCTTCTTCATGTGTTGGAATATCTTGCCAGCTATCAGATTTATATTTCAAATGAGACATTAACTTATGACTTAAAGCTGCTGGGTCAATGGGCTGAGTAATATAATCACTAGCCCCTAAATCAAGAGCCAAATCTATATCATCATCTTTTTTTTCATTACTCACTACTATTATAGGTACTGAGGCTATAGCTTTATTTTTTTTAAAGTAAGCTAATAGGTCAAAGGCTTCTTTTTTGACCATGACCAAATCTATAAAAATTAAATCATAAGACTGTTGTGAAACTAAACCAATCGCACTAATTCCGTCGCAGGCGGTTTCAACTTCAACTCCTAAGTCTTCGAGGTAATATTTGGTTGTCGACAAATCATAGTTTTGACTCTCAACTCCTAAAACTTTTAACTTTTTCAATAGCCCCTCCTTACCCGCAAACAAAATAAATAAAGTTTATTTATAATCTCACGTTTGAGAAGTAATCACAATATTATTAAAGTCTGTAATTCAAGAATGGCTCATTTTAACTAAAACTATTTTTTCCATCTAATATAAATAAAAAGAGTTCTACAGGTCGGACTAAAATACTGTTCGAATTTAAAACAATTTTGAAAAAAAACTGTTATTTATGTCTCAAAAAGCCTCTTTGACTTAAAAAAATCAATAATTAAGTCGAGACTCTTATAGACTTTAATCAAGTTAGTTTTATTAGTCAGCCAATGAGGTGCTAGCTATCTAACTTAAAAAATCGTTTTGAGCTAACCAAGGATGTATGCCCTTTCTCAAAACTGAATACACGGAGGGTAAGCGTGAAAAATTTATTACTACTGGCCATCGCATCCTGGTCACTCATTGGGTGTGTCGACGCCTTAAATCAAAATGTCACTGATGGCTCTATAAATAACGATGAAATTAAAACCAGTAAGTACAATGTGAATTCATTCTCTATGAATAAATTAGTTTGTGATCCTTTTCAGGACACATCACCAACTGCTACTGGTGGTCTGAAAGCCAAACTTTACACCATGCCTAACGGAGAACACCCTTCAAGCTTAGCTCCTTATTTCAGTACTGGAGTGATGTCTACACAAGATCTCTATTTTAGTGAGGTTAATGTTCCAACCAGAATTTTCTCTCTTGGCTTTCCATCTGAAACTGGCGAAGAAATTAAAACAGACACTGGCGAAGTCATTAATGAATGGTTTGCCCTCAGATTAAACTCTGTATTAAAGTTAGGCCCTAATGACGAAGAGGGTGACTACGAGCTAGCCCTACTTTCTGATGATGGAGCAACCTTAAGTATAAAAGATGAAAATGGAAACTTTGTTTTAGCTGTAGATAATGATGGTTTACACCCAACTCGCATGGGGTGCGGTGCTGTAGTGAATATGACGGCAAGCACTAAGCTCACTGTACAAATAGACTATTACCAGGGCCCAAGATGGCATATTTCTGTTATACCTATGTGGAGAAAAGTCGACTCCTCTACAACACCAGAAGTTAAGTGTGGAGTTTCTGGAAACAACACTTTCTTTGACTTCAATAACAATTCAGAGCCGCAGCCGACTTATCTTGGCCTTCTTGATCGAGGCTGGAAACCTATTTCTGCTGAAAACTGGGAAATTGAAGATAGTAACCAAGGTGGCTTTAACCCCTGCACTGAGGGCGAGGCCCTTGCCATTTCAGACTACAATGTTTCAGTTTTCGAAGAGAGTTTTGTTATCGTAACTTGGAAAACTGATAAACCTGCTACTTCGCAAGTCATCTATAAAAATCAAACGACTGGTGAGGAAATAACAACAACTAGTGATAATTTATTACGTACTGAGCACACTGTTTTTATTGATATTCCAGGGCGCGTAGACCCTTATGAGTTTACTGCGGTTTCTGTTGGAGAAGACCTTGGAAAAGCTATGAGTGAAGTGTTTATTCTTCAACCATAAAAAAAAGCCACATAGAAAATGTGGCCTTTTTTATTTATCAAAAAAAAATTAAGCTTATTTCTTTTTAGGCTCTTCTTTAACGATTTCTAAAAGTTCAACTTCAAAAGTTAATAAAGAGTTACCTGGAATTTTGGAGTTAGCACGGTCGCCGTAACCTAACTCTGGTGAAATCCAAAACTTAGCTTTTCCGCCCACTTTCATCAATTGAAGGCCTTCAGTCCAACCTTTAATAACGGCATTTAACGGAAATTCAGCAGGTTGCTTTCTTTCATATGAGCTATCAAATGTAGTTCCATCCAAAAGAGTTCCTTTATAATGAACTTTAACTTTGTCTGTTTCTTTTGGTTTAGCTCCATTGCCCTCTTTCAAAATTTGATACTGTAAGCCGCTAGCTGTTGTTTTAACGCCTTCTTTACCTTTGTTGGCAGCTAAGAAATCAGTCGCTTTCTTTTTGTTGTTAGCAGCTTTTTCACTGTCTTTTTTCTGCTTGGCTTCAGCCATTTTCTTCATAGCTTCTCTTCTTTGGTTTTCGTCTAAGAGAACTTTTTTATCTCCCATAACATCTTGAAGAGCTTTTACAAAACTTCCATAATGAAGCTCGACACCTTGTCTTTTCATGTTTTTACCAATTTCATAACCAACGGCATAACTGAACTTACCTTTATCTGACTTCACATCAGGCTTTTGTTGATTACAAGACACGGCAAATATTGCTGTCAGAACTAATAAAACTTTAATCATTACGGACTCCTATCAAGTTATTTTTATATACACTCCATTTTGTATTATATAGATAAAAAGAGTCAAACACATGCCTGGAGAAGTCCTCTTTTACATGGTGCATTGCTTGCGATGATTCAGCGCTGAGAGGCATACATATTGCCTATAAAAGGTGTTTTTTTAGATCAACAAATAACAGTCGCTTTAAAGTTGATGATCCTAAGGCTTATCTGTGCTAGCTGTAAAACATATATATTTTCCAGGAGCTTTACCCATGAAAACTATAGCTTTTTTTTACCTCTTAATTTCCCTATCTTTTAGTCTTAGTGCCCACTCCAAAGGCACATCAGACACAAGCTTAAAGCCTGAGCAGTCCATGCCCATCCACAAAGTCCTTGAGTCAAAAGACCAACTCAAGGAAAAAAAAATACAAGTCACAGGCACAATCACAAAGGTTTGTCCAATGGCGGGCTGCTGGGTAGACATTCAAGACCCAGACTTTCCTAAAGACCCTAAAAAATCTATTCACGTCAAAGTTAAAGATGGAAAAATTGTTTTTCCTAAAAACTCCGTCGGTAAAAAAGTCACCATTAAAGGGGTTCTTAAAGAAAAAAAGCTTTCCAAAAGGAAAGCTCGTGCTCACTTCAGGCACCGAGCCAAAGAGCTCGGCATACCGTTTGATAGTGAATCTGTGAAAGGCCCTACCACGATTTGGGAAGTCAAAGGCACATCGGCCCTTCTTGAAAATTAACTAAGAAAAAATACCTTTAAAATAATCAATTATTCGAGCTAAAAAACTCGGTTTAGATATTTTTTTAGTGGCTGTATTGCTAAAAACTTGCATTAAACGCTCAGCACTGGTGACTCCAGGGTAAATCTTTCCTTGAATGATCAGGGTTGGCTGAGCACTTATTCCCAAGTAATCGGCATACTGTAGGTGGTAGTTAACAATGTCTTTTGTTTTACGAGTTAAAAAACATTCTTTAAAACCTTCAGAATTAACACCTAACTCAGTGACAAAGTTATTCAGATTTTCCTCAGCCACCCTTCCCTCAAAATCAATAACTTTATTCGTGTAGTCCCAAAACTTTGATTTATCTTGCAGGAAAACACACATTGAGGCCTCTGAAAACATTCTTGCCTCTCTGTCCCAGTCTGGATAGTAAAAGAAAGTATGCATTTTTAGATCAAAGTTACTGGATGCGAAGGCCTTCATTATATTATCTTTTGTCACCTTACATGAGCTGCAATTGGGATTGGTAAAGAAATACATCGAGTTAGAGGCTGTTTCTGAGCCATAAATAGGAGACCACTCAGCATTAATGTCAAAATTTATATCAGGTAAACTCATGTAAAAGTTAATCGGTGATGTAATTAACTTATCTTTAACGTATTTAGAAATTAGCTCATTACGACTTTTTTCAATCAGAATATTTTTGAAGCTCGTTTTAAGGTTATCTGTAATTTCAGGTTCAGAAATATTTTTTGACTTCATAAATGTAATGACTTGCTCGTCTGTTGGCTCGACGTTAGTCTTTACAATTGTATTTTCAATAAGATCTTGTAGAGTTTTACCTAATTTTTTGGCTTCTGCAAACAACAGCTTCCTGGTGATTGTCCCTTCAACTTGCTTTAAAGACTCATCATATTTTTGAGTTAATACCTCTATATATCTAATGTGATTTTTTTCTAAATTTTCAAGATTATAGTTCACGCCCTCAAAACGACCTAAAGTTCCAGCGGCAATCTCTTCAGGTGCCTCTTCTATGAAGCTAAGTTTGATTTTTGAGTTCATCTTAAGCTTTAATTGTTTTGCTAGTGACTCAAAACCTTCTTCTGGTTCAGCACTAAATATTTTAAGATCATAGCTATCTTTAAGAGCTTCTTTTCCTTCTTTCTCTTTGTCTTCGATCATTTTATTGGCAGATCTGTATATAAGAGCCGATTGAAGCTTGCCTTCTATTTTAATAAGTTCTTGAATAACTTTAGACTTTCTTTCAATTTCAGCACGAGTCACTTTAATGCCATTAAGTTCAGCCAATAGAGTTTTATCTTCACTCACACCCTCGACGTAGCGAAGCCCACTAATAGACTTTAAAAAGTTTTTTGTTGGTTTTACTTCTTTTTTAGATGTGCAAGCTGATGCCATCAACAAAGTCGTTATGAGTATAATCTTAATGTTTATTAATTTCATTCACTGCCTCTTGATTTAATCTTTATAAAGATTTTTTTTATTATTGGTGAATACTTATTTTAGGGGGTTAAGACTAATTGTGGTAACAGAGTGTGAAAATACAGACTTTTGAATAGTAATTGAGTACTACTTTAGTCCAATAATGACATACATAGGTCGTGATTTCTTAATATTATATTAACCTTAGAGGGCTGGTTCCGATGAGTAAACTGCAAATGAAAAAATGTAGTGATGTTTTTATTATTTATCTAATTTCTGTTTTTGTTGTCATGTGCTTGAGTACTAACTCCTACGCCCAAGACAACAACCGTTCAAGCGCTGATATTAATGTCCCTAACTTAAACCATATATTTAGAAACTATGAAGGCTCACCAAAAGAGTTTGTGCCAAAACTTCATAACTACAACCCATCCCCTGCTATTAATACAGCAGAACCTAAAAAAACAGCCAACACTGAAACTGTTAAAAGTGATAGTAAAAAAACTTTTGATGCTTTCTTAGAGGTTAGAGAGTTCAACAAAAGTAAAATACAAATGAAATCCTTACCTAGCAAGAGTGGTTTGGTTCTTCACACACTTAACTCAGGTGATATCATTAAAGTTAAATTTAATCTTCAAGATTATATAAGACAGCAAAAAGCAGAACAAAAAGACTTAGGGTACTGGAGACGCGTTAAAGCAAAAGCTATTGTTGGAGAAAGAGACCTCTTTTTCTTCAACCACTGGAAAGAAATGCAAACGCTTAACCCCTATGAAAAAGTAAAATTAGACATTCTTGTTCCAAAAAACCAAGCCTCTATACCTGTTTTTAGTAAACCAGGGTATATTGACTGGAAAGAGTGCTCTCAAATATATGATCTTTGTAATGCATTCATTGATACCTACTCTGATGTCACTTTAATGGACGCACGTGTTTTTGAAATTGATGGTCTTTACAACAATAAAAAAGTATGGAATTTATTCTATAAGGTGAAGTTTTCGTACTTAAAAAGTGACGGAAAAGCGGCTGTTGGCCAAGGTTGGATTCCTTCAAAATATGCAAAAAGAAAAATAAAACCTCTTTCTCTCTCTTTATACGATATTTCACATAGCGGCGATGTTAAAAACCTAAGCCTACAGGGATCAAAAAAGTTTTTTGTCTTTAATAATAACAAAAAAAATCCGTATATTTCAGCCAGCCGGTGGTTAGCTGCAACAAATGCAACCCAGCTTAAGCACAGAACAAGTGTTTTTGATAAGAGCTTTGCCGTCGATGTTGTTTTAGGGGTTAACTATACGAGCCTATCCCAAGACTTTTTAGATGAAGATGATAGCCTTGCGCAATTTGGTGCCAACGTAGGTTTAGGCCTTTCTGCCCCATTATTTTTAGATGTAGAAATTGAAGGAACAGCCCTAGTTACAGCCCCTCTCGTTTCATCGACGAACAGAAAGTCTTCATTTATATACTTTGATGAGTGGTTTAACTTTACCTTGCCAAAAGCATGGTTAAACGCTCCCCTAAAATTTGGTCTAGGCGGTTACTACTACTTAATGACCAATAACAATGATGAATTTGGTTTTAATCGCTTAGTTGGCTTTCAAGCTCGACTAAAATGGGACACTAAAAAGTATCATATTTACGGTAAGTTTTCTCCCATTGGAATTGACTTAGACACAGACTTTACAGATAGAGAAATCGCGTTTGGTGCTGGCTATAAATTTAAGCCCTCAAAAGGCTTTGAGAGCCCCTATGTAAACCTTGATATCTCTGACATTAATTATGAACCTAATGAGCCTGGCGAGGCCCCTAGGTCTCTTAAAATTCAAAAATTCAACTTAAATGTGGTTTACCCGTTTTAATAAAATTCATATAAAAATTTAAAATTCGGTTTACGTTCATAAATTTGTCTTTTTAAGTTATCTCCCTGCCTGAAAAACTAAATTTATAAAGTTTAAAAATTTGAATATCTTTTTTTCAATCAAAAAAAAGCACCTAAAAGTTAAACAGTTTTTATGAACTTTCCTCTAAAAGAATGACTTTAAAAAAATAAATTTGTTTTTTTCTCATACCATGCAAAAACCCCTAAAGCCGCTCCCCGCTTAGTCCGAACAGTATGCATATTATTTTATGGATTAAATAATTTTGCGTAAGGGATTATGTATGAACTATGTTTTTAAAAATGGAAACGTTTTAGGCCCGTTATCGGACCAAAAAATCATAGAGCTATTAGAAACTCACAGCATTGAAATCAATGACTTTGTCTATTCAGAAAGTTCTAAAAACTGGCTCCCTGCTTTTCAACTTCCTTTACTATCTAAACACTATACGTCAGCACCACCCACAATTATTCCTAATGGCAACAATACTATTGCTATGTCAGACAGTGAAATAAAAAAACTTTCTACTATAAACCCAAAAACAAAATCAGATATTAAAATCCCAAAAGACCTTCTTGAGAAAGAATGGTTTGTGCTTCGTAAACATAAAAAACATGGTCCCTTTAAATATCTGGATGTGATCAAAATGCTGGGAACAAATAGCCTTTTTGATCATGACTACATTTGGAACCGTGATTTTAAATCTTGGAATAAAATCTCAGATTTAAAAGCATTTTCTTCTTACTATATAAATCAGGTAAAACACACATACCTTCCCGAGCTTGGAAATATTTTCTTTAGAAGAAAACATAATAGGATTCCTTACAGCGCCAAAGTATTTGTTCATAACAACGAAACTTTTTGGACTGGCACCGGCAATGATTTAAGCCCTGCCGGAACTAGTATAACAATGGAATGCAAAGGTGACGTCAAACTTTTACCTGGGGACACGGTAAACCTTCATTTTAAATCTGAAAAGAACATACCAACATTTAATGTAAAAGCTGAAATTGTGAGTAAATGGTACAAAGACCAAAATTTCAACAACTCACCCCTTTGTTATAGTTTTAAATTTAATAATATTAATAAAAATATAGAGGACTTTTTGTCTCAACTATGTAGTGAAGAACATAAAGCCGCTTAAGGTTTAAATTGGAGGAACCATGGGTAACATCATTCAAATAGTATCAGACGCCGGAATAATGGGGTACCTCATTGTAGGTATGGGCTTGATAAGTATAGCTCTCATTTTTGAGAGAATCAAAGCTCTCTACTTTGACTACACCATCAAATCAGATCAATTTTCTAATCAAATCAAAAGCCTTATTTTGGATGATAAAATTGAAGATGCTATTACTTTCTGTTCTACAAATAAAAAGGCCCCACTAGCTCACGTTACTAAGTCTATATTAGAGCGTTCCGACAGAGATGAAGATAGCATCAACCTAGGCCTTGATATTTCTTTGGCTGAGATTATTCCACTTCTAGGAAAACGCTTGGGTTACTTATCAATGATAGCCAACGTGGTCACCCTTATGGGGCTTTTAGGAACTATCACTGGTCTAATCATGGCCTTTGCGGCGGTATCAGATGCAGACCCAACACAAAAGTCTGAAATTTTAGCCAAAGGTATTTCCATGGCAATGAATACGACAGCCCTTGGCTTATCAGTAGCCATTCCTGTTATGATTCTTTATTCCTTTTTACATACAAAACAAAACGCTATTTTAGAAAACATTGCTGAGCATTCGGCTAAGGTTGTTGATTTACTAACAAACCGCCAATACCACGAGTTCACTAAAAAACATAATTTTCCTAAGCTACCGGATGAAATAGAGATGGCAGCAAAAACCAAAGAAAATAACGAAAAAGCTTCATAAGAAAGGATTATAACTGTGGGAAGATCTAAAAGAAGAATAAAAATGAATAATGACTCAGAGGCGACTTTTGAGCTGGACTTAGCTCCAATGCTGGCTCTTATGGTGACTCTGATTCCTATTATGCTCTTGGCGACTTCCTTTGTTAAAGTGAGAGTCATTGGAACAACTCTCCCCCAGGCTGTGAAAGAAGCTATTCAACAAGATAAAAACAATAAAGAAAAAATTGTTTCCATAGACCTCAAGATGAACACTGATAACTTTCAAATTGTTGTTAAAGAAGATGACGTGAAAGTTTTAGAAAAGATGGTACTTCCCAAGAATAGTGAGTGGGACTATGAAGGCTTGCACAAAGCTCTATATGAGGTGAAAAAACAATTTCCAAAAAAATACACGATTAATATATATCCTGAAAAAAGTGTTCCTTATAATGAAATCGTCAAAGCTATTGATGAAGCCAGAGAAGCTAAAAAAGAAGAATCTATGTTTACAGTTTTTGATAAAGCAAAAAACAACAACATTCAAACACGAGTAATGTTTCCTGAGGTTAACTTTTCTGGGCTGTTAGGAGGATAATATGAGACGAGCTGTAGATCGATTTATAAACAACAATAAGAAAGCTACATTTATCCTTCAACTAACAGCTATGGTGGATATGTTCACCATTCTTATTGTATTTCTTTTGAAAAGTTTTGATACAAGCCCTGTTCAAGTCGCTCCAAGCCAAAACTTAGTACTTCCGCACTCTTATTCTATGAAAGCGCCCGAAGAAGTTCTAAAAGTGGCTATTTCTAATGAAGCAATACTCGTCGATGACGTTAAAGTGGTCACGTTAAAGGATGGTGTTATTGATAAAAATGAAATGGATTTGTCTGATCCCAAATTTATAAAAGCTTTGTTTGATGCCCTTGATGAGCAAGCACAAAAAACAGAAAAAATTGCTGAAGTGAACTCTGATCATAAATTTGAAGGAAAAATATTATTACAAGCCGACAAAAACTTAAAATATGGAATATTAGAAAAAGTTTTATACACATCTAGTATGGCTGGTTACACCGACATGAAACTAGCTACTATGACTTACGAATAAAAAGGAAAAATGAAAAAACAACTGAGCCCTACCATTCAAACACACTCATCGCCAAAGCCAATGTGGCTTTTGCTATTAATTGTATTTGTGCTTACAAGTTTATCTCACACTAGTTTTGCTAAAAAACAACAAAATAAAAATGTACTTAATAAATTAAAATTAAAAAATAATGATGAAAAAGCAAATGAAATAAAATCAATGAAGGCTGAGGTTTTAATCAGAAAATCAGAAATCAAAGCTATTAATCAGCTTAAGCGGTTAATAAAAAAACATAAAGGAAAGGCTCTTGAACCTGATTTATTATTTCGTTTAACAGAGTTATACATGAGAAGAGTTAAAGCTGAAAGATTTTTTGAAATTCATAGAGAATCAAATGCAGTTGTAAGTCTTTTACCTAAATTAGTTAAAAATGCCTCTTCAAAAAAGTATATAAAAAAATCTATAAAAATTTATGATTACATAATTCGCAAATACCCTAAATACAATCAAATTGACATGGTTTTATTCAATAATGCTTTCGCACGACAAGAAGTGGCTGATTATAAAGTGTCTGAAAAGCTCTATTGGAGAATTATAAAAAAGCATCCCAACTCTAGCTTAATTCCTGATGCACACTTGGCTATTGGTGAAATTGCATTTATTGATAAAAGGTTTGATCATGCCTTAAAGCACTTTATGGCCATTAAAAAATACCCGCAATCAAAAGTGTACCCTTATGGCCTTTATAAATCTGGCTGGGCTATGTATAACTTAAATCGAGCCACAGAAGGAATAAAAGAACTTGAAAAAGTCATACTTTTTAGCCGGAGTATTGAAGACAAGAAGAAACGATCAAACTTCAACTTGTTATCTGAAGCTTTGCAAGATTTGACATTATTTTACCAAGAGGTCTATGAAGCTAAAAATGCCTATAAATACTTTCAAAGTATAACAAAAGGAGATGAGCTCGCTGAAGTTCTCATTAGTTTATCTGGCATATATAAACGTCATGGCAAATTTGATGCCGTCAATGATATTTTATCTGAATTTAACACCAAAAATCCAAAGCATGAAAAAACACCCGAAGTTTTAGATGAATTAGCCTGGAACTTTGAAAATTTACGAAACAGAAAAAAGTCAGAAGAATATTTAGTCAAATTAAATAAGTACTGTACAACTGTCAAAGATGAAGACTGCAAAGAGCGCGTTATCGATACCAGTTTAAGCTTAGGGCATAAATGGAGAAATTTATGGGTCAAAAACAATAAAAATGAAATTTTTGGTGCCCCTACTGAAACTGCTTTTAAAATATATATTTCAAACACTCCCATCAATGAAGACTCCCTTGAGGTAAGATTTTTGATGGCTGAAATGCTTTTTGCCAGAGAAAAATACAGAGAAGCAAGTCGTCACTATAATATCATTGCCGTTAATGAAACCAAAAAAGAAAGAAAGCATGACTCAGCCTACGCTGCCATTGTCAGCTTACAAAAAGCTGTTAAGGACAAATGGGACCAAAACGACCACAGTGAATACAATCGCCTAGCAAATATGTACCTCAACACATTTAAAAAGGGAAAGTACAGACTTGATATTCAATTTAAAATGGCTCTCATTCCCTATGAAAAAAATCAGTTTGAAGTTGCTAAACCAATATTCTACAAGCTTGGAAATTTATACCCTAAAGCCAAGAAAGGCTTAAAGTCCCAAGATCTATACTTAGATATTCTTAACCACTCTAAAGATTATCCAGCCATTAAAAAGTATACACAACTTCTTTTAAAAAAATCAGGAAATAAAAAAAGAATAGCTGAACTTAAAAAAGTTTACGAAGAAGCCTATTTTTTACAAATTCAAGGGTTTGAAAAAGAAAACAAGCTAAAACTTGCATTTACTGAATATGAAAAATTCTCAAAACAAAATAGTCTTTCTCCTTTGGCACCAAAAGCTCTTTGGAATTCAGCTCTTCTACAGGTCAAAAGAAAATTACCTGTTCAGGCTGCCAGTCAATTTGAAAAATACGAACGAACGTACCCTAAAACTAGTGAGGCCAAAGATGCCCTCATACAAGCAGCTAACATATATGAGGAGCTTTCAGATTTAAAAAATGCAGCTCGTGTTCTGGTTAAACTTTCAACTGTTGATAAAGAGAACTCTATCAAATGGAAGCAGGTGGCCGCTGAGTACTTTTATGTCGAGGAAGATTTTAATAAATCATTACAAATTTTTGAAAAATTAGCCACAAATAAAAATAATCAAATTAGGTTTGAGTCTATTGATAAAATTATTCTTATTATTAAGAATTTACGAGACAAAACAAAAGACGTAGAGAAAACAAAAAGCCTGATGAAAACTGTCTTAAAAAATGGAAATACCAATCAAAAACATTTTGCCTTGGTTGAAAGAGCTAAAAAGCTTTATGATCAAAAAAAGTACCCTGCTGCTTTTAAGCTAACTATGGATATTAATAAGTACTCAAAAGATAGTGTTATAAAATCACAAGTTCGACTTATCCAAGCAGATATATTAAAAAAAGAACTTGAAGCTCAAAGCTTAAAAACCACAATTCAGCGCATTCCTACAGTTTTAGGTTTAAAAATTGAACGCCTAGACAAAGCACAAAGAGCTTACTTAAGTACCATTAAATATGGAAACCCAGAAAATAATGCCCTCGCTATGTATAACCTCTCTTTATGTTATAAAAACTATATTGAGTCTCTAAGGAATATGCCTGCTCCTCGTGGGTTA
The DNA here is from genome assembly GCA_020630675.1 of Bdellovibrionales bacterium. Lineage (GTDB taxonomy): Bacteria > Bdellovibrionota > Bdellovibrionia > Bdellovibrionales > UBA1609 > JAHDIR01. The sequence goes on from JAHDIR010000003.1 coordinate 95,324, forward strand.
CCTAAAGATCAAGAAGAAGGTTTTAGAGAAGAAATTTCAACAATTATTTCTCCCATTGAAGATAAATATGTTGAAACCCTAAACCAGGCTTATGTCACTGCTAAACGACAACACTCAACAAATATTGATTTAAATAATATTCGTTCAGAGCTTTTAAGACTAAAGGTTAGTCTCAACTTCGAAACTCTAAGTCACTTAAAATTACCCACTAATGAGTTTGCCGATGTATCAAGGCTACCCGCCGGAGGTAAGAAATGATGAATTTGATTCTTGCACTCGTTTTTTCTGTGTCTCTTGTTTCTTGTGTTTCAACCAACAAAAAAGATTCACCAGTTTCTCTAAAAGAAGTTAAAAAGGATAAAATGACATATACGGGATTAACTCTCATACCGAGTAAGAAATTCAAAAAAAAGCGATCTTGTCGACTGTCAAAATCAGCATGGCCTAAAAAAGACTGGAAGTATTTTGTTGATTTAGGAAATTCTTGCTTACAAAGTAAAAAATACAAAGAACTCCTTACCATCGCTAACTATATCTCAATTCATTATGCTAACAAACCTTGGGGGCCATTCTTTAAAAGTCACTACTTTACACATAAAAAACTTAACCTAAAAGCTTTATGGCTAATAGACCTCGCCATTCAAAAATCACCTAACCTTGGGCTTTTACATTATCAAAAAGCTATTGTTCTTCATAAACTTAAATATGTCGCTGCGGCTAAATCTTCAGCACATAGAGCCGTCTCTCTCAATCAAAATAATTTTGGGGCTCAACTCTACTTAGCCAGCTTATACTTGCAATCAAACCAAGCAAAAATTGCTCTTAAACATGCTTTAATTGCTCAAAAGCTGTTTCCAAAAAACAATGAGGTCAATCTATTATTGTCCGACATTTATTTTGAAAATAAAAAGTATGAAGAGGCTGTAAAATATCTATCTAAAATCAAAAGAAAAAAAGCATTAGCTAATGAAATTCACTTTAAATTGGCTTACTCCTATGAAAATTTACAACAACGAAGTCTATCTATTTCTCATTATAAAAAAATTGAAGCTAGAAAAAAGGCAAACCTTTTGGCTGTGTACGGATTAGACGTAAACGAAAAAATTAAAGAAATGGAGTTGGAAATTGCAAAACTCGAAGTAAAAAAGAGACAACCTTCTAATAGTGACGAAAAAAAGAATGAAACAAGCCCACCACAAGCTAAAGAGGAGGGAAAACAGTGAAATATATTATTTTAATGCTTATTGTTTTGTCTGCACAATTTGTCTTTGCCAAAAAAAAGGTCATATACAGAAAATCACAAAATGTAAAATTTGATGGAAGTAATATAGATGGAGTCGCAAGAACTCCCGATGGCTCTTATTTATTACAGAAGAGGAGTAAAAAGTTTTTACCACTTTATAAACTAAAAAATGGCTTTAACAAAAAAATTAAAGAGTCTGTGGACTATTTGAGGTAATTGATGATTCAGTTTGAATTAGACATTGAACATAAGTACAAAGAAAAGACTCTCGGCGTTTATAAATTAAGGGCAAATAAACCTTTAACTATTATTGGCTCTAATAAAAATGCTGATATTCAGTTAATTGGTGAAGAGATAGAAGGAATTCATGCCACCATCGAGCTAAATGAAAATAAATGGATGATTAGTGACGTGAGTGGTGAAAGTGGCGTATGGATTAAAAAAGAACCTATTTTATCTTATGATGTACAAACACAAACTGTAGTGCATATTTCGGGTCACAGCTTAACCCTCAAACCTAATTATATTGATAAAAACTTATTTGCCGCAGCCCCTATTTTAGATAAAGAAAATAAGAAACAAAAAACTTTTCACCAGGTCGTTGTAAAAAAATTTGGTTTTGTCGTTGAATCAGAACTATTGAAAGTCAAAGAAAGCTTTAAGTATAAAATTGGCGGACAACGCTATGAATTTAGACCACCCGCTGGAAATGAATGGAAGGTGAAGTCATTTAATACAGTGAGTGTTCATCAAAGATTGATTGAATCTCATCAGTTAAAAGATAGTACAAAAGATAAGCTTATGACGATCATAGACCCCAGCCTTAAAGTTCCTATGGGTGTCGCTTTCGTATTTATGATGCTAATTGCAGCTCTTATATATTTTGTCCCTCAAGATCCTGAGCTTGCAGATGTACCTACTATTGAAGAAAATAAGTATACAAAAATTATATACAAGCCAAAAACCAAAAAAGAAAAGAAAAAAGCGGCGCAAACTCGTAAAAAACTATTAGCCGGTAAAGCCAATAAAGCTACCCCAGAGCCTGCTCCTCTCACGCAATCAAACCCTGAAAAGAAAAAACAAGCACAAGCTAAACCAGGCACTCGTAGCACGATTTCAAAAAGTAGTAAAATGAGAATTTCAAAACTTTTAGGAAAAATCACGAAGAGAGCATCTAAAAATGCAATTGCTATTCAAACAGCTGGAGTGGCTGCAAACTCTAAAAAAACATTAGGCCCGGCTTTGTCTAGCGGAAATAAAATAGCTAATATAAAACCCAACGGTGGCGGCGGAAAATCACATAGTATTAGTGGTGTTAGCACGGGAGGAAAAGCTGGTGGCAAAGGAAGTTACCGAGGCTTAAGTGGTTTTGCCAGTGGTTCTATTGGTGGATCAAACGTTGGAATCATTGAAGAAGAAACTGAAATACAAGGTGGCCTATCTAAAGAGCAGATTGCTCGTGTAATTAAGTCTAAACTTGGACAAATTCGTTACTGTTATGAAAGACAATTAAGCTCAAATCCAGATTTATACGGTAAAATTCTTGTTAATTTTATCATCAATGCCTCTGGAAAAGTTGAGAAAAATAGAATTAAAAAATCAACCATGGGAAATTCTATGGTTGAAGGCTGTGTTCTTAGAAAAATGGCAGGTTGGAAGTTTCCAAAGCCTGTGGGCGGAACACAAGTTAAAGTCACCTACCCGTTTTTATTAAAGAGTACGAACTAAAATAAAGGAAAAAACATGAGAAATGTAGGACAAAAATTAATCGCAGCTTCCTTGATACTTTTTTTGGCAGGCCCAACTTGGTCTAAAGACAAAGCCAGTGAGAGTTCAGCTCCTCCGGCTGATGCTCAAAAGCTCGACATAGAAGATCTTGAAAAAAAATATTGGACCCCTAAAGACACCAAATACAATGTTGTTCAAAACCGAACCTACGGCAAAGAGGGTAAGTTTGCTCTTTCTTTACAAGGTGGCTTACTCGTTAATGACAATTTTAATGAAGGCTTTAGTTTTAATGGGGCACTTAATTATTATTTCAATGAAAACCATGGCGTTGAGCTCAATTACTTTTTAACAAGCCTTCAAGACTCCGAGGCAACCACCGTTTTTAAAGAAAGATTAGGGTCAGGCGTTGCACCAGATTTTAATAGAATTCAAAACTATGTGGGTGTAAATTATAACTTTATTCCGTTTTATGCCAAAGTGAGTGTTATGGGTTGGAAAATCTTATACTTTGATTTTTCCATTTCTCCGGGCGTCGGTTTAGTCACTTACGAGCAGCTCACTGAAGCGGATACATTTAATGAAAACCTTAATACAGTTGCTTTTAATTTAGATATCACTCAACAATTTTTCTTTTCCAAAAGCTTTGCCATTCGCATGGACCTTAGAAACCTTTGGTATAAGGAAAAAGTTCTTAAGTTTGGCGGAACTGTAACCAAAGAAGAAAGAGACCCAAGAAATTCGCACACCGTATTTTTTAACCTAGGCTTACAATACTTTTTCTAAAAAGAAGGTTTTTATGAAAACAATGCAATGGATGACATTTATATTAATATTTTCTAGCTCTTCTGTGATTATGGCTCGTACTGATGTACAAGTACAATTAGAAAAAATGAAAACAAATCATATTAACAGTTCTGAAAATTACAAAAACTATAAAAGTAATTATGATATTTCAACAAAAAATATTAAAGAAATTAAAGAAGCTTTAGTTGAAATTTCTAAGTTAAAAAGAGACCTCAAGTACAATGATAAAAACATTGCAAACAACAAAAGAGTTCTTAGCAAAATGATTACTAAATTTGAAGAGTATAAATCTTCTGAAAATTCAGACATAAAAAAAGAAACTCAACAAATAGAAAAACTAAAAAATATTGTACTTAAATTAGAGCAAAATATTGAGAAAAGAAAAAATAATATCGCAGCTTATGACGAAAAAGTCCTAGAGATAAATCAAGAAATTGCTGACTGGGATAATAAAAATAGAGATATTGCACAAGTAAAAGAAGTTTTGGTTAGCAAAGAGACTGCTGCCAAAGCAGAGCTGAATGAGTGGCAAGCTAAGAAAAAAGATTACAAAGCAGAAGCTATAAAATGGAGTAAAAAAGCTAACATACTCAAAAAAACCTATGTCAGAATAAAAAAATTAAACGAGTAAATTAGAATTTTAAATAAAGGTGGAATTGTGAAGGATTTTAATAAAAAAATATCATCTCTATTTGTTGCCATAGTATTTATATTGGCAACTCATAATTCCTTTGCCCAAAGCCCATCTAGCAAAACAGAAAAACAATGGTACAATATAGCCAACGGCGTTTGGGAGTGGCATAAAAAGAAAGAAAATGGTTCGCTCTTAGTGGTTTCCCCACAAAACACTGTTGAGAATAAAGGCCCCTATTTAAACTTGGCTCCCCGCCCCTCACAAAGCGCTCCTATTGACTCAGCATTTTCACAAGTTCAAAGAAGAGGTGAAACACCAACTGTTCAAAATACAGTAACGTCTTCACAGTCGTCGACGGTTGCTAGTCCCAATTTAAAAACGGCACCAGTATCAAATACACAACCTACTGAACAAAGCCCGTATTTGCAGTCCAACTTAACAGCACCTTTGCAAGATAACAACCCTGCAAACAAAAGAGACACTTCGGCTTTAAAGGCTCAACTGCCGACTTACAAAACAAATAAAGAACAAGCCAAACAGTACCTGGAGCAAGCTAAAACTAAGGCTAAAAATACTTTAAACACGGTAAACAACTATCAGCCTGCCGACCCTTCATTGCCAAAAAAACAGTCTAAAGTAGCCTATCTTCCCGTTAAAAAAGAGTTTTTATTACCAAATACGGCCAGCCAGTTAAAAGACGTTTCGATATTAAATATAGGAAGGGAAGCACAAATTAACAAAAATGACTTTATTGACCAAAAAGTTAAGGATTTAACGATCGAATACAAAACCCCTCCCCGCTTGAAGTCACCTATTAAAATTTCCCGCACAGTTTTTTCAGAAGCAACCAATGCTCTCAAAAAAGCTAGAAATGTTAAAAAGCTAAAAGGAAAACGCTGGAAGCTAGGAAAGGTTGTTAAAAATGATGAAGTTACAAACTTAACTTACACCATTAAAGCTGAAAACTCATTTCAAGAGCTTCCCGTCGATCCACTCACAAAATATGATGTCTTTTTGCTTAGTGCTATCATTTTGAATAGCAAAAAAATATACCCTCCCGCACTAGGGCTCTTTGATGAAGTTACAAAATCTGAAAAACACCGCCAAGAAGCCAGCTTTTATATGGGAAAAATTGCATATAAACTTAAACTTTACTCGGAAGCCGCTCATCGCTTAATTCCTATTGTTTTAAAACCAAATGAGTTTCGAAGTAAAGCTATTTCGATTTTATTACAGGACTTTCCCAAAGAACATGAAAGTAAAATAGCTCTTTCCCTTAGTAAAATGGAAGACCGAGAAACCCTTCCGCCTAAATTTATGAATAAAATATTATATTATATATCTAAACACGAATTTGACACGGAAAACTATAAAACATCTTCTTTAACCGCAGATCAAGTTAGCCTTAAAAGTGATTATTACGTTAAGGCTCGCTTTATAAAAGGCTTGAGTGAGTATTTTTCTAATGACTTAAATGCAGCAATGAGTACTTTAACTCAACTTCAAAGTTATCTTGCCAACGCTAGATCTTCTGATACTAATATTGAAAGCCTTCTTGCTTTGAATTTAGGTCGAATTTACTTCCAACAAAAGAAATACAAAGAGTCATACCATAGTTATAAAAAAATTGATAAATCTCACCCTCTTTGGTTACAGGCTGTTACCGAGCTGGGGTGGGTGCAACTGGCTTTAGGGGATCAATTTGGTGCTATTGGTAATATGTACTCTTTACACTCCCCTTATTTTAGTTCTATTTATAAGCCTGAAACCTACGCCATTAAAACAATTGGTTATTTAAATATTTGTCAGTACGCAGATGCTTATAAGTCTCTTTCTTTACACGAAAAAGACTACCGTGACTGGAAAAATAAAATTGACGCTTATGTGGCTAAAAATACTTCGCCAGGCCAAGTGTACAAAACAGTTTCAAAGTACTTAAGTGGGAATAGCTCAACAGATGTTGATGGCCTACCCTACCAAGTTATTCGCGAAATTGCTCGACAAAAGACTTTTTTAAATATTCAAAAAAATATAAACAGTAAAGTCGATGAATCAAAAAATTATAACAAGGCCTTATCACAATTCACATTAGATAGTAAAACCGTTAAAAAGAAACTAGCCAGTTCAAAAAAAGCTCTTAAAAATACCAAAGTAGCTATTGCCGAAAATAAAAAAACAAACCAACTAGATAAGCTTGAGGCTCTTAATAATGAGTTACAAAATTTAAAAGACTATATTACATCTTATTATTTTCAGCTAAGAATATTTAGTCATAGTCGAAAAAAACTGAATCAACTGAAAGTGGCAACGCAAGCAAGAATAAAAAAAGAAAATATTAGTTTAACCCGTAGGGCTGGCCAAAAACTTCTTAACCATATTCGGTTTATTAAGTCTGATAACGACGGTTTACTTGATAACAATGAATTACTTCGCTACGAGGTCTTTTCAGGGAGTGGCGAAAACATACGTTATCAAGTCACCGGCGGAAAAATTAAAAATGAAAACAGAATACCAGCTAGTGTTAAACCAAGAAAGTCTTTGAATTGGGATTTTTCTGGCGAGTTTTGGGAGGATGAAATTGGATCCTACCGAACAACACTTGTAGATAAGTGCCCTAAAAACTAAAAGTTTTGACTTAAAATTAAATATATACAGGAGAAGCCATGTGTAAGCCAACCTTTAGATCTTTCTTCCTCTCTTTTAAAACTCACCTTATTATGAGTTTACTTCTTCTTTGGTCTTCTGGGTGTAGTAATAATGACCCCTCTTTCTCCCTAACATCTGTTGAACAGTCCCTTCAGCAAGGAGTCACTGTATCTTATACTTCTAAAGTCGATGTTTTATGGGTTATTGATAACTCAGGGTCTATGAAAGCCTCACAAGAAGATTTGGCTAATAACTTTAATTCATTTATTTCTAATTTTACTCAAAAAGACCTCGACTTTCAAATGGCTGTCACTTCAACAGACGCCTACCAATCTAACTCAAAATACTCCTTTAGCCCTACTTCAGAGTACTCGCTACTAAAAACCGGAGACGGAAAAGTTACTGACTCTGGTTTTTCCATCATTAACCCAAGCACCAACAATTTAGAAGATGTATTTTTAACAAACATCAAACTCGGTACATCAGGAAATGCTGATGAACGTGCTTTTAGTAGTATTGAAGAAACTTTGAAAAATACAGCTAACCAAGATTTATTTCGTAAAGATAGTTTTTTAGCTATAATCATCGTCAGTGATGAAGATGACTACTCAAGGCCTTACAAAGCTAACAGAGAGTTCGGAAAGAATTTGTATGGAACTGATCGCCATCTTAGTTTTTTGGATGAATTTACAGGTTCTACTGCTGATGAACGAAAATACAGTGTTTCATCTATTCATATTCTAACAGGTGATAACAACTGTTTACAAAAACAAAGAGATGCACAGCCTGGAGAGCAAGGGCAACGTTATGGAGCCCGTTACGAAAACCTGGTTAGCCAAACCCAAGGAAAAAATATTAGTTTATGTAGTGATTTTAGTCAGTCCCTTGATATTTTATCAAAAGAAATTATTGAGTCGACTTTAGTTACTAGCTTTGTATTAGAAAGAAAGCCTCTTGTAGATACAATAAGCGTTGTCGTAAATGGCAATATAGTGGCTAAATCGGTAGACGGTTCTGATGGTTGGGAGTATGTACTCACTGATGATGGTAAAAACTTAATTAACTTTATAGGTGAAGACGCAGCACCTCCTGCTGGTGCTAAAATTGATATTAGTTTTTCTCCTGAAACTTTCAAAGATTGATTAACTTTTCGACGACCAAAAAAAATGTTGTCTCAAAATCAAGGCAGTTGTGCTTTTAGAGTTTTTTTAATTTTATTTTGATGGTATGTTTGTATATGCAAGCTGGAAAAGCTTTACTAAAGCGTATAACAAGACACCCATTGATCAACACATTACGTTCTAATGCTTTTTCACGCTTCAAAATTAACATTTAAATTATGGTACGTTAGTTGATAATAACGCTGGTTGGGTACTGTATTTATTTGTAAAATTCCCTCCACATTCCTTTATTATCCAACTAGACGAAAAAGTGTGTGCGTCTATGGTAAAATTAAAAAATAAACTTTTCAAAAGTTCAGCCGTTCAACAGGTTGAGCATCAATTATTTCTATTAGTTAGCTTATCTAAGTTTTATATAAGAAAAAAATCAAACCATAGAGTCTTATTTCAGGAGGAAAAAAGATGAAAAATTTAACTATTACTAAAAACCGTATTATTACCGGAGCGTTATCTCTTTTTCCCTTTTTATTCATGGCAAGTTGTGGTTCTGATACACCTTCTTTTTCTCTCACTTCAGTAGAGGACTCTTTTTTACAAAACTCTGATCAACAACAAGTGTCTAAGGTGGATATCCTTTGGGTTGTCGATAACTCCGGCTCTATGAAAGCTTCACAAGATAATTTAGCGGCTAACTTTAATTCTTTTATAAGTAACTTCACAACTGAAAATCTTGATTTTCAAATTGCCGTCACTGCAACCGATGCCTTTCGAGCTAACTCTAGCTATGACAGTTTTTCAAACAGCTCTTATTCCCTTTTTCGAACTGGTGACGGCGTGACTGACTCTGGTATTTCTATAATTAACAATTCAACCACAGATATAAATAGTACCTTTTTAACGAACGTCACAATTGGCACCGGTGGCACCGGCGACGAAAGGGCTTTTAGTAGTATTGAAGAAACAATCAACAATGCGGCTAACAGTGGTCTAATTCGAGAGAATAGTTTTTTAGCGGTCATAATTGTGAGTGATGAGGAAGACTTTTCTCGAGACCGATTGATTGGTGACTTTTCAGGAACAGCCCATCCTATTTCTCGCTATGTTGATGCTTTAGATGCCGCAACAGGTTCAACTCCTGAAAAACGTAGATACAACGTGTCTTCTATTCACATTCTTGATGGTGATACGGCTTGTATGCAAGAGCAAGAAAATGCTGTGCCTGGAAATCAAGGGCAAAAATACGGCATTCGATATGAGGAGCTCACGGCTGCTACTGGTGGAGATAACATAAGTTTGTGTAGTGATTTTGGAGTGAGTTTAAATACTCTTTCAGAGGGAATTATTGAAGCATTGTTAATTGAAACATTCACTATTGAGCGAGAGCCCATAGTAAGCACTCTTCGAGTTAAAGTGAATGGTTTAGATATTCCCATGTCAGAAACCAACGGTTGGCAATATAGTAACCCTGGGCCCGATGAATATGTGATTACCTTCACTGGCTCTGCTGTTCCGCCGGCAGGTGCGTCAGTTAAGATCTCATTTGATCCTTTAACTTTTCAAGAATAAACCTCGACGTTTTTCTAGGGCCTAATTTTTATAAGGCTGTATAAGTTCAATTCATAATAGTTTCTCATAATGAGCTAAACAGCGATTTATTATGAATCACTTTCTATGTTTATGGTCTGATTTTCACAATTTACCCATATTCAATGCTACAATTAAGGATGCTCATAATTAATGAGTACAATTTATTGTGGTACGTTGGTTGGTTGCACAGAGTTTTGTAATACTTAAAGGTAAAAGCCTTTTTTCAACGTCGACAAACTCTACCTGCGCTAACCTTAGCTAAAGGTAAAAGTTATGAAATCAAGAATTTCACGGTACGTCTCTTTCAAAAGAATTTTCTTATCTGGCTTATTTTTATTTGGCTCTCTGCATTTACTTTCTAGTTGCAGTGGTGACCCTAGTTTTTCCCTAACTTCTGACAGTGGTAGCTTTACTCAAGTGGCTCAACAAAAATCAAAAGTAGATATATTATGGGTTATTGATGACTCTTCTTCTATGACAGAAACTCAATCGAGTCTAACGACTAACTTCACATCTTTTATTTCAGATTTCACTTCAAAAAATTATGATTTTCAAATAGCCGTGACCTCAGTGAATGCTTACCGAGCGGAAGCTGACTATAACCCATTAATTGGAACAGATGACCCATCTTTATCTGAATTTCGAGACGGAGGAAGTACAAACTCCGGTGTGTTTGTCATAACACCCGACACTCCTGATGTAATTAACACGTTTGTGACAAATGCCACTTTGGGCGCCACAGGTTTTAGTGATGAACGTGCTTTTAGTAGTCTTGAGGAAACTCTAAACAACCCTCAAAACACTGGTTTTATACGTGATGAAAGCTTTTTGGCCATTATTATAGTCAGTAATGAGGATGACATTTCTCATGATGGCAACACACCAATTTTTGATGATGGAACTTGTGGTGGTTCGCCGGGCTGTACTCACCCTAGTGGTAACCCTGCCCTGCACCCTATTTCTAGGTACACAGACTACCTCGATACATTAACTTCCTCTACGGTGGATGAAAGAAAGTATTCGGTTTCAACCATAAGTATTCCTGATGGAGACACGGCCTGCGTTTCGGCTCAAATTGGTGCTAGTGGTAACGGAGGTCAGAAATTTGGAATTCGTTATGAAGCACTTGCCACTGCCACCGATGGTGACATCATTAGTATTTGCGCTCCTGATTTTGGTTTAGCCCTTGACGGTTTAGCGGCCAAAATCATTGAGTCGTCCTTACAAGAAGAATTTATTCTGACTCGTGAGCCACTTGTGAGTACCATCTTAATCAAAGTGAACGGAATTACTGTTCCCATGTCGGTTTCTGGCTCTGATGGTTGGACTTATTCAGAGCCCAACCCTGGCGAGTACACCATTACTTTTATTGGCACAGCCATTCCAAATGCCGGAGAAAGCATAGATATCAACTTTGAGCCAGTTAGCTTTCAAGAGTAAATAAGCCCATTTAAAGAGGTAGGCAGTCACCTCATATTCACCCAATCGTTGCTGAATTAAAAATGGCCATATTGTTCTGCGCCGTTTCACAAAAACCAACCATAAGATCTTGTAATTTTTGACAGCTGATTCTATAAATACTGTTCCTTGTGGCGGTCGTAGCTCAGTTGGTAGAGCCCCGGATTGTGATTCCGGTGCTCTATGGCGCGACAAGTTTTTGATTAATTATTTTTCCCAAGTTATCTTGGGCATTTAGTGAGGTTAGTATTTTAGTGCCAATACCCAAAAAAGGCGTTGGAACTACATTGTGTTTATTTTTGTTTTTGTGGCGGTCGTAGCTCAGTTGGTAGAGCCCCGGATTGTGATTCCGGTGGTCGCGGGTTCAAGCCCCGTCGATCGCCCCATTTGAACTAGTCTCAATTTATTTTGTAACTTAAAGTTATAAAATAAAAAAAATATACACGTTATATTAGTAACGTCATTAAATCCTGGATTACTTAATTAGCGAGATTAAGTATGAATTTGAACCCCGGTAAAATTCAAAAAAAACTCAAACTCGCTTCCGATCTTTTTGAATTTGCTTTCAAACTAAAGAGTTTTCAAATAAAACAAAAAAACCCTCAACTCTCTGAAAAAGAAGTGCGTGACAAAGCTTACAAACTCATTGAAAGGGGTTGCTCTTAATGGAAAAAAGCATGATTGACGTTTTTTTCTTGGTTTTGCAAAAACTCGAGTCTGAAAACATACCCTATATGCTTGTCGGCTCAGTGGCCGCCATGGTTTACGGTGAACCCAGAATGACCAATGACATGGACCTAGTTATTGATATACAGCCTGAGCACGCTAAGAAGCTTATAGAGCTATTTCCAATAGAGGAGTTTTACTGCCCTCCTATTGAGGTTTTAAGCTCTGAAATCGTCCACCGAGGTCAGTTTAATTTAATCCACCAAGGCACAAGTATAAAAATTGACCTCATGGTTAGAAAAAATACTGAACACTCAAAAGTAGAGTTTAACCGACGTCTAAAAGTGCCCTTTTGGAATAATACTGAGGTTTATATTGCTACAGCCGAAGATATCATAATAAAAAAGCTTAGCTTTTACCGCGAAGGTGGCTCTGAAAAACACCTCAAAGATATTAGAGGGATCTTAGCTGAGTCAGAGGTTGATAAAAACTACTTAGACAAATGGGTCAAAGAGCTCAGGCTATCCACTGAATGGAACAAACTTTAGCTATGAACAATGAATCTAAAGACAAAAAAACTTTAGCTATGAACAATGAATCTAAAGACAAAAAAACTTTACCTGAAATAGACTCACAAGCTATCACCTACAATCTTTCTATAACTCCTGATAATAGGCTCAAGCAGCACCAATTAAGCTTAGATACCGTTTACGAACTTGAAAAGGCTCATAGGGAACTTTATGAAAAACCTAAATCAACTCCTTAAATTACTATTAGAAGCCGAAATTGATTTTGTTCTTATCGGTGGCTACGCAGGCGTTGTTCATGGCTCAACATAGCTAACACGAGACTTAGACATTTGCGCTTATCTTAACGATGAAAACATCAATAAGCTTCGGTCTTGCCTAAAAAGGTATAACCCCAAGCACCGTATGAACCCAAGTTTTAAACCCTCGTTTTTAGATGAACCTAAAACTTCAGATAACCTAAATGAAATTTACCTGGAAACTGACCTTGGAATTTTAGACATTATAAAGTCGGTTACAGCCGTCGGCGACTACGATATCATAAAAAAACATGCTGCCAACGTTAAGCTTTTTGGTTACCCCTGCAAAGTCATTTCTTTAGACCATTTAATTAAATCTAAAGAAAGCCTTGGGCGCGATAAAGACAAATTACTTCTCAAAGAACTTTACGCCATAAAATCAACAATCAGTTAAATCGAAAACTTTCCAAGCTTCTCACCTACCGACTTTAAATCTAGGTAGGTTTCACCTTGGTAGTTTGATTTATTTACCCTTTCTTCATGACCTAATATCGCTGAGCGCTCTTTAAGACTAATGCCCATGACCTCAGCAATATGATTAAAGCCTCAAAATAACGGTCAGACAATTTCTCTAAATTAACTTAATAAACTAAAGTATTACTCAACCTCATTAAAATATAAACATATACCAATATCAAGACTACATTTAGTTGCCAAAAGAGATAATGAATTATTTTGCTCTGTAAACACCTGGTATAAATATATTAATATTTTTGAGTGGAGAATTTTCACACCACTTAAATATAAAAGACAAATCAAGCTAGGGTTAAAAGCCAACTACCCAGATCAGTACTGGCATATTGACATAACACATATTGAACTCGTAAATGGAAAGAAAGTTTATTTACAATTAATTATAGATAACTACTCAAGATATATTATTAACTGGAGTTTAACAGATCATATTTCTCTTAAAAACAGCTTAACTCTTATGAGAGAATCAGAAAAGAGAACTAATAATAAAAATGTTTATATAATTTCTGACAAAGGACCTGAAAACAAAACCTTATCTAAATTCAAACACAAATTCTCTAAGAAAATTTGTTTCTTGTTAGCTCGTACAGATATTAGACAATCAAATTCAATGGTAGAAGCATTTTTTAAATCTTTAAAAAATAACTACTTATATTTTCAAAAATTAGAAAATATTCGTGAAGCGAAAAGGTGTATTCAATTTTATATTGACCAACACAATAACTTGCCATTAGCCACGTATAAAGGCGCTTCCCCTTCTGAAGTACGTGATCAGTCCTGGAGCCAATTGCATATTGATAGTTTAGATCAAAAAAAGAAGGTCGCAATTGATAATCGAAAAAAATTAATCCCGCCAAATAAATGTAAAAGTTGCTTCATATAATTTATAAACTTCACAGCCACAAAAGCACTGTTTTTATATTAAGAAGCTATATCCACTTCCATTTTTATTTTAGCTTTATCTAATTGATCTTGAAGGCATAGTTTTACAGCCAGTTTTTTTGATAATTTTGCTTTCTTGGCTATTTTAACAGCTAAGCTTGGGCTAACCAATTGTCTCCCCTTTTCTATATCGCAAACAACACTCACTGAAACTCCAAGAATTTTAGCCATCTCGGCTTGTGTTGAATCTTGTGAGGACCTCGCTGCTCTCAAAAAAGTACCAAAGTTCAAAGAGCCAATTTCTTTTTTTAATAATGCTGATGCTTTCTTTTTAGTACTCATGTTTATTTACCTCCAAAACTGTAATGATTGATATCTCGCCCTTGTCGTTAGCTTCATAAATTAATCTATAAGCTTTATTGAGCCTTACAGACCTCTGCCCTCTTCGCTTACCTTTCAAAGGCTCATCATGATAACCAGGTAATCTTCTGACTGCCCTCAAACCTTCCTCTTCAACTGAGGCAATCCAAACAGCTACAGCTTGTTTAATATAAAAAGGAAGTTTTCTTAGCTGTTTTGTAAATTTATTCGATGCTATAATTTCAAGTGGCTTCATCAAACACTAATATACGGTAATTTACCGTATATTGCAACATTTAATCATTTAAACCTGAAAATGAGCTATTGATCGATTGAAGGCTAATCAACCCACCACTCACCGACTTATAGGCGTTTTCTTTCATATAAATAGTACAAGAAACCAATTCACCTGTTATGGCTAAATACATAATCCACCGTACAATTTTGCCAAATAATTTTATAAATACACCCACTATTTTAATTCTCCTTTTATAAAAATTTGTTGCGTTTTTAGACCGCAACAAGTTTTTTCACTAAATTTCCGCAACAAATACGCAACAAACGCTTGGTTTGTCGAACGTATTTTCAAGGTTTTTAGAACGTCTGTTAAAAGTAAAAAAGTACTGATTTTTTGTGAACTTACAAGAAAGGCTTAATCTTTCAATGGTTAATAATTTTGATAGTTTATCAGTGAGCGACCCATTAACTCTTTTTGACAGGGATTTTAGTTTTTCCTAAAATAATGCCCACGATTTTCTCAAGGCTTTCTAAGCCGTCATCTCTAGCAATGGCCCCCAAAATATACGTCAGCGCAGCGTAGGGCTCCACTTTGTTAGCTCGCATAGTGACGACTAAAGAGTAGAAAAATGAAGAGGCTTCTGCCCCGTGCTCGGTGTCTGAGAAGAGCCAATTTTTACGCCCGATCGCAAAATATTTAATTTGCCGCTCCACTTCTCCGTTATCAGGTAGCAAAAACCCAGCTTTCAAATATCCCACTAAATCTTCGTAGTTATTTAAAAAGTAAGTAAAAGCTGTCCCTATTTTACTTTGTGGTGGGGCTTTCCCTTTATTTCTGTTAGCCCATTGTTTAAACTTGTTCCAGATCGGAAGGCTTTCCTTTTGCCTCCTCTCATAGCGTTCATCATCAGTTAGGTTTAACTCACGGAACTCGTCCTCTTGATCATAAATTTTCTGATAAAACCTAAGACCTTCTTTGGCGAGACTTTTTCCTTTATTAGCACCCACAGTGAGGGCGGCCTCAAATTTTCTACGGCCATGCATATTGCAACCGATTCTAATAATATTTTTATTTCTTGAAACTTGATTGTAAGAGGCTAAGCCATCGACTTGTAAAAAGCCTTCATAGTCTTGAAGAAGCTTTGTTGCCACCTCTGCCGTTCGATGAGGATCATAATCAAAAAGAACGATCCGGTGCTGATCTGTTGGATTTGTTCTTGCCCACATCCGCGACTTACTCTCTGCTCGTTTATCTTTTTCTTTCAAAACTTGAGTATATGTCTCATCGCAAGCAAGAACTCTGGATTCCATCAATTGCTCTTCAAGCAAGTTTTTAATCCCTACACAAGCATCATGAGCCTTTAATATCCAGCGGCACATGGTTTGACGGGACAAGCTGACCTTAGAGCGGCCAAAGATCTCCTCCTGTCGGTAAAGCGGAAGGCCATCACCATATTTACTAGTAATGATCGCAGCTAGCAGTGAAGGTGTCGCTATCCCTTTT
Source organism: Bdellovibrionales bacterium (assembly GCA_020630675.1). Classification (GTDB taxonomy): domain Bacteria; phylum Bdellovibrionota; class Bdellovibrionia; order Bdellovibrionales; family UBA1609; genus JAHDIR01. Next base: position 111,494 of record JAHDIR010000003.1, read on the forward strand.
GGAATAATATTAGCCTCAGGCTTCGCCGTTTTTACATAATCTCCATTGTCATGACCATACTTTAAACGATGATACTGCAACACACTCATTTTCGCTGGTTCGTACTTTAACTTCTCAGAGACCTCTTTACCGATGACTTTAAGAGGATTACCTTCCTCGTCAAACCGTTCATCCTCTGGTACTTCAATCACAACAACTTCTCTTTCTAGGTGATCTGGTAATAAATTTCTTTTTCCTCTTTTTTTCTTTTTCGTGTGAGCGGCAACCGTGGTTGCTTCGTCTTTCAAGTCCTCAGGCTTGTCACAAGCTCCAACCTCGGCTTCGTTAAAAGTTAATTGTTCATCTGAATAAAATTTCTCTGTCCGAGGGCCAAAATTTAAACGCTTAAATTCACGAACGACCTCAGATAAATGTTCAACTTGAGCTTCTAAAAATTCGTTCTCTCTGTCCCTCTTTACTATAAGAGCTTCAAGGCTAGCCACTTTATTAATTGCAGCCTCGTATTTGTTAAATAATGAGGTCGAGTTGTTATCCATTTAAAAACAATAACAAAAATTTATTCCTCGTCACTAACAAAATGCCTCATACTGCAGCGACTCGAAAGGCTTCATCTTTGTATAATCAAGACCATCCAACAGCCAACCCAATTGCTCAGTGCTTAACTCAACGACTTCATTATCTATTTTTTTGGGCCATTTAAACCGATCTTTCTCTAAGCGCTTTTGCCAAAGACAAAAACCACTTTTATCAAAATAGAGAATTTTAATTGAGTTTTTCCTACGCCCACTAAAAATGAATAAATTGGAACCCATAAGGTCTCCCATCTCCATATCTGAGATAAGAGCTGACAGACCGTTAATCCCTTTTCTCATATCAACCCGATCCCGGTGAAGGTAAATTCTTTGAAATTCAGAAAACGATTTCATCGAGAGACCTCCTCATTCATTTGCACAGACATTTCTAGTAAAACCTCAGCCAACCATTTTGCATTAGGGAGATTACGAACAATTGGAGGAGCCACTTTCGGCTTTTCCACCAACTTAACGTGAACAAAGTTGCTTTTGTTCAGACGAGCCAATTTCTTACGCCAGTAATGAAATGTAGAGATGTTCAGTTTGTTTTTCTTACAGAATTTATCTTGAGAGAGACCTGACTGTTTCCAGGATAGGATGAGCGCCGACCAATATTTTAGTTTATCACTTTGTTTCTTCATTTTTCAACCTCCTTGTTTAAGAGGTCTCAGGTTAAAATTTACTTTTCATCGCCTCAAATAGAGTTCATGGAGCGCTCACATTTTTGCGACTGATTTTGTAACTTTTTGTTAGTTTGTTTGAAGTATGTTCGAAGTATTTTCAACGACTTACATACTGCAAACTCTCTCTGTGATATAATAGTAAAGCAAGTGCCCTATTCTTCTTTTTATTAATAAAAATAGAAACTTACAAAAACTGTAAGTTTCTTGTTGCACTTATAGAGCCTCTCGCCCTTATGGAAAAGCTCATATTTTTGTTTATTAATTTATGAAACTCACCAAATCTTCAGAGTTATTTTTACCAAAAAAAATTTGTCTTTTTGCAGGGAATATTAAGTTAAAATAATGTTCAAATCTTAGTTTGACACTAAATACTTTGGTCTCGCTCACTCAACTACCAAAAAACTTTG
>JAHDIR010000089.1 GCA_020630675.1 Bdellovibrionales bacterium
AATCTGCTATAGAATCAATCAGTTCTTCGGTGTCATTTACTTATGGGGTAATGCGAGGTAAGGCTCTGGAGAGCCTCTAAAAGGAATGTAATTAGTTATCAGTGAGTCTAATTAGGCACAGAGCTTGTTGAGGAGCTTGGTAATGTTTTTAAGGGTGGGGTTGCTGTCTGGCTCCAAGATCCTATAGATGGTTTTTCTTGGAAGCCCAGTCTCTTTTGAGAAATTGCTAATATTTCTGACTTCAAGGTGAGCCTTTAAGATTTCTTTAAAGCCTTCCATGTCATCATCAAATAGACAGGCAGACAAAGCTTCTTTGACTCTATTTTTATCCTTCAGGTTTTTGAAGGAAGTGTCTTTAATGGTTTTAACACCTTTTTTAAGTTTCATCTTCGGCATACTTGCTAAGGAGAAGTCTTGCTTTTTTGATGTCTTTGCTTTGGGCATTTTTATTTCCTCCAATTAATAACAAAATGAGAGTGTCTCCAAGGGCAGAAAAATAAACTCTTCTACCGCTCTTCCATCTGAGTTCAGCTAAGCCATCACCCAGATTTTTCACATCACCAAAATGATTATGAAGCTGAATATTAACTATCCTGCTCTCTATCTGGGTTTGAGATTTTAGAGTCTCTTTTTCAAACCACTGTTGGAATTCTTTGGTGCGTTCAACATCTATCACAAAGACACTGTGTCATATATGACACATAAAAGCAAGGAGAAAAATCAGGCTTGGCATGAATGTGGCAATATTCTCAAGGTGAAACACTCAAATCGAATATAAAAGGATTTGAAGAACTTTTAATTAACAAAAAATGGCACTGGTGTGTCCAAAATCAAAGAATATGAAAATATTAATTGGTATAATAATGATGCTGCCCTCGTTGGCTTTTGCTGACCTCCCTTTCAGCAAGAGTGAGTCTATAAGAATAAATATTACAAGCTACGATAGCGGAAATCTCCGAGGTGGATTGGTAAATAGCAAAAATAAGCTATATATCACAGCTGCACTTAATCCTGATGGAGCAAGACACCACGATGATGCGAATATAGTATCCAGTGATTCAACACGAGTTCCTTATTTTGAAAGTGTGGAAACTTCAGAAGAACTAGTTATTTCAGGTCGTCAGCTTCTTGATGCAGCAGCACGAGTTGAGTGGCCTGGAGATTACAACTTAAGAGTTAAGTTTTATGAAAGCAATATTGGTGTTGATGAATTTCTAAGATCTGCTTTTATACCAATGAGTGAAATTAGTGAGACACCAAGAGCCTATGAAATTAATGATGGTTCTAGTGGGGCTTCAGTTTCATTTACCGTTCAAAAAATTGGTCAAAACTAAAACCTTTACTTTTTCTAAGAATCAAATGGGGAAGTTTTTAATTACTTCCCTGATTTTCCCTAAATCCATAAACCAATGCATCCACAGACAAGTCTTCTTGAATTTTGTTGAAGTGAATAGATTTGTTATCGTCATAAAATCTGAAATCTTCTAAAACATTTTTGCCAACTTTTTCTAAAGAGGGATAAAAAGAGAGAGGAACAGATAACCCTCTACCATCAGAAAGTTCTACATAGATTTTTTCGTCGTCAAACCAAAGTTTTTTGGCACTGAACCCACTGTAGGGCAAAGTGTTGATTTTGGTGCTGGACCAGCCACTAAATTTAAAAGAATTTTTTTCTTCACCTTTTTTGAAGACAGTTTGCAATTCTTTGAAAATAACTCCATCCACATGCAGTAGTTCAATTTGGGTGATATTATAAAATTTGTCTATATCAATAACCACATTGTTCATCAAAGGCATGGACTGAGCTGTTTTAGAATGTTTGATCTTGATTAAAATAGCTTTGGCTTCTTCTTTCTGAGTAGTTACAACTCACGCAGTACATATGAGTTTTAAATTTTTCTAAACCTCTTTCACCACAACGTGAACACTCACTGAAGTCTCGCATTTCATCTTCTGCTAAATACATTTAGCTCCCCCTTAAATTTTAAAGAAACTTTATTGCCCCTTCACTATTTACTATTGCGAGAGTTGTGCCACCATTATGTTTTGTAAATATTTGATTTAACTTATGAATTTTGAATTTAAAAACGGCTAAAAATAGCCAATCGGCCATCTTTAGCCAGGTGAATTTTAATTTTTTGAATTTTGAAAAGTTAAATTAATAACTTAGAAGTTTTTTTTGAATTGGCTAAATTTAGCCAGAAAAACCAATTTTTAAAAAGTTAAATTGTAGATTGCCATAGTCCAAATTTTTTATTTTCTGAAGCTTGAACAATTAATTCACCCATTGGTCTCGGCAATAGGTTAATATTTTTTAAATTAGAAATGGGCTCCCATGAAAAACTTAGGTGATTTTCTTTAGAAACTGGAGAACTAATATAGTCAGGCCTAATTACACTAATTTTAAAAATAAAATTTGTTTCAAATACTTCTACTAACTTATCCTTTTTATTACTAAAATAATTCCAAGAATGCTCTAGACAGCCTACAAAATCATTTACTTCAATATCCCATCCAAGTTCTTCTGCCCATTCTCGCTTTAAGCTAGTTTTAATTGATTCTTTCAGCTCAACATGGCCACCTGGTAAAAAATAATGACCTTGATCAGGCCTTATATCTTTTGCAAGCAAGACCTGGTTACCTTTGATAAGAATGCCACGAGCTAATTTAGTTTCTCTAAAAATACTATCCATTTCTTATTATGCAAATAAAGCAAGCTATATGTAAATAAAAATTAATTATTACTTTTCATTATAACGCCCGAGCGTTCAGCAAAATCTCCACCAGGCATTCCCCAGGAGTAATGGTAACCTACATCTCCATTGCTATATAGCTCCATCTTAACTTCTTCCCTGAAAGATTTATCATCATTTCTATCATTGTAACCAAATACTAGTTCTAACCCCCAGTCTCTCTCATTAATTTCTTTAAGCTTATGTGGTACTAGTCCTGGCATATTACTGTTTAAATTCCACATTGTTAAAGTCTCGCTCTCTAAAGAATGACAAACTGTAGATTTTTCCTCGTGAAATATCGTTCCATCCTCACCTTTTGCTATAAAAGATAAAAGAATTCCTTTCTCTCCAACTATCGCATCTAAAACCATTGTTCCTTGAAACTCTTGTTTCTCATGATTAATACCTTTACCAGTATAATTCCCTAAAAATTTTTTAATTTCATTTACACTATTCATAATTTTTCTCCATCAATAAAATTTAAATACCTAAATAATGCGGACTAACTAATTCTTCATTAATTGAAGACTCATCAAAACTATACTTATATGCTTTACCATTAGCCCTAGAAGATACAATCTTATAAACATCCCCATTTACATAATGTATAGCAACACCATCATCACAGGCTATTCCCGGCTTTCAATCAATCGGAAGGTGTTATTTTAAGAACCTTACTTATCCGACAGATCGTTGAAAAATTAATATTTTTCTTACCTGACTAAATAGCTTGCCAATGCTGCCAGCTTGTATAGCCTTTTTCTTCAGTATCTTCTAATGTCCAGCCCTTCTTTTTTCGTTCACTTTGAATTTTTTTACCCAGCTTGGCTAAACGAGCCATTTCTGAGTTAGTCTTCGTTGAAGTCTTTTTTTTAACCGCCATGATGCTTCACTTAAATAAATACGATAGTATGTATTCCAGAGGTAATTTATAAAAATAAATAATTTTATTGGTTTTCACAGAAAAAAGGTTAATCTTACTCAAAGAGAGCTGAGCTCAGTAATGGGTTACTCCAGCCCCCAAATAATATCGAACATCGATCGTGGCCTTTGTGACCCGCCAATAAAGTCACTAAAAAAACTTGCAAAGCTCCTGCGTTTAAAAAGTGACGACAAAAAAGACCTTTATAGAATCCTTATAAAAAAAAATGAAATTACTTTGAAAAATGCTTTAAAGAAATTTTACACTGGTTATAACTTTTGCTATTTTGAATTGATGAAATAAGAGATGTCGCTGAATCCGATATTCCTAAACTGTTAAATATCTATGCAACATATATGAAAAACACGGCAAAATCATTTGAAACATTAACTCCAACCTTTGATGATTTTGCACAACGAATTAGACAAAATATAGAATTTTTCCCTTGGCTTGTAATGGAAATTGATGGTGGTAACTCGAATTTAACAGGCCTAAAAAGCCTGAAAAAATTATTTATTACCATTAATGAAGAAGTAGCTCAGCCAGAAGTGACACAATCCATTAGGTGACTTTATAGTTTAGTTGATCTCACAAAAATCTTAAGTAAACTTTTCTTATGAAAAATTTGCGAATTAATATTATTGGAGCATCTGGTGCAGGTAAAACAACTCTTGCTATGGAACTATCTGAAAAACTAGACATTCCGCACTTTGATTCAGATAACTATTTTCATATCCCTACCGATCCGCCATTTCAGAAGCAAAGACCAGCAAATGAAAGAAAAACAATGTTGATGAGCGACCTCAAAGGTTTATCATCTTGGGCACTATCAGGCGCTGTCTTTGGCTGGGAGCCACAGCCAGCCTTAAGCTATACACTAGTTATACTTCTATACTTAGACCCTAAGCTTCGGCTTGAACGGCTTCGGAAGCGCGAATTTGACAGATTTGGAACAAGAGTTATGCCTGGTGGAGATATGGAAAAAGAACATAAATCTTTTATGAACTGGACATCAGGGTATGACTCAGGAGGCAGCGAAGGCAATAATACTTTACCAAACCATCTTAAGTTTATTAA
>JAHDIR010000090.1 GCA_020630675.1 Bdellovibrionales bacterium
TACTCAATACTCAATACTCAATACTCAATACTCAATACTCAATACTCAATACTCAATACTCAATACTCAATACTCAATACTCAATACTCAATACTCAATACTCAATACTCAATAATCGCTCGTATTGGTTGAAGCTAAACCTATAACAAGTATGAAAATAAGTGATTGAGAGAAATATTTGATTATCATTTGAGACTATAAATATCTAGAATGAAATTTTCTCGTGAAACTTAAAAATCTTAAACATAGAATTTTAGGTTAAACGTGAAAAAGTTTGCGATAACACGTCGAAGTCTTTGTTTGTCATCTTAATATAGTTTGTTAATCGATTCTAAAAACAAAATAAAACTAAATAAACTTTAAGAGAGGGGGAAAAATGAAACTAATTACATTAATTGCAGGACTTTTATTTTCGGCCAATTTATTTGCACTAGGAGTGAATGAGGTCTTTGACTTTAATTCTGGCATGCAGCCAAATGGCGCTAAATTAGACAATGTCTGTGTTGATGGCGATAAGCTCAAAGTGATCAATCCAGTCTCAGTTTGTGTTAAAAAAACTTGGCATGTTATTGATGACCACAAATATGATGTACTGCCACATCAGCAAATATTAACTGACGAAGAGTATAAGGCAGGAGCGGGAAGTGGGTCACTTTACACGCCATCTTGTGATCAGTGGTCGAGCGATGACGCAGTTACAACCATACCAATGGAGACTCGTACGTGTGTTGAGTGGAAATTTAACTTCAAAAAATGGATGAAGAAAAGTAAGTGCAGTGACTGTCACAAATGTGTAAAAAAAGGAAATGTACCTCTTCCAAGAGCACAGAGGTTAGATGTTTATCTTCAAGATATTGGCAATGGGTTAGTTTCAAGTGGTCAAAACATGGGGTCTGAAATGTTCACAATTCCAGACTGTTCAGATCTCTAATATAATTATTAATTAAATACTGACCGTGCTTTACTACAATCAAGCACATTAAAAAAAAGAACGCCTCCATGTCTTAAATGGAGGCTTCTTTATAAGTTAACAGATAAATTTTTTAAAAAGTGTCTGCTGATGTTATTATTGAAGTTTTAATATTTCTGTCTCTACTATATTTGAACTGATATTATGGAGTACTTTCTTAGTTTGGCGAAGGCTAGATCTCCGGTGCAAGTTATAATATTAATAAAAGTATAAGTTGGCTAAAAGATTTTACACTTCATGAGGTATCAGCAGGCCGGTTCTAATTAAAATGCAATTCTCATACTAGATAAAAATAAAACTCATAGAACCATAAAGTTGTTAAAAAAAATATTTATAGCTTAAATAAAGCTTGCTAATTAATGCTTTGATGAAATGCACTTCAAGCAAATGATTGATTGTGATTTTTGAAAGATATCTTTCCAAATAAATAGTCGTGAGAGATCATCATAAATTAAATAAATCTAATGTAGCTTTGTTAGCTCTATCGTTCCGCTTTTTATAATTTGTCTACGCTTCGATCATAACCATTTTAAGGTTATTTAGAAGTTATTTTAGAATGAGAGCTGATGAGATGTTTGTGAGCTAATCAAGTTCATTTAGGGAATTATTTTGTTTTTTAATGTTTGTTAGCCTTATTAAAATTCGTTTTCAATGAGCATTATAACTCAACTCAGCAAAAACTCTTATAAGGTCTTAAGTTTTATTTTGATAACTTTACAACAAAATCATCGTCTTGTACTTCATTTAAGGGTATATTATTTTTCGATAATAATAGTTTTATCAAAAAATTATCTCTAAGGATGGTCATCAGAATGAAAACTAAAGTGAATTGGTTTAACTCCATTTTTATTTTTTTATTTCACGTACTCGGTTCATTAGCAGTTATATTTTATTTTTATAAATTCGGTGTGAATTGGTATCTCATTATCTTAGGGTTTGTTTTTTATATCTTAACTGGAATTTCAATAACTGCAGGTTATCATCGTTTATTTTCACATAGGGCATATGAGGCCTCGCCCATTTTAGAGTACTTCTATTTAATATTTGGTGCAGCTGCTTATCAAAACTCAGCTTTAAAATGGTGCTACGATCATAGGATTCATCACCGCTACGTCGATGGTAAAGACGATCCTTACAATGTTAATAGGGGCTTTTTTCATTCACACATTGGTTGGGTGCTTTTTGACGAGCCCAGAAAAGAGTTTCCTCAATATAATAGAGACTTACTAAAAAATAAAAGAATTGTTTGGCAGGATAAACATTATTTAGCCATTTCAACCTTAACATCCTTAGGTTTACCTACATTCATTGGGGCACTATTTGGTCATGCACTTGGCGGCTTTTTAGTTGCAGGTCTTGCAAGAATAACCGTAGTTCATCATGCCACATTCTTTATCAACTCACTTTGTCATATGTGGGGTAAGCAAACTTACACGGATAAAAATACAGCCAAAGACAATGCCATACTTGCTTTTTTTACGTATGGGGAAGGTTTTCATAACTTTCACCATCTGTTTAGTAAAGACTATCGCAATGGAATCCGTTGGTTTCATTTTGATCCAACTAAATGGACTATAAAAATGACTGAGAAGTTGGGCTTGGCAAGAAAGTTAACGGTAACTCCTCGAGAAAAAATAATACTTGCTAAAGTTGCTATGAAGGAAAAGTTATTGAGTCAGTCGAATGGAGAGCTTTGTTTTAACTTTGCTGATGAGCTAGAGAGCTTAAAGCAACAGCTATCAAATTCCATTGAAAATTGGCAAAAGCTCAAAGTTCAATATTTAAAGGCGTTAAATGACTTCAAGGTTGAAAAGAGCTGGGAGGCCAAGAGGAACTTGGTTCAGTTAAGGATCAAATTAAGGATGGCTAAGAAAACTTATATGCTCAACTATAAGGTTTGGCTCAAACAGTATAAGTACACTTTAAAATATGCGACTCCTGCTCTTGTGTAGATAAAGACTGAGCTTACACAGCATGTAGGCACGCTAATTGTAACTTCCTTGTTCGGTATGCGCGAGTTCTTGGTTGTAATTTTATATACATAAATTTTAGAAGTTCTCTGAAAAAGTCAAAAAGCTTTTTCTGATAAAACATTTAGTTTGTCATCATCATACTAACCATTTCCTATACCTTATGTAGCCTCTTCACTGAGTAGTAGTATGTAATATAGAGCCTTGAAGAAAGTCTTGGCCAAAACTTTTGGTTTAAATCTTAAATTTTCGTGATCTCTATTCTTATTTAGAGGCTAAAAAAATAAATTAGAGGCCACGCCTCATAGGCCCGAACTCTTCGTGGTTTTGTCGTCGTACCATGTTTGATACAAATTCCTCATCATACCACAAAGTAGGATCTGTAATTTGGCCTTTAGACTTTAAATCCTTAGTAATTAAGAAATAAGCTGTAGTTAGGGTTAGAGTCTAACTATAGAATGGTAATTTGTTGGGAGGCTTTTTAAGTCTTTATTTGGTTTCTTCGAATACATTGATGAATTAAACATATAAAGAGATGAACTATTTGCGCACATTTTCAATTTAATTCTTGTTTAAAAAGTGCTTATACAATGCCGAGTAAACATCTTCTTGCCAGTCATCAATATATAAAGAGGGTCTTTCTTCTTTTTCAAAAGTTAAATTGGCACCCTTTATAATTGCAAGCGGTGTTTGCTGATTGGTTTCACCCATAACTAGAACCGCAGCAGCTGCCAATGGGTCCACTTGGTTTACTTTTGTGACTTTCATTTTATTACTAAAAAGGTCTTCCGTATTTCTTAAATCAAGTAAGCCCTTAAATCCATAATATGACAAGGAAAAACCAGTTGTACCATGCCTGAGCGGCATTGACTTTGAGTCCGTAACTATAAGTCCAAAATCATCAAAACCAAGTCTCGAGCTTAGAGATTTGTGCAGTTTTTTTGTGAGTTGATGCATGTTTTTAGGAAGTAATATTAATGAGTTATCGCAGTTTGAGTGATCGATTCCAGCTGTTGGCATAATTAGGTTATTTTTAATTGTTAAATGATACCCGTAAGGGCCGCTGCAAAGATAGTGTTCACACTCCTGTTTTATGAGTTCGTACTTGTTTAAATGACTTTCTTTATCAACTGTTAAGTGTTCGGAATGACTAATTAATTTGGATGAAATAACAAGTACATCCTTGGGTGCTAAGGTGGCTTTAGGAGCTTGAATATAATTGACTAAAAAAGATGTGAGGTCTTCTTTACCAGTATAAATGTGAGTTTTGATGCCTTTTATTTGCACAAATAATCCTTAGTTAAAAAATGATTTGGCTTAAAATCAAAATATTCTTAACATGCTAAAAGAGTAAGCGCTTAATTTCTCTGCAGAAAATTACTTTTTTTCATAGCTGCCAAGAGAATACTCAATTGATATTCATGTATTTACAGTAACTTAGGGGGTTGCGAGCCGACCCGTTGAGCCATAAAAAATAAATATAAAATATATTTATTTTATCTATTGACCTGAAGGGCACTTTACTCTAATTTCGCATCTTCACGATTACTGATTGCTCTTTGAAAACTGAATAGCTAGTAAAGCAAAACATATATGGTTTTGGGTCTTATAACTCTTGTTTTTTACAAGTTTTATAAGTCAATTTCATAAGCATTAAAGCTTATATTTAATAATTTTTTTTGAATTTATGATTCAGAATTTTAACTGAAGAGTTTGATTCTGGCTCAGAACAAACGCTGGCGGCGT
>JAHDIR010000034.1 GCA_020630675.1 Bdellovibrionales bacterium
GTTGCTCATTTCTTTTTTTGACTCATTGTTCTATGCACTAAAGCGTGAAGATCCTATTAATCAATGGATCTCCTCACTCAACTGCATAGCGCAGAACAGCCCTAATCAGATTAGTCTTTTTTCACCCAATTAAAAACGTAAATTCTAGTCATATCTAGTAGGCTAAAAATAAGTTCATTCTTAGACCAATTCATGTCAATTTTTTTTATCAAACCTTTGGTAGCGACCCACCCGCCACCATACCTGCGTATTTTTCTATTTTTTATGACTTCAGCTAGTTTCTCCCCTTAAAGGTCAAGAAGAGTAATTTTTTTTAACTCTTTGCCATCACGAAATACAACAACCTCAGGCGCTTTGCCATCTTCTCTATTTTTGTATGGACCGTAGTAAACATCCATATCATAACAAAGCCTCTATTTTTATTGATATTTTTTTGCTGACCTAAAGTAACCAAAATGATAACGAAGCAGCTATGAATTTAAAAGTAGTTTTTCTATTAACATTATTTTTTCAGCTCATTGCCTGTACTACACCCTATAAAGGTTCGAAGCCTAATTTAATGCTAAAGGGTGAGCTTGCTAAAAATGAGTTGAAAAAATTTATATTAAAGGAAAATGTAGGGTATTTTGCTTTTAAGAACGACCTAAACCATAAACGTTACACAGCTAAATCAATGGAACCTCTTGTAAAGCTTGTATCTCCTGCTGGATTCTTAAATTTAGAAAAGCGCAACAAGTGGTATAGTTGGCAGCTTTATATCTTGGGTTTAGGAATTGCTGGGTTAATTGGAGGTCTTTTGATCGATGATAAATCAACAAAGGAAGCTCTTTTTGGTACTTCTTTAATTGGCTCAATTTCATCTATAGGGATATCATATTATGTTTCAGCTATAAGTTCTAAAGCCTCACTTCTTTATAATGAGGATCTCAAAAAGAAATTGGGATTCTCAGTGGGTATTAGTTACGACTATTAGATTTTTTTTGAATAACATGAACGGAAATAAGTCTAAAAATACTACAATAAAAATTTTATGCAGCTTTGATAATAAAATCAACTTCATGCCCTAAAGTATTCATGACTTTGTTAATTGTTGAAAGCGTTGGGGTAAGATCTTGATCACCTTTCTCTAAGCGAGCAATCATTGGCTGACTAACACCTGACTTCTTAGCAAGCTTTGCTTACGTCAATCCTTTTTTAATTCTCAACACTTCAACAAGTCTTGCTATTTTTAAGTGCATCTTTGTTTCATCATATGCAACCTGAAATTCTTTTGATTTTTTAGTTGAGATATAGATTTTAAAGCTTTTTCCTTTCCTCTTACTCATACCACGAAGGGCGATGACTCAAAAAGTTTTAATCTAGCTTACAAAGTATTTTCTCTTTATGAATCAAATTAATTAAATTTAGAAAATAAATCCCTTGTAATAGTTATCCTATCAGTGTTTTTTTGCATGGGAACTGTCAAAAAAGTAACTAACTCGCCATTTTTTTTACCGTTAAAATTTATATCATAACCATCTTGAGTTTCATTTGAAGCTTTTAAATCACAGCCTGTATATAGGTGCTCATTTGAGACAAATGATATTTCATATTTGTTTATTTTATTATAATCGATTGCTCTATCTTCATGCTTGAAATATCCATCATAACGGTGAACGAATAAAATTTTTCCAGCATCGAGAAATAAATATCGTTGCAGTGGAGTAGCGAGTGCTTTGTTAGGGGCTATTCTAAGTCCATAAGAAATCTCTGAAAGATCATATAACTTAGTACGTAAACTTTCGTTTGTCATTTTGCTGACATATGGATTTAATAAAATTCCAACCTGAGCTCTTATATCATCTGTATTAACCCACGAATTAGCATCATGATTGACCCCCCACAAATTTTCATGAAGAAGTAAATAGGCTTGAGACTGAAGACTTAACTTTTCCCATATATCTTTCCTTATAAAAATTCTTCCATCTTTATGAACTGCCACTTGAACTTTATCATAAGTAAGTTGTAATGGTGTAGCCCCTTCATTTCCTATTTCTTTCAGAGGAGTTTCTACAAAGTACCAGAGATTTTCATTAAATTGCTTTTTTATCAAACCTACTGTGTATGGTATCTTTTTTGCTAATTCACTTAACTTTTTATCAATAACTTTAAATGCTTCCTCATTCGTTGGATCAAACGGTGAACCATATTCAATAGTATCCCAAACTATTGTAGCACGCCCTATTTCAAAAGCATCTCCACCATTGCCAACCTCTCTAGATGCAAAACTATTTGATGTTATAAAAATTATTAATATTAAAAACATACCTTTCATAGCAATCTCCTTTGATTAGTATTCAACTTAAAAAATTGTGTATTAAAAACATATACTGAGTCTTTATAAGAACTTTTATCCGCAAGTTGAACTAATTGTTTGCGGCAATTTCTTATTATTTCTTTTGCTTCTACTACTCTACTAGAGTCAAATGCTAATGTAACAGATGCCATCTCTCGTTCATTAACTGGTTGTTCATAAAGAGCTTTTCTTGATTTTTCAAGTATTTGCTCTTGATGGTTTTTCAATGCCTTGCTGGGTATGTCATTTGATGTTGTTGTATTTGAATCAATAGGTTTATAGAAAGAACCAGCTTTTTTAACAAATCCATACTTGCTAAGACGCTCCATTGATTGTTCAGCTACTTTAGTTGACAAATCGAGATGCAGAGAAACATCTTCGATTGTAGAAATTTTTAAATTAGTTTCTAAAAGCTCTAGTATGGCAAAGTAATGCCAATCTGAGACAATTTTAATCTCATCTTTAGTTAATACTTTTAACTTTTTAAATTTAACTAACTCATCTAAGCTTTCTTTTGCCTTTATTTTCTGCAGTTTACTTCTTGAGTGTAAAGACTGGATTGAAAGTAAAAATAATTTTTTATCAAAATCAGCACTAAATAGTTTGTTGCAGATTTTAACCCCGGTTTTAATTGATGTTCCTGTTTTTTTATTCATTATTTCACAAAGCCTAGAGGGTGACAGCTCTAAATCTTTTGCAAAAGACCTTAATGAATAAGATGGATTATTAAGACATCTATGTTCAAACTCTTCTGATATTACATTACGATAATCATAACTCATAAAACACTGTTTATAGTAGGTCTTTAAAGTACGCAACAGAATACAGAACAAAGTGTTCTACATTGTTCTGGTTAGAGAAATAAATGTTCACAAATAATATCAAGCCAGGAAGAAAATTATTTTTATACTAAATACAAGAGGTTTAAATAAAAAAATTACATTCAGCTTAACTATTTAATCTATAAGTATTAATGTTTCGCCAATAATCAAATTTAGATTAAACTGAAATAAGTTCTCCATATTGCAACTTGGGTTTAGTGGTTTTGTTGGTATGTTACCAAATAGAGGCTCAAGTTTTCTTAGGTAACTTTAAAAGTGGTTTAAACATTATTATTAAATCATAAAAAAATGATTTAAAATAACAATTTATTATAATGAAAACCCATCTATATCTAAGGACATTCCTTCAATTGTACTGCGGGGGTCGCTTTCATCGTACACACACCCCTCAAAACTATCGTTATGCTCAATCCCATTTAATACGTCTTTTATTCTAGCTAATCTAGAACTTAAACAATAATAGTCATTTTCAGTTGTGATGCTGACACTACACCCTCCAAGTCCAGTTCCAGAAATAGTTCCGCAATAAGAGTAATTTGACAATTTTGATATTGGTATGGACTCAGATAGTGATGGAGCACTCAGAAATTTTATTGCCTCTACCCTGATGGCTAGCCCCTCTATGGTTTGAACAGGATCTTCATTCGAGTAAGCACAGGCATATTCCCAAAACAAATACCTTTGAGCTGTAAAGTTCGGAGACAATATGTCTTCACTGGTATATTTTAGATAGTAGTAGCATGTAACCTAATCGGTAAAATACAAAAAAAATTGAATATTGAACATGCTATCACTGCAATGAGCAGCATTGCCACGAATATAACGTAACCAAAGTGTTTCGAAGTAAGACAAAGGTTTCTATAAAAAGTCACCGAACTTAGCCATAAATTTAGATTTACTTTTTAGTATTGTCCCAGCCTTCCAAGACTGCTTTCATTTCATTTAGGTCATTTGTTACTTTTTCAACTGGTGAGCCTTCCTCAGCAGAGATACTTAAAGCGTTATCGTATAAAACTTGAGCTCGAGTCACCAGATAGTCGAACGTGTCAATGCTATCAGGATTCACACTATTAATTTTCACAGCTAAATCATCAAATTCTTTTTTTAATTTTTGAAAACTAGCAACAAGCTTATTTTCTGAAGTGTCACCTAACTTATCACGGGTAGCAGGTAGCGCTTCTTCCCCTACAGCTTCAGCAGGAATAACTTCAGGTACTTGTTCTTCGACAACTTCAGCAGGCGTAACTTCAGGTGCTTGTTCTTCAATAACTTCAGCAGGCATAACTTCAGGCGCTTGTTCTTCAATAACTTCAGCAGGCGTAACTTCAGGTGCTTGTTCTTCAATAACTTCAGCAGGCGTAACTTCAGGCGCTTGTTCTTCGACAACTTCAGTAGGCTGAAGCACAGGCGCTGACTCCTCAACAGATTCAGCGGGCTCTGAACCAACAGAACCTTCAAAAAACTCTATATGGGACAAAACACCTTCAATTTCACTAAGCCTTCGCCTAGCAAATTCAGCGGCTTTTGAAAAACCATTTTGTTTCAAAGAGAAAAACTCAGGCCTCAACCTATCCTCAAGCCCTTCAACAAAGTGCAATTGACTTTCATACACTGGTGTTAAAACTGTGATCGCCTCTTGATTAACTTTTAATTTTTCAACAGACCAACCGTCAGCAGGAGAAGTTTCATTATCAATTGAGTTTAAGTACTCCAAATGAGGAAGAAAATTGTACATAATAAGAAGTTCCGCCAACTCAGATGGAATGACAGACATTTGCTGAGATTCATCGGTGCTTGTAGACTCTTTCTTTTTTTCCTCTAAAATTGTCTCAGCTTTTGCTAACCATTCTTCAAATAAAACAAGATCTTCATCATGCCGTTTAATGAAAATTTTGGCCATACTTCTTTCTCTTTCATTCTCTTTCTTTTCCTCTTCAGTTAATTCATGCTCAAGTAGCAAGCCCACCTTAAGAGGATCTGAACTCTGACTATTTCCCTGCTTTTCAAGATAGTCGTTAGTTTCCTCAAGAGTTTCCATCGCCAGTTTAATAATATCAATATAAGCCACTAAAGTGGGCTCATCCCATATCTCACCAGGAGACTTGGCCGATTTTATAGCTTTAACAAAAGTCCAACCGTTTATGTTATTCTTTTTTCTTTCTTCTAACCGTGCCACTAACAGGTTGGAAAAGTCAGAGGCCTCTCTAGGTTTGACGGCATTACTAGTTCGACCAGGAACAAATAACAACTGATCGGCTGGTGGGTTTGAAAAAAGTCTTTCACTGGCCTCGGTAATAATATTTTGTTGAGAAATCAAAACCTTATTTGTGACTTCCCTTGCTAACGAATACTTGTGATTAAAGTTATCTACCATGATGTTAGCCACTTCAGGGCCAGATTCATTTTTTAACAAATCTCTAACATCTTTCAGGCGTTGCCATTTTTTTTGCACATTAAGTACCTGCTCTTGACTCCAATTAATTTGAGGGGCTCCCAAAAAATCAAGCTCAGCAGATAACTCTTTATACTCACTCACCAATTCGGCCTTTGAGGACTTTCCTTTGCCGGAATCGTTGCAGGAAACTAAAAAGGTTGCCGTAAGCAAAACAAAAATTATCTGAATTAGTTTATTCACAAAAAAATTCTCCTTTCATTTGAAAACTCAACTTAATGATCGCTTTACTTGAGTTCTTTAAATTATTTAAAATTCAACTGACAGATTATTCTTCCCAACCATCATTATGATCTTCACTTTCTCTAGAATCATTATTTTCTTCCGGCGAATTTTTATTTTCGCTAGACACAGCATTGAAATCTGCAGGACTGCTTGGGGTTTCCCAGTTATTATTCTCAAACACCACTTTGGCTTTCGTGATCAGTTTTTTTGCAAAATCGAAATATCTTGTAAGCTCATCATAAGAATCCTTAAGCTGAGGGTAAAGCAGCTCGACAGAATAGCCCGGTTTTGCAATAAAATTATCTATAAGCGCTAAAGGTGTAGTCACTTGATTCACCAGAGTGTTTGCATGCTTAAAGTACTCCTCAAGCTCTTGCTGAGTCAGCTCATTAAGGTTAAGCGATTCGCCAGACCAACGCTTTGGATCCATAAACTCTACAGCAGCAATCGCCTCATCTGTTAAGTGCGAATTGTAGTCCTTAGCAAGCGTTGCAACCTCTTGATCAATTTTTTCGACCTCTTCATCTGAAGGCACCTTTTTTTTATTTTCTGCAGCATTTAACTCAGCCACAATTTCAGCTTGACCGTCTAACAACTCTAAACCTCTATCAACAAACTCCTTAGTAAGAAATCCTCGAAGTTTCATCATCTGACTTAACTCAAGCTCAATTCGATTGATTTGTTTAAGGTAGTCTTCTTCACTTAACTGATTTTTTCGAGCTAACAGTATTTCGTAATCTTCTTTGATTAGATCGTCATATTCATAAGTTTTCAGAAAATATGTTTCAAGCGCTTCATCCGTCAAACCATTCTCTAGGTCGTTTAAACTGTTAAAATCCTCTTGTATACTCTCAGACTTCATGTTGTGAGCATATACTTCTAGAAGGTACCTAAGTTCGGACATTGGAGCAGTAAAATCATCTAATTTACCTTCTTTGTCTCGCTCTTCGATCACCCGATTAACCGACTCCAGGGCCAAATCAACCTTTTCTTTAAGGTTTTCTAAGCCAACTAATAAATTATCTTTTACATTCTGTTGGGCGCTGGAGGAATTAATAAGATCTATGATTTTCTCAAGACGAGCTGCAGTTTCTTCGGCAAGAACTTGGTAAGCTGTAAGAGATTTTGAGTCCCAATCTTTTGAAGGTTTTTCTATAGGAAATTGGATGTAAGGTGTAAATTTTTGCATTAGCCCTAATATTTCACTCGTTTGTATTTTTAATTCTGTCGCTTCTACCACTGACTGCTCGGAGTTTAACAAATCATTATTGGCATCAACAGACACTCGACCTGAACGATTTGGAACCTCACTGAGCTCAGGTTCAATCACGACTCTTTGTTCAGGGCTCATTAGAGCTAGTTGCTCTTTTTCACTTCTTACTTGAGATATTTTGATTCGACCTTGATTAACATACGAAGTTGCCTCCTCACGAGAAAAAACGATGTACTCACTATACTCGCTGCTGAGCTTGTAACGAAGTGATTCTAGCTGACTTAGCTTAGCTTCATAGCTCACAAGGCGCTCTTCACTCCATGACCTTATGGGGGCCCCGATAGAATTCAACTCTTCTTTTAAATCTTCATATTCGGCAAGAGCAACAGCTGCTTCATCTTTTTTTGAATTTCCACCACTACCTTCATTACAAGATATAATTGCAACCGAAGATAAAGCCAAAATTATGAAACGTAAAAAAGACATTAAATGCTCCCCTGTTTGAAGTCGTTTGGATTTGGCTAAATATATGTTTTTTTTATGCGATGTTCTAATGAAATACTTTCATAAAGAAATCTTTTCTATTTTTGATAATTTTTTCAAAAGGCAAAAAAGGCTGCCTTGAAAAGAGTATTAGACTGAAATTCTAGGAGCTTATAAGTTTACAGTTCATGTACTCTCTATGGCTTAAACCCATAAAACTGACAGTTTACCCTCTAGCCTTAAAACCCTAAAACGGCTTTGTAGAGAACAAAGCTAATACTGCTCTAAAGATTTACTTAACGGCTGGATATTCAATATAAGTTGAAAAAGTAGGCTTTATCTTAGCTTTAAACACGCGTCTTTTAAAGCCTGGAATTTCAACCCTCATATAAAGTTCGAACGAATCATTTGTATTATCCATGATATCTTTAAAGTTATTGATTTGCTCTTTGTTTGTTTCATCTTTAACAAGCACTGTACCAGTAAAGAAAAACCTTAAAAACCGGTCATAAGATCCATCAGGCTGCTTAAGACTTACAAGTTGGCCGGCCTTAGAAAAAAGTTCTCGAGGGCGCTGAACAAACACTCTATAGTCATCATGTCGACCTCCTTCACGAACGATCTCGCCTGTTACATCGTTGTAATTAATTTGAGGGTATACAGAGGCTTTGGGTGAAGTAAAATGAATGTACTTATCAAAATTTTCAAAAAAGTGCATTGGGTAAGAGTATTCCTCAGGATCGCCTCGATAATGCGACGGAATAGTGATTTGTAATTCCTCAGGAACCACATAATCTTTTGGTAACTTAATGTTAATATCAACCGTAAAACCATTCATTTTGTAGTTCACTTCTAAGTCTTCATAATTCACACGCCCTTGAAAGGTCTCTCTTTGAACAGCCTGACAAACCTCCGTACCCTGACGACTTGAATTACAACCAGATAAATAATCAAAAATAAGAGGATAAGTGGGGTGATCACACATTTGTTGATTCATAATTTTTCGCCAGTAATCTTCTGTCTTATTGGCTATATTTAATAACTCGGATTCCTCAAGTGCAGGACCATCTATGATGGATGTTTGAACCTCTCTATCAACACCGCCTCTTAGTACTTCTCCCCCATCCTCAAGATATACTTTACCGTTGATTAAATCAAAAAATGGCAATTGATTATACGTCTGCAGGTGCGTCCGGTCTTCTTTTGATAAAGATCTTCGAAAATGAAATACAGCTCGTTTATAAGAGAACTTCTCTTCAGAGTTTAGGCTTTTAGGACTGTTTAGAGCAGCCTCATAGGTTTTTCGTATCCTTGGTAAACATTTTTTAGGAAGAGCTGCCATATCATAAACTCTTTCAGCAACAATACTAGCATGAACGGTGTTCACAATATGAAAAGGAACCCTTCCTTGTTTCTCGCGAGCTCCTGTCTGAATGTTGGTAAATTTAAACTTATCATGTCCTACAAGGTCTCCTTCGACGGTTTTACCCACCTCAGAATAATAGTAAAAGTCTAAACGAGAAGAAGGCACCATAACAGCTCCATCTGACTCGTAATAAGTTCCACCAAAACCAGCGCCCGCTTTGTTTAACCTACCTTTACCTGAAATAAAATCATAAAAGGCAGCGTAGGGAGTTCCTTTAATCACATTTAGCCCACCTCTTTCTACTTTTTTTCTGATAAGATCAGAGTTAGGAATAATTCCTGCAATATTTATTAAGCGAACTGGAAAATTTTTACTTTGTCCGGTTTCTAATAACTTCACCGTCGAGCGCCTGAAGTTATGAGCAAGCTCTCCACCGAAGTTCATACTTTCAAGTTCACTATTGCTCATATTTAGTTTTTTGATAATTGTTGGGGCCCAGTCCATTAGCCATCTAGAGGCCCACACAACTGTATTTTTAACCCAATTTCTAGCCGAAGACTCTCGAGCTTGAGCTATATCTGACAAATCTTTATTAAATGCACTTTTCGCTGCAAAGGCTAACTTTGAGCCCCACATTGGTGTGCCCAAAGTTAAAATGGTATCCACATATTGTGCATACTTAAAGTACGATTTCCAACCAGGAACTTTTGTCATCGCGTTGAAGTACCAAATGATTGTC
Source organism: Bdellovibrionales bacterium (assembly GCA_020630675.1). Classification (GTDB taxonomy): domain Bacteria; phylum Bdellovibrionota; class Bdellovibrionia; order Bdellovibrionales; family UBA1609; genus JAHDIR01. The sequence goes on from JAHDIR010000034.1 coordinate 9,656, forward strand.
ACTAAGCCGCCTTGCGAGTGAACAACAAAAGAAATTTTATCACCGTCTTTAATTTTACCCTTGAGGTTTTTATCTAAAAAGTGACCTAAACCTTGTGAAAATTCAATGGCATTAAACTGTTTCTCAATACTTGCTTCACGGTCTTTGTAATAAAAATAATTTAATGCTTTAAAATTGTAGTCTGGGTTAATCGTTTTCAAGTCAGCCTCTAAGCCTTCTCCTAAAAACCCAAATGTGTTTAGCTTTCCACCTAGGCCATGAACCGTCACAAGGTAATGGGTGGCCATAACGCTGCTTGTACTGCGTTTAAGGGAGGATGAAGTACAGCTTGTAAATATTAAGAGAGTTCCCAAGGCTATAACTAAACTTTTCAAATAACCACCCTTTAGCATTTTTAATTCAATACTGTTGTTATTAAAATAATGACCGATGAAGGATATTTTTGTCTTTATAGGGTTGAAAAATAAAAGAAAAACTAGACTCTTTAGCCGCGAAATTGCTTCTGATTGAAAACAACAAAAATCTGTAAATTATGGCAACAAGACCTATGGCCAGTCACCTCCTTGTATAAAGAAAGTGACGGTCTAGTTTACAATTTTAAAGTTCATCAAAGAAGACATCCTTTTGAAAAATAAGTAAGTTAACATTTGTACAGGGAGGATCATTATTATGAACGAAAAATTACATTTAACAAAAAAAGCTCTTTTCATAGGGTTTATTGCCACCATCATGTCTTGCACGCACCAGCAAAAAATAGAAAGAGAAATCGCTAGTGAAGGAATTTGGGAAACAATGAAGGCCACCGCTAAAAAGCTTCTTTTAGATTCAGACACAAGGCATGAGACTCTCTCTGAAACATTACAAAATGTCTCTACCGCAGAATTTAAACCTGAAGATGGTTACCTCATCAGAAACAACGACAGTGCTTTTGCTTCAAAAATTTATGCTATTCGTAACGCTAAAAAAACAATAGATCTAGTTTATTATATATACAGCAGTGATGAAACCTCATCTTATTTTTCAAATGAACTCATCAAAGCTGCCAACAGAGGGGTGAAAGTACGCCTTCTTGTTGATTATATTTTTAACTATTCAAATTTAACTTATTTCCAAGCCCTGCAAAAACTAGGTCAAGGAAACATCACTATATCTTTTTACAATCAGCCTTCACTTATGGTTCAAGCTTTTGCAGAGTACTTAGTAACTCCTTGCCCACAAGGCCAGCCTCCAACGGGAGATGATTGTAAAAACTCAAAATGGAACGGAAAAATTTGGGGCAATAATATCGCAAGCCTAAGCTCGAGATTAAACTCAGCCGTTTCGTCCAATAGTAAACATATTAAAAACCTTAGCCCAGAGGCTAAACTATTTCTCTCCGGGTTTTTCTCACAAAATGGAGCTCTTATACACCAATCTCTTCGCAAACATGATTTATCTGCGATACAAAGTGGGCCGGCCCTATCTGACGAAGAAAAACAAGCGGCTCTTAGCTTCTTGAAAATATATTACAGATATAAACTAAAAGGAGAAATTTCTGCAGGAATCCAATATCTCTTTGCAATGGCTTTTTATGGACAAAAAATTAACCCTCTAGTTAATAATATTGAGTCATACTTTCCTAAACAACTTTTAGACAGTAAAGATTTACCTTATATCACTAACTATACCCACCATAAACTTTTATTAGCAGATAATAAGTATATGCAGTTGGGCGGAAGAAATATAGAAAACTCTTACCATGTCAGCAAAAGTGATCTTGTTAACAAATATTTGTTTATTGATACAGATATGTTTTTTGTCTTAAACCCAATTGATAACAGCACAAAAGAAATAGCAGCATCGTTTGGTAAGCTTTGGAACCACTTTTCTACAGGTCGCCTTAATGACATCGAAGACTTTTCCAATTATGAGGCTTTAGCTCAAGTTAAAAAATCTAATTTAAAGTCTGAAATCGCAAGTATTAGAATCAAAACTAACGCCTACACCACATACTTGAGAGACTATCTGAAAAGAAAAGCCAACGGAGACAATGATCTGCAAAATATGCAGGCCATTTATAAAAGTGACTTAACAATCGACACAAAGGGTTTATTCACAACTTCAGGCACAGATATGGTAAAAATTGCAACGAATGTTGGCAGGTATTTTTACCTAGAGAATATTCGTGAAGGTCGCTATGGTTCGTCGCAATCTTTTGGATCTGTAAACCTATTTGAAAAAAAATATGGAAAAAATATTCATAAAGTTTGGAATAAATCTTTAGAATCTGCCTGTCGAGATAATACTCCCAATAGCAGAGTGGTTATTCACAACGCTTACTACTCTCCACCTGCAGAGTTTTTAAGAACTATTGGTCAACAAGTCAAAGGAACTAACTTAGGTCGAACTTGTAATGGCTTAAAATATGAGATTATCACAAACTCAATCCATACTACAGACTTAAACCCTATTAATATTATTGCTCGTCGCCAAATGAAAGCTTTATCTGACTACTTAGATGGTGATATTACAAAATCTAAGAGATTAGAATATTATGAATATTCTCCCATTTCTTCTCAACCACCTCGCTCAAAAAGTAAAAAGGTAAAATCACTTCATAGTAAAGTGATGGTTGTTAAAAATGATGTTTTTGTTGGATCTGCAAATGCTGATATCAGAAGTTTAATGATGGACACTAATAATGGCGTCTATATTCAAAATCATGAACAACTTTCAAAAGAGTATTATGATTATATTGATGGCCTTAAATCAGGAACAACGTCCACTATTGCAGAAGCTCAAGATTTCTTCCAACAAAAAATTAACGCCATTAGAACAAACGATGAGCAAATATATTATGGTATGATGAATTACTTCCGTGCCGATCGTTTTATAACTCCAGAACAAAAAGAGCACTTTTGGAGGTTTACAGAAGGTCTTCTTAACAAAGTGACAGATCAGTCCGTGGGTGTTCTAAGGTTTGATCTTCAAAATTCAGTACCACAAACCCCCAACTATGATTCCTATTTCAAGTTTGATAGTACCTTTAAAGTTTTTTAAAGATAACAATATAAACCTGACAAAAGCCCTTCTTTTAAGAGGGGCTTTTTTTTTCTTTAGTCCAGACCCTAGCCTTTGGGGCCTCTTTTAAAAAAAACTAGACTACTCACCTAAACCTATAAAAAAATTCAACTAAACAGAAATCAAATGATTTTCTATCAAGAATAACTTTTTCATTAATTCTTGAACACGCCTACAATTATAGAAAACTCTTACCAAGGAGACACGGATGTCTACTTTAAAGCTCGCACTAGTGGCCTTTTTCATTGGAAGCAGTCTTTCTATAAAAGCTCAAGCCAATGACATTGAACTTATTTTTCACAATCAAGAAAGTGAAAAAAAAATATTTCAAGGACAACAACTAAAAATATTAGTTTGGAATATTCATAAACACAGAGACAAACAGCTCATTTCTGACCTACAAAATTATGCCGCAACAACAGACATTATGCTCATTCAAGAAATACACTTAAAACCAGACTTCTTAGATGCCATATCTTTATTGCCACTTAGCGGTCATTTATTTACAACTGCCCCTAGCTTTACTTTCAAAGACTATCCAACGGGGGTGGCCAACACCAGTAAGTATCGCTTAATTCGTCAATTTGCCCTTAAAAGTCCTGACCGTGAACCGTTCATAAAAACACCTAAAATGAGCCTTTACTCAGAATATGAAATTATAAACTCTAAAAACACTCTTCTAGTTGGTAATGTTCATGGAATTAATTTTGCTAATATTGAAAAATTTAAACGGCATATGGAGCAAATTTTTTCAGCATTTGATCAACATACTGGCCCTGCTGTATTAGCTGGAGATTTCAATAGTAAAACTAAAAAGAAAACTCGTTACCTGATGAACAGAGCCGCTGAGTTAGGTTTTGAGCTCGTACCTCTCGAAGGAGATTTTCGTGGAAAGAAAAAACTAGATCATATTTTTGTTAGAAACATTAAAGTCACAAAAGCCATCTTAAATAATGATATCAAGTCTTCTGATCACCCGGCTTTAGAATTAACCGTTTCTCCTTAGTAAATAATTAAAAGGCACGCCCAAGATCTCAAAAAAAAAAATGCCTTTGACTGATCATCAAAGGCATTTTACTGTAGCTTAACTTGATTCAGTTTTCTCTTATTGCCCCTAAAATACAACTGTTATTTCCTCTTTTGACCAAACAATTATTTAGTTTCTTAGGAAGGGCTAACAATCTGTGCTCCCCCCTCCTGAAAGAAAAAGTTACTCTATGACTAACTTTTTAGGCTTTAGCTCTCTATCAAGAGCTGAATTTCCAGAGGGGTGTAGTCCCATAATAAAAATAGATTTTCCTTTATAAACCGAGGCCGACTTTTCACTTGTCCATTTAAAGCCATGCAAATCTGCTCCAGAGTTTAAACAAAGGTCATGTACCTTAGACTCAAAATTTGTTTTAAACATTGCTAAAGGCTCCATAGTGCCTGCTTGATCCTGAGCTACAATTTTAATATTTATAGACTCATTATAATGTTTCGAACAAGCCCACCCCTTAGCATACAACCGACCATTATTATCAATAGAAATGTCTTCGACCCAGCCGATGATTTCTCCCGAGCTCCCTGAGTCACCAGATCCACCGCCACCACTAGGTACTTGTTTCACAACAATATGGTAATGAGAGCTTTCCACAGGGTCACCACAGCCATTGTCAGCAACGATATAATAATAACCATCATCCTTTTCTAAAATAGGTTTAAAGTCATAATAATGATCAAAAACATCAGGAAAAATCTCCGTAGCTTCTCCGCCTGGATTCTTATAAAAATACCATTTAATTGTAGGTTTAGGGTCTCCAGTCACTTCATAACCAATCCAACGATCATCTCCCTCAAAACTCACTTGAGTTCCAGGCTGAGGAGCTGTGATTGTAGGAGGAGTACATTGCGGAGGCTCCTCAGGGTCATCACAAAGAGAGATATAAAAACTTCTTTCGACTTTTTGATAACCGTCATCAATCACTAATGTGTAGCGACCAGGAGTTTCGCCTGTCACAGACAGAGGTAAAACATCTGTGTTAGATAAAATGGACTCACTTCCTTCTTTGGTCCAGCTATAATTATGCTTGTAAGTACCATCAACAACTAGAGCCTGAAGGTTTTTTGCATCTCCTTCATTTAAGCACTGGTCTTGGGGGTAGCTAATCAACTGGTAGTCAATCCTTTCAGTGGGAGGGCCAGATGGATCAACCACTCCTGTCTTACTACCAGAGCGTGACTGAAACTCATTTTTACTACAGTTCTGAAAAGCTCCAAAGGCAATCCCAGCCAAAGCCAAAGTCCCAATTAGATATTTTAACATGTCTTTTCTCCCTCAAAATAAAGAGCAGACCTTATATCAATAAAAGGTCTACTTTCAATTTCCTTTATTTTATAGAAAGCAAAGAGATGTCGCAATTTTAACAAGAAATCAGTAATTTTTCCTAGATTTAAATCTAATGGTCACCAACAATTTCACGACTATTGTCTGGTCATAAAAAACTTTGTTTAATTCGCTCTCACCTTGAAAAAAAAGAAAATCACGCATATCGATGATTGTTCTTCTGTTAAAACTTGTAAGTTACGTTAAAATAATGAGCCACTCCGGTTGTATCTGTTTGGTTTCCAAAAAAGTTTATATCGTGTTTAAACTGAGTCATATTAACATAAAACTTAGCGCCATAACCTAAGGCATATCTTTTCGTATGATACCAAAAACCTAAATATGTTTGAAAAGAGTGATCTGTTCGGCCAAAATTTTCTCCGTTAATTCCGGTATCATCGCCCAAGCTACTTAAAAATTCATAATCAAGGTACCCTTGGAAGGCTATAAAGTCGTCACCAAAACTGTATACAGATTTAAACCAGTTCATATGAAAGACTAAACCGTCAAAAGACTCTTCATTAGATGCTCCATAATTTTCGATGATATAGCGTGTTTGAAAATTAAGCCCAACTAAGCCCAACCAAGGCAACTCAGTGTCAGTCCCTAAACCCAACCATAAAACTCTTAATGCCCTATTCTCTCGTGTCGGATCCCAGTGATTTTCACTATCAGAGTTCATAAACTCAGTGGCAAAATACCACTCCTTAACAGCACCAACTGCTAAATCTTTCTTTAACATGGCGTCAAAAGAAAAACGAAAAGCGAGTTTAGCAAATGAATTTGCTTTTTCATGCCGTTCACTATTCGAGTCATTAAGAACATCTAAAAAATCAACATAACCATAATAGTCAACAATTCCAGAACGACCACCAAACTCTAACTCAAGGTAAGAGTCAGTAAACTTGAAGGGCCCGCCTCTTTGATCCACTCCATGATATAAATTGGTTTGAAACCAGTGAAAGTCAATGGCATGTATATCGCCTTCTTTGTAATCAACGGCGAAGGATGTACATGAAAACACAAACAAAAGCACTAAAAGTACACTACGAACAAACAAGATGCCTCCCCAATAAATCAAAACCTTTAAACGGCTCAGGTTTATATCACAGAGGAATAGAGATCAAAAACTTACGAGAAACAAAAAAATTACATTCTAGCTACCTAATAAAAAGGGGAATTTTTATCAAAAAGCGGGAACTCTCTGCCACAAAAAACAGCAGAAGCTCACTAAGACGTAAAAAACTCTTTAATTACTTTTTTTCTATAAGAGAAAATATTTTTTACATCATTTAACACAAAGCGACCTGCCACCATAGCTCCTAAAAAACCAACAGGAAGTCGGTAAAGAACTTGATCAGTTAGTAATGTTCCCTCTGCTAACTCCTCAAAGTTATGGGTATGATACCAACGATCGTATGGTCCTTTTTCTTGGTTATCAACAAACATTAAAGGAGGCTTCCATTCAGCAATCAAGGTGGTCCACTTAGCTGGCACCCCATGAATTTTAAGTTTATAATTTATAATAGAACCTTGTTTTATTTCCTTGGTCGACATATTTAAAATTTTAAAATTTAATAAAGGAGGAGTGATTTTTTCTAAATTTTTTGCCTCTGAGAAAAAACTAAATGCACTATTAATATCTTTTGACACCCATTGTTCTGCAGAGAACATACGGTCGGTACAATGTTTTCTCCAAGAATATAAGTGTTTAAAAGCTTTTTCTAAATCAGGATATTTAAACTCAAAACCAGCTGCCTCCGCTTTTTTGGGAAGCACCTTCTGACTTTGAAGAGCTAAAATAGCTTTTTCACCTAAGGCTAGCTTTAAGGCTAATTTTGGCACCATTAAAACAGCTGGAACTTTTAAAGCGTGGCTAAATTTCTGTGTCCAAGTTTTATTTGTTACGGGATGTGGAGCGACTCCATTGATCGGCCCTTCAACACTTTTATTTTTTATAGCAAATAAAAATAAATCTACCAAATCATCAACGTGAATCCAGCTCAGCCATTGACCTCCTGAACCAATAGGGCCACCAGCACCACTGTTAAAAACACCTTCCATCTCTTTTAAAAAACCACCCGTAACATCAAATACTAAACCAATTCTAATAACCACTCGACGACACACATGATTCATTTTCTCAGAAGCTGCCTCCCAATCTTTACATACTTCAGCAAGAAAACCAGATCCAGAAGGGTCTACCTCAGTTAAGTCTTTATCTTTATGATCGCCGTAAAATCCAATCGCTGACGCCGATAAAAAAGTTTTGGGTTCTAGTTTGTTTTTAATTAAAAAATTTGATAACCACCTTGTGGTTTCTACCCTTGAATTATAAATTCTTTCTTTTTTAGAACGAGTCCAAGAGCCCGTAGCTATCGACTCTCCAGCTAAGTGAATAACAACATCTGGCTTAGGGAGTATACTTTTGTCAAAAGCATACCTTTTTAACTGCTTCCAGCTCACATAATGACAAGGTAAACTAAACTTATCTCGAAACGCTGATTCTTTACTTCGACCTAAAACTATTAATTGATGCCCCTCTCTTAGAAGAGCTAAACATAGCTTTCTACCAACTAACCCGGTCGCTCCCGTCACTAATACTTGCATAGAACTAAACTCCTTTTAGGACATTAACAGATCTAATGCCTCTCCTTGAATTGTAACAACGCTTGGTTTAGGTATACTCTTATTATCATTCAAAGGCCAATGACTACGCAAGTTATCAAGCCCAGAACTCAACTCTCCCGGGTGCTGAACTGAAATAAATAAAGTTTTATAATCATCCGAAAAACTAAGGCCTGTGAACTCAGCATCTGTTGGAGCCGAGGCCACTTGCATCACCTGACCGGCCTTTGAACCAGAAACCGGAATATAAAAAAGACCATTATTTTTAAACTCTTTATAAACAGACTTGTTCATAGATTTTCCAGAAATATCGTTGGTCAGCCAAAGATTTCCTTTTTTATCAAAAAGCAGGTTGTCTGGGCAACTGAATCCCGTTTTCTCACCGCCCAACAAAAAATCTGTAGCCACAAAACTCTCCGAAGAGTGATCTTCCTCTGATTCCGATATTTTTAGTAACGAGCCATGGTAATTACCTTTAGGTTTATTATTGGTAAGAGCGACATAAACTTCTCCCGTCTGAGGGTGAATCTCAATGTCTTCAGGTCGGTTTTGAGGAGTCCCACCAATTAATTTTGCGGCTTTTCGACATTGAATGAGTACATCTTGCTGACTTTTAAAGTTCGACTTTAAAATTTTATTTTTATACCAAGACAGCTCTAGCCACTTTCCCATTTTAGTGTTTGCCACATAAAGAGTACCTTCACTTAAATGACCTGGGCGCAGACCAACAAATTTGTATATACACTGATCATTAGCATCATCTCCCATATAAACCACAGGTCGACCTTTTTTATCTTTTACAGTTGTTGCGCACTCATGACTAAAACGTCCAAGATTAATATGTTTTTTACAGTCTCCTGTTAAAGGGTTAACCTCAACCACCCAGCCGTAATGTTCCGGAGGCCGAGGGTCAATGTACTCCCAACTAAATTTATTATTTTTACTTTTATGTTTTTTTTGTCCGTCCACATATATACTTTCGCCATAATAGTCTTGATAATTCTCTTCACATGTTAAAACAGTTCCCCAAGGAGTCACCCCTCCGGCACAATTAGCTAAAGTTCCTAAGGCTGAACTTTTTCCTTCAATTTTTTGAGGAGGGTAAAAAGGAATTGCTGTTAAAGCGTCTACTCTTCGGTTCAACGGGTCGTTCGGTACGACCTTCCATCGTCCCTTTTTTGAAATTTTCTCAATTTTTACTAGACTGCCTCCAATATTTTTTCTTTCAGCTGTTAACTGATCTTTTGTTTTTTCTTGTCCAGTTTTTCCTTTATAGCCTCCAACAAAAACAGGGTTTATAGATTCATGATTCACCCAAAGAATCGCTTGCTCTTTTTCATTTTTATTTATCGAAGGTAAAGGCAGAAAAGCGGTATAATCATTATTAAACCCAAATAGCTCTCCTCTTTTATTTAGAGAGTCTTGCCAAGATATAAGAACCTCATATTTAAAACCATCAGCTAAAATAAGTTTATCAGCAGCACTAGGAGCAATGGGCTGAAAAGGAAAATTGTAATTGGTTTTGGTTACAGACCCGCAACCAGACAAAGAAGCCACAACCGGACTTAATGAAGAATAACCTAAAAACTTTAAAAATTCTCTTCTCTGAAAGTTCACAAACAAACCCCTTATTCATTCAAAATGGCTATAAATTATGACTGAAGTTCTATTTCTTAAATGACACTTTTATTATTAGATTTAAGTCAGTTTATAAATATTACAGCTTAAGTTGAATTAATTATAATAAGGTCTCGTTTAAGCTTTTACGAAGCGAATGCTTGGAATTAAGGGCATTAACAGAAGTTTGATTTTAAGGTATTCCTTTAGAAATACAGGCTTTTTTTCATACCCGTAAAAAAGCAAAAAAACCTCAGATCTTATTCACTGTCCTTCGAATAAGACCTCAGGTTCAAAAACCCGTAAGGGTTTTTCCCTCCCCAGTACTCTTTCTCTCTCCCCTCTCTTCTTCAAAATTCAATCCCCCGATCCTAACCTTTTGAAGAAAGCCCCTGTCGGCTACAAACACAAAATAACCGATGATTGGCTTTTTTTCCACACAATCCCTAGACAGAATAACAAACTAACTGTCAATTCAGGCTTTCGCTTTGACAAAAACAAGAAACCTTTGTCAAATATCGTATGCCTGAAGCCTCAGATAATAAAAAAGACAAAGTCTACTGGTCTATTCTTAATTCTGCGATTGAACTTGATATTAAAAAAGGGCACCAAAAGTGGACTTTGAGTGATCTTTCTCGAAAAAGCGGCATAACTCGCTCTCTTATCTACTATTATTTTGGTAAAAAAAAATCTGAAATATTAAAAGAAGCCATTCGGGTTGTGGGAGAAGAGTTCATAGGCCTTAGCCCTGAGCGAATGCAGCTTTGGGAAACAGGCGAACTTCTTACTTCTATGAAAAAAGCAAGAGAGCTCAATCAACACGCCCCTTATATTTCTCTATTCATTTTAGAAAACCGTAATAAAGAAAATGAGATTGGTGATTCTCTTCGAGAAATTCAAGGAGAGTTTATAAAAAAACTAAAATCTTTTTTCTGTGATTGTAACGATGACCAAATCAGTGCTATTTTTAGTATATATTGGGGCCTTAGTTTCTCTCCAATCTTAACAGAAGAAGGCCTAAAACAAGTCATACAAACTTTATTAAACTACCATAAGAGTTAAATCATTTAACCCACCTATTTTTTGGGTATTTTTTTTAGTTTGTACCTAAAACATAAATAGCCCTCAAAGAGGGCTATTTATTAAAAAATTGTAAAAAACTATTTTTTAGAAGGGTTTTACTAACTCCATCTGACTATCAATTTTTCTATGACTAAACGTAAATTTATTTGTTGGTGTAAATAAAACTAAAGGATTGTAAAGCTCTCCTTCAGTCATTTTAATTTTTGAAACGACAGAGCCTCTAGAACCTACTTCAATTTTATTTGGCAAATCCATAAAGCCTTGCTCTTTTCCTGATATATTTAGTAAGTGCCATGCTTTAGACCCACCAACTAAAGTATCACTTTCTTCTACATCTAACCCTTGTACATTAGCAATGGAAACTCTTACTGCTGTTGGTTTTCCAGAAACTCCAACTAAAGAGCTGTCCACCTTAACAATAGATAGCGTTGAATGATTCATTGGTACCATCTCTAGAGCTGAAACCACTGCTTTTTGTAAATCTAAAGAAATACCTATTGTTTTTGAACTTGAAAGATTTTGCTTTAAATTTTCAGCAATTAATTGCTCTCTGATTTTATTATTAAGTAGATAGCTAACATAGTCGGTTGAACTAGAGCCAATACTATTTCTATCATTTCTTCCGGCAATAAGCATAAAATCAGCCTGACCATCTATATCTGTGTCAAACTCCACTCTCACTAAACAATGCTGCCAGTTGGTTAAAGGGTTATAAAGTTTTATACCTAATTCCAAAATATTTTTAATGTCGTTAGTACCAGTCGTATACCTAAATCCGACAGCTTCTAAGTCACAAGTACTTGTTCGAGTTTCTGTTGCTTTACGCTTTCTTTCATCTTTACTTAAAAGGTTAAACGGATAAACTTCACCGGCAAAACGGCTATCATTTTTTAGTGTTAGCTTAGTAAATTGGATATTATTAATAGATCCAAGTTCATAACTAAATGAGTCGGCTTTTATATTTGACGCCTGATCAATGACTGCCATCACAGGCACGCTAGCAAGTACTTCTCCAGCTGCAGTTTTAACATCAACAAAGCCATTCATTTCAAAAACTGGTTCATCAACCACTAGAATTGAAAATGACAGTTTTACTTCTGTTGAGTTCATTGGCAACAAAGTGACTCCGGCATAATCTCCATTGAGCACAATATTAGAATCACCAGCATAGCTTAAGTCGACTGTGATTGGAGCCGATGAGACATTTTTTAAATTTAATTTATAATTAATATTCTTATCACTAAATAGAGAGTGCTCTCCCAAAGACACGGCTGCAGGGTGAGTTGATATTTTACTAGTAACGGCTTTGTATGTGTCCACCATTCCTGACCCCTGACGAGAGAGAGGATAAACCACACCGTCTTTGTCTTTCATTTCTATTGATGAATTCATTACCATAGACTTCAAGTCATTGGCCTTTAACTTTTTATGCTTTTCTTTTAATAAAGCCATTACTCCAGCTAAATGAGGAGCTGACATGGATGTTCCACTCATTGTGACTCCCTTGTCTCCTTTGCCAACAGCTGCAGAAAGAATTTGAGAGCCCGGACCAGTGATTTCAGGTTTTAACAGAGAGTCTAAAGAACGCGGCCCTTTTGATGAAAACCCAGTAATTGTGCCAATCACCTCAGGAAATTCAATAAGCTTACCTGTTGAAAAGTTAACATCCACCTTACTTTTAGCCATAGCTGACCTTATAGATTGGCCGACGGCTTTAGGAACCATAATACCTGGAATGGTAAATTTAAACTTATCATCTCCCCCGCCCATGGGTATAGGCTCTCCGTCTACGTTGTTAACTATAATAACACCTAAGGCACCTGCAAGTTGAGCCCTCTTGAACTTATCAGAAAAAGAAACTCCTCCCCTATCAATAACTGCAATATTTCCTTTCACTAATTGGAGAACTTCTGCAGAAAACTCTTCTTTAGCTGTGCTTTTAGTATCTACCAGTTTCCCTTGAAGACCTTTTGTTAAATCGGCAATTTTAACAGAAAAAGAAGATTCAAAGGCTCTAACTGAATTTAATAGTTTTCCTTCCGTAAAAAAATCAACTGCACTTGCTTTCCAATTATGCTCCATATGATCAATTCCGGCAGCAACGGATAGAGAGTTTGTTGATGTACCAGGTGAGCCTGTGATGTAGGGGATATCTCCTGAGTTACCCGCTGATGCCACAACCACAGTTCCTGACTCTACTAAGTTTGTGACAGCGTAGTTATAAAATTCATGAGGAAGGCCATACCCACTACCTAAAGATAAATTAATAACATCTAATTTATCTTCAATGTTAAAGTCACCATTAGGATCAGCTGCATATTCAAAAGATGCTAATACAACTGAGTCAGAAGTGCTTCCACTCACATCACCAAAAACTTTTAAAGCGTATAGTTCTGCCTCTGGAGCAACTCCAGAGTAAGTGTTGACTCCATCACCAGTCCCTCCGACAGACCCAGCCACATGAGTCCCATGCCCTGTAATATCAATAGGGTTTAAATCTGGCTTTGGAATAAATTTTGAAAAATAAATGCTGGAAACAGAAAACTCAGATCCAACAAAGTCTTTTCCGCCCACTACTTTTTGATTAGGAAAAAACTTTGATTTTTGCTTTGGATCAACAGACTTGAAGTCTTCAACACTTCCTGTTCCCCCCAACATTAGATGTGTATAATCAATTCCTGTATCGATAACTCCAACTTTGACACCCTTACCAGTTATGCCTAACTCTTTGTGAACCTTGATTGCGTTTATATAATCCACCGAGTTTTTTGTAGAAATATTTTTAAATAAGTTCGGTACAACTTTAGTTTCTTTGACCGTCGGCCTAGCAAAACTTTCATCTGCTTCATAACTTCTTAAGCTGGCAAGTTTTTCAATTTGGCTGGCACTTTCAATGGGAGCCACAATTGCCATTCCATTAAAAACCCTTTTGTAGCTATACAATACTTGAATATCAGGAGAAATACTTCTTAAATCATTGATCACCTGGTTGTGTTCGTTATTTATTTTTTCTAGTAACTTTTCATCAATGACTTGAACTCCCTCTTCAACAATTAATTGCTCAAGAAGGGCTGGACTTTTTAACTGAATGAGAGCGATGAATTTAGGAAAACTCCCACTTTCAAACTCTAAGGATTCAAAACGCTCTGAAACAATGGCAGGCTTTTTATCTTCTGAACAACCTAATAAAACAGTTATAACCAACGCTAGCCATAGAAACCTCATATACTTCCCCCTCGAGAAAAATTTGATCACTCCCCAGTGATATAATGAATTTGTTTTATAGTAATTTTTACAAGCTATTGTAAATAAAATAATATTTGGTGAGACATTAGAATTTTATATGTCAGACAATTACAGGATGAGACTTTGTTTGATTCGACAAGAAAGATAAATTTAAGTTTTTAAACTTAAACTTAAATTAACTTACTTCTACTTAAAGTTGAATTTAAAGGCACTTTTCAATAAAAAAGTGTGCCTGCCTACACTGGTTATTAGTTAATATAAAAAAAGCCCTTCTTATTAAGAAAGGCTTAAAAGTTTTAAACTTTGATTTTCTTTATTTCTCTAAAACTCAAATCTATGACTTTTTATACTAGCGAATCGTAAACGGAAGGGGCACTGGCAATGGTAGCCTTAAGGTTAACAAATAGGTGGTGGAAGAGTTTGAGCCCGGTAGCGTGACTCCCCCGCCAGTTTCATTTAAGTTTCGAATTTGATACTCTAGCCCAATTTTTACCCTGGGTATTCCTGAAATTGATATGCCCGCATTATATCCATCTCCTTCAAATTCAGAAACCGACTCCACTTCCGATTCATACCTAAATATATAAGAACCATAAATACGAACATGAGGGTGAACTCTATAACCAACAAAAACTCCAAGGTCTTTTTGATCATAGTCAAGTTTTCCAGTTGGTGTACTTTCAAACTTTCCTTTTCCTTGAGAGTAATCAATCCCAAAAATAGCTCCATTCACAAGTTCCATACCGACTCGAGCACCTACCGTGTAACTTTTCAAATCACCATTTTGCACTGACGGCCCCTCCAACTTACCTAAGAAATAACCTGTATAAGGTTCAACATAGAAGGGAGACTTTCTCTGACTGGGAAGTCTAGCCTCAGCTGATGAAATATACATTGAGGATAATACTGCAAAACAGCTCATAGAAAGAATTATACTTTTAAACATATTGTACTCCGAAAAAAGATGGGATTTTTTGATTTTACTTACAAATACAGTTTTATCATTAGCCACAAATCTAGGAACAGCAATAATATCTAATCTTGCTCGATCTATACCTTAGTCGTGATTAACTGACTTATTTTCAATAAAGATATTTTAGTCACTTAAAAACGAATTTTTATCTTTCCTCTTTTATGACTGCGCGCAAGTGCCCTTCTTTAGAAAACTCACCACAGCCTTTATAGGTATAATCCAAGTAAGAAACTTGGCAAACTAATTGAGGGGACTCCTCTTTTAACTTTAATTTTCCTTCTTTTTTAATACGAATACAGTGCTTAGGAAAAAACTTTATGTTCAAACTTTTTCCCCGACTCTTCAAAAGAACATTTTTCGTATTTTTTTTTACTTGGCGGTAAACAGATTCAATGACTAAAGGTTCGAGAAAGGGTTCTGCGTCTGGTTCAAAGTCTTCACCAGTAGTAAATTGAGTTAGCAAAGTATTTTCTCTAACTTTAAGCTTTGACCAAACATTTTCTCCGCCAACACAGTATAGCTTCAATTTTTCAGGGTGTTCAATGGCAATTGGATCTTTTTGCCCTAAGGAAAGGGCGCAACCAAAAGAAAAGTATAAAGAAATAAAGATAATTTTTCTCATCCAATTAAATGTTATTTGATCATAACTTAAAAAACAACCAAAACTAAATTCAACTGATTTAGCTCAAAGCAAAGTTTACAAGTCAGCTTTATAAATTAATGAGCATTATGGCATTCTGTCTCGATAGTGATTGGAATATCTGAGCTGACAGAGTCGCTAATTTTGATCTGTTTTTCTCCTAAAAAGGTAAAATCTACCTCTAAATCAGGGTTTGCGCTATGATAAGCACGAACTGATATTGGTTTACACCTTAAAAATCTTATCTTCGTATTTCTTCCAATGTTTTGTTCAATAGGGCGAAGAACATCACTGTAATTTTCGGCGCAAATACTACCAACAGTTCCTTCCAATAATGCTCCCGAAGCCTCAGCTAATAGTGACGTTGATGGCTTTGATAAAGCAAAGTACTGGCGACCATAATATCCCAAAGTTCCTAATGAATTATCCCGTTGTTCAATATAACATTGAGTATCTTTTTGTAGCTCAACATTTGTTTGTAAAGAGGTCGGTATACTTTCATCTCCTGGGTTTATAATGATCGAATGAACGCTCATAGTTTTACCATTTCCTAAAGCATTTAAGCTTGAGACTAGTGAGCTAGGTGTGTCCCAATTAAGATCCAAAGGGTAGTTATCCCCAAAAGTTCCACCAAAAACTCTCTCATCAGCATCGGATAGAAAAACGATCGCCAAGTGAGTATTCGCTCGAAAAAAACTTTGTTCATTATTTCTAAGCAATAAATTTGCTGAATATATACCTCGAACATCACTGGATGGACAATTTCCCAAGCCTATTTCACAATTTATAGTTTCTTGGCGCTGTATTGAATTGGAAAAAATTTGATCAATCTGACTAATGCTCATTCCGGCTTGATTCGTCAAAACTTTTGAACCATCAGATAAAGTGACAAACTTCCCACTTCTAGTGGGTTCATTTTCTATATCGGTGGTAGAAATCGCTATTTGAAAATCAAAAGCCCATAATGACTGAATAAATCCAGAAAACTTATCGGCCATTTTACTATGTTCAACGGACATAGACTTAGAGTTATCAACTATAAATAAAACATCTACCTTTCCAGCAAAAGACTTTTCTGTATAAAGACAATTTCCCTCTTCAGTAAATTGCCCGGTCACATTAAGCTCATTATTAGCATTTAAGCATTTACTATTAGGGATTGTATCAAAAGCATTGTTATTACAAGACACCTGAAAAAGAATCACTGTTATCAGTATAAAAGTTAAAAATTTGTAAAAGTACCTAAGTTTCATGAAGTCTCCTGTCTATTACAGTTACAACCTTCATGCCAAATTTTCTACAAACCTAAAGTATTAAAATAATTGGCAAAAAATAAATATATATCTTTTTAAGGAAAAACACAGGGGTGTTAAGTTACAATCTAAACCCTAAGTCCCAAGGGTAAAAACTTAACCATTACAGATGTTTAGAGAAAAAATATAATTATTTTGTTTTACAATTTTTGTCGATTAAATCGATTCTATTTAAAAAGCTACCCACAAAAAAAAAGCCCAAGTACTTTCATACTTGGGCTTACAAAAAAAAGTGCTGGCATTGTGCTACTCTCCCACAGTTTCACAACTGCAATACCATCGCCGCTGACGGGCTTAACTTCTGAGTTCGAAATGGGATCAGGTGTGACACCGTCGCTAAAAATACCAGCAAAACGTTAAATATTAGCTAAATGTGGCCCTTTTTGGGGCCTATAAATCTTTTTCAAGACTTATAAAATATATGATTGTAATTAAACTCAAGTCATTCTTAGCAAGAATACTAAGATTTTTCATAAGTTAAAAAAGCCTCACGACTATTAGTACAGATCGGCTGAACACATTACTGTGCTTACACCTTCTGCCTATCACCTCCTAGTCTAGAAGGAGTCTTTAGAGAATAAATTCTAGAGAAAATTAATCTTGAGTCTGGCTTCCCGCTTAGATGCTTTCAGCGGTTATCCATACCAAACATAGCTACCCAGCCATGCCGCTGGCGCGACAACTGGTACACCAGAGGT
>JAHDIR010000035.1 GCA_020630675.1 Bdellovibrionales bacterium
GTTGCTCATTTCTTTTTTTGACTCATTGTTCTATGCACTAAAGCGTGAAGATCCTGAAAAAACAACGTTATCTGTTGGTTCTTTACTGGATCCCACGTGGGATTTTTCTGATAGCACAGCTTTTGAATTTGATGAAAACTATGTGGAAGTAAAAGGTGGGCAGATTCAACTTAAGCCACTTGATTTAAAGCATGAAGGTGAAGATTTTGTAAATGGAAGTCATGTGAGTACTTATTCGGACGACTCCAGTGGAGTTAAGTTTATAACAAAAATGAACTCCTCCCTGGATGTTAGGCAAGTTCTGCCTGAAAAAGTTGGGAGCCTAATAACTTATTTGAAATTTGATTCTAGCCTTGAAAATTTAGCTGATAATGGTCAAGATGCAACTATTACAGGCTCATTACCCTATTCAAGTTTTTCAAAAGTTGGCTCATCATCAATTATAACTGATTTTAGCGCAGCAAATATTTTACAAGTTCAGGATGCAGACGTTGGAAGCTCAGCTTTTACGGCTTCAGTTTGGATCAATCCAAGCGCACATAATGATTGGGGCCGTTTGCTAGCTGAATCGTATGGAAGCCCAGATCAGGATTGGCTTTTACTAGAGCACTCTGATGATGGCAGGTGGTATTTTGTAATTACAATGAGTAATGGCGTAAGTTGTGGAACAAATAGTTCAGGCTACATTACAGTGCCATTAAACTCTTGGACACATTTAACCGGCGTATATTCAGGAGCATCAGTTAGTTTATATCAAAACGGTATACTTGCTTCAGGGCCGTATCCATGTGCTCTGCCAATTAGAAATGATAATTCAAATCTAACGATTGGTTCAAACGGTAATGGAGGAAGCGGGCACGATGCTAGTATAGATGAAGTTGCTATTTGGGAGGCTGAACTTAATCCAGATGAGATATACAAATTATATAAAAGCCAATCTCTAAACTTTTCTGAGCTTTCGCCGGGCTGGACCCCACACTATGACAACATTGTCGGCTATTGGAAAATGGATGGTAACTGGCAAGATTCATCAGGAAATGGTAACCATGGCACGGCTTTTGGGAATGCTTCTTTTGATTTACAAGCTGTAGTTGGAACTTCTTCCTCGGTGTTTGATGGCCTTGATGATTATGTAGAAATTGCTAATGAAAGTAATTTTGACTTTGACACTTTAAACTCTTTTTCTCTATCTCTATGGGTGAGAATAGATGATGATAATACAGATTTTGAAACCATAATTGATAAAAGAGGACTTCTTGGAGGGGGAGCTGGTACTCCAGGATGGAATATTCATAAAGGATCAGCCGGTCAAGTTGTATTCAAGCTTGATGATGGTGTTTCTATTGGGGAGGTTAGGGCGCCTGCTAACTCCTTAAAATATCAAGCCTGGACTCATATTTTAGCTGTATACTCGGGAGCACAGTCAAAAATTTATATCAATGGAGACGACTCAACGTCATTAGTTAATCCTGTCGTCGGATCAATTTTAAATAATTTACCGGTTAGGTTTGCTTACGATACAGATAATATTAATAGTAGAGACCTGCACGGAGCCATTGATGATGTTGCAATTTTTAATATTAACCTTGATGAAAGCGATGCTAAGATGATTTACAACCGTCAAAAACAAAAGTATGCAGCTCATTACGATTCAGAAGTGATTCGTTTAGGAAGTACTTCTGCCAATTGGCCAGACTTATCCTGGTCAACAAGCATACCTTTTGGCAAAGAGTTGGTTGGTGACTTTAATAATGATGGCAATTCTGATAGCGAAAGTTCGTCGGACTATTCTGGTTTGAGCGGTGATTTAAGCAACGGCCTTGTTGGTTACTGGTCTTTGAATGAAACTGAAGCCAACAGTGTTGCTGGAAGTGACTTTGAAGACCTGTCTTTAAATAATAATCATGGAGATGAGACTGGTGGAGTTTCTTTGGGAAAAACTGGGTATTTCAATCAGTCTACAGGTTTTGATCGAGTTGATGACTTGATATCTATTCCACATTCACCTGTGCTTACTCCTACAGATGCGATTACTTTATCGGCTTGGTTTAAAACCGATGATCCGTCACTTGATCAAAGGGTTGTATCAAAAACACAATCCGGAGGATATTACATATCACTAAATTCGAGCGATGGCTTTTGCCCTGCTAATACCCTTTGTTTTTTGATTCAAATTGCCGGAATCTACAGAGAAGTTTCTTACCCAACATCTAATTTAACAGCCGGGACTTGGTATCAAGTTACTGCTTCTTATGATGGTTCTATAGTTAAGCTTTATTTAAATGGTGTTTCAGTAGGCACTCCATTGCCATTAACGGGTTCAATAACATACTCCTCAGGTAGTGATTTTTGTATAGGAGCGGAAGCGTCAGCTACAAATTGTGGTGTGGGTCTTACAAATTTTAAAGGAAAAATTGATGAAGTTGCAATATGGTCTCGTGGGTTAATTGATACTGAGGTTATGCAACTCTACCGTCGTGGAGCCAACCGCATAAAATTCCAAGTTAAAAGTTGTATCGACTCAACTTGCTCATGCAAAAGCTTTAGTATTTCACCTCAAGGTAGTGCCACAGATTGTGATGGTGATACAATTGTAAACGCCTTAGATTTTGATGACTCTCATAAAGCACAGTTTATAGGCCCAGGGGGCGATGGCACCACTTACTTCTCCGAAAGCTTTAACCGAAAAAGTACGGACACACTTTTTAATTGTGCAAATAATACGAGCGATAGCGACGGCAATATTTGTGTCGATGATGAAATAACATTTGTAGCAGGGCCAAGGCCAACGGCGCCTATAGTTAGTTACGATGACCTGCCTTTGTCGGCACGTCCAGCCCCTAACCCATATTTTCAATACCGAGTTTATATGGAAGCTGATGAAAATATGGCCTGTAATGGCAGCCCTTGCCTCCCAGAGCTTTCCTCCGTTAACTTGAACCCAGGTGGCAGCAGTAAATATTATGGTGTTGTACAGGAAATAAAACCAACAAAATTTATCAGTTATAATGAGATTCAATCAGCAAAAATTAACGCTGACACTTGTGCCAGTTTTCAGTTAAGCCCTAATGGTACAAATTATTATTATTGGGGTGGGAGTGCTTGGGCTTTAGCTACTGGCAACACGAATAGAGCTTCATTGTCTGACGTTGAAAATAATATTGCTCAATTTGGTGTTCAGTTTGGCCCAGGAAAACTTTATATTAAGTCATTTTTAAGCACAAACTCTAGTCAGACGGCTTCTTGTTCGATTAGAGAGATTGATGTTAATTATTCTAGTCGATAAAAATAAAATTTAGAGTTCTGAATTAATTAGGTACAGAACTTAATGCCAATATTATGGTTACCAATATTGGCATAATCGGTTATAATCACAAGTAATGAATTGGCAAGTTGATATACATCAAAGTCAGAGAAACAGTTGAAAAAGCTTCCTTCAGCTATTGTAGATACTGTTTTTGCCTTAGTTATGGATATAGAAGAAGAGGGACCAATCAGAGGTGATTGGCCTAACTTTTCAAAATTAAGCAAGACTACTTATCATTGCCATTTAAAGAAAGGGCGACCAACTTATGTAGCTTGTTGGCGTTTATTAGATAAAAAACAACGAAAAATAGAGGTTTACTATGTCGGCACACATGAAAAAGCACCTTACTAAAATATTAATTGGTGAAAAAGAATTTAAAATAGCTCGTAAAGAAGCTAAGGCTGTTTTGGCTTTAGTTGAAAGCTTAGAGCGATCTGCGGCAGGAGAAAATAATTCCTCTGAAAAAGTTTTAAGAACAATGGTTGGCTCTAGACCAAAAGGAGCTGTCTACCTTCGTGGTATCCGTAGCCGTGAAAATATAAGTCAAAAACAGCTTGAAGGTCTAACAGGAATACCTGTGAGTAATATTTCTAAATATGAAAGTGGAGCACGTAAAATAACAGAGGCTGTGGCAAAAAAAATTGCCAAAGCCCTTAAAATAAAAGCACAACGTCTTCTTGCAGAATAATTAAGAAAAGGTACGGACACACTTTTCAGTTGTGCAAATAATACGAAAGATAGTGACAGCAGTCCTTGTCTCCTAGAGGTTTCTTCCGTTAACTTAAACCCAATATTATTTGAAATTAAATGTTAGTTCACCCATTAAGTAACTTCTGAATTGATGAGTTATTAGTAGGGGGCTCTTCTAAGCCCCCTCCCATATAGCTGCTATAGTTGACTCAAAGCTTGGTTAAAAGTTTCACTGGGTCTCATGGCCTGACTCACAAGCTCTAAATTAGGGTGATAATAACCACCAAGGTCTATTGCTTTGCCTTGAGTAGAGTTTAACTCATCAACGATGAGAGTTTCCTTAGATTGTAGTTTTTCAAAAAGAGGAGTGAACCTTTCACTTAACTCAGTATCTTGGTTTTGTTTACTCATAGCTTCTGCCCAGTAGAGTGCTAAATAAAAATGACTACCACGATTGTCGAGTTCTTTGACTTTTCTAGATGGTGATTTATCATTTTTTAGAAACTTATCGTTGGCTTCATCAAGTGCTTTTGCAAGAACCATAACTTTTGAATCATTACTTGCCTCAGCTAAAGCTTCTAAAGAAACAGCTAGGGCTAAAAATTCACCCAAAGAATCCCAACGTAAATGATTTTCTTCAACAAACTGTTGAACATGCTTAGGAGCAGATCCGCCAGCACCTGTTTCAAATAGTCCGCCGCCTGCGAGTAACGGAACTATTGAAAGCATTTTAGCACTGGTGCCAAGCTCTAAAATAGGAAATAAATCTGTAAGATAATCTCTAAGTACATTTCCTGTGACAGATATTGTGTCTTGACCTTTTTGCACTCTTAACAAAGTAAAGTCCATGGCTTCTACAGGTGAAAGAATATGAACTTCTAAGCCTGAGGTGTCGTGGTCTTTTAAATAGTTTTGAACAGAAGTTATTAAATGAGCATCATGGGCTCTTTCACTATTTAACCAAAATACGGCTGGAGCTCCAGTTGCTCTTGCTCTAGCTACAGCTAGCCTCACCCAATCTTTAACAGCAATATCTTTAGTTTGACACATTCTCCAGATATCACTCTTTTTTACTTCATGAGACATTAAGATATTTCCATCGTTGTTGACCACTTCAATATGACCATCAGCGGGAACAAGAAATGTTTTGTCATGAGATCCATATTCCTGAGCTTTTTTGGCCATCAATCCAACATTCGAAACAGACCCCATAGTTTCAACATGAAAGGCCCCATGTTCCTTACAGAAGTCGATCACACGTTGGTACATCTTGGCGTAGCAACGATCAGGTATCATAGCTTTTGTGTCATCTAGATTTCCATCTGGGCCCCACATTTTTCCTGAAGATCTTAAGAAAGCTGGCACCGAAGCATCGATAATAACATCACTTGGAACATGTAAATTCGTGATTCCTTTATCTGAGTTGACCATAGCTAAGCGTGGCCCAGACTCATAACAAGCTTTTAAGGCCTGTTCGATCTCGTTTTTTTGACTGGCAGGTAATTTTTCAATTTTTGTGTAGACATCTCCAAGACCATTGCGAGGATTAACGCCAACTTCATTAAAAATTGTTTCATACTTCACAAAGACATCATCGAAGTAAGCTTTGACAGCTTCGCCAAAAATGATTGGATCTGAAACTTTCATCATAGTTGCTTTCATGTGAAGGGATAACAATACATTTTGTTCTTTTGCTTCTTTAATATTTTTTTTAAAAAATGCAACAAGAGAATTGTGGCTCATTACTGATGCATCGATGATTTCGCTTTGAAGGAGTGGGGTAGATTCTTTTAGTACACTTATTGACCCATCGCTTTTTTTAAGCTGAATTTTAACCTCATCAGCTGACTCCATAACAACTGACTTTTCACTGCCATAAAAATCTCCAGAATCCATATGAGCAATATGTGTTTTAGATTCAGAGCTCCATGCTCCCATTTTGTGAGGGTGAGCTTGAGCGTATTTTTTTACAGGTCCTGCGACTCGTCGGTCAGAGTTACCTTCTCTTAACACCGGGTTCACAGCACTTCCTAAAACTTTTGCATACCGATTTTTTATATCTTGTTCTTCATCGCTTTGGGGAGCTCCAGGGTAATTTGGTATATCATAACCCTGAGATTGTAATTCTTTAATAGCTTCTTTGAGCTGGGGTATAGAGGCACTAATATTAGGGAGCTTTATAATGTTGGCCTCAGGAGTTTTTGCTAATTCTCCTAATTCTTTAAGGTCATCACTAACAAGCTGTTGTTCCGTTAGTTTTTCAGGAAAATGAGCCAGGATACGGCTGGCCAAAGAAATATCACGAGTTTCAACTTCAATGTTTACCGTTGAAGTAAAGGCTTGAATAATTGGAAGTAAAGAGCTTGTAGCTAAAGCTGGTGCTTCATCTGTTTGTGTGTAAATAATTTTTTGTTTCATTTTAATTGGACCTCTGGCTGATTTGAGTCAGTTTTAATAAGTTATTGCGTGTTGTTAGAAAGTTACATCTATAACCTAAAATAAACTTTAAATAAAGACGAACCGAGTAGATCATAACGGCTTAGATTGTAATTGCTGCGTTGGATATAAAGACAATACCTTCGAGTATGATGAGAATGCTCACGTTTAGCAATAAAGGCATAAGCTAGTTGCTTAAAATTTACGCTAATGGCTCCTGGCTGGCTCCCTGGTGGAGAACAACTAATTACATAGCCGTAATAAGCGTGTGATCAATTAATTCAGCCAAAAAAAGCTAAAAAAGAGAAAAAATGTTTCATTTTTATAACATTTTTAAAAATATTAATTGTTTAAATGAATTTTTGTAAATCAATGATTTTCTCTTCAACTGCGGGTTTTTCTGTTTTAAAAAAAAATATAATGAAACCTTGGAGGAATTATGAAATCTATTTTGTCTATTTTATCTGTAGTAATGCTATCAATAGCTGCTCAAGCTAAATCAGAAACTTTTACTTTAGAGTATGAAGTTTTAACTGGAAAAGCTGTTTGCTGGCAAACCTGCAGAGATTCGAGATGTGAAGAAGCCAGCTATTCATTGTTTTGGGATTTAAAAACCTTTAAAGCTTTACAAGGTCTTTCTGAAAATCAACAAATGAGAGTTCAAGAATACGATTGCATTGACGAACTAAATGTAAAAATAACAGATGAACATATGCCAAAGCTAATGCAGGAAAACCCAGATTTAGCTCGTAAAATTTTAAAAGAGCATGGCAAAAAACTTAAGCTAGTGATTTACTCTAATCTAAAGAACGATTTATCTGATTTTATAGATAATTTACTAAATAAATAACATTTTAGAATTTTAAGCCCATATTTCAAGTGGCACAGATGTGCCATATGAAAATGTTTTTTTAGAAGTATAAATACAAACTTCTGTTTTTAATGATTTACAGAGGTAGTGATTTAAAAAAATATTAAAAGTAATTTACTGTCTCGGTCTATATCTTTCAGGTGCTTCAACGTATATATGAATGGGACTACAGTATTTTGAAACAACAACAGTTATTGTTCCGCTGTTTCCGCCGTGTTCATTTTCGTAAATTTCGAAAGTATATTTATTTTCATCAATAGTAGGTTGTTTGTTGTAGGTAAACTCCCAATCGTAATTTTCTGCATAAGGTTTATAAATGCTTTCTAAATATATATCAGCCGTTTTAGCAGCAACTTCAGTGCATGCTTCACCAGCTAAAGCTATATTTTGAAAAGTGAGTTGAGCAGCAAGTATTGTGAGTAGTGAAAATATTTTTTTCATATGATCTCCGGTATAATGGTCTGGAGCACTTTTATCATAATTGATTTACATTTAAAAATACATATAATCGATAATATATATTCCAATCAGGAATGTTCATAGGGTAAGAACTAAACCCTTAAAATAAATAAAGTTTAACTTGTTATGAATGTTGTTATTTTTGGCAGTGTTTACAGCCTAGTCAGTTTAGACTTTTTGAAAGCCATAGAAGGCGTTTTTAATGGGTAGTTGTTTGCAATATAACCTCTATCATGTTGCAAAAATTATTTATTCTCATTTCTGGGCTGTTTTGTGTTCTGTTTTTTCAAAACTGTGGTGCTAACCACTTTGAGTCTAGTGGTGGAACTGTCACATTAAATAACCTTGATCTTTCGCTTCCCAACCAAGAACTTACTAACTTAACGTCTCAAAGCGATACATCATCAAATGAATTTAATAACTCAACCTCAGAAATAGACCCTTCGACGGAAGAAAATGTAGATTCATCTGAAAATGAAAACTCTGAGTTAATGGTTGATATGGACGCAGAAGAAAAAGACGAGCCAGAAGCAGAAGAAAAAGACGAACAGGCAGCACCAGTTGTTAATGAACCCATCAACCCATCCGGGGTGGGTGACGTGGCTAAGTACTGTGACTCTAGTAAGCCACTTTGTGGCATGATGTATGGAGTGGCAATTTCAGGGGATAGCTATGGGCACACAAAACAATATAAGCATTCAGCAATAATAAGATTTCAGGCTGAAAAAGTTGGAAAAATAGTGGCCTATAAACACTTAAATCGTGTTTATCGAAAATCAGAATGGGACAGAGACGACAATAACAACGGGTATAATGAAAAATATAAATGTAAAAACTCAGACGTTGAATGCAAGTTGAAGGTGATGAAAAATGGTGGCTATCACGAAGGTAGCGGCGGACGATTACAGTTTGCTCTTCATGAAGATAACGGCAAAGGCGAGC
Organism: Bdellovibrionales bacterium; assembly: GCA_020630675.1. Taxonomy (GTDB): domain Bacteria; phylum Bdellovibrionota; class Bdellovibrionia; order Bdellovibrionales; family UBA1609; genus JAHDIR01. Next base: position 8,706 of record JAHDIR010000035.1, read on the forward strand.
CTTCAGAAAAAGCTTTGGCCTATGGAAAAAAAACCATTGTTCCAACTTATAAAAATCAACATTATGTCGGCACTTTAAATGGGGTTAAGTATTATGTGGGCGATATCACCTATGAACATATCGAATGGGAAAAGCCCGTTTCTGTTGAGTTAGGAAAGTATTATCATATTGTTATTCGTCAATTGGAACCTGAAAAAGGTCTTGTGGTTTTGGATGGTTTTAGAACCAATGATGTACCTATTATGCCTGGAGGCCCTTATTATGGTCGTCGTTATCGAGTGTCGATTAAAGGAAGTGCCTCACAAGCTTTGCAAAATGATACACGCATTTTTCCTGACTTCAAATTACATTATCAAGACGGTGTAGTGGGAGGGACTGGTAATGAGGGTGTGGGAGGGCAATATTCTAAATATAAGGTTCAGGGGCAAAATATGGTTAGACAAGTGTTTACCATGGATTATACAGCACAAATGTCGGGCTTATGGGTAAAGGGGAAGCACTCTAGTGGTTCATCTCCATTAATAATAACAGTAAAAAATGCAGACGGAAGTGTAGTTTCTCAAATATCTAGCCCAGCAAGCAAGTTTTTAAAAGCAAAAGAAAAAGATCTAAGCTGGATGTGGTTTTATAATAAGTTTTCATCATCGATCACTTTAATTAAAGGGCGTAAGTATTTTGTTGAGTTCAAAACCAATAGCAGCACTTCATACTCAATTCAAACAGAAGAAACTTTTGATTATAATGGCGGAACAAGGCTTTCAAAAGAAAGTGTTTGGAAAGGGGCTAAAGATCGCGCAGAATATTCTACAGCGGGAGAAAGTTCTTTTAAGCCTATTCCCCTATCAATCAAAGACTTGCCCATACTCTTTACGGTGAAAGGTTTTCCAGAACAACTTCGTTGATCGATTTTAAAAGAATTCGAGGTCTGATTTTAATTGTAAACATCTAATATAACAGGCTTTGTCGTAGCCATCTCCATCGTCATAGGAACATTCAGCCTTACAAACTTCTTCAGGAGTAAGTTGACTAATCCACTTTGCAGGAGTGATGTAAGAGCTTTGAGGCTCATTGTCTAAAATAGCAAAAGAAGAACTTATATTGTTTTCAAAGGTGGTGGCCTGATTTGGGGCGGTGGAGTGAGCAAAAGCTATATGAGCCGTCAAACTGAGCCATAAAGTTAAAAGTAATAATTTCATAAAAGCCTCCCGACATAAAAGAAGTTTACTTGATCTTATTTTTATATGGGTACAACCTAATACATATTTAAAGCTCTCTTCAAGGTTACGATTTTGAAGTTGAATTTATTTTGTAAAAAAAAGAGAGTTCTGTAAATTATACAGGATAAATCTCTTTGCAATTTAGTGATTGTGTTTTGAAGAGGGAGCTTCCGAGGGGTTGGCAGTTGTTTCATGAAGCTCATGGCAGTTTTTACTCACAGCTGTGTTTTGCTGTTCATTGAGATTTTCAAAACTCATAATTGGCACAAATTGAGAGCTTTCATTTATGCTGTTTTTTTCTTGGTTCCAGTTCCAAGTGATGCTCCAACAACCCGGCATAGAGATAAAAGCCAAGCCTGAAAGTTCATAAGATTGTAGGTTTTCTTGCCAAGCAAACTGATAAGACTTTTTAGAAACAGAATGATGGTGCCCATTCAACATATGCATATAAGGAAAAGCGCGAAATCCATTGAGATTCAAGGAGACTTTTTCTAAATCATTTTTTTCCCAAATAAATATTTGAACTTTAGAATAATTTTTTTGTGCAGAAGGAGTTCTAGGGGCAATTATCACAGGAGATAAATAATCAGAGGGTATGACTTGGTTTTTAAATTTGTATTCGGCGTAATTCCATTTTAACTTCAAACAGTATTGAGTATTATTAAGTGTAAAAAGATTGGGGCAGTCCAATTGTTGAGAGTTTGCCACAGAGACATTTATAATAAAAAATAAAAATATTATAGTTTTCATGGTGGTATTCCTTTTTTAAAAATAGTTATAGTTTAAATTTAGAGTGTAAGTTTTATTTAATAAAGTGTTACGAGCTTTTCCTAATAGCGTTTGGTCGGCGTAATTCAGCCCCAGGCTCCAATGACTTAAAAGAGGCTTTTGTAAGCCGATCAGTACAGTTGTGTTTTGCATAACACCAGAGGAAACTTGTGTGGTTGAAATATTTCTTTTTGTTAATTGAGTTGCAGTGATTCCGGTATTTATTGAAACAGAGGAGTAAGAAGTGACATAGTTTACTAAAAACGCCACTGAATTTTCAAAAAAAGCAGACACTTTTAAATTAGCAAAACTTTTAGGGAAAAGCCTTAGAGACTTTAGTTGCAGTGTTAATGTTAGAGGATAGTAAACTTTTTTCAAAGTGAGACCAAGCCCTATACCCCATTGGTTGTGGCCTGTAACATCAGCTCCTTCGGTCAATAAACTTTGATCATAAATTGACTTTCCAGTAGGTAGGTTGGCCAATGCCGTTAAAAAAACGACGGGCCGCCAATAGGAAAAACTATATTCAGGCAATATTTCATAACTATAACCGACTTGCGTATCACTAAGATGTTGAGCCTTGCCAGTGCCAAAGCTGTCGGCATAGCGCCCTTGAATGAAAGCAGAGCTTATAAAGACCTGTTGCCTTGAGCTCAAAGCACTAGCCACGCTTAATTGTAAAGACTCAAGATTTCGTTTTTTGTCGTCCCACACATAAAACTCTTTTGAGTTATAAACACGCCCTTGAGTGGTGGAGTAGGAGTAAGAGCTGGTAATACTCAAGCTTTGTTCTAAAGATAAAACAGTAAAGCTGGCAGGAGTTTGCCCGCAGCAACTATTTGCTAAAGTATTTTGGCTCAAAAGAAAAACCAGGCTAAAGGCTAAAAAAAATCGTTCCATACGACCTGGTCTATTAAGTTAAAACTTTCATCAAAAATTAGAATTTCATTGGTCCAATCTCCCGGCATATTGTAGCGAATCGTTTTATTAATATAGCTACCAAAAAGATTTTCAAATTGCCCGGCATTTTCTAGTGGGTGCCCCATGCTGGGCATATGAGAGTAAAATTCAAAACTATATCCGTCAGGAAGGCTTGTTTGTTCACCTAGACGATTTCTTACAATTAATAAAAGTTCATTGTTTTGTTCAATATGACCAACGGGTCCTTTTAACCAAAAAAATTCAAGGGTTAACTGCTGTTCATCAATAGTTATGGTCTTGAGGTTTAAATTTTCACCGGAACCTAGATCTGCCGGGGTGAGTTTCCCTTCATGACTTTCTTTTCTTACTCTTTCATTGCGCGGAGATTCGCAAGCCATCAAAAACATTATCATAGCTAAAGAAACCAGGGGCTTCATATTAAAACCTCCTTATATAACAACCAAGGCTTTTTCCAACCTTGTATTTAAGTGGTAAGCCTTGGGTGATCTGCCGTAAGTTTTCCTGCAAAAATTTCTGGTTAGAATTTGAAAAATTTCTTCTGTTGCTAACTCCGCCTTGATAAACAATATTATAGTCTTCAGATAGACCTTTCGATAAAATCACTGCATGGGGTGTTTTTAAAGCCTTATATTTTTTAACGAGAATTTGCTTGGGGTCTTTAATAATGGGAAAATTGAAATTTTTAGCTTGGTAGTAGCTGTAAACTTCATGCTGAGAGCTTTTATTAATAGGGTCTGTGACAATTCCATAAAATGAGACTTCCTTATAAGCTGTATTGAGCGTGTTTAAATGTTGAACATGACTTCGTGAGCAGGGGCAATTTTTAGATAGAAATATCAGAACTTTGTGGGGGCTTGAGCCCTTAAAAAAATGAGATGGTTCGGTCAATTCCGATGCCACAACTGAAAGATTTAATAGGGTTAGCACATAAATAATATAGATTTTCATTGGTTATTCCATGTCACTTCTTAATAAAGAAATGACTGTCTTACATTAAAAATTAAGCGATTAGAGTATTTTTATGAAAATATAAGGGGAGGTGCTAAACCAGAAAACAGCCCTACGTAAAGATTAGTTTTAAACACTATTGATTTTGTCGAAAAATACTGTGAAAGAGCAAATGCCGTCCATAAAGTGCAAGGTGTAAAGGCTTTGCTATTAGCCTGTGAGGGAGCAAAAGGTAAGCCCATAGCTCCACAGGCTACAAAAGCTGGTTTGGAATCTTCTTGGTGATTATCTGCCAGTAAATAGGCTTTTTGGCCGCAAATGGCTTGAGAAGTTTGAACATGAGAGGCTTCTAAAGCAAAAAAATCTTCAACTATATCGAGTTGAAGAAAAATATTAAATATAAGTACGATTAAAAAAGACTTTTTTAAATACTCATAAGAGACAGTTTTGCTGGTCATGACCTTTGCTTTCACGCATTTACAATTAAATTGCTTTGAATTGAATATCAAGTGAATTCGATTTTAAACCCAAAGCTTTACAAAAAGTATTTTTTAAATAAAGACACTACTAAATTGTTAATAAGTCATTGTTTCGGCTCACAATTATTAAAAATATTGAGATCTATTGGCCACAGCTGGGGGTATCAAATTGTCCCCAGGTATATTGTAAAATTCACTCGATTTGTCATTTCAAGTTCACAAGCTCATCGTATGCCTATAAAACGAGCATTGCGACACCTTTTTCTTGGCTTTTTATTTGCTAATTAGGGTGTTGGAAAATCTTTTCACCACCAAAGGAGAATTTATTTATGGCTTACAAAAGCTTTTTTATAGGACTTGTGATCTCGATCGCCACAACGACCCTTCAAGCTCGTGAATTTAGACAATGGTCTTTAGAGCAATTTAAAGAAAGTCGAGAAATGTCTTATTGTGAAGTCTCCACAAAAGCTGTAACTGATGGTGGTTTAGAGGCTCAATTAAAAGTCACTCTTTACAATTCTGATAGTCTGCTTCCTAAGGTGAATCTTATTTTTGAAGGCGACGACCTCATCATGAACCCAATGAGAGGTGCTAACGGAGTAACGGATCGTTCAATCTCTAAATCTTATTTTTATGCTCTTTTATCTCAAGATGAAGAATATAAGCAAAATTTATTTATTCCCTTACAAAACTTCTCATCTTTGTTTGATGATTTTATTGCCGATAGAGAATTTACCATCGACTTATCATATGGCTTCGATGATTCACGTGCAGACCAAGTGACTTTCTCGTTAATGGGAGCTACGAGTGCGATGAATTCTGCTTATAATAATTGTCTTTCTGATCAAGTTGAAAAGCAAGACCGAAGTCATCGCAAAATCACTTTGAATGATTTACTGAGCCCTACTCAAAAATTATTTATAGAGTTGCACCAAAATTATGAGGGCGAACTAACTGTTAGTAACTTAAGCCGCTACAAAGATTTTTATAATTCTTCTGAAAAATTAGTTGAAGGTATGAAGGCGACTTATTCTGACATGCTAGAATTAGCTTTAAAGGTTGAGGACGTTGAAGAAGCTAGCGTTGCTGCCAATGAAGCTTCTTTAACTTTACAAACTCTTAAAGATGAAATAGCTAGCTCTAAAAATGAAGAACGTGTGTTGAAGAATTCAATCTTAGACCTCCAGCAAAGTTTAGAAACCTCAGAGGTTTCTATCGAGGCTCTAAACAGTGAGATTCCTAATTTGGAAGATGCTGAACAAGAGGCTAACGAAAATAATCAAACGGCCAAAGATAAATATGAGCCGTTTAGACAAGAGCTTATCAGCCTAGAAGAAATTAAACAGGTGAAAGTAGATTATACCTCTACCATTCAGCAAGCGCTGGAAAGAAACCGAGAACTTTATTCTGCATCTGAAGAAAGTATTGTTAACATTAATGATAATCTTGACCAATCATATGCTGATTATGACCAATACATTATTGACCGTGACAATACCTCGGATGAGCTTGATGAGTTAGAAGAAAGAATAAACAACTTTACCGTTAAAAAAGAAATTTTAAGAGCAGGTATTAAGAGGAATGGCAGAGTCGTTCTTGGTGCTCGAAGAAATGATGCAAGCGTTCAGTACACCTTTAATGAGCTAAAAGTTGAAGTGAGAAGTCTTAAAGTAAAAATGACACAAATGTCAGATGATATTTCTAACTGGGAGAAGGCCAATAAAACGAAGAATAAAATTACCGAAAAAGAAAGTGAATTAAAGTCTATTCAAGCAAGTAAGGTCACTTTACAAAATGACATTACAAGAGCAAACCGTTGGTTTGAAACGGGCAAGCAAAATGTTCTTGATGAAGTGACAGCATTGCAAGCGGAAAGAGCCAAAAATGAAGAAGAAAAATCTGGACATGAGTATGTTATAGGCACCGACTGCAACCCCTTGAAACCAAAACTCAAAGAGTTTGATTGTAAAGAAAAAGAGCGTCTTGTTAAAGCTAATGCAAAGCGAATAAATGAAATTGACAAAGAAACAAAAATTAAAAATGCTGCCATTGAAAGCAATAATAGAAAAAATGCTGGAATTTTAAAAAATGCGCAAGAAAGCCTTGAGAAAAAAAATAAATCTATCCAAAAAATAAATAGAGAAATCACTGAACTAAAATCTGACAAAAGTAAATTTGAAAATAGTATTGTAAGTGAAGCTTCCAGTTTAAAGTTGCTTAGAGAAAATAGAAAAGAAGTTAGAAAGCGATCAGAAAAATTAGAAGATAAAAAACGAACAATAAAGATTGCTGTTAATAATTATTATGATGGAATGAAACAGCAGAAAATAGCTTTGGATAGCCTTTATGATGATCTAGTTTTAGATATAGAAGCGACGAGTATAGATATTCAAAGCTTACAGTCGGATTTAGAGTTGGAGAAAATTGAGTTAAATAGCCTTGAGGCTCAATACACTCCGTTGTTGGGGCGCAAAGCTCGAGCTGATGCTGAGGTTTCAACAAGCCAATTTGATATTGATGATTACAAATCTTCTAAAGGGTTTATCAATGCATCTAGGGCCTTATCTCTTGCTGAACTAAATTACAACGAGGCGAATGAACAGTTAACACAAGCGAATCAAGAATTAATTTCTGAAAACCAAAACATTGTTATTTATAGTAATAGCTTGGAGGATAAAAACCTGCGTTTGGAGGAGGTTCTTGAGTCTTTGGTCGCAGACCAAGCCTTGTTGCCTGAAACCCAAGAAAACTATGATAATCTCAGTGGTGTACTTGAGCAGCTTTTAGCTGATCAGCAAGCTTACCAAAGCTCTATGGATAAGTTAGTTGAACAGAACCTCTCTAGGGAAGAGTCTTTGATGAAGTACTCATTAAAGCCTGCTGAACTAGACTAGTTTCTCAATACAATTTAATTCTTATATAAAGCCTTCAGTTATATAGCTGAGGGCTTTTTTTTTGAGGCTAGGCTAGCAGAGAGTAGAGCAGTCAAAGAGGTTTTGCACACAACTTTTGCTGACCAATGGATCGACAACTGATCACTTGTTGGTCGGGGGTCAAGACCTTGTTAAATTGTGAATATATTTACGCTTTTTTTATTAAAACAAACTTGAAATGTAACTTATTGAGGTTTGAATCAATTTTTTTGGAACTGAAATTGCAATTTTAATGATTAAAAGATCACAATTTTTAAGGGGGATAGATCTTGAGAACTACAACAAAAAGAGCTTTTTTATTGCTAGCAGCTTTGATAAGCACGTCTTGCTCGCAAGTGAGCTTTGAAACAAAAGAAAGTAAGGATGATCTTAGTGAACTGGCTTTACACTCTGAAACAGAAAAAATAGTGGTCACACCCAAAGTACAACCTCCTGTGGATATACTGTGGGTCGTTGATAATTCGATATCAATGCGCGAGGAGGCTTTGCAAGTAAAAAATAATTTGCATAGGTTTATTCAGCAAGTGGCTCAAAAATCAGATTTAAGATTAACTTTAATTTCTCAAAAAAGTGACGCTCCAGCAGCTTTATCTTTACCGGCAGGCCTGGATGGGTCGCGCTTTCAACAAGTGAATCGAGTGATTCGTAGTCGTCAAAATTTAACTGTTATTTTGGATGAATTAAAAAACTCACAAAAAAACTTTTACCGTTTACAGGCTAAAAAGATATTAGTTTTAGTTACTGATGATGATGCAGCGGGCATCTTAGCCAGTGGGTTTATGGCCCAGTACAGATCTTTGCTTCCCAATTATGATTTGACTGTTCACAGTTTCATTGCTCTTGGTGGGCCTGAAAGCTCATGTGGTGACCGTATAGGGCTTGAGTATCAAAAACTGAGCCGAATGACTTCTGGGACAACCTTTAATCTTTGTCAGAAAGACTGGTCGTCTCACTTTGATACTTTATATAGAAGGTTAGTTTCGCAAGACATTCCATTGTCTAAAGGAGCAAAGGTTTCTAGTGTGGCCTCTGTGTTAGTGAATGGCAACAAAGTCAATTCTTTGTTATATAGATTAGAAAATGGAGTATTAAAGCTGAGTCGCTCTGTCTTAACCATAGGCAGTTCTAATGAGATAGAAATTAAGTACAGTTACAATTAATTTTTTTCAAAAAAATTATTGATCAATATCTATAGATTGAATTGCACAATTTGAACTTTGATTTGAGTTGGTTTGTAAGAGGGCTTTGATGTAAAGTTGTCCTTCACCGAATTGCTCCGAGTAATTAGAAATATAGTTTTCAAAATCCAACTGGCTAGAACTTTGTGTTTGGGCAGTAGCAGGTGCCCAATTATTAGAGGACCAATAGTAGTAGTTGGTGCCATCAGGGCTTAACTGGAAACTCACACAATCATCAGCAATAACTTTTGCAGCCTTTAAAGTTTTGTAAACAATAGGCTTTACAGACGTAATTTCTTGCACACTGCCGTAGTATCTGGTTTCACCATTAGGGTTTAAGTTCACGCCCGTGAGTTCTGGCAGGCAAGGGCTACCGTCACAGGCTGTGTTGCTATCAGCTTCCATATAAACTCGGTACTGAATGTACTGGTTGTTTAAAGGCTTTGCTGAAAGTGGAAAGTCAGTAAAGTCAAAGACTGGTTTTGTTGGTTTTTGACCTCCTGAAAAGCTTATTTCATCATCAACACAAATATTGCCATCACTGTCTGTAGTGTTGTTGCCGCAATTAAAAAGTGTGTCCGTACCTTTTCGATTAAAAGCCTCTGAATAATAAGTGGTTCCATCTCCTCCTGGGCCAATGAATTCAGCCTTATGAAGATCATTAAAGTCTAATGCGTTAACAATGGTGTCTCCATCACAATCAGCGGCGTTGCCAGCAGGTGATGTACTAAAGCTTTTGCACTCACAAGTTGAGTCTACACAAGATTTTACTTGAAACTTTATTCTGTTGGCACCACGGCGGTAGAGTTGTTGAACTTCAGTTGGAGTTAGGGCTCTTGACCAAATTGCGGCCTCATCTAGAGTTCCATTAAGAAAATTTCCAGGCGCTCCATTGCTAAATCTGGCCCCCAAAGCAAGGTTTGTCGAACCGTCATGTATAGATGAAATAGAAGCATTGTAAATTATTGTATAAGCAGTATCTTCGACACCATCAATATAGATTTTCATTAAACCTTTATCAAAAGTTAGTACCGCATTGTGAAACAACTGATCTTGAGTTATTATACTAGAAGTAAAATCCTTTGTACTGCCTGAATTCCATAATCCATCACTTGAAACGATAAATCGAACTTTATCAGTCAGTCCAACACCTCCTGTCAAAATCGACCAAGACCTATCTGATGCCCCTGTATCATATTGAGAAAAAATAACCTTTTCTGTTTGTGGAGAAGCTTTGAACCAAACAGACACCGTGAATTGATTTTCTGTGAAAGAGTATTCTAAAGAGTCAGGCATTTCGATAAAATTTGCTCCACTTAATTCTATTGCTGACCCTGCTATGCCCTGAGCATTTAAATTCACTCCACCAGCCTCATTACCATGGTTATTATTTTTAGATTTATCCTCAAAATCATTTCCACTAATACTATTAAAGTTTCTTTCGTTAAGAGGCCAATACCCAACTAAATCTTGATTTAAATTCTCACTTACTGAAAAATAATCAGATGAACTTTCAATATCAGAATTACCATCGCTATCAAAATCACCAACGAGCTCTTTACCAAAAGGCAAGCTTGTTGACCAACTAAGATCAGGCCAATGGGAGTTTGTACTACCTAAATCAATCACTTCTGAGTCGTAGTGGCCGGCGTATTTTTGTTTTTGGCGGTTGTAGATATTTTTCATGTCAGAATGTAAGAGCGAAGTATTCCAAACAGCTAAGTCATCAATATTTCCTTCCCAGGAGCTTGAGTACCCACCTTCAACCTCTGCTCCAATAATGTAATTTTCAGTAGTTCCAGTAAAAATTATCCCCGAGAAGGCCTCAGTTTTATCAAGTTTACCGTTAATATATAATTTTATTTCTGAATTATCGTAGGTGAGACCTACGTGGGTCCAACTATCTAAATTAATTGTCATAACAGAATTAACTTGTATAGAGTTTGTTACTCCATCTGTGCTCAACAAAAATGAGAGCTTATCTGAACTATTTTTAAATAAGCGGTAACTCTTTTCATTTGCGCCAGCATCCCATTTTGAAAAAATATTTTTAAGACTTCCATTTGCAGCAGTTTTTACCCAAGTTGAAATTGAAAAGTTTCCTTGGAAATCAAGTAATGCTGTTTCGCCTAAGTCTATTGCATCATTTGAACCATCAAATAAACCAGACTGACTACCAACTTTAGAATCTGTTACATGTGTGGCTGTATCTTGCGCTGTACCATGAATTTGATTCCCCGATGAGTCTTGCCAATTGCCATCCATTTTCCAGTAACCGACAATGTTGTCCCAATGGGGAGTCCATAAAGAATTTAGTTCGGTAAAATGATTAGACTGTCTCTCATATAGGTTTCTAACCTCATCGGCAGTGAGCGCTGTCTTCCAAAGTGAGACCTCATCAATGATCCCGTTCATATTTTGATTGGTACGGCTCTCGTGACCTCCAATATTAATTCGACCGTTTGTAACCCTAACCACCCCAGAGGCAAAAGTTTTCATGGCATACAAAGAACCGTTTAAATAAATTTTACCTTCTCTTGTTAAGGTGTCAAAAATAAAGCAAGTATGAGACCATTGGTTCAAAGAAATAATTCCCCCGTCAGTACTTAAAAACTCCCTAGCTCCGTCTGAACTGGATATTTGCATCTGAAGTCCTCCTGTCGATCTTAATACGAACCGGTAGGGCTCATAGATACCAGGAAGCTTGGCAAGAAGTGTCGAATCATTGGATAGGGATGTCGGCCGAACCCATAGGCAGGATGAAAGGTTGTTTAGAGATAAACTGAGAGTGTCTTCAATTGTAAAAAAGTCATCGACTCCATCTTGTGACAAGGCCCCATTACCGACCTTAGCAATTGATGAAAAAGAGGGAGTGCCTTGAGCGAGTCCATGATTTGAAAAGGTACTTGTGTCAGCAAAATTACCATTTAAGCTCCAATAACCAACCAAGTCAGAAACTTTTCCTGATAGAACAGTTGTGGCGCCATGACTAGAACTCACTGATCCATCATTCAATTTCAGTCGTTCAGAGTTGGAAAAAGTCCCGACATAATTTCCATTATTAAAATCAACCCCTGAGTATTCAAGATCCAAAGGTTTTAACTGGGCTTTGCCATCTTTCACTTCGACAAAGTTTTCATCAAAAGTAAAATTAGAAGTTTCAGAAAAATCGAGTGTGGGTTCAAAAATAGAAGTTAAATCAAATGAGGTTTTATTGTAATCACAAGATGGAAGTATCAAAAAAAGAGAGAAAATATAAATAACTAATGAGACTAGTTTTTTCACTTATATTTATCGGTGAATTAACACAGGACCTTAATAGTTGGCTCTTTAAAATTACGTAATTACCCTAAACTTAAGTCAAGATTTAAGCATCTTTTGTGATCAAAAAATTACTATTTTGTGGGCCTTATAATTTCTTCTAAAGTTTAGTTTGTAAAACCTATAGTTCCTACAAAATGAAAAAAATTCGTGAACGAATAATCGTCAAAATATAGAATCAAAAAAAATAAGTATTTTAGTTAACTAATTTTTTTTATGGGGAGAAAAGAGATTGTTAATTCTTAAGTTGCTAATGTTTGTTCAGCTCTCATTTTCTAGCCCGCAAGCGGCCTTAAATTGTCAGTTTGATGCTCAAACCAAAAGTTATTCTTTAAATGAATTTTCAAAAGGCTTTCCTCGAAAAGTTATATTTAACTGTGGTTATAATTGTACGGACTTAAAAGGGGAGTTTTCTTTTATCTTGGGGCAGCACCAAGTCAATGTCACGTCATTGGAGTCAGAGGCACTTCATACCGTTTGTCAGGGAGTTCGTTTAAAGAAAAATGATTGGGGTTATGAAATAGATAAGATCAGTCATTTTTATGCACACTTAGCGAAATCTCCAGAGGTTAAATCTTGGGCTGTTTCGAAAGGTCGAAACTTAAGTGATGAAAATAGGCTAAGAAAAGATTTAATATTAAACCTTGAGGAAGTGATTCAAGGTTATCAACTAGCAAGTGAATCGAACTCGCCCCTTCGTCAAAGCTTTAAAGAAAGTGTAGAGGCCTTGCTGGCCATCCAAGTTGAACTAAAGAAAATTAATTTCACACTTTTAGACCAGTGGCTTGAGCTTAAAATAGAAAACTTTGAGCGGGCCTCTGCTGGGTACCTAACGTTGTCCGTTCTTGCCACTCATGCCAAGTGGCGGCAATGACTTTTGTAAAACCGATCATTAGGTAAAATCTAATATTTTTTTTAAATTTAGTTCATCTCATGCCTTTTTTAGCTATTTCTTGCTTAACAAAGTCTATAAACAACCGAACCCTTTTTGGTAAGTTTTTTTTAGACGGGTAAACCAAATGCAGTTTTGTTTTCATTATATTCCAATCTTTAAAAAGTTGAGTGACAGCTCCACTATTAATATCATTTTTACAATAAAAATCAGGTATGACACCTATGCCATGGCCGGCTTTAACCATATTGTAAAGTAAGGGAAACTGAGAGGCTGTTGTTATGTTTTTGGGTTTTTGGTGAAGGCCTTTTAATTTCATCGACCTTTCATTGGAGCCAAGAAGTAAAAACTTATGATCAAGAAGGTCTTTTTTTACTTTAATTTTGGGCTTTTTGTCTAAATAAGTTTGAGAAGCCACCATGACAAGGTGAATATCTGATAGGAAACTTTGAATATAAGTAGAATCTTTCAAACGACCAATTCGGAAAGCAAGATCAATATTATCAGACGTAAGGTCTAGAATGTCATTAGACAGGTCAATGTGAAAGTTAACGTTTGGATAGAGTTGAGAAAAATCAAAAATAACTCTTTCCAGTAAGTAGAGTGCAATGTCATCAGGGCTGGTAATTCGTAATGTACCAGAAACTTCTTCTGATTCGGCATCCAAGCGTTGTATTTCAGTATTTAGCTCTGTTAAAATTGGATTAAGACGCTGAAAAAACTGATGCCCCTGATCAGTTAAAGAAAAAGCTCTGGTCGTTCTTCGTATCAGCGAGGTTTTAAGGCTTTCTTCCAATCTAGAAATAGCTCGGCTCACACGAGACTTAGGCTGTTTTAAAGCAAGAGCTGCCTTTGAAAAGCTACCAAGCTCAGCAACTTTACAAAATGTTTTTAAAAGGTTTAGATCTTCGCTATTGTTGCTCATATGAAATAGTATATTGCAATTTAGTCTACTTTTGCAATAGTTAAAATTAGGCGATACTAGTTAAGTACCAATTAGTCATTTAGGAGGCCTAGCGTATGCAACAAAGTAGAGATAAAAAAATTTGGAATAAAATAGAAGAATTATATCAAGACTCAAGTCGTAAAAGAGGCCAGTGGCCATCTTTTTCTTTAAAATCAATAAAGTCAGGTTTGCAACCAGAAGACTTTAAAAACCATTATTTAGCCATTTCAAAAGAGCAAGGCGAATATATTTATAATTTTATTTTAGAAAAAAAACTAAAAAAAGTGGTTGAGTTTGGAACTTCATTTGGTATTTCAACTCTTTTTTTGGCTGCGGCTGTCAGCCAAAATAATGGGCAGGTGATTGCCACTGAACTACTTGCTAGTAAGGCCAAAGTGGCGCAAAAAAACTTTGAACACGCAGGAGTGGATGATGTGATTGATTTAAGAGTGGGAGATGCGATGCAAACTTTATCACAAAATGTAGGAGAAATAGACTTTCTATTTCTTGACGGCTGGAAAGACTTATATTTACCATTATTACATCAGTTGGAAAATCAGCTTGTTCCCGGTGCTTTTGTTTACGTTGATAACGCTAATATGAGGGGAGTTAAGCCCACGTTACAGTATTTGAATAAAAGCTCAAATTACGAAGTGGTGACTTTGTCTGGAGGCAAAGCTGTATTAGCAAAAAAAATAGGAACATTGTCTTAAAAAAAAAGGAGAAGCTGAATGTCTGAAAAATTAGAAAATGTGAAACGTTTATATATAGAGGGAATAAAAGAAGGAAAAGCCAAAGAGGCCGTCTACAAGTATACAGGCGAGCGTTACACCCAGCATAGCACTGGCGTGGCTGATGGCCCTGAGGGCTTTTTAGATTTCTTTTTACCTTTTTTAGAAAGAAACCCAAAAAGAGAAATTGATATTATTCGCTCTATAGAAGACGGTCCTTACGTCTTTGTTCATGCTTTTCAGTCGTTAAATAATGGCGAAGCCAAGTGGGTTACTATGGATCTTTTTGACACGAATAAGGAAAATAAAATCGTAGAACATTGGGACACCATTACTGCTTTTAGGGCAAATAAAAATAAATCTGTGGGTATGATTGATGGTAGCCAAGAAATATCTGATATTGAGAAAACAGAAAATAACAAAAAAAGAGTGAGAATGTTTATTACAGATGTTCTGCAAAATAGAAATTTTGAATCAATCAATGAGTACATAGATCAAGAAAACTATATTGAACACAATCAAAGTGTTGAAGGCTCACTGATTGATTACTTTGAGTCCAAAGATCAGAGTTATCGCTATGACTATACTTTTAAAGTTATTGGGCAGGGATGTTTTGTCGTGGCTTATTCTAAAACATTAGACAGAGATGGTGAGTCAGCAGTTTTTGATGTGTTTAAATTAAAAGAGGGCCAAATTGTTGAGCACTGGGACAACAGTGAAAAAATAAGCGATCGTTCTATGTGGAATAACTCAGGCAAATTTTAATCATTGGTATAATTTAGGTCGATATCATTGATCTGACAGGATGAGTTCTGTGGCTGGTTTGTGGATAAAAAGGCTTTAATATAAAGCTTTCCAGGTCCTGTCTGCTGAACGTACTGAGCTATATGGTCTTGAATATCTTGACCAGAACTAGACTGTGCATTTGTGCTGGCTATTGACCAGCTCACTCCATTCCAAAACCAATAATTGGACTGATCTGGGCTTAACTGAAAGCTGGCACAGTCTTGTGAGTCAATGGATATAGATTGAATTTCAGTGTAAGCAACCCCTAGTTGAGGCTGCACAACTTGGGGCTCGCCATAGTACCTCGTCGTGTTGTCACTACTATTTAAGCTGACCAAGGAAAGCTCGGGCAAACATGCGTTGCCACCACAGGCCGTGTTGTCTTCGGCTTCCATATATACACGGTACTGAAAATAAGGGTTGTCTATGGGTCTTGCTGCAAGAGGAAAGTCACTATAATCAACTGTGGGCTGAAAAGGGCTTACTGATTCTCTTAAAGTTATTTCATCTTTTACGCAAATATTACCATGGATATCTGAAGTGTTATTAGCACAGTTAAAAATGAGGTCTGTGTTTTTGCGGTTAAAAGTTCTGAGTAATAAGTGCTAGCGTCTCCACCAGGACCAATAAATTCGGCTTTATGAGGGTCGTCAAAATCAAGGCTGTTAACTATAGTGTCGCCGTCACAGTCATTGGCGGTGCCTGCAGGGAAACTACTAAAGCTTTTGCATTGGCAAGTAGAATCAATACAGCTTTTCACTTGAAGTTTAACTCTATTAGCCCCACGCCGATAAAGGTTTTGAATCTCTTGATCAGAGAGAGCCCGGTTCCAAATAGCCACTTCATCGATAAGTCCTTTAAAGTTTGTTGGATTAATTACAATTGCATTCACAGTATTTCCAGACATATCTAGTGAAATTCCTGTGTCAATAGTGGCAACTCCATTTATATAAAGACGAAGAACGCCAGAGTCATTTTTTCCAAAAATATGGTACCACTTTCCAGACTCAATACTGTTATTTAGAGTTTTGGCACTGTTGGAGCTTGCTGAGCCATCAAATTGATTAAAAGCCACACTGCTTGGAAGTGATGGGTGAGTGTTATCTCTGAACCAAATCCAGGCTAAATAACCGAGGTCGGTATCGATCATAAATGGAGATGAAAAAGTCCCACCGGGGTGAGTGTTGTCCGTATTGATCCAAAAAGAAAAGCTATAATTGTCGTTTGGGTTAAAGCTCAGGTTTCCCGTCGCGGGTATATTGATAGGGGAGTTAGTTCCATCACAATTTAACGATGGCCCAAGTTGTCCGCTTAGGCTTAGTGAAACACCACCAGAGGGAGAGCCATGGTGATTGTTTCCGGACTGATCTAATATAGAGTTTGCCCCGCCTAATTCATTCAAAGGCCAGTAACCGATAAGACCATTATTTATGCTTTCGGTGAGTTGTGGGTTGTTAGAATTAATTTCAAGATCAGGGCTACCGTCATTGTTGAAGTCTCCCACAAGTTCTTTGCCAAAAGGTATTTTTGTTGACCAGCTAAGGCTTGGCCATTGGGTGGTTGCTCCTCCTATGTTAATAATAGGAGAGTCATAATGACTGGCATACTTTTGCTTTTGACGATGGTAAATTTTTTGAATTTCACCGGTGGAGAGGTGAGTATTAAAAATAGCCACTTCATCTAGTTGGCCATCGGCAGCATAGTGATATGTGCTGGTATTAGCACTTGTTCCTGCAGCACCAATAATCCAAGGAGCTGTTCCGTACTCTCGAATAGTTTCACCAGTGATGTCCACCTCATTGAGTTTTTCTCCATTAATATAAAGAGAGGCTGTGTTAACTGTTGGGTTAATGACTCCTACAACATGATAGAATTGCCCAGGGGGGAAGTTCAAAGTACTACCTGGGCCTATTGCTGAACCCATGTTATTCCAAAGCTCAAATGAAAACCTTGAGTTATTTCTGTAGTTCAACCCAAAATGTTGCCCGGTTTTATTGATCAATCCGTGGGCGACCGTATTATTGTTAATATTAATAGGTAAATTATTTGGCTTGTACCAAGCCATTATAGTGATAGCTCCTTCTTGTACATTTTCAAGTAAAGGAGTGTTTGCCACAAGAAGATGTTGGTGGCCAGTGTCGTAATCAAAATCTCCAGATTGATAGCCAACTTTTGGGTTAGAACTAAAAGTGGGTAAATTACTGGGGGTGGCATGATTTTCATTTCCAGAGGAGTCTTGCCAATGACCATCCATACTCCAATAGCCAACAAGCTGCTCCCACTTAGGCGTCCAAAGAGGAGACAGGCCTGTCATATCAGAAAACAACTTATTTTGCTGATTAAAAATTTTTAAAACATCACTATCGCTGACAACCTCATTAAAAATAGCCACTTCATCAAGATGACCAGACAGAAAATGGTTGATTCCGTTATATGACCCTAAACGTATTGATTGATTCAATTCATAGCTATCATTATTTGAAGTGGGGCTTTGGTGAACTAAACTCCCATTCAAATAGAGTTTAATAACATCATTTTCAGTGTCTCGAGAAAAAGTAATATGGTTCCAGGCATTGTTTTCAGGCATAACACCTGTGTTAACTGATGGAGAGTAGCCGTCGATACTAGAGTTAAAATATAAGTCGTTGTTGGGTGAATTTCTTATTCCGACAATCCAGTAATCACTAGACTGTTGAGAAATAAAGCGAGAGTAGTCATTGTCGTAACGATAAAACCAAAAAGAAATAGAAAAATTTTTTAAATTAAAGTCATCACTGTCGGGAATACTTATGTCATCGTCAAGGCCATCAAAATAAACCCCAGTGCCAACTTTTCCGCTCGACAATTTTGAGCCATTATTAAAGGTTCCATTATGACCATTACCAGAAGCATCAAGGAGGTCTCCTTCGAACCTCCAATAGGCAATCATGGACGAAACTCTATTTGGTAATATATTTCTTAAATCAGCAAAAGTGGAGGTCGATTCTTCAAGACTAAGATGGTTATCTTTTAGTAAAGTTCCGACGTGAAGCCCTTGCATAAAATCATTTTCGGAGAGGGTGAGGTCTAGGGCTTTGAGTTGGGCCGAACCATTTTTAACTTCAACATAGTTATGGTCAAAGTTGTATTCCGATGGATCAGAAAAGTTCCATTCAGATTTCCATAGTGAGTTAAGGTCTAAAACTGTAGATTCATAACTACATGAGCTTACTAAGCCTGCTAGTAAAAAAAACGAAGAGAAGTAAACCCAATAAACCACCCCTTTTTTCATGTGTCTATATCGTCATTTTAAGTCATAGGCTTAAGCTAATCAGGCCTAAGGTAC
>JAHDIR010000036.1:0-21576 GCA_020630675.1 Bdellovibrionales bacterium
TGTATAAAAGTTTGACATTATTTACTTAAAAAAGTGGTTATCTTTTTACCGACCTTTGCCGATAAACAGGTATGAAAGCATTCTTATTAAAGTCAGTTATTTTTGTATTATTTGTTGTACTTGTTGTTGTTTTATCTTTGAACTCAGATAGAAAAGAGGCGCAAAAACAACCCATGGCGACCCACCTTTCTGAAGCTCTTAATTTAGCCAGAAATGAGTTGATTTTAGTTCTGGGAGAAGATTCCACTTTAAAGTCGCAAATTAAAAACCTTTCATTAGCTTATACAGGTTGTAGCTCAAAAGCGAGCTTAGAGGTTTTGCCCGATTTTATTTTAGATAAATCAACGGGAGTGATTGATGTTTGTAACGTATCTGTTTTAGAGCAGGGCGGGGAGTTTAGTCAGCGAGTGGTTTATGAGTTTTTTACGGCCCATGACCTTTGCAGTAATATTTCCAGCGAAATTGTTGAGCGTGTTTGCGAAGATAGAGACAAAAATGAGCGCTATCAAGTGGATCGGATGGTGGCAAGCACTGGTAAGTCTGACACCAACTACTTCACTTTAAATGTAGATTACGGCGATAAAAGCTCTGTTTTTATGATTGTCAAAGGTTCTCAGACCAAATTAGCTTACAAAACAAACTATGGAGATCAGAGTTTAGTGGCTTTAGAGGATGAGGATATTGTCTATTTAGAGAGCCAAATTAATAAAATTCAAAGAAAATTTGCTAAACCAAAATGCAATAGAAAGGTGATGAGGCTTTTTGCTCGCAATAAAAATGGCCAGCGATTTCGTTCTTTTGCCTGTGTTGAAGATATAAATGCTCATACTCAAAAACTGTTAAAGCTAACTCGTACCGTGACCTCCTTGTCTAAAAACACCTTTTAAGGCCAGGCTCTCAAACTGTCTAAAATTTAGATCCCTTCAGTAGATACTACAATCTGTCGTCCAGGCTCTTGCCTGACGTTCATAAAAACTATAAATTAGGGCTTATGCATAGTTCAAAACATTCCCCTATCAAATTAAAGAATATGAAAGCATGGCCTAAGCTTGAGCCTGGAGATTTAGTAGATATTGTCGCCCCATCTTCGGGTTGTGGTAAAAAAGGTCTAAAAAAAGCCATTCAGTTTGTTTCTGAAATGGGTTTAGTTCCTCGCTATCAGGAGGGCATATTTGGTGAAGACCTTTTATGTGCTAGTGATGATGAAAATAGGTTTCAGCAGTTTAAAAGAGCTGTTCAGTCTAAAGACTCAAAGGCCATTTGGTGTTTAAGAGGGGGCTACGGAGCGGCCAAATTATTGCCTCGTTTGGATAAAATGAAGGTGCCTCAAAGCCCTAAGTTGCTTATAGGTTACAGTGATATAACTCATTTGCATTCCTATTTTAATTATCAATGGAGTTGGCCTAGCTTACATGCTTCTATGTTAGAAGAGCTAGGCACCGGACAGTCAAGCCGACAAGAAATTAAAGATTTAAAAAAGATCCTATTTTCAAAAAAACAAACCCTTCAATATAGAAACTTAAAGCCTTTGAATGAGGCGGCTCGAGCCTCAGGACAAATTGTAGCCCCTTTAACGGGGGGAAATTTAACAATTTTATTGGCTTCTCTCGGTACACCTTGGCAAGCTCATGCTCAGGGGCAAATTTTAATCCTGGAAGATATCGGAGAAAGAGGGTATCGTGTAGATCGAATGTTAACTCAACTCCAGCAGGCCGGTTATTTTAATAAAATAAAAGGTCTTATCTTTGGCGACTTTGTTGGTGGGGAAGAAAAAGATTGTAAGTATTTGTGGCACGAGGTTCAAAAAAGGTTTGCTCAGTCGGTGAAGTTTCCGGTTTTAAAAAACCTGCCCTGTGGTCACTCCTACAAGCAACGACCTATTCCTCTAATGACAAAGTCTAAGTTGCACTTGGGTGCACGACCTGTCATTGAAATCGAAACAGGAGTGAGTTCAAAGGGGAGGTAAAATTGTTAGAATCATTAAAACCTGGAAGCAAAGTTCATTTAATGGGTATTTGTGGAACGGCCATGGCCAGCCTGGCTGGCCTTTTAAAAGAAATGGGGTTTTCTGTTTCTGGAAGTGATCAAAACATTTACCCACCCATGTCACTTATGTTGGCTGAACTAAATATTCCTGTGATGTCGGGCTATAAACCTGAAAATTTAGACCCTGCCCCTGACTTTGTGATTGTTGGAAATGTAATTCCAAGATCTAACCCTGAGGCGCAAGCGTTGTTAAAATCAAATATTCCTTATACAAGCTTGCCAAAAGCGATGGGGGAGCTCGTTATTGGCTCTCGTCATTCTTTAGTTGTTGCTGGCACACATGGAAAAACAACAACAACTTCTATGCTTGCTTATCTGGCAGAACGCCAAAATTTTCAGCCAGGTTTCTTTGTGGGAGGAATACCGCTTAATTTTTCAAAGTCTTTTCAGAGGCCTTTGGGCGATTACTTTGTTATTGAAGGCGATGAATACGACACCGCCTTTTTTGATAAAGTTCCCAAGTTCATTTACTATCGTCCTAAATCTGTCATTTTAACGGGAATTGAGTTTGATCATGCCGATATTTATAACAATATAGAAGAAATTTTAACAGCTTTCATTCGTCTTTTGAAGCTCATTCCTGATGATGGCTTACTAGTTTACAACGGAGAATGTGAAAATATTAAAAAAATCCTTTCTCATGCTAGATGTAAAAAAGTGAGCTTCGGAAGTAAAAATAGTGATTATATATTTTCTGAAAGGTCTTTGTTTGCTGGGCGAAACCAGGTGGTAGTGAATAAAGGGGGAAAAAAAGTTGCAGACTTGGCTTTGAAACTATTTGGTCATCACAATAGTTTAAATGCTTTGTCTTGTTTTGCTTTAGCCACAGAGTTAGGTTGGGACCCTTTAAAGTTATTGCAGGGGCTAGCTGATTTCAAAGGTGTTAAAAGACGACAAGAAGTCATTGGAAAAATTGATTCAGTGACTGTTATTGAAGACTTTGCTCACCACCCAACGGCAGTGAATTTAACAATCAAAGCGATGAAAGAGCAGTTTCCTAATCAACGCTTGTTGAGTGTTTTTGAGCCGCGTTCTGCCACCTCTCGTCGTAACACCTTTCAAGCAGAATATGGTCAGGCTTTTAGTGCAACAGATTTAGCTTTAGTGGCTCAGCCTTATAATCAAGATAATATCCCTGAAAGTGAGCGTTTTTCGACAGAAATTTTAATTCAAGACATTGCAAAATCTGGTGGAGTGGCTCAAAGCTTTAAAAGCTCTGATGATATTGTTAGCTTTTTAATTCAAGAAAGTCGTCGAGGTGATGTCATATTAATTATGAGCAATGGCGGTTTTGACGGTCTTTATGGTAAACTTTTATCAGGTTTAGAAGCTAAAAGCTTAGGGCCTGAAAAGAGATTGTAGTGAGATCCCTACCGGTCATAGTGCTTGACCCTGGACATGGAAATAGCGCCGACCAAGACTCCTTCCGAAGGGGGCCTAGTGGCGAGCGCGAAGAGTGGATCAATTTAAGGGTGTGTCTTTTATTAAAAGAAATACTCCAAAAAAAATATGAAGTTTATTTAACAAGAAGCGAAGATAAAAATATTTCTTTAGCTGACCGTGTGAAGTTGGCCGTTGATAAGAAGGCCTCTTTGTTTTTATCAGTACATCATGCCAGTTGTGACCCAGTTTTTCCTCATGTTAACTTCCCCTTTTGCTTTGTTCATGGGTCTTTGCTTAACTCACAAAATCAACATCTTATTGAAAGTTTTCAAGCAGAATTATCCAAGGCCAATCATGGGCCGGCCTTAACTTACTCTGATTTATTTGTTTTTGATAAAGGTCTTTATATTTTAAGAGAACTTCATGCTCACTCCATAGCGAGTGTAATCACCGAATATAGCTTTTTTAGTCACCCTGACGAAGAGCAACTATTAAAGTCTCAAGAGTATTGTCAAAAAGAAGCGGCTATTCTAGCCAAGGCTGTGGAAGTTTTTTTTCAAAAGACATCCTTTGAGTCATTTGAAAAAAGTGATGTTTATAGATTTCCTTTGAGTTATAAGCACCAATTGCAAAAGCAAAAAGAGCTTTTATTGAGTGAATGTGATTCGCCTGAACAACTTTGGAGCCATTTGTGGCAACAAGGAAAAGATGATTTTATTCTTGAAAAATATGAATCGGCTTTTCTTAATTTTGAAAAAGTATTGGCTATTAATATTTATTTTCCTTTGGTTTGCGAACTTTTAGCTCAAATGATTGTTTGTTGCCAAAAACTTGGTGATTCCAAAAAAGAAAAAATTATTCTTCAAGTTTCAGAGTTTGTTAGTGCTCTTTAATTTTTTTTGAAATTCTTACTGGGTTAGCGACTCTTTTATTAGGCAATTTTTTTAAAAAAAACTAATATTTATGGTCCTATTTGCAGAACTCTTTCAGTTGCTCTCATGACTATGTTAAAAGCTTAGAATGGTGCTCAATAATTTGAACTTAAATAATTTAAAAGTTTTTGCTGAGGTTTTTAAAACTAAATGCATGACCACTGCTTCACGCCAACTTCATTTGACTCAAAGCGGGGTCAGTCAGCATATCAAAAACTTAGAAACCTCTTTAGATTGTAAGTTATTTGATCGGGTGAACAAAAGCCTTTTACCAACAGAAGAGGGTAGTAAGCTTTTTTTAGAAGTTGACCGGGCTTTGGAGCTACTAGAAAGTAGTGTGAATGAAATTAGTCAAAAAGAAGTCTCTATTGATGGAACTGTGAAGATTGGTATGCCCATTGAGTTTGGTATTAACTTAGTGATTCCTCGTTTGGTTAAAATTGGACAAAAGTATCCACGAGTTAAGTTTATGTTGAGCTTAGGTTATGCATCAGAGATGAACGACCTTTTGTTGTCCGGCCATTTAGATATGGCTGTCATTGATGAGTATAAAATGGATAACAAAATTGAAATTCAAAGGCTGGCTGAAGAAACTCTTCATTTATGTTGTACGCAGTCTTATTTACAAAGTAAAAATGAACCGGCCTCTGCAGGAAAAAAATTTTATGAGTCTTTAGATTATATGGCTTACAAAGATGGGGCGCTAGTGGTCAGGTCGTGGCTTAACCATCATATTAAACGAAAAAATTTAAACTTAAATATTCGCGCCCAAGTTATGGACGTTCAAGCCATCTCTCGTTTTGTCGTAAGACATTTTGGTGCAGGAGTTTTGCCCCACCAGCTTGTCGAACAGTTAAAAAGCAATGGTCATAGCATTGTTTGTCTTCCGGAAAGTCATCAGCCATTGCGTAATAGTTTAAGTTTGTCTTTTATTAAAAATAGAAGTCATGGGCCCACAACGAGAGCCGTCATTGATGAGCTTTTGCAAGGAGCTCCTGCTGTCAAAAGTGACAAGCCTGAAAGGCTAAAGTCGTAAAGATGAGCTGCGTCAACTCTAAACAGTTCTATTTAGGTGGTGTTTTTAAAGTTTTTTTTTCATTTTTTCGTCATAAAGTGACGAAGCCACCCAGTTCTAATAGGGTTTGCATCGTATGAAAAATAAACTCACTCCACTTATGAAGCAGTACTGGGAAGTTAAGTCTCAGCATCAAGATAAAATTTTATTTTTTAGAATGGGAGATTTTTATGAAATGTTTCATAAAGATGCCGAAGTGGCTGCTCCTATTCTTAATATTGCTTTAACTTCAAGAAATAAAAACGCCAAAGATGATACCAAAATGTGTGGAATGCCTCACCATAGTATTGCTTCGGCTTTGTCAAAGTTATTAAATGCCGGACACAAAGTGGCTTTATGTGATCAGGTTGAAGACCCTAAATTAGCCAAAGGCTTGGTTAAACGAGCCGTGACTCGAATTTTAAGCCCCGGAATGGTTTATGACCCTGAAACCTTAGATGAACTCAGTGCAAACTACATATGTAGTTTTGATGATCAATCGATTGCTTTTTATGACTCTTCTACAGGGGAGGCTTTTTACTATTTATTGGGTCGTAATGAAAAACCAATGAGTCTACTGACAATATTAAACCCTGTTGAAATTGTTTTAAGTGGTGAAAATAAAGCCAAGGAGTTTACTCAGCTTGGACTCAAGCACCATATTACAGCACAAACCATTGATAGTGAGTTTATTGATGATGAGCTTCCCTCAAGTCTTCAGCTTTTAAAGAGCTACGCAAAATACATGAATGGTGGACAGGCTGTTTCTTTTCATTTTGAAAAACGAAGTTTAAAGCAAAACATGAGTTTATCACCGATTACATTGCGTCATTTGGAAGTTTTTTCCACTTACGGAGGAGAGCAAAAGGGAAGTCTTTTTCAGGCTCTTAATCGTGCCAAAACTTCTAGTGGGTCTCGTTTGCTAAGGCGTTGGCTGAGTTTTCCTTTGTTGTCGCAAAACGAAATTGATGCACGCCTTGATCAAGTGAGCTTTTGGTTTAAAAAGCCTTCAGCTTTAAAGGCTTTAAGGAAAATACTTTCTTATGTTGGCGATGTCGAACGTAGAATGAGTAAAGTGGCGCAGTCTCACAGTGGGCCTCGTGATTTGCTCAGTCTTATTCAATCCCTACAGTCGGGCTTGGAAGCTTTAAATCTTCAGCCCATTGCTGCTGACTTTAAAGAGCAAGAGCTCGCTCTGAAGCCTTTAATTAAAAAAGCTCAAGATATGATTGTTGATGAACCTCCTGTCAATTTACAAAAAGGATCGGTGATCAGAAAAGGGTATAGCGACGAGCTGGATGAGCTTATAAATGTGACTGATCACGGTCAGAAAATGTTGGCCGAAATGGAAGCCAGCGAAAGGGCAAAAACAGGAATCTCCAACTTAAAAATAAAATACAATAATGTGTTTGGTTATTTTTTAGAAGTGACCAATGCTCATAAAGATAAAGTGCCCAGCCATTATACTCGCAAACAAACCTTGACCAATGCTGAACGTTATTTAACTGGAGAGCTCAAAGAGCTCGAAGAAAAAATATTATCTGGTAAAACGAAGCGCTTGGATTTAGAACAAACGCTTTTTAATGATTTGCGCTTAGAGTTTTTATCACTGAGCTCTGATATTATTTATATATCGAGTGTATGGAGCGAGCTTGATGTTGTGAGTTCTTTAGCTTGGTTAGCCATTGAACAAAATTATACTCGCCCTCAGTTTGTTAAAGGGCGTGAAATTAGCCTTAAGCAAGCTCGTCACCCTGTGATAGAACAAGAGTTAAAAATTCCTTTTGTTCCAAATGACATTCATTTAAGCCAAGGGGATTGCCTTTTATTAACAGGCCCCAATATGGCGGGTAAAAGTACAATCATGCGGCAGGTGGCTATTTGTTCTTTAATGGCGCAAATAGGTTCTTTTGTTCCTGCTGCTCAGGCACAAATGCCTTTGTATGATCAAATTTTCACTCGAATAGGAGCCAGTGACTCATTAACTGAGGGGCTTTCTACTTTTATGGTGGAAATGAAAGAGACCTCTGAAATTCTAAACCGCGCTAGTGAAAATTCTCTGCTTATTATGGATGAAGTGGGGCGGGGAACGAGCACTTTTGATGGTATGAGTTTAGCTCAATCCATTCTTGAATATATATTGAGAAAAAAACAAGCTCCTCATTGTTTGTTCGCCACTCATTACCATGAGTTAACCAGTCTTGAGCAAAAGTTTTCTTCGGTCAAAAATGTTCATATGGCAATACGTGACCAAAATGACCAAATTCAATTTTTATATAAACTTGTTATGGGGCCTGCTAACAAGTCTTACGGCATTCAAGTGGCTAAGCTAGCAGGTCTTCCTTCTGCGGTTGTTAAGCGAGCAGAAAGTTTATTAAAAACCTTTGAGTCCGGTGGCGTTGGAGGCACAACTGACGGACAACTGTCCCTTTTGGCATTTGATGAAGCCACATCCAATTTATTGTCTCCAAGCTCAGAAGTGACTTCTGCTGAAAAAGAATTATTAGAAAAAATTAAAAAAATATCATTAGGCGAGGTCACTCCATTAGAAGCTTTAAATACGATTGCTTCTTGGCAACAAGAACTTATGTAAAGGAGTTTTTGTGTCTATCTTTTTACTTGGGCTTTAGAGGTGACAGATGTAAGGCCATTGCCTATCATTAGGAAATGGCGGCAAAGTCTTTTATAAATAGAAGCTCTTTTTTAGAGGTAAAAGAGCAGTTTTCTCAACAAATTCAAGCTATGTTGGCTGGGGGACATAGTTGGAGCTGGTTGAGCCAAAAAATCGCCGAAGGCCTTGATTTATATTTACAAACGCAACTCAAGAAGCTCCCTAGTTTTTCTCAAGTTGAAGTTGTCAAGTTGGGCTCATGGTCTCGTCAAGAACTTTGTCCGCGCTCAGATATTGATGTTTTACTCTTAGGAAGTGAAAGCTCTGTGTTACAATTTGTTGATGAGGCGGCTAAAGCTCATGTGCGTTTGCAGTATCGCACGCCAATTGATGCAAAAAACTGGCTTGAGGGAGTGGAAGATTTTGACCATTTGGCGCTCATGTATGCTGAGGCTTTGAGTAAAAGTGATTTTTCTTTACAAGTTGAAAGCCAAAAAAAAAGAGCTTGGGCGCAGGTGACTGAGGTAAGAGATCAAATCATTGACTTGATGAAAGAAGAGCGTGAGCGTCGAAACATAAGGTATGATTCTTTAGCCAATTATTTAGAACCTAATTTAAAGTACGGTCCTGGAGCTCTTCGAGATTTGCAACAAGCTTTGGTGACGGTGAGTTTTTACCCTGAAGTTTTTAAATCCTATAAAAAAGAAGTCAGCTATCTTGAGAATTTGAAATCCTTTTTGCTGGTTTTACGTCATGGCCTTCATTTGCAAGGAGCTGGAGATATTTTAGTTGCCTCTTGTCAGGAGGTCTTGGCTCAGCAGTTGGGTTTTTCCTCTCGTCTAGAGTTTACCACTAAGCTGCAAAAAAATTTGTCGGAAATTAATTTTTATTCGCAATGGATTCATGAATTAGTGAAGACCAATCCAATTAAAATTGAACAAATTAAAAATAAGTCTATAGGCCATCTAGGAGAGGCCATTGATTTTTTACTTCATGATGATGGTTTATTAGCGCGAGAAAAGGTGCGTGAAATTGTTAAGAACCTAGATATGGACCAAGCCGCTCAGGCTAAAATTAAAGAGACCATTCGCTGTGACTTACCTGAACAAAAATACCTGGCTTTGTTTCAGTCGGGAATTTTCTACAAAGCTTTTCACCATTTATTAAGGGTAAAGGGGTTGGTGCAGTATGATCATTATCATCGCTATACCGTTGATGCTCATACTCTGCAGGCCTTGCGTTTTTTTTGTAAAACAAAATCATCTCCTGAAAAATATTTGGGTAAAAATAAAGAGTGGGTGAAGGACTTTTCTTCGCAAGACTGGGATATTTTGTTGTGGGCTTTGTTGTATCATGATTTAGCAAAGGGCCTTAAGGGTAGTCATAGTGAGCTTGGAGCAAATATTGTTATTGAAGAATTATCGGCTTTAGGCTTTTGTTCAGAGTTTTATAATGAGGTGTCTTGGTTAGTAAAAAGTCATTTGATTTTATCAGAGGCCGCTTTTCGCAAAAACCCTGAAGACCCTTCAACTTGGCAGTGGTTAATGGATCAAGGGGTTAAGCCTCTACGCTTAAAGTGGCTATCAGCTTTGACTGCCATTGATATCATGGCAACCAATATTGAGGCCTGGACACCTTGGAAGTCAGACTTACTGTACCGATTGGTTCAACAGGTTTTATCTCCCAAAGTAGAAAACTTTGTTGTGCTGGCCGATGAGTTGGAGGGGGTTGCCTCTCATGATGTGACTGAAAAATTTTTGTCGCAATTAGAGCCCATGCTGGCGAGCTCCTTGCCCGTTGAAATCTTAAAGGATGAATTTGTTCAGTTAAATGAATTTAAGGTTAAGGCCTTGCCTGTTCGGGTTTGGAGGCAAGATGATCAATATTCTTGGGTTCGTTTTCACAGTTATGAAGACCGCAAGGGTTTGTTTTTAGGGTGGTCTAAGCTACTTTTTGCTTCTGGCTGTTTAGTACGAGAAGCTTATGTTCATACTTTGGACTCATTGGGAGCTTATAATTGGTTAATGATAAAAACACGAAAAAGCACCAAGGTTTTAACTCGCCAACTAAACCTTAAAGAAGAAATTTCATCGCCGACTTTGCCTGTTCGTTTTAACTCAATTAAACTGATTGAAACCTCTAAGCCTGGCCACTGGATTATTCGCTTTAAGGGGCAAGACCAGAGAGGGGCTCTTGTTGGAGCTGTACAGGCTCTCTTTGATCAAGGGCTGCAAGTTCACTGGGCTAGGGTTCACACATGGGGAGATGTTTTAGAGGACGTCTTTGAGGTTTCAGGCTGTGACAGCTCTGAAGTGGAGGGAGTGATGGAGAAACTCAGGCAGAATTACTGTTAGTAGGGTTTCTAGTTTTTTTTAATCGATGGCTAAGCTCTGGTTCTTTACTTTGCGCTGCGCGGTGTGTTTTGTTTTTCGACGAAAGTCGTTGGCCTCTTGCCGAGGTTATCCTAGCTGAAGCTCTAGTTCTTTACTTGACTCAATACCCTTATTTAACCTGATGACCAGGCTGCCCTAAAGGCAGAAAAACGCGACATAATCAGGACTTATAAACGGCATTAATAATGATTTTTAACCCTTAAATCCAGTCTAGTTCCCAAATAAATAACCACAAAAGGCTTGCTCCAAAAACAAAAGGCTGTCAGACTTTTATAGAGTCTGGCAAAGGATGCCAAAACGTATTATTAACCAAAGGATTTGGGAGGGAGCAAGGATGCTCAGAGATGTTCTAATATCAAAAGGATTGTCAAACCGCGAAGCTGAAGTGGCTGAACTAGTAACACAAGGTCTTTCTAATAAAGAAGTGGCCAATCGTCTATTTGTTACTGAAAAAACTGTGAAGTTTCACCTGACAAACATTTACAAAAAAATGAGCGTGAAGTCCCGTGCTCAACTTATTGTATGGTGTTTGCCTCATATGAGCTTTATCGAGAAAGATCAAGGTCGTACGACTCAAGAGCCTTCTCAGCAAGTGAGTCAAATGCCCATCGGCCAGCAAAATATAGCGACAACTATCCCGGCAGGAAGCCAGACGGTAGGTGGAACTATTCATAACCCACAAAATAATAACGGTGGTTATGGTCACGGTGGAAATAACAACGGTGGCGGAAACAGCACGTTCTAATTTAACAGGAATTTAAAATGTTGGAAGCAAAACCCGTCTCAGAATCCATAGTTCATATGACTGAGATGGTGCTTCCAACACATATTAACTCTCTCAACTCTATCTTTGGTGGAACGATCATGTCTTGGATCGATATAGCCGCCGCCATTTCAGCTCAACGTCATAGTTCTCGACCAGTCGTCACTGCCAGTATTGATGCTCTAAACTTTGTTGCTCCTGTTTATAAAGGCTGGATAGTAAACCTTTTAGCGAGCGTAAATTTTGTTTCAAAAACTTCCATGGAAGTGGGTGTGCGAGTCGATGCTGAAAACCCAATTCAAAATAAAAGATTTCATACAGCCAGTGCCTATTTAACTTTTGTGGCTTTAGGTGATGATGGAAAACCAGTAATCATTCCCAAAGTCAGGCCTGTTACCGAGGCTGAAAAGCGTCGCTATGCAGGAGCGCAAATACGCCGAGAGCACCGCTTAGCCTTAAGAAAATCCATTGCCGCCGAAGAATCATAGTAGAGATACTTTGTTTTGCAAAAAAAAAACCAGCTGAGTACAGCTGGCTTTTTAATATATTTTTAAGGATCAATTAATTATTTATCGACCACCATCATGGCAATTAAAAACTTGAGAGTAGTGAATAGTTGCTTTTACATAGGGAGTTAATTCTCCGTTTGAGCCCACAGAAAATTGCTCATGAACAGTGATGTTATTTACTGTTACGTTTGCAGGAGTAACAGGGGCACATCCAAAAGGGTCAGCGCTTTCACCCATTTTAATCATAGGCATAGCTGCATTAATAGCATCAGCAAGCTCAGCTTTGTTGCTAGCTTCAACATTGGTTTTAAAGTTTTTTACAGTTTGTACTGTTCTTGCGCTTAAAGAAAAAGAAGCAAAAGTAATGGCTGCTAGTAAAAGACCTGTTAATTTCATTCATGACCTCCCAAGGTATTAGTATTTGATTAAAGACCTACGGGCATATAAACCCCAAGGCTTGGTGGATTGTCAATTCACGGCTTTTAATTTAGTAAACCAATCAGCCTCGCTTTGCAGTTTATAAGCACTGCAACAGGGGAGTGGATTATTAAAGATTCAATTATTTTAAATTATTATAGGTATTTGGCTAAGACAGTTAATTTAAGCTGTTGTGAGCTCACAAAATAATGGCTTTCTATGTAAGAATTTTTAATTTCTTAGTTTACGAATGGTGTGAAAAAAAAGATAAGGCTGTGATCACAGCAGAGCCAATTAGAATAGGAGTTCCCCAACGGAACTTCAGGACAGATGGTATTAAATGAACTAATAAATTATAAATTAAAACACCTGTGGCTACAGGAAGAAGGTAAAAGTAAAAGCCTGCAGACTGTTCTATAAGAAAGCTTGCACCAAAGCCTAAAAGTAAGGCGACAGCAATAATTTGACTGCTTTGAAGGGCTTTTTTAGCGCTCAGTTTTCCGGCCAGGCTAAGGCTTGCAGCAAGGGCCCCGGTGGGGGCTAAATGTAAAAAAAGAGCAGCCATCATTAAAGTGCCTGTAGTTTGA
This sequence comes from Bdellovibrionales bacterium, assembly GCA_020630675.1. Lineage (GTDB taxonomy): Bacteria > Bdellovibrionota > Bdellovibrionia > Bdellovibrionales > UBA1609 > JAHDIR01. The sequence goes on from JAHDIR010000036.1 coordinate 12,696, forward strand.
CCAAGCTTTAAGCCCACAGACAGCTCAATACCGTCAAAAAAGGCACAAACAACAAGGCAGCCAATAGAAGAGCAAGCCGTTTGAGATGTTAGCAGTTGTTGGGGGTCATGAGTTTTACAGCCAGACTTTTTACAAGAAGGCTCACTGTTAAAAAATATTAAGCGGGGAGTGATAAATTTATCGGTGACAACAAAAACAAATAGCCCCAGCAAAATAAAATAGGATGTGTATTCGTTTCCCTGGGAAAAAGCTTTAGGTAAAAATTCAATAAAAGTGAGGCTAGCAATAATCCCTGCGCTTAAGGATACTGAAACTCCTAGCAAAAGGTCACTCGCTTTAGATCTTACAATAAGGTAAGCTCCGCCAACGATGCAGCTCACGGTGATAGTGATGAAAATGATAATATTTAAGCTCATGAAGAAGCCAAGTTATATGCTGGGCATAGGAGAAGTCAAATTGGATTGTGGGTCAAATGAGCAGCACTTTGTGTGCTGGCTTATGGGGCCAACATATAGGCCTTTTCTTTGGTGAGGCACACTTTTAGGCTAGAAATATACCAAATTGGGTCGTTTTCAGTGATATCTTACGAATTTTTGCCAAAAATAGATATAATGAAGGGGCTGATATAGCCTAAATAACGGGCTTTATAGATAAAGCGGGGGGCGTTCAAATGTTCAAGTTTAAATTCCTGTGTTTACTTCTGTCATTTCTTTTTTTAGTAACCACTTTTCAAAACTGTGTGGTTCAAGAGGATGAGAATGGGAATGTTTCAATTCAAGAAGAGTTGCCTCATCAATTTGATAAGTTAAAGGTGAATTCTGAGATTAGTGGACAAGTGGAAAATAGTTTTGAGGTCGATTTAAACTTGCAGCAAATGAGTCTTGAAGCCTCTTTTTATAACCCCTCTTCAAAAGCAATGGAGTCTTGCCAAGAGTCGGCAGTGATTGATGAGGCTTTAAAAGCAGAGCTCTTAGCTAAGTATCAAAAGAGTTCACTTTGCCGTGAGTATGTAAGCGTAGAACCAGATACGGTTTGTACGATGGCTATTCGCCCAGATACCATTTTTAAAGTTTATCAAGGTGAAAGTGTTATCTTGAATGAAAAACTTGGTCGTTCACCTTGTCGAGAGGGGGCCGTCAACTATTTATGTGATGACAATAGTAGTGAGAGTTTAAGTCGGCTTTTAGAAAACTTAAAGCAATCGCTACTACAGCGTTGCATTTAGTTAAATAAAAATGGAATAATTATTTCCGATGGGCCTGAGCTTTTTTCAAACTGAATTTGAGCCAGGTTTTTCGTCAAAAAATCAATGATGTCGTCATCTCCCCATTTACAATTAATTTCTATGAGTGTGTTTGATAGCGTCTCAAGGCTTTCAACAACTCCTTCTTGTGTGACATTGAGTTGAAGGCTTAGCAGTCCGCTTAAAACTCCTATATTTGAAAGCTCTTTGTGCAAAGGCTCAAGAGCTTTGTTAAGGGTGTTGATGCAGTTTTTAGTTTCAAGAGATCCTGTAACACTTGGCCCAGGCTCAGTGAACCAACCATGAATAACAATTCTTGCTTCTTTGGGGTCATGGGCTCCACGCACAGGTTGAACGCCGTGAGGGAGTCGAGGGTCAAACACAGACAATTGGTTAAAAAGAGGTGGAATCGTCTCGATTAAATGTTTTTTTTCAACGCCTTTGCTTTGATCAAAAAAATCCCAGAAACAAAGAGTTTCTGGTTTAAGTAAAAAAGTTTCACCGCCGGTAAAAATGCGTTCCTCCCAGTGAGTTAAAGAGTATACAAATGCCCAAGGCCCATGAGGGGCGTCTGAGTGTAGTTGTTGCTCACAACCATCAATGTAATAACTCAACCACATAGGGGAAATGTTTTGGCAGCCCAATTTTTTTTGCCCCCAATGGCGAAGGTGGCTTTCAAATTTATCATACATACTTTTTGGAAAAAAATGTTCAGCTGGTGTTCTCATTAATTTGTATTGGTCTTTCACATACCAATAATCCCAACAAAAACGCTCTTCTTTGGTTAAGAGCGGGTTTGCAAATTGAGTATCAAAATGGTCTCTAAAGTTTTGAGCTTCCGGGTAAAAGTTGGGTAAGCATTGCCAAAATGCTGATGTTTTCATAAAACCTCTTGGTAAATTTATTTAATAGCAGATAGCCCTGTTAGGTCCATACCCACCACCAATCGGTGAATATCTTCTGTTCCTTCATAAGTGTTGACGCTTTCAAGGTTTAACATATGACGTATCACAGAGTATTCATCAATGACACCATTAGCTCCGAGCATATCTCGTGCTTCTCGAGCGACTTCTAGGGCCATTTTACAATTGTTTAATTTGACTAAAGACACTTGGCTTGGAGACATAGAGTTTTGTTCCTTTAGGCGCCCCAGTTGTAAGCTTAAAAATTGAGCCTTTGTGATTTCTTGAGCCATTTTTACAAGCTTAGCCTGAGCTAATTGATAACCGGCTAGGGGTTTATCAAATATAAGTCGTGTTTTTGCATATTGAAGTGCTTCTTCATAGCAAGCGTTTGCAGCTCCTAAAACTCCCCATGTTATTCCAAAGCGAGCTTGAGTAAGACAAGATAGTGGGCCTTTTAAGCCTTTTACTCCAGGTAAGAGGTTTTCTTCAGGAACAAAACAATCATCTAAGGATAGCTCCGAGGTCACACTCATGCGCAAAGAAAACTTTCCTTCCATGGTTTTCGCTTTAAAGCCTTTGCTTTGAGTATCAACAATAAACCCACGAACAAGGCCATCCAGCTTGGCCCAAATAATCGCAATATCAGCAATTCCGCCATTGGTGATCCACATTTTATTGCCAGTGATTTTATAGCCGCCTTGAGTGGTTGTGGCTTTGGAAAGCATTCCTCCAGGGTTGGACCCTGCGTCAGGTTCAGTGAGGCCAAAACAGCCAACCTTATCACCCTTAGCCAGGGCCGGTAGGTATTTATTTTTTTGTTCTTCACTCCCAAAAGCCCAAATAGGATACATCACTAAAGACCCTTGTACCGAGCAAAATGACCTCAGGCCGGAGTCGGCTCTTTCAAGCTCTTGCATAGCTAAACCATAAGTAACATCATTCATGCCAGGGCATCCGTAGCCCTTAACATTAGTGCCAAGTAAACCGAGTTGTCCAAGCATTGGAATTAAGTGGTTAGGAAATTTTTCAAGGCGGTGGTGACTTTGAATAACGGGTAAGACTTCTTTTTCAACAAAGGAGCGAATGGAGTCTCGAGCTGAGAGCTCTTGGGAGCTTAAAAGTTGTTCAATATTTAAAAGATTTAAAGAAGAATATTTCATGAAAAGGTCCACTGGTCAGTCTAAGCTAAGTTTCAAGAGCGTTCATTATAATCAGAAAGTCTTGAGTATGGGAAGGTATTATTTTTCGCACTTAAGAAGCTTGCCTATTTTGAAAAAAAGATAAAAGTTTATCGTAGAAAATTGTTTAGAGGCTTGAACTTTTTAGAAAAAATAATAACGTATAGACTCAAAATAAAAATAAACAACCAACAAGGATGGTCACACAATGAAAATATTAATTCTATTAACTATGGTATTTGGTTCTTTAAATATATGGGCCGCAGGGCGAAATTATGCCATTCAGCTTGAGGCAGAAATGACTGAAACTGAAGTTGAAAATACTCCTGGAGGAACAGGAACAACAGATACGGTCGAAGTTTCTATTGCCGCTAAAAGAAATATGGGTCGTTTCGAATATGGTGGGTTTTTAAATTATGGAACAACAGATGTGAGCGGTGGAGCTGACGATAAGCTTTATCAAATTGGATTACTGGGTGATATCAACTTTATTCCAAATACTTCGGCGCAAATGGTACCTTATCTTGGCGGTCGTGTCTCTTATGCCACAGGTGAAGAGTCTTCTGTAGATAAATCAGGTTTTGGTTATGGTGCTGATTTAGGTTTAAAGTTTTTCTTTGCTGGTGGGTTAGCTGTTAACGTGGCTTATGGAATGACGATCTTAGACTTAACAATTGACACAACTCCTGAATCTGACCGAAAAATCACAACTTCAGGTCTAAAAGTAGGACTTTCTTACTATTTCTAATCACTTTCATTTATAAAGGACTGGGCAAATTAAGGCCTAGTCCTTAAACTTTCTCTTATCACTGATAAATCAGGAAAAACATTAAACCAGCTTCCCACTCTTAGGTGAGGAGACCACCTCCATTGGGTTGATTCCTCGGGGGGAGTTACTGCGACCTTTTCGTTATTTTCATTGTTGATGAATATTTGTGTTTGGAAAGCCCTGTCGTCAGAAGAGAAATCAATATCTTTTAAACCTAAAAATAAATTCTCTAAATTTTCAGGAACAATTTTACTTAGAATTGGCTGAGGCACCCATAAAAAATCCACAGAATCAAAACTCATGTTTTGAAGTTGGGCGCTAAAAGTTAATCGACTGTAAATATCATTGGGGTTTAAAAAAGAGCTTTCATTATTTGACAAATACTTAAGTAGAATAGGAAGAGCCTCCTCTGGGTTATCAAGGTCAAAGGTCTTATCTACACCTTGGCTTTTCAGATACTCAGGGGTAAGTTTTGTTACGAGCTTTATATTTACGGAATTAAATATTTCTACCGGAAAAACCACGCCACCAGACCATGAATAGGAGTTGATGGTTCTAAAGTCACCCTCGTTTGCGTAAGTCTGGTTTTTTGGACGAAGTAAGTTGTGGGCCCAAAGCCCTTTATATTGTTCAAAAAGCGGAGTGAAATGTAAAGGTGCGTTTTGCGAGCTTGATGGGCTTGCCAAGTGATTCATTAAGCTCTGGCTGAGTTGTTGTTGCGGGTTTTCAAGGCGAGTCTTAAAGTAGTCTTTAAATATAAGTTGGAGGCTCTCATGACTTAAAGGTAAAAAAACATGCTGAATTTTAAATTGTTTTAATAAATTTGTCAGTTGACTATTGGACTGGCCCAGACGGCCGTGAGGTACGACCTTTAAACAGGAATAGGTAGTAGGTTTATCTAAATTAATATAAGGGAGCGTGGCCGCTCCCCAGCACTTAAATGTGACCGTTGTAAAAGTTAAAAAAAAGACAATGATCTTTATGTGTTTCACATTTAGTTTTTAGCAGATTTAATATTTTCTTCAACAGTTTCAAATCTTGAAAGTAAAGTTCCAGGAACGCTGTCTGTTCTGGCTTCAACAGACTTAGCTAGTTTTTGAGCCTCTTGATATCTGTCAGCTTGCATAAGCATGTCTATATAGGCCTCTGTCACTGTCACCTGAAGAACATCTGGCTTTGAAGCCAATATAAAATCAAAATATTCAGAAGCTTTATCAGTAAGACCTTCATGGGAAAGAACTTTGGCAAAATAATAGGCTGACATTAAATCGTCTCCGCCATTTTGAAAATACTCATTTAATACTGTAGAGGCCTCAGAGAAATTTTTTCTTTGATAATGTAATTTACCTAATTTTTTTAAGGCTTCTAAGTTTTTAGGGTCATCTAAGAGTTGATCTTCAAGAGCTGTTTGTACACACTCTACCATTTTTCTTTCTTTACAAATTTCTTGCATTCTTTCAAAAGTACTATCAGAACCAAACCCAATGGCCGTTGAAATTTTAAGGGTAATGACCTCTAAAGAATGGCTGCCCCATCTTACGCTATGTAAAAAAGTCACTGCTGTTAATATAGATAAACCCGTCATAACTAAAATGCTGGTTTTATTCATTGAAGAGTCAACTCTTTGGTTCGCGCTTGAGTGAATGAATCCACAAGATTGACAAATAATGGGCAAGCTAGCTAAACGCTCAGAGCTGATTTCGCTTTTGCAAACAGGACAGATATTTTGAGTCATTTTTTTCTCCTCTCAAGCCCAAAGATAAAATAAAGATCTTAGGCGAACATCAAATTTATTAAGAGCTCTTCCAGTGCGAGCCTTACAATACGCTGTAAACAGAGCAAAATAGATACCACTTCATTTACTCTCAACTAAAAATTAAAGGGCGTGTGGCGGCAACAAAGTGACAAATTAAGGGGTGAGGGCCGTAAATTGTCAGCCTTTGGCTCGTATTTTTAACAGGGTAACCTTCAGTAAATACTCGTAAACTCATGAAAACCCTTGGCTCTTGACTATTGTTACATCAAAAAAAAATTGTTTTTTTTTGGTTTGGTTTTTGTACTTAATTTTACGAGGCATAGACTTCATTTGTAAGTTGGCCATAAAAATTGAGTTGGGAGCGTTTGTTGAATTACTTACTATTATTTTTATTTAGTATATCAGGTGGTGTGTTTTTAATATCATGTGGTTATAGTCCATATAGTGCTACGGGGGCTCGGCCATTCCAAGAAGGTGTTAGGCAGGGAGATCTCGTGCCTATGGGTGGCGATCTATCAACGAGTTTATCATCTCGACCAAGAGCAAATGTTTCAGACATTAATTCTATTAATTCAAACCAAGACGATTCAAGCAAACAAAACCCGGGAGCAGAAGAACTTGAGGCTCCGCAGGCTAAGAAAAGCAAAACTGTAAAAGAGCCTCTTATGTCTTTTCGTGATTTGAGCTTAAAAATTCAACTTGATCCTACTGAAGTTAACGCTGCTGAAGGTGACGTTAGTCATCAACCACAAATTAAGGTCGAATTAAATGGAAAATATAAAATTTCTCAGAACCAACACATATTAAAATTATCTAGAACTTTGAACCGTTATCACTCCCAAACAGGAGTTGATATCTTGGAGGCTAATCATGAAACAAAGGTTAAGTGGGCATTCATATTAGCCAATGCTAAATTAAACTTAGCCGCTCAAATATACTGCCTAAAAAGTTGGTCTTGCAATACCGTGAAAGTTCGTATGATTTGGTTTGAATCTAATGTTAGACATACTCAGCTTTTTTTAGTGAAAAATACATTTTTAAAAAACAATGACAATGAGTCCATCAAGGCTGAAGTTGATCATAATAATTCTAGCCTATCTAATGATGATGATCACAATCATTCTGAAGAAACTTCGCCTAAACTGTTAGAAAGTGAACCAAATTTTCAATCCACAGGTCCGTTGCATTTGCCATCCAATAAAGATTTTTTTGTCTCAGACGGCTCTATACCAAAAACAGAAACAGAGGTAGCCAATGAGAATTTTTTAATTCAATTGGACAGAGAACTTCAAATTCATCGAGAACAAAGAGCCTCATATGGTGTACAAAGTATTCAAAGTTACGAGGGCCTAGATACGTCTCAACTTTATTTCAATTTTTTGAGTGCTCCTCAGAATAACTTTTATGCTTCAGAAGTGAGCTCAGTTTCTGAAGGAACAACTAATGATGGTACGTTAACATTTGCTGATCAACTAATGCCAAGCTTTTTAGTAGGATCCACCAGCGTTTCCGAACCTTATGTTGTTGCTCGTGGAGATACAACAAAGTCCTTTGGTAACACCTCCTTGGTTCGCTTACTTGAAGCAGTATCTTTAGATATGGAAAATAAAAGCGCTCCTCATAAAACTTGCATAGGTAATTTATCAAAAGAAAGTGGAGGCCCTTTATCTCCTCATATCAGTCATCAAAATGGTCTTGATGCCGATATTTATTTTTTTCAAAAAACTAACGTTTCGACTCAGCAGTGCGGTTTCGATATTGTTGAAAAACCAGAGCTGTTTAGTGATCATCTCAATTATGAATTCATGAAGTCATTATATAGAAATGCTCAAGCTCAAGTTCCTGGAACTTCTATTCAAGTGAGTTACTTATCTATTGTTCTTGTTAATCAAATTGTTAAAGACAGGCTTTGTAAGTACGCAAGAGCCGTTGATGGAGAGCTTTTAGATCAGAAAGGCAGTGAACCCTACGAAGCCATGAAAAGATTAAGGCCTTGGGATGGTCATACAGATCACTTTCATGTTCGATTAAACTGTTATCAATATGGTTGTTCTGAATCTGAAAGTCGAAATATTGAATCCTCCGGCTGTTAATAACTTTTATTTGTTTTAATTGATATTCAACTATTTAAGTTTATTAAAAAATGTCTAAGAGCGTTGATCTTGCCGGATCATTCAGTGTCAGTTTATCACCACTTTTAAAACTCAATTAAAAGAGAGCTAAGATGAGTTTTGTTCTAATTTAATTTGTTTGCTTACAAATGGGATGGAGCCAATCTGTCCCTACATTTTTTTTTACTTCATTGCGAACTTTGCAATATTTTGTAAATTGTTACTATAGTTTTTTTGAACAATTAACAAACTTAAAAAGGCCTTACGTATTGACGATAAAATTTATCTTTTAAAAAAACTGAGCCCTTAAGCCTTTTTTTTAGAGTGAGTTTAAGACAAACAAACATAGGTTTTTATTACGGTGAATGAGTTTAAAAAATACTATTAAAACTTAAACAACTAGGGGGAATATTTATGGGGATAGATATCATCCGGCTATTGAGCCGGCGATTATCACTCAGCCTAATCATTTTTGCATTTTTTGGTGTATCTGGTTTGGCACAAGCAGACACATCTAAGTCTGCTGATTCAGAGGATAGGATTAAATTACTCAGGTCAAAAAGAGACCGTGGAAATAGAGATAAGGACAGGGGAGAGAGATCTCGTCCAGACCGTGGCGAAAGAAGCCGCCCAACTCCTCCACCAAGCCGTGGAGAAAGAAGTCGACCAAGTAATCCTGACCGCGGAAGACCAGATAGACCAAGCCGCCCAGACCGTGGAAGACCAGATAGACCAAGTCGCCCAGATCGTGGCCGACCATCTAAACCAGATGATGGAAGACGCACTAAACCTGACCGACCAAGCCGCCCTGATCGCGGAAGACCGGACAGACCAAGCCGCCCAGACCGTGGCCGACCAGACAAGCCAAGTCGCCCAGATCGTGGCCGACCATCTAAACCAGATGATGGAAGACGCACTA
>JAHDIR010000036.1:21676-27134 GCA_020630675.1 Bdellovibrionales bacterium
AACCTGACAGACCAAGCCGTCCTGATCGCGGAAGACCGGACCGACCAAGCCGTCCAGACCGTGGAAGACCAGATCGACCGAGCCGCCCAGACCGAGGAAGACCGGACCGACCAGGCCGTCCTGATCGCGGTAGACCGGGTAAACCTAGAAAGCCAGGAACTGGCCGAATAGATGATCGTCGTAGAAAAAGAGATCGTGAAAGAGCAGAGCGCATTAAAAGAAGACGTGCAGAAGCAAGAAGACGTGACCGTCTAAGAGATCGAGAACGTCGTGAGTACAGACGTAATGTGAGAAACAGATATCGTCAGCATAGAAAGTACTACCGTGTGACTCGCAGAGCGATTCGTCGTCATTATCGTTGGACTCAACGTTACAACCGATGGTGGAGAAATGTAGACCGCTGGAATCACCCTGTGTGGCCAGAGCGTCGAATCACTTATCCAGGGAAATGGCCTAGCACAAGTCGAAGATGGAATATCAATGACGTTGTCAATGTGGCGGATAACCTAGAAGCTGAATTTGCACACATTTATAATATGGTGTACGACGGACGATTCGGAAACACTGTATTGGCTCAAAAAGCCTATGAATTGTGGCATGCTGCTCAAGTTTACAGTGACGCTGTAGAGTTCTATAACTCAAGTTTTCACTTTACTGTTTATGAACTATTCAATTTGGAAGAGAAAGTCTTAGCGTTTGGTCAAGAGCTAAACCGTTATGCTGGATACTCTCGTTTGAAAAGTCATTTCAATATCAGTAGGTTCTATGTCAACGAATTGCTTTGGCAGTATCGTCAGCAGCTAGGTCCAATTGATCAGTGGAGAGATCGTATTGATGAAGATGACAGCTGGAGAAACAACCCTTCTGATGAATGGGGAGATGTAGGGGAGTCAGACTCTTACAACAGTTTCTATTTTTGGTGGGCTAAACCACACAGAATGGCAACGTGGAGTTTAGAGGCATCTTCTCGCATTGATACTTTAACCATCGAAGTCGGTGATGTCGGCGGTCTTAGGGGTAAAAATGGAGTGGCAGGAATTAGTCACATCATCCTAAAGTACGCAGATGGTAGTGAGTATGACTTGGTTCAAACCTCGCATAATAACTACTCTAATCGTTCCGACCAATTGGTTTTAGAAAACGAAGGAGACTTTTTACAAGTTGTTAACCCAAATCCGAATTTACTTGTCTCTAGTATTGAGATTCAAGCGGACTCTTGGGTTTCTCCAGATGTAGATGTTGAGCTTGTTGTGAATTTAAGTTCCTACAGTTCTAATTTAGATCTTAGGTAGTAAAATAAAAAAAATGAACCATAACATTTTTAAAGAGGTCTCTTCCCGGGAGGCCTCTTTTTTTTTAGGTTAGGCCTTCAACTTTAGCGCTACTTTGCTTTTCAACTCGCCTTGTTACTTTTTTTGCTCAAGTTACATTAAGGTTACTACAGGGTTTATATTCTACAAAAACAGTTTAGCTAAAGTCAGGTGCTATTGACATCTTAACGAATATAAATAATCTCTAGTCATAATAAAAAACTATGAGCACTTTTTTAAAAAAAGTAGTTCTTTGCTAACAACAAATAGAGGAGAGACAGAAATGGGAATGATGCAAGAATTTAAAGACTTTGCAATGAAAGGGAATGTTGTCGATATGGCCGTAGGTATCGTTATCGGTGGTGGCTTTGGTAAGCTGGTATCTTCTTTTGTAGCAAATATTATAACACCTCCAATTGGTTTATTAATGGGTGGAGTTTCTTTTGAAAAATTAGCTGTGACTTTACAAGAAGCTTCTGAAGGACAAGAGGCTGTTTTATTGAAGTATGGTGTATTTATACAAAATGTTATTGATTTTGTTATTATTGCTTTTGCTATTTTTATGGTGGTTAAAGGTATGAATTCTATGAAAAAGAAAGAAGAAGCGGCTGCGCCGGCGGGTCCAACAAAAGATCAAGCTTTATTGATGGAAATCAGAGATGCATTGAAAAAGTAAGTCATTTCATCACAAGAAATGATCTAAGGGGGCTTGTAATAAGCCCCTTTTTTTATGCTAGTTGTCAAATCGTTCATGGATCCTGACAGTGTCGCATAATTTAGTTAGTTTGGCCTTTCCATCTTTATGGCCAAAAAGGACTGCTCGTATGCAAAAGCCCCCCTTAGTGATTCAGCACTTATCCAAAAATTACGGAAGCTTAAAGGCTGTGAGTGAAGTTTCTCTTGAAATTAAAAAAGGCGAAATATATGGCCTCCTAGGGCCTAATGGCGCCGGAAAAACCTCAATAATATCTTGTATTGTTGGCTTAGAAAAACCAAGCTCGGGTCAAATTCATTTGTTTGGACAAGAAATCACTCATAATCATGATCGACAGTCTAAGTTAAAAATTGGTTTTGTTCCTCAAGAAATTATCAATCATGGTTTTTTTACTGTCGATGAAATTCTAGGCTTTTATTCGGGCTATTTCGGTATATTGAACAATAGAGAAAAAATCGACAGCCTTCTTAAAGACCTGCAACTGTATGAACATAAAGACAAAAAAGTGAAGCAACTAAGTGGGGGGATGAAACGTCGCCTTCTTATTGCCAAGGCTTTGGTTCACGACCCCAGTTTAGTTATACTTGATGAGCCCACTGCCGGCGTCGACGTTGAACTTAGAAACTCTTTATGGGAGCTTGTTAAAAAGTTAAAAGACAAAGGGGTTGCCATTTTGTTAACCACTCACTACTTGGAAGAGGCTGAAAAGCTTTGTGATCGTGTCACGGTTCTTGACCGCGGCCAAGTCAAAGCCACTGGAGAAACACAAGGCTTGATTCAAAAACTCACGCAAAGGTGGGTGAAAATTCAATATAAAGGATGTGTAGAAAACATTGAACACTCTTACCTGGTGAGTAAACAAAAAGGGCTTCTTGAGTTACGTATTCCTTCTTCATTTCCTATTGGTCAATTGTTTTCCGAGTTGCAAATTAAAAAAGAAGATATTCTAGATCTTGTAATCTCTGAAGGAAGTCTAGAGGATGTATTTAAATTTGTGTTGCACGACAAAGGAGAAAACCAAAATGTCTAGTCTGACTTGGATTCCTTTTTGGGTTTTATTTAAAAGAGAAGTGCATCGCTTTCTAAAAGTGATTTTTCAAACTGTTGTGACTCCTTTAATCACGGCAAGTCTTTATTTACTAATTTTTGGTTTGTCATTAAACATAGAAGTAGAGAACGTTAGTTACCTAGCTTTTTTAATTCCAGGCTTGATGATGATGGGTTGTTTGAATAATTCCTTTCAAAATGTTTCTAGCTCAATAGTTTCATCAAAATTTAGTGGAGAGCTCGAGGATTATAAAGTTTCGGTTTTGAGCCATCAGCAAATTATTTGGGCCATGAGTTTCGGTGGAGTTATTCGTGGTTTAGTGGTGGCAGGCGTTACTTTTTTGGTCGGTCAGTTTTTTTATTACCACAGTTTTGGAAGTTTTCTAAGCATACATAGCCCATTGCTTTTGTTTTTCTTTCTTGTCGTGGGGGGCTTGTCTTTTGCTAAAATGGGTTTGTCGGTAGCGATACTTGCTAAGAACTTTGATCATATGAGTGCTTTTGGAATTTTTGTGATAACACCTCTTATATATCTTGGTGGTGTGTTTTATTCATTAGATAAGCTACCTGTTTTTTGGCAAAGTATTTCTAAAGCTAACCCTTTGCTTTATTTTATCAATGGGGTTCGTTATGGTGTACTTGGTGTTAGTGACGTAGATATAAGCTCTGCGGTTGTTGTGTCTTTATTAAGTCTGTTATTTTTTCATTTGGCTGGTCTTTTTTGCTTTAAAAAAGGTTCATTTGTTCGTTGGTAATTGAATTGAAAATGACATAAGTTGTGATCATTGGGTTTGAATTTATTATAAGGAAATAAAAATGTTTGAAAATTTATCTGATAAACTTCTAGGAAGTATAAAAAAAATTAAAGGCCAGTCAAAAATTACTGAGCAAAACATTCAAGATGTGATGAAAGAAATTCGCTTTAGCCTGCTCGAGGCGGATGTCAACTTTAAAGTAGTTAAAACTTTTATTGATCAAGTAAAGCAAAAAGCTTTAGGTCAAGATGTTCTTCTTAAGGTGAACGCGAGTGAGCAATTTGTTAAGATTGTGCATGAGGAGCTAGTACAGTTATTAGGCGGTGAAGAAGCTCCTTTAAATTTCAAAGGTCCTTTGACGACATTGATGCTAGTTGGTTTACAAGGTGTTGGTAAAACAACCAGTGCTGCAAAATTAGCTCTACATATTCGAAAAAAGTTAAAAAAGAAGCCGGGCTTGGTATCTGTGGATGTTTATCGACCGGCAGCGATTGAACAGCTGAAAACTCTGTCTAAACAAAATAATATTCCTTTTTTTGATTCAAACCCTAATGAAAAACCGGCAGAAATTATTAAAAAAGCTAAAAAATGGGCTGAAACCGAAATGGTGGAAGTTCTAATTCTTGATACTGCTGGTCGCTTGCAAATTGATCAAGAACTTATGAATGAGTTGGAAGGTTTAAAAGAGTTTATCCAGCCCCGAGAAGTCTTACTGGTGGCAGATGCTATGCTTGGTCAGCAGTCGGTAAATGTTGCAGAAGGCTTTCATGAAAAGTTAGGTTTGACGGGTTTAATATTAACTAAAGTTGATGGGGATGCCCGTGGCGGTGCCGCTCTAAGTATTCGTCACACGGTGGGTGTACCTATAAAGTTTTTAGGGGTGGGTGAAAAGGTTTCGGCTTTAGAATTATTTCACCCTGATCGTTTGGCTTCTCGTATTTTAGATATGGGAGATGTACTTTCTTTGGTTGAAAAAGCTCAAGAAGTCATTGATGAAAAAACAGCGAGAGAGTCTGCGCGTAAAATCGCTAAAAACAAATTCACTGTTGATGACTTTTTAAAGCAAATTCAAATGATGAAAAAAATGGGAGGTATGGAAGGTATTTTAAAAATGCTTCCCGGAGCTGGGCAAATGATGAAAAAAATGAAAAATATGGCTCCGCCAGACAAGGAAATCAAAAAAATAGAAGCCATTATTCGCTCAATGACTATGAAGGAAAGAGAAAACTATAAAATCTTAAATGGTTCCCGTCGTTTGCGTATTGCAAAAGGGAGTGGAACTCAGGTTCAAGATGTAAACAAGTTTATTAAACAGTTTGAAGAATCAAGTAAAATGATGTCAAAAATGATGAAAATGGGGCCCGGTGCCTTTGGTGGGGGCCGAGGCGGCATGCCTTTTTAGTGCACGTAGGGTGTTTATACGCAATTGTATTAAATGCAAAAGTACGGACACACTTCTCCAGCAGAAAGTACGGACACACTTATTTAGGATAAGTGTGTCCGTACTTTCTGCTGGTATTCTTCAGAAAAAATCACTTTATGAATTTGTAACTACCGCACGAAGGCGATCGAATTCTCTATGACGGCTGGAGTGACAGTGAGAATCTATTTTAGATAAATTTTCCAGTTCC
>JAHDIR010000091.1 GCA_020630675.1 Bdellovibrionales bacterium
AAAATTTTGTTCACAATAATTTTATCGGCCTAAGTCTTGACAGACTTTAGTCAATTTTGAGCTTTATTTCTTAATTATGTCTCAATTTGCTACTATGGACTGTTTCAATTCAGTTTTTTTGTATCAAATAATTATTGATGATCTACTATCTATAAAATTTACTTCATTATTTTCCCGAAAAAAGGTCTATTCACCGATTGAAGCTATATATTTATTTTGAGTAATCAATATCTATAGATTCAATTGAGCAATTTTGGCTTTGATTGATATTTGTTTTTAAAAGCGCTTTAACAAAAAGGATTCCAGTACCAAATTGGTTTGAGTAATTTAAAATATTATTTTGTAAATCAATTTGTGTTGTACTTTGTGAGTTTGAAATGGCTTTTGACCAACTATTTGAAAGCCAATAGTAGTAATTTGTACCATCAGGACTCAACTGAAAAGTCACACAGTCATCAGCTAAAACTTTTATAGATTCTAATTCATTATAAGTTATGGGTGATTTCGTCTTGATTTCTTGAAAATCTCCATAGTATTTTAATTCATTACTGGCATTTAAATTCACTGTCGTAAGCTCTGGTAAACAAGGACTGCCACTACATGCCGAGTTATTTTCTGCTTCCATGTAAATACGGTAGCGAACATATGGGTTATTTGTGGGTATCGCCGATAAAGGGAAATGACTAAAATTAAAAGAAGGTCCTGTTGGTTGAGAGCCGGCATTCAATGTAATTTCATCATCAACACAAACATTGCCATTACTATCAGATGTATTCATTGCACAATTAAAAAGTGTGTCCGTACTTTTTCAAACCGAAGAAACCTACGATTATGACAATGGGAAAAAATTATCTAAAGAGAGTGTGTGGAGTGGATCTGAAGATAGAGCCGAATTTTCAACGACGGGAGCCAATGGTTTTAAACGTGTTCCTCGTTCAGTAAAAGATTTACCTATTTTATTTACAATCAGTGGTAAACCTGAAGTCGTGAACTAAAACCAGTAACTTTTAATTTTGTGTTTTTGAATTTAATCAGAGTATTCAATATCTATTGATTTTATAGCACAGTTAGAGCTTTGTTCAGAGTTTGTTTTTAGTATAGTTTTAATATAAAGCTGACCATCACTAAATTGACTTGAATAATTTGAAATAAATTTTGTAAAATCTAATTGATGAGTACTTTCTGAAAGTTTACTTGCGGCAGACCATGAGTTTGAGTTCCAGTAAAAGTAGTTAACACCATCAGGACTTAATTGAAAGCTTACACAATCATCGGCATCTATACTTACGGATTTTAACTTCTTATAAAAAATAGGCTCAATTAGACTAACTTCTTGTGCACTACCAAAATACTTTTCTCCCAGGCTAGAACCAAGATTGACAGAGTTAAGTTCCGGCAAGCAAGGGCCTGTGTTGCAAGCGTTATTGTTTTCTGCCTCCATAAAAAACCTATATTGAATATACTGATTGTCTATTGGCCTGGCTGATAAAGGGAAGTTACTGAAGTCAATTTTTGGAGCTTCTGGTTGAGGACTACTTAAAAGGCTTATTTCATCACTCACACAAATATTACCATCACTATCTAAGGTATTTTTTGCACAATTAAAAAGTGTGTCCGTACTTTTTCGGTTAAAGGCTTCAGAGTAGTAAGTTGTACCATCACCACCAGGTCCTTTAAACACTGCTTTATGAATATCATCTAAGTCTAACGCATTAACTACCGTATCCCCATCACAATCTATAGCAGAGCCTACTGGAGATACACTAAAACTTTTGCACCCACAACTAGAGTCAATACAGCTCTTAACTTGAAACTTGATTCTATTGGCTCCGCGACGATAAAGCTGCTGAACTTCTAAATTTGTAAGCGCACGATTCCAAATGGCAGCCTCGTCAACACCCCCCTCCCCGCCATAATTACCTATTCTGAGTGGCTCTGAAACATCGATCAAATCTAATGTATTTGAACGACTCTCAACAGACAAACCGTCAACGTAAAGGTTCATTGTTGTGCCATCATAAGTAAATGCCAAGTGGTGCCAACGTCCATCGTTCATATTGGGAGTTGAGACCGCATACTGCAAATTATTGACTGTTCGGTTACAAAATAACTGACCATCAGAGGTCCGAACATAACAAGTCCAGCCTTCGAGCCCCCCTCCTGGGTTTCCTCGGTTTGAAATAATATCAAAGTAAGGATCAGCCGATGTATTACTCAAAAACCAAATTGAAATAGTATAAGGTAACCTTCCAAGAAATTGATGGATAACTCCACATGAAGAACGACCATTACTCAGCCCATTTCCTAAAACACCTAAGCCACCTAAGGCACCATTACTGTTCTCACAATGATTGTTATTAACTGAAAGATCTTCAAAGTCTTGACCTGAAATTGTATTTTCAACAGTTTCATTAAATGACCAATACCCAATAAGCCCGCTATTTAAATTTTCAAAAATAAAAGAGTAGTTAGATATGCTTTCCCCATCAGAGCTACCATCATTATCAAAATCACCAACGAGCCCTTTACCAAACGGTAAATTTGTAGACCATGAAAAATCAGGCCAACTATAGCTATTACTCCCAAGATCAATGACTTCTGAATCAAATTGTCCTGAGTACTTTTGTTTTTGACGATGGTAAATGACGTTAGCCTCTGACGAACTAAGTGCCGTGTCCCAAATGGCCACCTCATCAATATTTCCACCTAATATTTGGTTTATACCATCAGTATAGGAGCCAATAAAAACGTTAGTTGGTATATTATAAATTGAACTACCTGATGAGCTAGTAAACACTCTTGCTCCATCTATATAAACATCAATACTTCCCTTTGTCGTATCACGAGAAACAACCAAATGATGATATAACCCATCATTGATCTTATAACCTGTCGAAACACTCCCTCCTGTGTCAGGTAAAAAATTAATTCTGAGTACACCTCCAGTGTACCAAACTATCCAATAGTTTGAATTTTGTTGCCAAATTAAGCGACCATCATCGTCATCAACATTTACTTTTAGCCACATAGACATAGAAAAATCTTGAAAACTGTAATTATTTAATCCTGGTATTGAAACTCTTTGGGCATTCACCCCATCAAATTCAGCAGAGTGAGACCCAACTTGAGCATCTGTCGTGAACCCAGGAGCAATTGTAGTTATTCCATGACGGCCATTTCCAGAGGAGTCCTGCCAACTTCCATCCATTTGCCAATATCCCAAAATGTTATCCCACTTAGGCGCCCAACGAGAAGACAATGAGGTATCACTTGAATTTGTTTTAGACTGTATATCGAAAATCGCTTTAACTTCTGACACACTAAGCTCTCGATTAAAAACAGAGACATCATCAATGAGGCCATCAAAACCATAGTTTTCTTGTCTATCAATTCCAATACGTAAGTCACTAACTCCATCAATCGTTGATAATAAATTTTGAGTCTGGCTCTGTAATATGCCATCAATAAAAAGTTTAATGTCTCCTGATATAGAACGAGTCATAACTAAATGTTGCCAATTGTTTGTAATAACTAAGTCACTTTGAACCACAGTATCAATGCCACCCTCCCATATTTTTGCTTCCCACCTGTTTGAAGAACCAAGAGCTAACATAAATCCGTCACCAGTCACATTATCATATTTGTATATAATTCTTTGTGAATTTGAATCATCAAAAGGCTTAGCCCAGGCAGAAATAGAAAACGCACTCGTAAAATTAAAAGCAGACGAAGAACCAATAGTTACGTAGTTATTAACTCCATTATCATTATCAAATTCTGCCGTTGCGTCTCCAACTTTAGAGTACTGACTTGTCGTTGTTCCAGCACCAATTGCCGTACCATGATGATCATTTCCTGAGGAGTCAATCACCTCTGCTACTGATCCAGTCCAAGCCTGTTCGTCCATTTTCCAGTTTGCTATAAGACCAGAACTTGAAATAATATTTTGAATATCTTTATCTGAATTGTCTTTTTGCCTTAGAGTCACCTTATCGCTCAATAAGTGAGAACCCATAAAATGCCCACGTGTGAAGTCCTCACCAGATTGATTTAAATCTAAAGGTTTCAGCTGTACTTTACCATTTTTTAGTTCGACAAAATTGTCATTGAATGTAACTTTTGAAGTTTTAGAAAAATCAATCGTTGGTTCAAAAAGGGTACCCAACTCAAAAGATGTTTTCTTGTATTCACAAGAGGTAAAAAACAAAAAAAATAGGAAAGAAAATCTATAAAAACAACTTACTTTTTTCACCCCTTCTTATCGGATTAGAAGGGGATATACTTGAAATAAGAATGAAGGTTTTTAAGGTCCTAAACTCGACTTTTGACTATGTTGAATTTCAATGAAAAGAGATGTTTTAACTCAACA
Organism: Bdellovibrionales bacterium; assembly: GCA_020630675.1. Taxonomy (GTDB): domain Bacteria; phylum Bdellovibrionota; class Bdellovibrionia; order Bdellovibrionales; family UBA1609; genus JAHDIR01. Next base: position 4,370 of record JAHDIR010000091.1, read on the forward strand.
TGTTTATTGACCATAACTAGGTCTAACTTGCAGAGCTTCGCAAAAAAATTATGGCTAGCCAGAGCTTAAGATGTTTTAAAAAAACCCGGAAGAAAACTTCCGGGCTTTGGCAATGCAGTTTCAAGTTGTTGA
>JAHDIR010000092.1 GCA_020630675.1 Bdellovibrionales bacterium
GAACTTTTTAATCGAAAAGGTACGGACACACTTTTTAACTGCGGTAATAACACCTCAGACAGTGATGGAAATATTTGTGTAAATGATGAAATCACATTAGGTGCAGGGCCAAAGCCAACAGCTCCTATAGTTAGTTATGATGATTTACCGTTAGCGGCACGTCCTGTTCCTAACCCATACTTTCAATACCGCGTTTATATGGAAGCAGATGACAACACAGCTTGTGATGGAAGCCCTTGTTTACCAGAACTTACTTCTGTGAACCTAAACCCAAGCGGTGCTGAGAGATATTACGGTCGTGCTAGGGAAGTTAAACCGACAAAGCCGCTGGCCTACAAAAGCATTGAGTCTATTAAAGTTAATGCTGATGAATGTGCGACTTTTCAACTAAGTCCTGATGGAACTAATTATTTTTATGTGAGTGGGGGAGCTTGGGTGCCAGTAACATCTGAAACTCATCGTTCTACAAAATTAGAACTTGAAAATAATATAGTTAGCTTTTCTAATAATCATGGGCCAGGGTTTTTACACATAAAAGCTTTTTTACAAACAAATATCAGTCAAACTTCTTCTTGTGCCATTCGAGACATTGATGTGGTTTCAAACAACTAAAAAAATATTTACTTGTGCCCTTCATGCGCTCACTTTTTTATATAAATTGCGAATTAAAAAGAAGTAACGATAAGTTCAATTATTCTTTGCCTAGTTCTACTTTATTTAGTTATTATATGAGTATGATTAATCTTCTAGCTTTACTTGATGATATTGCTGCTACTTTAGACGAAGTAGCTATTATGAGCAAAACAGCTATTCACAAAACAAGCGCCTTGATGTCTGATGATTTGGCAGTTAACGCTGGCGTGGTTCATGGTGTTAAGCCCAACCGAGAACTCCCGATTGTTAAAGCTATTTTTTGGGGTTCTTTACTGAATAAAGTCTATAGTATTGTAGGAGTTCTTTTCTTAATGACGGTTTATCCACCTCTCATAAATTGGATTATGCTTTTGGGTGGGTTATATCTTTCTTATGAGGGTGTTCATAAGATTGTTGAAAAAATATTTCATAAAAAAAGTAAAAAAAGTATTTTAAATATTTCTGAAAAAGATAAAATTAAAGGTGCCGTTCGAACTGATCTAATTTTATCTATTGAAATTATAGTGATTGCTAAAAGTACCTTACAAGGAAACCTGTTAACTCAAACTTTAGTTTTAACTACAGTAGGGCTGGCAGCTTCAATCTTAATTTATGGTTTAGTGGCTATAATTGTGAAGGTTGATGATTTCGGTTTACAGCTTGTAAATAAAGGCTATAAAAAAACTGGTATGTCATTTGTGAACTCAATGCCGTTTATCATGAAGGGTTTGGGAATCGTTGGAACTCTTGCCATGCTTTTGGTTGGAGGTGGTATTATAGTCCATATTTTTCACCTTCCGTTATATTTAAATGAACATATTCAAAATTTAATTATTGGTTTCCTGGCAGGGTTTGTTGTTTTAGGTTTAGTTAGTTTAAAAAAAATTTTTCCAATTAAAAAATATTAATTTTTTGTATTGTTATGAATTTTCCCGGTCGATCTTTTACTTTATAACCTGTTCGTAGGTCTAGGTAATACCATCAAAAAAGCATCTAAATATCGTTGTAACTATCTAATAAATATAAGCTTGAGAGTTAAAGCTGTCTCAGTAAAAGTCCGATAAGTGAGTTTGTAGAGGGCTACTGTTTTGAACTTAAGATTTTCATTTTTAAATCTAGTTATTATTTTTTTTGTGGCGTCATGTAGCTATGAAAAAACCAATTTTGATCTGGGTTCTCTTTTTGATCCCACTTGGGATTTTTCAAACAGTTCTGAACTTACTTTTGATGAAAATTTTGTAGAAGTAAAAAATGGACAGGCACAACTTAAGCCTCTTGATTTAAAACACGAAGGTGATGATTTTAGTAATGGTAGTCATGTGGGGTCTTTTTTAGGTCCGAGTCATCAGTTAAGTGTTATTAATGGAAAGAATTCTCAAAGTCTTGATGTTAGGCAATTGTTGCCTGACTCCTCTTCGGATTTGATAGCTTACTGGAAATTTGATGGAGATTTTAATGATAGTTCAAATCAACAAAGAGATCTTCAGCTATTAGGGCTTCCGTCATTTTCTGCTGACTCAAAGCTGGGTTCAAATTCAATTGAATTTAATGGAGTTGATCAACTATTATTTTCAAGTCAGCAGGTATCAATTAACAATGAGTTTTCGATTTCACTATGGGTAAAGTTTCAAACAAATCCAGATCATCTCGATACTTTAATAACTACCAACTATCCAGGGGATTCCATTCCTTTTTTTATCGACGTTAGAGGTGACAAGTTATGTGGAGGAACCTATGTTCAGGCTTTAGGGCTGGACAGCCATGTATGCTCTAATACGAATGCATCTGACTTAACCGGTGAATGGACTCATGTAGCCCTTTCAAAAAAAGATTCAATCTATGAAATATATTTGAATGGTATTCTTGAAAAAAGTGAAACTTACTCTGCTAATAATAATCTCAACGGTAGTCTTGGGATAGTTATAGGTGCATTTAGGTCAACTTTGTGGCCTGATATGCGATTTTCCGATATTCAATTAGATGAAGTAGCTATTTGGCAAAAGTCATTAAGTTCATCAGAAATTGTAAATATCTATCATCACCAAAATCAAATATTTTCAGAATTATCGCCCATATGGACTCCCAAGTGGAACAACATTGTTGGCTATTGGAAAATGGATGGGAATTGGCGAGACTCATCCGGAAACGGGAATCATGGTACAGCAGTTAACTCTCCAACTTACTCAGATGGGGCAATAGGGGCGAACTCATTAAGTGTTACTAGGAATGGTGCTGGGTATGGGGACTATCTATCTATCCCTTCGAATTCCTCATTTCATATTACGGGGGCTCTTACTCAGTCTGCTTGGGTGAAGCCAAGTAGTTTTTCTGAAGATGCTACAATCATAAGAAATGGGCCAGGTAGCGACCTTCAATACTCCATGTTTATTTCTAATACAGGTCAATTAAAGTTTCATTGGGCAGATGGTGGTTACCCCTCAATAAGTAGCAATAAGAGTTTACATTTAAATCAATGGCAACATGTTGTGATCACCAGAGACAGTAGTAATATGATTAGCTTCTACATTGATGGTAAACTAGATAAGACTGCTGCTGGAACCCAGGAAATAGGAGGAGGAGGAGTTCTTAACATTGGCGCTGGTTCAGGAACTGCTGTTCAAGACTTTGATGGAGCTATTGATGATGTTACCATCTGGTCTGAGGCCTTAAGTAATAGTGAGGTCAATCAAATTTATAACCGCCAAAAACAAAAATACGCCGGGCACTTTGATTCGGAAGTGATAGATTTTGGAGTTACAACTTCAAATTGGCCAAACCTATCTTGGTCTACCAACTTACCATTTGGTAAAGAGTTGGTTGGTGACTATGATTATGATGGCAGCCCTGATAGTGAGAGCTCTTCTGATTACTCTTCATTGGTTTCTATTGATAGTTCAGACTTGGTTGCCTACTGGTCTTTTAATGAACAAGGGGCAGCAAGTGGCTCAGGGAGCAGTGATGCTGAAGACTTTTCTGGTCTTGCAAATCATGGTTATGCCTCTGGGTCAGTTAGTTATAATGTAAATGGAAAGCTAAATAGTGGTATCAGCTTTGATGGAGGTATTGGGCATATATCAACGACAATTCCTCAAATTAATTTATCTTCAGGTACCTGGAACACAATAACAGGCTGGGTGTATTGGGATGGTAGTAACAACACAATGCTATTTGGCTTTGACCTCTATGACTTCTACTTTTTAAGTGGCAATATGGGCTTTAACACAGCCAATTCTGATGTATGGGGAACCAGCTCTGCAGAATATTTGGGAAAATGGTTTCACCTCGCGGCTTTGTTTTATAATGGCGACGCCACAAATAATCGAATTTTTATAAACGGAGAAGAAAAGAACCTTTCCCAGAAGAGTGGAGTAACATTATCTCGAAATGCAACTTCTAATTTTCAAATTTCTGGGTGGAGCACCAATACTAGCTATAGGTGGACAGGTGCTATCGATGAAATTTCAGTATGGAAAAAGGCTCTTTCCGCTGAAGAAATCCAACAACTCTACCGCCGCGGTGCTAACCGTATAAAGTTCCAAGTGAAGAGTTGCGTAGACTCTAACTGTGAATGTAAAAGCTTTAGTACAATTCCTCAGGGAATTGCTACCGATTGTGATGGTGATACCATTGTTAACGCTTTAGATTTTGACGATATTCATAAAGCCGAGTTTATTGGCCCGGGTGGTGATGGCACAACTTATTATTCTGAACTTTTTAACCGAAAAGGTACGGACACACTTTTTAACTGTGGTAACAACACGACAGACAGTGATGGCAATATTTGTGTTGATGATGAAATCACATTAGGTGCGGGGCC
>JAHDIR010000037.1 GCA_020630675.1 Bdellovibrionales bacterium
ATCAGTATATAATATTTTACAATTTCATGTGACGCTCATAATTATTTAAATACATCTTTAATGCACCGCTTTTAATTCACCGAAAGCAAAACATATTAATTATAAGTCTTTTCTTGAACAATTTGAATATTATAAGGTTATATTGTTTATACGCCACCTAAACCAATCGCTTCACACCCTGAAGATATTTAGATTTTAGCTTAAACTTACCACTAATTATGATCAAATGATTCCTACGAGAAGCTGTTAACATTAGACTTTACAATGAAGAATCTCAAAATAAAGATAAATGTCTCCTATTTGATAAAAAAGAATCCCATTAACTTCGAAAATTAAACGTTAGAAGCTTAAATTTTAAGATTTTTTTTACCAAGAAGGCCTATACTCCCCTGTCTTTGACCTAACAAAAATATGACAAAATATTTTATATGGCATTCGCCTTGCAAATCTCGGAAATGAAATTCGGTTTTCAAACTATAACTTTAAGGGGAAAGACATAATGTTTAAAACAAAGAAGGTTAATTTACTATCAATGGCTCTTATAGCCTTTACAATAAACCAGACCAATCTATCAGCAACAACTGCTCATCAAGATGCTGAATTAAAATTTAATAACCTACAAGAAGCTCTTTCAAATATTGAGTCAGAAACTTTTTATAACTCAATTGTTATGAATGAAAGTAACAATCCTATCTCCATTGATGAAAGAACTAATTATTTACCAGCACTATACCCTAATGGCTGGGCTAACGGCCAACAAGGCTCAGGATGCCCAAATATTAATATAAGAAGCAAATCAGGTAAGCATGTAATTAGCAGACCTTACCAATATTTCTACAGCAGAGACTGCAAGACAGTATATGTGGCTCCCCCTTCAAGCATTGAAACTGAAATTGAGGATAATGGAAATGGTGGTTATAAGTATTGTGAAAGATATGAACTGGCGCTGGAAAACCAATCTTTAGCCACAGATCGTGTTTATCAAAACTTAGCAAGAATTAGCGAAAGCGAAGAGCTTCTATATGACACCAACATTAGTGACACCGAAGCTTTAAAGCTTGAAAAGAAAATCACTAATTTAAATGAAAGCCTTGATAAGGCTCAAGAGCATCAGTCGAAAGCAAAAGAAGAAGTTCAAGAGTATTATATCAAAGATGGTCTTAGCCTAAGTTTTATATTAGATTTAAGGGTTACCCCCGGCGACCTTCATGACCTAACTGACTTTAACACCCTCACTAGTTCCGAATCCATTGGGTCAAAAAAATCTGTAGTTACTTGGGCCCCAACTTTTAGAGAACTTCCCGTTCAAAGTACACTTGTTTACGATTACTCCGGTTTTTTTAAATACAACAGCAAAGGCGACTTGAGTGGAGACAACCTAGAAAAGTATAAACTCGAAGCAAATCCAATAAAAAAAGTTTCTATTGGTGGTCAATCTGCCAAAATTAATCATGAGCTAGAAACGGTTAGCAAGCTTTTACCAAAAGGTGAAGTCACAGGTACTATTTATCTCAACAGAGCTGGAACTTGTGAGTATTTAAAACAAGAATCACTATCAAAAACTCCAAGCATAAATGTATTTCATAAGGCGAATGTTTTTACAAAACACGGCTATACAGCCACATTTGACAATGATGAAAAAGCTAAAACTATTGCGGTAAAAGTAAACAAAACCTCTGGAACCAATCAAAGCAGCAACTCAGACTCTACAATGGAGGCAACTGTTATAGACATATCAAGACACTTTAAGTTTAACTTTTTTGCCGAAAGCAAGGGCTTTGTTGAAATGCTAAAAACTTCTGATTGTAGTTCAATGAAAAGTATAGAAGTTCCTTTTAAAGAGGATGTATCAGATGAAGTTTCATCAAATGATATAGAAAAAAATAGCACATGCTCATTTATGGATATCCTAGAAAATTCTAAAGCGGATATGATGGCTGAGTACCTTCAAGTTCTTGAGAAAACAAAAAAAATTGAATTTAAAAAATTAGCAGAAATCGAGAAGGCCAAGGCTCATAAGTATATTGTTCACATTCCACAAAGGTACTGTCGAAGAAGATTCTTTAGAAAAAAATGTCGAACAAAAATGGTTCCGGTTGTTAAGATAGCTGCCGTTAAAAATGAGTCCGAATTAGCACAATTTATGAGCGTCGGCGCCAATCTTACAGAAACTATGAGTGTAAATACACCTCTTGAAATAACTTTATCTACAGCTATTAAAAAATTAGGGAGAAATTAAAGATGAAAAGAAATTTTATAAATATTGCAATAGCCATGCTTCTGCCCACTTCGGCAATAGCTCAAGTTTGCTCAGGCCCTTTTTCAAGCGAAGAGCATAAAAAATTTAACCAACAAAAAAACTATAAACCCCATGAGATTCATGGGGCCGATGGCAGGTTCAAGTTTAAAGGTTTATTAGATGTTGATAAAAATGAGTTTCACATTACAAATAAAAATATAACAAGTAAATCCATTGAAAAAATTGATATTCAATTAAATTATGATTTTGAAAAAAAGAGATTTAAAAGAAATTTTGCAAAGCTTTGTAAGAGTAACGATCAAAAAAAACGTGAGCTCATCGGATTTATGAGAACAAAAAAAACTAGCAATAGCTTTATTGTTTCAACAAACTTCTTGCCTAAGCTTAACGATTCAGAACAACAATTTTTGTTGGATGAGTCTATCCAACTAGAATCATTTGAAGTATCATTGAGTTATATTGATTTAAGTGTTCACTCTTTATATCAAGAATACCCCAACAAATGGTACCTGCAGCAAAAATCTAAAGAAATTCAACAACTTGTTGATACTCAATCACTAACGCAAGGAAAGTTAAAAATTAATATGTCAGGCATGGAGGACACCCTTTGTGACCTCATCAACAAAAATGCTCAAATCAATGTAAAACTGAACTACAAGATTAAAGACAATACATTGCGTGAACATAAGTTCATGAGCCTGGAAGAAAAAACACTGCTCGAGCTCACTGATCAGTGGTCAAAAGTTATGCAACCTGAACAGACAAGAGATGATAATATGTTTTTAGCCGGAGCGACTTATGAGAAGTTAGCCACTGAAAAAAACTTAATGCATTTACCATCTACGGTCGCACTTTCCATGGTGAATTTTTTAACAAAAAGCCACTTAAACCATATTGATTCATCAATGTTGATGGGGCACCACCAACAATGCCTTGAAGAGTACGCATCAAGCTTTCTACCAACTCGTCAAAAAAGAGTGAGCACAGTATTACAACTAGATTTCAACACTAATGAAATACTTGATGGAGTTAGTGACCTATGAACATAGTGATTAAAAATTTTGTTTACCTCGCATGCATAGTAATTCTTGCTAGCTGCAGCAGTGATGACAAAAAACATAACCAAAATTCGAAATGTGCTTCTTGCGTATCGACAAACCCTGATAATAGTGATGTGCAAGATAAAGATGAGGAAAATTCAAAATCAACTCTTCCAAGCATAGAATATATTACTCTAAATTCATTTTTAGAATTTATAGATTCTACTGAAACAGACATACCTGATTCTGTTGGGCAAAATGATTTATCTTTTATTCTTGGAGCACATTTCTATAGTTTTAATAAATCTATACGGATTAACTTTAATTTTAATAATCTCGATACAGAATATGCAAAAATTATTCTGGATCTAAAAAATGAAATTATAGATAAAGCTTATCAATCAGATGAAAAGCATTGGAAAGGGCTTAACCTTGAAGAGGCAAAACAAATCATAAATAAATTTAATATTAAATTAAACTTAACACAATAAAAAAGGAAGGAAATATGAAAATCAAAAAACTATCAAGCCTTGTGGCGATATTATTTATAGGTCAATACTCAGTTGGTGCAATAAATGACCAAGCTATCATGAAGTATTCAAGCTGTCCTGACGTGAAAGTCATTGAACCTGAGGAAAGTAATGGTTACTTCTTATCAGGAGACTGTAAAACTGTACATATAAGGCCGGCAAAATCACATGGCTTAGCAATTAATCAATTCAAGTACACAAAGCAAAACCTAAATTGTGACGAATTCAATGCTTATGTCTTGGAAAGAAATGAAGCTAATCAAAACAAAAGAAAACGAGTTAAGCGATATGAGCAAAAAATTTCAGAGCTTGAAACTACGATTGATATGGGAGGAACACTCAACGGAATGAGCGTAGATCAAATGGAAGAACAAGTGAGTAAACATGAAGACTCAATTGATAAAATATTAGATCGTAATGAAAAAAACTTAAGTTTGATTAAAGGTGAAATTGTTTTTGAAGCAAAACAAGAAGGGGCCCATGCAAAATTTTACCTCTCAGATCAACAAGCAGAACTTAGAAATAAATTTGTTGAACTAAATAAAAATAGTGGTCTTAATTTTTCTAATATTACTACTAGCTTTTCCACAATATCTTATAACAGTAAAAATGTGAGCGTAACTGAACAAGGAGAACGTCTTGGAGATATTTTAAAAATAGACATACCAACAGTCAATAAAATTGATGAAAATGGTAAATCTGTTGAAACTAACCTTGGCCAAGGTGATCTTCAAGGGCACATTGATTTTTCAAAAGTTGGAGCTTGTGCACTAAAAAACTATGGCGTAAGAAATAATGACACCTTCAGTGCCGAACAAATTAAAGGTGATATTGTCGTAAACCGATTCAACGAATATACCGTTCATTTGAGAGGTGGCTTTAAGGTCAGCTACAATTATAGTGAAATTATCAAAGAAATTCACAAACAAACTAAAAAAAGAAGACTTTTTAAAAACAAAACTAAAAACTCAAAGTTAAAATTCACAAGTTTTGAAGAAATTATTAAATTTGAATCTATAACCGAAGAAAAAGATATTGGTCTTTCTGTAGAAGAGCTCAATGATGTTAGAAAAAGTATTATTGACCGTGCTTTGAAAAAAATTGTCACTCTCAAAACGGGAAACCCTGTGGTTGCCTTAAAACTATTACAGCCTGATGCCAATAATGGAGCAGACATTGCTGCTAATGAATTATCAAAGTGCTTACATTTGTACTGTCAAATAGGTTCAGCTGGACTTAAGGTACTCAGCGGAATTTTTGGCGGATCAAGCACTATGACAGAATTTCATAGTAAATTTAATGCTAAAATTGTTGAAGAAGCTATTTTTACACTCCCAATTAGCCTTTACTCCTCTTCGTCTTATAAATAAAAACTAGATGAGCGCAGACTTAACTCTGCGCTCAAATATCAAAGGGGCACAGCATGAATATACGCTTACTGTATTTTACTTGTTTAATATTACATCTATTTCATATCAATTCTGCTTCAGCCTATGTTGGTGAACTAATGAGAATAGACCACTCACAAGTTTATAAAACAAACAAACATTCACCATCCTGCAAAATGCTTAAACATAGAAATCAGAATTTTCAAACTAAATTAAGAGAATATAAAAAATCTCTACAAACAAATGAATATGAAGAGTTCATAAACACTAAATCATATGTTAAAAAAAACTTATCCTTTGTTGAAAATAATTTTTTAGATGATTTTGTAACAGTTAAATATACTCTTGATGTTACACCTTCGCTAAAAAAATATATTGATAATAATAATTTCGAACACTTATTTATCTCAATATTTGCTGGCGGAGTGAAGCTTAGCCAATCCGTCATTAATCACAGACAGTTATTTGATGTCGATATTCAATTTAGCTCTTTATACAACAAATTGTTGATTCAATTTGAAGTTTCTACTCATGAATATTGTCAAAGTAAAAATAGTCAGCCTCTGATTAGCTGGCTACCTGAATCTGTCAAAAATAAATATAAACTTATAAAATCACACAAAGGCGAACCTGGTTTAAAACTTATTAACCATAAAAAATCAATTTTTAATAATAAATATTTTTTAGCAGATATGTTTCGAAAAAAAGCTCTGAATGAACTGAAAAACCTAATTAATAAAGATGTAGCCATAGACAATTTTGATAAAAAATTATTGGCTAACTATTTAAAAATTTATTTTATCGATATTTCTAAAAAAGTAATCTTTCATATCAACACAAATGGAGAACTTATTTATAGCGGCATAGATTTATATGAGGATACTAAGTCACAGAGCCCTGATTCCTCACCTCTTGCTTTTTTTCAAAACAATTTACAATTAGCAAAAAAAATTACACGAGATTCTAGTGAGCTAGCGCAAATTCTTCCCAAACAATTAGAACAGGAGTACTTATATGAAACTTTTTATTAAAACCTTACACTTGATAACTCTACTTTATTTAATTTCTGATAATGCTCAGGCCTATCATTGCCCATCTTATTTGCAAAACTATAAAGAGGCTCAAACACTACATACTTGGGTTAAAAAAATGAAAAATATTAACGAACTCCATGGGTGCCAAGTTCAGGTCACTACTTGCAATAACAAATCTCGAGAGTTTGACGACAACTCACCTATTGGAGAAGTTTTAGTTATTAACTCAAAAGGGCAAGAAGGATATGTACAAATTAGGTTACCTGACAAACCAAACAAAATACAATCAAACGAAGGCCTTTTTGTCAGTGGTCATGGATATTTTAATTATACATATTGGGATTTAATTGATGAAGATTTCTATGGTAAAATGCAACAGTGGAAACTGAGTGTGTATGTAAACTCAAAAACTAAAAGCATCGACAGAGTAAGCCTTGGAATATATTCACACAATAGGCAGCTCAATCAAGACAACAACAATGATTCTAGGTGGTACACATGCGAGCCCAAATAATTTTATATATAATTATAATTATTTCTTTTACAATAATACATAGAAGCCATGCAAAAGGTCAAAATCACCCAGTATTTGACTCTCACCTATACTGTCAATCTAGCTTGATCAATGAAATAATCCCTGAAAAAAACTATTTATTTAACCAAGAATGCACAAAAATTTTTGTTTACCCATTAAATTATTTACACCTAACCATAAAAAACCAAGAGTTTAACTGTCATGATGATAAAAAAAATATATCTGTCTCGGTTAAGGTTAGTAATGGCCGACCAGATGAACAAATGAATCAGCTTAGTAATATAACTAGCTTAAAAATAGAAAAGGTTCGTGCAAAACTGACCGCCTATTTTTTCTTAAACCCATCAAAACATAATTTTTTTATACAGCCTCTTGAAGCCGAAGTTGCTAATAAACAAGGTCTAGAGCCCTATTACTTTATCGTTGCCGACGACCTAATAGAGTTCCAACTAAAATTAGACCGTAAGACATATTGTGAAAGGCTGGCCAAAGCCATTAACCCCAGCCAATCCATTGTTGAATTGCTGAAAAAAATCAATTTTCATAGGAGCTATAGTACAGAGTATGATGAGAATGAGCTATTACATACCGTCAACTTCAAATAAACATGATTATAAGATTGGTTATTGTAATCTTTCTATTCTTTGAATTAGCAAAATATTCAGTACATAAAGCTTCTGTAAATATGATAACTGTATTTTCATAACAACTTACAGGGAGAATTAAATGAAGCTTATTATCTTACTTTTAATTACTAACTTTAGCCTTACTTCTATTGCTGCTACTTGGGAACAGATTAACATTGAAGACTCTACTTTTAGTCTCCTTAAGGAGCTTGATCTTCACAAATCTGTTTACAAACTCAACTCTAAAAAAGAAAATGAAGACTTTATAAACTCCTTAAAACAGATGACATATATTAGTCGTTATGACAATTGGGGATATTATTCTATACCAAATAAAGTAAATATTCATATAGGAAATTTAGATTTTTCTTCTCTCACTTCAGATAACACAAGGACAGAACCTGCTGCCATTAGCAATAATACTATCATATCACTGACTGAATTTTTAATGATTGATACGTTGGATATTGATATTTATGAAGGGTCTGATGGCAATAAAGATGGAGACTGTGGCAATGTGTATTTACATGAAAAAAAATCAAAGGAAGTAGCTCTTTTATCAATATGTTACTTCCAATAGATTGATTAATAGTTTACAACAATTATTCTTTTGAAGGACAGCCCCTTGATTTATCTTGGGACCATAATTCAATAGCCCGACAAACATATTTTTCTCGACAAATTGCCTTCAAATTGGACGTGCCTGAATTATTTGGTGATGAAATCTCAGCTATGGCTTCAAAAGAATTGCCAATAATCGGTTTGCCAAACGTGCCCTGCACAACCAAATTTCTCTTTACCTGCAATTCAATATTGCTTGTTTTCATTTTAACCAAAATAGGATTATAAGTAATTTCAGTTTTAAAGCCTGGTTCGGCAAATGTGTTTTTTTGAAAACAACGATTGAATTGATTGTAAAGTAATCTAGATAATTGACTTTTGCTTTTTAAGGCTAATAGCTTTAAATTATTTTTTTTAAACTCTTTTTTAAACTCTTCAGGATTGTGATTTAAATTCGTGCAATTGACCGAAAAAAAAATTAACAACAACGGCAACAATAAGATCAAATATGTCTTCATGATTTACACTCCTTTTTGTAAACTTTGTCTAATTTTTCGTCATAATAATTTCGAAAGTTTATGTGTTTTCCACTTGAGTTATTTTGAAAAACATCAAGGTCAGTCATGCCTTTTACTGACTCATCAAGGATAAAGCGGTACTTATGCCCCTCAACAGGTTTAAATACAAAAAATGAGTGAGACTTATTAATATTAATCGTTCGACCGCTAGCTTTTTGAACCACTCGTTCATATTTTATATAAGTATTAACACCTGATGGTATTTTATAAAATTTTGAACTCTTGTTCCTGTCTGCTGATATATACCCTAATAATTCATAGCAATTGTTACCTTCCTGATAAATATAAAGTATAGTCTCTCTTAGTGACCCAAAACCCAAAAAGCTATAACTAAAGTTTGTTTTTATTCCATCAATTTGAATTTGAGCTGTGGGCTTATTTTTAATGTAATTTTTTGGTTTATATTTTTTTATTGTAGAACAAGCCAACAAGGTACTCGTTAGTAAAGGTATGTAAAAAAAATGTTTTATATTCATTCATTGTCCCCTTTTTGATTCATTGATTTTTTTTAATTTCTAGAGCCAAAAAAGTTATAAATACTCCTTAAGCTCTTAAGGGTTTTTGCACTGAGCTTAATTTGCTGTCAAAAAAACAAATTAACAGCATGAAAGGTAAAACATATTATTTCACAGTAATATCAAGCACTTGAGCAAGTGCAAGGACAGAAATATTGACATATAAAGTGCTTCTTAAAATTGAAAATATGTGCTTCAAAAAAGAGAAGCACTCAAGAGATAACCTCGTGTACGTTGCTGAAATCATTAAAAACTTTGATAAGACGTCATCTTGGCTTGTTTTTTTTACAGTGGCAGTATTTTAAAATGGCGAGCTGATTTCAAAAGATATATAAAATAATAATGAAACACTATCAAATGCAGTTTGGTCATTTCTTGAGAGGTTATTTAACAGCTTCTAAAGCAAAAAATGCCAGTTACTCCTTACGATCATTTTCAAAAAAACTGGGAATGAACTCAGGGAATTTGTCACAAATTTTATCTGGAAAAAGACCTGTTTCAAGAAACAAGGTGTCTCAAATATTAGAAAAACTTAATGTTGAAGAAAATGACGTTCATAAAATTTTGTTTTCTGAAAAATCTAACTACGAAAACTTTATATTTGATAAATACTTTAGTAACTTTTCGTCTTACAAGGAAATTTCTTGCGACAAATTGAATGATTTATTAAGTACTGATTTAAACTTTAAAATTATGGCCTTAAGTGAAACAAATAATTTTGAACTGGACGCTTCTTGGATAGCTAATAAGCTCGGAGCAAATATTGATGACGTCAGAACCTCATTAAATTTTTTAGTGGAAAGAGAAGATATTAATATAGAGAAAAACCATAAAAAAATAAACTCTTATTATAAAACAAGTGATGGGGTTAAGAGTACAGCTATTCGTAACTTACACAAGAACACCTTAACAGAGGCTATGGATAAGATTAATGCTCTACCGACATCCAAAAGAGACCTAACAAGTACAATTTTTTCTTGCTCCCCTAAAAAATATAAAGAGGCCCAACAACTCATTCGAAGCTTTCAAAAACAGCTTGTTTCATTAATGTCGTCTGGAGCCGAAAAGTCTCAAGTCTACAAATTAAATGTTCAACTCTACCCTTGTACAAATAGTGAAGAATTTTATGAAGATGAACTTTAGATTAATTTATATATTTTTAATTCTTTTTTTTATCTCTACCAAAATTTTGGCAGACAATCATATCCCAAAAAAACATACTGATAGTTGTTATTTTGATATTTCTTGCATGCTTGAATCTTCCGAAGAAATTGAAGCTTATGATTATTTACAAATAAACTCACAACCATTTCATCAAAATAGACAGGGCCACTCAAATTCTAACAGCAATAAGCATGAAGGAGGCCATACTATTCTGAATGGTAACGATAGCGGCTCAGCGATAAATGGCGGCGACCTCATACCTGTTTTAAAAGACGTTCGTGAATTCAAAACATTTATTATTAGTAAAATTAGAGAACTTTCTGACGATTGTTTACAAAACTATTCGTTCTCACGAAAAGAATTAATAGAAAAAATTGAAGCTTTTAAAACTGAAGTGATTGATGAAAACAATCAAATTTATATCTTTTTTGATCAAAACAACTATATTAACAAAAAAATTATTGTTGATGGAAAAACAAGGACTGCAGCTAATATTCCTGACCTTAACACTATATACATAGACCGTAACTTATGGATACAAAACCATCGAAAAAACTCTTTATTAATGCATGAATTGTTTGGCTTAATGGGGATTGAAAAAACAGACAATTATGAACTTTCTAGTCAGTTCTTGTTTATTCTCACCGCAGGACAATGCAAAGCTAAAAACCAACCTACAGCCTCCCCTAAAATTAAACGAGGCTGCCAAAATAGATCTATTAATTATTCAAATTATAAAATTCAAACCAGCAGCTATGATAAAATTAATCACATTTATAGTTTTTTTGATAGCCAAGATAAATGTTTTTACTTCTGGGACGCCAAAAACAACAAAAGGCTTGAAAAGTACGACATTGAAATTAATTTTAGTATTAAAAATTTTATTCTACACAATGGTCATTTAATTCTTCTACCCAACTCTCAAAATATAATGAGTTTTCCCTACAATGAATTTGAAACCCCATTAAAATTATATAATAGGTTTAAAGCCTCTGCGGATAATACAGTTAAAGGTCTATTTCCTTTTGGTGATCACTTACTTATTAGTTTTGATAACTTTGATGGACACTATGCACTCAATTTACAACCATTAAAAACTATATTACGTGATGCCACGGACCCTATCGTACAAACTCTACCTTTTATGCCATTAAAAAATAATCCCAATTCAACACCAGAAATCCCTTCTAACCATAATATTATTATTAGAGAGAGTGGGCTGGTTGAGTACTTTTACCTTATAAATAACGAAGACTCCGCTCAGTTTCACCAAAATCCATTGATCAAACTAGAGCAAAGTGAACTAAAGTTTCCTTTTGTTCTTATATTTAACTCTGAATTAATTAACAAAGAGCAAGTTAAAATCTCACTAGTTGGCAATGACAATACTCTTATGGATAAACCTTTAACTTTAGATCAGGCTGCAGGCTTTAGCCATTACTTAACTATTAACAAGCTCGATCCTGACAATATTGAAGCCTACCAGCAAGCCTACGAAGTTTTAGGAGATCGAGTTTATGACATCTATAGCGAAATTAAACTTCTAGATATTTTTTATGAACATAATCATATTACTCATAGTAATATTTTGGTTTCTAGCTCAAAGTTTTTAAATGTTATATATGATGACCAGGCTGATTTTTATTTTTTAATTGGCCAAACAGATGTTAAAAATGAAGATAGTTTAAATTTTGTAAAAGTTGAATCCGGCCAGGAAACATTGTATTGCAACTTTCACCTCAGTCGTTGTCAGTTCTCTTCAGAACTGAACCCTTGACACTAGTGACAACCTATTCGTTTTTCAGAAATTACAAAATCATCGTAAGAGGCATAAGTGTCTTTCGTCGGGGCGTATATGTTTCCGCCCCCTCCGTAAAATGTACTAAATAGCATTTGTCCAATCATAGTTTCTTCGTTTTCTGTAGTTCTGTAAGTAATATCATTATAATTAAGTCCCATTTCACCATTCACCCAGGCTTGAATAATACCATTGGGCTTGCCGACATCGTTAAGCTTAACTCTTTGCTCAAGGCATACCCACTCACCCACTGGATAAACCATTTCTTTTTTGGTCTGTTGATCATATAAACGAAATTTAAATCCATACTTTGAAGTTTTAATATCTTTACCTTTAGCGTAGATATAAGAGTAAATAATAGGAACTCCTTTTTTACGTTGAGCACTAGGTCCCTCACCATAATACCAACCCCAGCGCTGACTCCAACCATTTTTACCGTTTACAGCGTCTCCTCCCGTTATTGAATTGTGGCCAGCTAACCCTGGAAACTTTCCAGAAATAACCCACTCCCAACCTGGGTGAAACTTCACATAATACCTTAAATAGGCTTCCTCTTTTAATTCTACTTTAAGCTTTTTAAAATCAGTAGCATAAGAAACTCTCAAACTACTAACTAAATTCACTCCCGGATAACGAACCAATAAGGATTGACCTCTGTAACTTTTATCTTTATCGGTGGTAAAACGACCATAGTTGCCTAAAGCACTCCACCTAATGCCCCAGTAATCTTTAAATTCAGTACTTGCATACTGACCTTCATTTCCTTCAAACCCGCCATAAAATAAATAGTTATTACCACTAACAACAATAGGCCCCAGATCTTCACTCTTTTCAAGGGTCGTAAAATTTTTGATTGATGACACAAATGAATGACCAGCCTCATCTTTAGCATGAATTTTAAAATAATATTTTTCTCCAGGCAACAGCCCAGACAACACTTGGTTGTGCTTATTGTATTTAAATGACTCTTCATTTTCTGAGAAAAACCCTAAGCTAGTACTTAAACCATATTCAATATAACCTTGAGTATAGTGACTAGTGGTCCATGAAACTTTCACAGAGGAATCTGTAACTTGCCATACCTTTTGCGATAATAATTTTAATGTGGAGAGCGAACCATCTGAATCATTATTGGTAGCCACCATGGGCTCTTCCTGATCATTTGAGGGACTTGATTGTGACTGGGCCAAGTACTGTTTTTCTAACAATTCAGTCTGAGTCACACCCTCAAACTGTGATCCACAGTTTTGAAAACAAATGACAATAACAAATGAAGATAAAATTAATAAAGCAGATCGAAGGTTCATTGCATAATAAGAAGCAATCAACATACCAAAAATTATGTAACGTTTTGAGATTTTACAACCTCATCTCATTGACCTTGCTTTAAACTACTCAGCAATGGCAACTTGTTGACACTGTTTATGCAATCAACAGTATAACCCTGATTAAATTTTCTGTGAAAAGGTTTAAATTAATCTTGATTAACGAGAGTTAACGCCATGACATTACATTGATTTGGTTCACCTAAAACTCTACTTGCAATGGCAATACCTACTAGCGAATCAGAATTTATATCTTTCACATGATAAGCCTGCAGGGTGAACTCAACGAAACCGGCTGGAGCATTTATCACTGAAAATGTGCTTGGTGGAGAATCCAATAATGAAGATGCTTTTTCTTTTATGTCTTGTGTACACTTAGAATTTACTTCGATGGCATTTACTGAAAAAGTTACTGAAAGCATTGATAAAATTAATAGTAGTTTTGTCATTTCCCCTCCAATAAGCTTGTTATTAAGCTTACAGTCCACTGGATATCACAAATTTAACTAGATATATACATGGCATGAAAAAATTTCTAATTCTTTAAAATAAGCGTAAACCTATTTTCAATTAAAACACATTTACTACTGCCCCTACCCATTTCGCTTAGACACAGTTTTTTATTAGCCCCCAAATAAGTTTTTCAAAGAAATTTTTTTAAATTTATATTTATTTTTTAACTGATATTACTTCAATTGTACGAAGGCTACATGAAGATGTTTGATTGGTGTTTGTTTGTAAAAATGCTTTTATATGCAAAAAGCCTGGCCCACGATCATTAGAAAATTGAACGATATGGTTTTCAAGGTCTAGCCGTGTTGATCGATGACTGGCCTCACTTACAGCTACCCAAGCTCCACTACTTACATAAAAGTAATTAATGCCATCAGGGCTTAACTGATATGTCACGCAATCATCAGCGTTTATTTCAATAGACTGAATGCTGTTATAAGCAAAGGCTTTCACCGGCTTAACTTCTTGAACAGCGCCAAAATATCTCTCAAGACCACTTGGGTTTAAATCAACAGAGGTGAGCTCTGGTAGGCATGGGCTACCATTACAAGCTAAATTTTCATCGGCTTCTAAATACGCACGGTACTGAAAGTAGCGATTATTCAACGGTTTGGCCGAAAGTGGAAAATTTGTATAATCAATGATTGGTCTTGTTGGCTTAGGCCCGCCCTCTAAGCTGATTTCATCATTTACACAAATATTACCGTTGCTGTCAGAGGTGTTAAGCCCACAGTTAAAATTAAGGTTCGTTGAATTTCTATTAAACAATTCTGAGTAATAAGTGGTTCCGTCTCCGCCAGGCCCTATGAACTTTGCTTTATGGGGATCATCAAAGTCTAAGGCGTTCACAATAGTGTCACCATCGCAATCATTAGCGTTTCCTTGAGGCGACACATTAAAGCTTTTACATTCGCAAGTGGAGTCCACACAACTTCTCACCTGAAATTTAATGCGGTTAGCGCCACGGCGATAGAGCTCTTGAACCTCAGTATTATTCAAAGACCTATTCCATATTGCAGCTTCATCGAAATTTCCTTGCCAATAACCTAATGTAGAACCACTTCTTCGACCTAAATCTAAAATCCTATTGTTTCCTAGAATTTCACCTCTATCTATTTGGTCAGAATATATTTGTATACCATTTAAATATAATTTTGAACCTGTTGCTCTTGAGTAAGAAGCTACGTAATGATTCCATACCCCCGATTTAATATTCAAATTAGGTGAACTAATTATGTGATTTGCTCCTGTTCCCAGTTCAAACCTTATGACACTTGATGTACCTGAAGGGGTACTATTACCTCGAACTGCTAAACCGTAACCATCAGTCGCATTTGTATAAAGATAAATTTTATCTAAGAGGTAACCATTAAAAGGGTTATCTATTGTTGTAAGAGCCCATATTGAAATTGTAATTTCACTCACATCTAAAGAGTTGGTATCATCGGCAAATATCCGGTTTGATACACCATCAAGTGCAACTCCTTTACCTATTACACCAATACTCTCAAAACCAATCCCAGTTAAGGACGCTTCCAAAGAGTTACCTGCACCAGAGTTGTCCATAAAATCATTATAACTACCCGCAGTTGCTGATATTTGCTCAAAACTCCAGTTTGCCACTAAACCCAAATTGAAGGAGCTACTAAGGTTGGCGTAATCAGATAAACTCTCACCTTGAAGGTTACCACTAATTTCAGAATCACCAATAAGTGCCTTACCAAAGGGTAAGTTTGTAGACCAGCTTAAATCTGGCCAAGCAGAAGTTACACTTCCTAAATCAATGACTTCTGAGTCATAGTGGCCAGCGTATTTTTGTTTTTGACGGTTATAAATTAAATACATCTCTTCATCATCTAAAGAAATATTCCAAATAGATGTTTCGTCAATAATTACCCCTGAGGGGCCACCACCTGTATTGTTAATGAATTTTATTTTTTCTGTATTTGTTGCTAAAGCGCCACTACCATACTTTGCACCTGACTTCTTTCCATTAACGTATAGTTGCCCTCCAAGGTCTACACTATAGACAAAACCTATATGGTGCCACTGATTCAAAGGAAGATCTTGGTGAAGACCTGAAAGAACCCCCCAAGAACCACTTGAATTACCAATGACAGCAAGGTCTCCCCTACAGCTTGGACATGGGCTAGCAGTACTATTAACATCTCCAAACAAATAAAGTGAAAATGGTGAGTCGGCAGTTGTATTATATTTATTAAAAGGCTGAACCGCATAACCACTAAAATAATCCTCAAGATAAATCCATAACGAAAAACTTAGTCCCATAGTAAAGTCGACAGATTCTGTATTATCTGTTTCCAAGTTACTATTGGCAGGAAAGCCTACTGCCCAGTCTCCCACTTTTGCAGTACTTGAAAACAAAGGAGAACCGTTAGCTGCTCCGTGCCTTTTGTTTCCAGAGGAGTCTTGCCAATTACCATCCATTTTCCAGTAGCCTACAATGTTATCCCACTTAGGAGTCCAAGTAGGAGACAAAGAAATAAAATTTAATGACTGATTTTCAAATATCGTTGCGATTTCTTTGCTAGATAACCCATACTTCCAAAAACCCGCTTCATCCAAATTTCCAGTGAAATAATTTGTATTAAAATGTGATATCCTACCAAAATTTGGTGGAACACCACCATTGACGTCAACACTTCCTACAAGGGCATTAACTTCTGAATCAGCTAAGGCTCCATCCAAATATAACTCAAAAAGATCTCCTTTTCGAACGAAGGCAACATGGTGCCATTCATTATCATTATAATCATAACCTGAAGTGAGAGGAGTCACTGAATTCGAAACAACATCTCTAGCAATTGCTTGAACATTCCCCCCATTAATACCTATTCCAAACGCATTTGCTAAGTTAGTTCCATAATTATGATATAACCAATTATTATCTACCGCAGACTTAAACCACATTGCTAAGGTAAAGTCTTCGGCTCCAGGGCTTATATTCTCTTCGTCCAAAAGAATTACAGCATCGTCAACTCCATCAAATTGCAAAGAGTAGTTTCCTACTTTAGAATCGACGACGTTGAATGGGCTGCTAATAAGCTGACCATGATTTGAAGTGACTTCATTCAAGACATTGCCTTCCATTTTCCAATAACCAGTAAGATGTGTAGATCTGGATGTTAAGATATTTCTTAAATCTAAACGACTTGAATTTTTTGAATCTAGAATTGAAACTAAGTTGTTATTATTGACATAAAGACCTCTTGAACGACTACCGTCAAAGTCATCACCATCTCGCTTTAAATCAAGAGCTTTAAGTTGAACTTTCCCATCTTTTACTTCGACAAAATTTTTGTCGAAGGTAATTTCAGAGGTCTTTGAAAAGTCCCAAGTTGGCTCAAAAATAGAACTAATTTCAAATTTTGTTTTTTCATAACTACAAGAACTTATGAAGAAAAAGAGAAATATGTTTAAACATAAAATTTTAATCAATAAATTAATGGCACACCTTCTTCATATCTTATCGTCAATTTTTGTTGGTAACTTAAAAAAAAATCTAAAAATTACAGCGACTTAACAATAAATATACGGGGGCGTTTAAACTCGTTGAAAACTAAGGCTAAAGTCTAAGTTTGTAGTCATTTAATTCATACGAAAACGCAGGACAAGCCTTATGTAATCTTAACCTGTATATGTCTCAAAGTAAGACCTACGTCAGTTTAACTTGCTACTTTAATTAATAAAACTCATGATATAGTAAGGGATAAACTTTTGTTTTAAGAGATAAATAAGTAACCATTTGCCAAAATGGTCATTGAGTGAAAACTATTTTTTTGATTGAACAAAGTAAACGGGTGCATTCTTGAAAAAATATATTTATTTAACCTCATCGATAGCCATTTTATTTCTATATCAAAACTGTGGATCTTTTGATGCAAATACTCCAGGTAGCTTCTCCAGTTCAATTCCATCAGTACTCAACAATGAGCCAAGCTCCAATGAAGATAATATTTCAACAATTGGTCAGCCAACAGATGTGACTGAAAGTGAAGACAACAATTCGTCACCTGATGTCATGCCCCCCTCGACACCTGAACCCCCACCAACAGAGAACTTACCTGGTAGCGAAACATCACCTACCAACGGCGCACAGGGCCCTCTACTGGCTGTGCCAGGAGCCATTGGTGGCGGTAAAAACGTAACCGGAGGGCGAGGCCATGAAGTTGTAATCGTCAATACATTATCGTTGAAAATTGATCCCAATGACAACCTGACTTCTTTTGCCGAGGCTGTGAGCAAAAGCAACCGAACTATTGTATTTAATGTTTCAGGAATTATTGGTGACAACCGCCAGAGCTTTGATTTACAAAAACAAAACTTAACGATTGCATGCCATACAGCTCCTGGAAATGGAATTGCCTTTCGCTTTAGTCGGTTTGTGTTAAATGGTCCAGCGGCCAATAACATTATCATTCGACATTGCCGCTTTAGAGCAACAGACCCCGCCGACACAGGAGGTAATTCCGATATAGGGCGTGCATTTATGATCGGCTATGGAGCTCATAACATATACATAGATCATATGAGCGCTTCATGGGGAACCGACGCCAATTTACAAATTTGGATGACAAAAAATAACAACCCAGCGATTCATAATGTTTCCGTAGTAAATTCAATGATCACTGAGGGAGATGCCAACAGTAAGCACTCTCTCTCTAACAAATTTAAGTTCTACCACTCCATGGGTGCTAGTTGCTTAAATGCAAGCACATCAAAAAGGCCAAACAAAATTACTTACGCAAATAACTTTTTAGCTCATAACGCTGCTAGAAATTACAATGCTAACTCATGTGAAATAGAAATGGTAAATTCTGTTATTTACAACTGGTATGCTACAGCAGTTATTTATAGTAATACAGTCGCTACGGATGTTCGTTACCGAAATAATCTATACGTTTTAGGACCAAACTCAGAGGGAGCAGTCGCACCCGAGTGTGGCAACTTAAAGTACAAATGCCCCTACTTAGTGTATAAAAGAAATATTCTACCCATCAGTACTTCTTTAGAAGATCAGTACTTTACCACTAACATAAACAAAACAGCTGAATTGATGACTCAACATAAAAACAACCAGCTTGGCTCCCCTCATGATTTTTCTTGGGGCGCATCTTCACCAACATTGATTACAAATATGGCTAAAAAAAATAGTCAACACATGAATTGCGTCGGTGCAAGTTCGCCACGACGAGACGCTGTTGACCAGAGAATTGTCAACGAGCTATATACAGGCACCGGAAAAGTCGGAATTCATAATAATGGAATAAGAGACTACTCTTTCTACACCAACTTTAGTCGCCCAAGCAGCTTTGACACTGACCAGGACGGAATGTCAGATGAGTGGGAAAGAAAAAATGGACTCATCGTAGGAAAAAAAGACGCTGCAGATGACAAAGATAATGATGGCTACACAAATATTGAAGAATATTTATCCGACTTAGATAGAGCCTGCCTTTAATTAAACTTTTAACTGTGAAAGTTCACGATCACTTATACCGTATTTATGGTCAACTTTACCAAAAGATGACACAGACTTACCAAAAGCGTTGATGATTGTTAACCATAGGTTTGATAAGTTCTGAACTTCATTTATATTCTTTCCTAACTTTAAACGCCCAGCAGCTCCTCCGACAAGAGTCACTACTAAACCTTCGTTTCGATGGCGCTGAGAATCTCCCTGCCAACAGCCGTGCACTAGCAAGCTATTATCTAGTAAGGATTGACCTAGAGGGTCTTTAACACCGTTCATTCTAGTACAGTAAGATTTAAAATCATTCGTTATCCAACTATTAACTTTCTGCAAATCACTAACAGAACTACCTCCACTTTCTAGATAATGGGATATATCATGAAAACGTTTGTTTATTCCCAGAAAACCTAAATTAAAATTATCACCACTGGTCGTATCTCTTTTTAAAGTAACGACTTTTGTCAGACCACACTGTAAAGCCAGCGTCGATAAATCCTGCATAGCTCTTATCTTTTGTAAATAGTTTGTATTTCCAGGTCTAGTCATATTCATAGAGCATGTTGATTGAATAGGATCACTATTAAATGACTTTAAAACTTCATCAAGACCAGTATAGTAGGCATCTAAACGTCTTCTATCTTCAGTGCTCACAATTCGGCTCAATTTATCGCGCTGATCTTTTATTGCCCCCAAGATATCAAGCTTAGCTGCATTATCATCACCTGCCGTTGCCGTATTGTTAGCACTCCCGACAAATGAATTTATTTTATCAAAAGCTTTTCTTGGGTCACTTATAGAATCAACAGGAGTGCTTTGATTTATCCAAGACAAATTCACTTCGTGAATGGGCCTAACGTCTGATTTAACTGTGTCTCCGCCATTTAGGGCTAACGTACGAATAGCATGATTTGCATATATCGAGTTTTCATCTACAATCACTTGATCAAAAGTTTTGGTAAATCCGGTGTTGCTATTTTTATTATTTTTGTATCCTGCGCAACTTAAAAAACTCATATAATTTTGATGATGAGGAGTTCCTAATGTGCCCTCATCACGCCCAGGATGCCTGAGGCCAGAAATAACACTTACTTTATCTGTCACAGAACGAATTTTATTGAGTTCATCAATTAAGTAACTGGGTGCTCCACCATCAGGAGAGTAAAAGCCATTAGGGTATAAGTCTAAAATTAAATTGGGCTGATTGTTGCTTTGCGCATAAGCTTTTTTATTAAAAATCATTACGTCTAACAAAGGTAATGGCAAACTAAACAATGCGGTTTTTAGGACAGTTCTTCGGTTTATCAACCATTTTTTACTCATACCATCACCTCGAAAAATCATCGCTTAACGCGATTTCAGTTAATAAACTGGTAAAGCTCATACTCTTTGTAACAGGCACTTCTTTTGTTAAACATAAATTATTTCGATTGAGGGTAATTTTTTTTGCATAGGACACCAATGAATGCGTTAAACAGTTTTCAAAATCATATATATCAGACCTATCAAACTGTAACATCATACCAATGGCATCCTGAAACTGTGCACCTGTCACAAGCTTTCCCGATGGGTCAATCGTAGCACCATTTTCACTTGTTCTAAAGTGTCCAAAACTATCGAAGTTTTCTAAAGCCAAGCCCACAGGGTCTGTTTGCTTATGGCACCCCCCACAAGTTCCAAATTGCAAACCGGCTAAAGCTGCTTTTTTTGAGCTATGTTGAGCAAAGGATTCTTTCAAGTCACCAACAACATCTTGTAAATTAGCAGGAAGGGGGTCAGGAGGTAAACAAAAGTATTTTTTTAATATATTATAACCTCTATGCGTAGGGCTTGTGTCGCTGGCAACCGAGGTTGTGACACTATTACCGGCAATAGAAGCTGGAGTCATCAGGATTCCTATTCTATTTTTATCACTAAGACTTTTTGTATTTAAACCAGAGTTGGTTAGGCCATAGTAGTTAGCTAGGTTATCATCTAAGATCGTATAATTACCAATGAGTAAATCATTTATTGGTAAATCATTTTCAACAATATATTTAAAAACTTGCTTTGGCTCATTGATTAGTGAATTTATAAGGCTTACGTTT
Source organism: Bdellovibrionales bacterium (assembly GCA_020630675.1). GTDB lineage: Bacteria > Bdellovibrionota > Bdellovibrionia > Bdellovibrionales > UBA1609 > JAHDIR01. Next base: position 21,446 of record JAHDIR010000037.1, read on the forward strand.
TTCTTTCCTTCGTTTTCAAAGTTTTGTTTTGCATTATTCAATGACAACCATCCCCCTACAAATGTGTCATAAAATCTTGAAAACCGATCATCATCAATCATTTCTCTGACCTGCTCAGCCAGCTGACTTTGATCAAGCAGGCTTTTATCCTTAGCCAAGGACAGTAATTTTTTGTCAGGACTCGTCGACCAAAGAAGGGATGCTAATCGATTAGCTATTAATAAAGACTTTTCATGACTCTCAGAATTTTGCAAACCTTCAAGGTGATACAAAAATTCAGGAGCCATAAATACAGAAAATACGGCAAACTCCAACACCTTTTCTCTGCTTGTAAAGGCATTATAATTGCCTTTTATAGCTGCTAATAACTCAAAATTAGGAGCCCCTCGATGAGCAAGCTGAAAAACGCCCTCAATGAGTTCGTCCATACAGTCATTACTAGTGCCCCAGTCAGTACAAGAAAAAAAAGGTCCCGTTTTTTTACTCACCAAAGTCTTTGATAATTTGCTAAATAAATTCCTATAATCATTTATATCAGAGGACTGATGACTTTGCATTCGACCGTCATTACTGAGCCCTTTTATACTTTTAAAATCAGCAGGCAAAAGTTCGTATTCTTCCCAAGTTTGAATATTTACGCCTGTAATATCGAATACACTGTATTTTAAAAAGTTTTTGCTTATACGGGTTAATACTGAATTTTTTGCCTCATAGGCGTCGGCAGCAGAGCAGTTAGCTGTTTTAATTAATACACCATTGATGAGTGTACCCTCAGAGCTAAAATCTCTTGTTAGATCAATTGTGGAGTTCGATTTAAAACCTTGGGTACAGTTATTATAAAAAAACAACATGGACGTCAAAAAGGCTAGACACACTATTTTAGTAAGTTTTTTCTCTAAGTTCATGGCCCCCGCCCAAGGCCTAACAAAGACCCTTTAATAAATTATATCTTATTTATAAGTAATTTAGAATCCTTACGACTCAAAAAGATACAACCCAACTAAAGACTTAATGACTTAATGACTTAAAGATAAAATATAGACTTTTCTTATCTAAAAGGTCGCTATTTGATAATAATTGGATTTAAAAAGGCTTATAAATGTTCATTTTTTTAACTTAAGCAGAACACGAAACTCTATATACACCACAAAAAAAATAGCCAGATAATCTAAGAGAAAATAGATGAAACCATAATTTTTTAGTGAAGGCCAATATTTGATAATCACACAACTCGTTATCAAACAATAAAGTAGGTTGCCCGAAATAACAATCTGCAACCAAATAGGTTTATTATGATTAACTTTAAAGTAACAAAAAAAGGAGTTACAAAGGTAAATAAAAGGGAACAAAGCCAATAGATAGTGAACAGACTTGGGTAACCCTATATACTCACTTAAAAAAGGCAATACCATTCCATGCATAAAAACACTTAAGGCAGCCCCCCAACCATCAAATAAAAAAATATTTTTACTGTTCATACTTGCTTTGTTGGGGCTGAGTCATTAATAAAATCAAATTCAAACAAGGAAAGGCATTAAATTTTAAAAATAAAATGGCATCATTGTTAGATGGCATCAGCACCCCAAAAATAGGTAGGCTCATTTTTTAATTCAAATGTGTATTCAATAGCTCCATTTGTAAACATTATGTCTCTGGTATAAACTATTTTCAGTTCACCAGTAGGAGTTTCTTTTATTTCAAAATATTCATGATTATAAAGAGTTGGGCCACTACCAAATCGCCAATCACTTGTGCTTCTTCTGATTGCCTCTTCGTTATGAACTTTAAGGTCATAAAACTCCCCTCTTTCAAAATACAAATAAAAATGTTCTATATTCTTTTTTGAAAGTTTCTTATTAGGATTTTTAACACCCCAGATATGAATAATTCTAATAGCATGTTCGGGGTGCATTGGGTCTTGGTCACTAGAGAGTATAGCAAACTTCCATCTCTTGACCGTTGATTTCCCAAGTATCCTCTCATCAGTTTTACCAGGGCGTAGAACTAAAAACGGTCTTTTCAACGCGCCGTAAAGCAACACTTGGCTTGAGCTAAATCTTGATGGGTGTAAATCTAAAACTTGGGTTTCAATAAGCTCCTCTTTGATTAATTCTGCAACACTTTCTTGAGTCACTGGCTTATTCTTAGTTGGCACCACTCTTTTACATATTTTCTGGGCCCCAAAGGAGACTGATGATATTAAAAAAGAAAGATAAATAATTGTTAAGGATAGAAATAACTTTTTCATAGATTGTATGACCTCGTTAGTTGATGAACTTAAATTCGAACAAACAGTGTTTTACTATTTAAATTCGTAAGAAGATACGCCGTATTTTTAGCAATTTTTATGCCAACAACATACCCATAACTGACAACCTATAATTACTACCGCCTTGCCTTAAATCAAATAGATTAAGCCTAGTGAGCCGCAAGAACCATGCTATAGTTATTTAAAACTGCTCTGGTGCACACAAAAAGCATATAGACTGTATTTTTTTCTAAAAATTATATATTTCAAGCTTACCCACCTGTAACCGAAGGCTTATGTTAAAGCTAATTTAATGATCAAACTAAAAAAAATTATCAATTAAATTTTTTTAAAAGGGAATATTCGAGACAAGTTAGACAGTAAAGCTTGGTCTCTAAACTTTCTTCCATGAACTTGAACGCCGTAAGGAAGGCCCTGTATTTTACCAATTGGGAGAGATACAACTGGCGTTCCAAACATTGCTGTAGGACAAAGGTAATTACCCAAAAAAGTTGTATAATCATAGACTCTATTATCATGTTTAATTTCTTTTGACGAAAGCTCTAAAGGTAAGGCTTCTATCGCAGAATTAGGTAAAATCCAAAAGTCGTATTCGGCTAAAAACTCATCAATTATTTTTTGGGAATGAAGCTTTCTTTCAATGGCTAAGTTATATTCTTTTTGGGTAGATGACATTCCCGCCAATAAATGTTTTCTCATAAAACCATCACCAATTTTTTTAAAGAAAAGATTATCTAAAATAATTTTTTTAATTTGAGTTAACATTAACAATTTTGGCAATGAATTTGAGTATTCATAGCCGACGATCGTACACCAATCTTTATACAATAACTCCATCGATATTTTAGGAAAATCATCAACCAGTGTTATGCCAAAATCAATTAAATTGTCATTTAAATTACCTAAAAGCTTTTCAGCATCAAGAGATGGTCTTGGGTATATTGATTTGTAATTATAAGCGACTTTATTTTTTAATTTTGTGGATAAATATTTTGTTTTATTTTTGTTGGGAAAATGTTTTTCAATGACGTCCAAAATAAATTGAATATCTTCTATAGAATTACCCATAGGTCCAGGAACTACCAATCCAGAGAAAGGAAATTTGGCATTTTCAGGCCCTGTATCTTTGATTGGCAACCAGTTCTCAGTAGTCCTAAGACCAAAGACTCCACAGCAATGGGCTGGGTACCTAATGGAACCAGCAATATCAGAGCCTATCTCTATGGGTGTTAACTTAGAAGCCAAAGCCGCTGCAGCCCCTCCTGATGAGCCTCCTGGTGTTCTTGACGAATCATATGGGTTTTTACATTCGCTATGAATTTGATTTTTACAGTTCCAATCAAAAGACCCTGTAGGCACAGCCGTACGACCGAAAATAACACCATCTTCTTTGATCAGAGCATCTATTAAAAGACTTGTCTTTTTAGGTTTATAACTCTTGTAAAAACTCATTCCCCAAGTTGTGACTTGATTACTGACCTTAAACGAATCTTTTACTGTAAATGGAAGGCCTTGCAATAAGCCTATGTATTGACCTTCATTGCGCTTTTTATCAATTTTTTTTGCTGTGTTTAAGGCGTACTGCTCATTAACACTGACTACAGCGCAAGATTGACTTCTATTAACTTTATTAAGGTAATAAGTGGTTAACTCAACGCTAGACCATGTTCTTTTTTTTAAACCAGCAATAAGTTCGCAAGCTGTATACCCATCAAAATTCATAATAAAATTTTAGCTAAAAAAATTATTGTTGTCAGCCTTATAATATTAGTCACTTCAAATAAAAGTCGAATTAAAAAATTACGCATTGATCCGAAAGTAACGTCACCGAAACGGCTCAAACCAAGACTAAAGTATA
>JAHDIR010000038.1 GCA_020630675.1 Bdellovibrionales bacterium
ACCAGAAGTTTTAACGATATTATCATGTACAGAGATGTTTTCTTCAAGATCAAGCATTTCAATGTTGTTTTTCAACACTTCAATGTGCTTTTCTTTAACAAGAATTTCTTCATCACTGTTACTTTTAGCAGCTCTTGCATTAATTACTGTTTGTAAAGAATCAGCTAGCGCATCAGCAACTCTGATTTTTTTAGCTGGAGTAGAAGAAGAGTCTGCATAAACCATATTTCTAACTTTAAGAGCTTCCTGAGCAGCAGCGCTTGCATCTTCGAACTCGCCATACGTTTGAATTCGAGCTTGCTCAATTTCAGCTTCGATAATAGAGATTTGTCTGTTTAGTTCTTGCTTCTCAGTAGCTACAACTTCTTTTTTAGCTACATCTGCAGCAACGTCAGCTTCAGAAACTGGTTTAGTGGCCTGAACACAGTTAGCAGTATTGGCGTCTGCAGAGCTAGATTTTTTCTTGTTGCTATCGTTACAAGCTATCATAGATGTAGCTACTAACGATAATAAGATACTTTTTACTATAGTGCTTTTTTTCATTTAATTTCTCCTTGTGTGTTAATTCATATATGTTCAATACAAGGGGCGTGCCATCTTGCAAATGGCCTGAAAAGCCCATTTTTTGTGCTTTAACGAAAAGAAGGGTAAATATTCTTTTGTTAATATTTTTACATGAGCCGTAAAGTGTCAGTCACTTTTGGCCCCAAGCTTTTTAATTTGTTGGTAAGTAAAGAGCTTTTTAAAGCTTTGGATAGATAGTTTTCACTTATGAGTTTGTTAGTCATTGCTTTAGGTGGGCGTTGAGAAGGCCTTGGCCATTGTTCAAAACATCTTACATATATATAGACAAAACAAAAGGGGAGTTGGAGGCTCGAACTTTCATTGATTCCACAAAGCCTTGAGTTCGCAGAAGCTCTCCTGTGAAAGTGATTTTTTTGCTGGTAGAAAATATGTATTATTATTATTATTATTATTAAAGAGAGCTCTGGTGTTCTTCTTGCTCAAGTTTAACCTTTTTTAGGTCTTCTTTAAGTGATTCTAGGTGTTTAGTCCTAAAATTAATCTTTTCACGAGAAACTTCTTTTTCAACATATGTTTGCAACGTGGTTTCTTCTAATTGAATGGCCTGATCTAGTTGAATTATTTTTAAATCAAACCCAAGATCTTTAATGGTATGTTTTTGCTTACGAATTTGTGTTTCTACCTCAACCACATTTTTTTTGTCTTTAGACCATGTCTCAGCTTGAGTCAAAATATCAGAAACTATAAGAGTTGGAGGGTTATTGCTATCTTCGGCAAGGTTTTGGAGGCTCTCTAAAAAGACTTTTTCACTTTCATTATGGGCTTGGCGCATAAACATAAGGTCTTCTTGAAGTTGCCTGAGTTTGGAGCTTTCATTTTCCAGTTCTAAAGTGAGGTCTTCTTTTAAGGAAGAGATTGTTACTTTTTCAGACAGGTCAGTTACGTAGGTTTTTCCACCCCGTGCGGACTTATCTTGGGCACATGCCCCCAATATACTAAATATTGACAGATGGGCTAAAAATATCAGTACGATCTTGATCATGCTTATTTTCTCCAAGTAATTTGATAGTCAGTTATTTACTTTCAAAGTTGAGGCCAAGAAAAAGAGAGGTTGTTAGCGCTCAAGTCAAACCTGTTGATTTTGATGGGTGTTTTGATGGTTTATAAGGCTCAAGCCATTTTTAAAAGCGACATATTGTGCCATAACCCCAAAAAATTAACTTAAAATAGAAAGCTGTTTCACTCTTGTTGACCGTTTTTTATGCCTCAAGAGCTATTAAGAAGTGGTAAAATAGAGCTATAAAGTTAAGCTATTTACTTTTTACAGAGTGAAAAGGTGTTATCTACAATATGAAATTAAGTGAGTGACTTATGTCTAACCCCTCAGGTATTGCATCTGAAAAGAAAGATTGCTTGCAGTTTAACGTTAATGGTTGTAGAAATGCTAAATTGTTGAGTCTTTGGCTCAATAGAGTTTGTTTATATTTTAATATTATAATAATGTGTTTTTAGACCATTTTCGTGAAATAGGAGATATTAATGGTTGTAATTAGATTAGCTCGTTTTGGAACGACCCATAGCCCTAAATACAGAGTCACTGTAGCTGATAACAGAAGGCCTGCCACAGGTAAATTTCTTGAAGTTGTAGGGTCTTTTAATCCATTTGCTCAAGGTAAAGCTGTTGGCTTGGACCTTAAAATGGACAGAATTGAAGATTGGATGAGCAAAGGAGCTCAGCCCACTCAAAGAGTAAAAAGCTTAATTAAAAAATTTAGCAGTCAAGATAAACCTGCTAGCTGAAATCAGCAAGTACAACAGTAACACTGCAAGGTGAGGTAACAAATGGAACCAGGAAGCTTAAAAGATCTAGTCGAATTTATGGCAAAGGCTTTAGTAGATAGTCCAGAGAGCGTTGAAGTTAACGAAGTCGCTGGCGAACAAACAACAGTCGTTGAATTAAAAGTGGCTAAAGATGATCTTGGCAAGGTTATTGGCAAGCAGGGTCGTACGGCTCGCTCAATGAGAACAATCCTGAGTGCAGCCAGCACAAAGCTTCGTAAAAGAAGTGTCCTTGAAATTGTTGAATAGAGGCAGTTTTACCATCAATTATTTATGAATGACATAAAGCTCTTATCAATTGGTAAGGGCTTTCTTTTTTCTTCTGCTCATTATTAAAAAATCGATCTAATTTTCTCATATAATTTGGGCAATCACTTTCTTCCATAAGAAAAATTTTAATTTCCAAAGAGGTAAAATAGGAGTCTATTTTATTAAGGGCGTAAAGTAATTTTGCTTCTGATGTCGATCTCTTTTTGTTGTTCACAAGAAACCTTATATTATGAGCTAACTCCTCTTTAAAGTTGAGAATCAGTTCTTTTTTATCAAAAAAGAATTCTTTGTTTTCTATGTTTTTAATAATTTTTTCTAAAGATAAGAGAAACTGATCTTCAGTTTTCCATTTTACTTTGGATAGGGCTGAGTGATTAAAAAATAAAATAAAGCCCGTGAAAAGAAAAACTATCCATTTGAAACGTTTATTTATATTTATGCTCATGAAAAAAAAATCCTATATTTAAAAAGTTATACTTAATTTAAAGGAAGGTGCGTGCTGCACTTTTCTTTAAAATCTTCGTCAGTTTTAAATTGATCTAGCATCTCTATGCCCCTGTGAATTCGATTTAAATGTTGGTTGCTTTGTTGGTCACTTGGCTGTCGTTGCAGGGAATTTTTAAGTCCGTCTTTTATTTCGTCAATTTTACTTTTAACGACTCGTAAATGTAAACGTGTAGATGAATTTCGTCCTATGGTTTTGCTTTGTTGGGCTAACTCACTGTTGTCGTTTGTTACAAAGTTACTCATTTGATCATTAGGGTCCCTGTCCTTTTGGCCATTAGGAAGTTCTTCTTGGTTTCTTTGCACCATAAATTGTCTAAAACTGTTAGGTCCTGTGCCTTTAAACTCATCAGCAGTTATTTTATTGATATTATGAGTTGAAACGTAGTTTTGAAAATATTGGTTAACACGAACAGGGCCACCATTATGTCCATACAAAGAAACCTCATCTAAAATAGTTTTTTGACTGGGGGAAAGCAAATTATAAGTTTCAAGGTTTACAAGTTCATTTTTATTTCTACAAGTTTGTAAAGCTTTTATAACGTTGGTTATATCTTGTTTTTGTTGCGTAAGTCTTTCAGAACTACTCATACTACTATAGTTGCTAAATTGTGGAAAGGTATTGGTCACTTCAGGACAATGTGCCTTCATGTATAAGTTTTCGTTAAGGTTTCTTATAGTCGGCAGAGGAGGATGAGTGTCGAATTTTTTTAGTGTATCTGCAGCGATTGTTTGGTCTTGATCTGTGTTTTGAGGAAAAAGAGTCGCAATAATACGGTCCATGCGATTATGGTTTTCGTACATCAGTGTGGACGCGTTATTTAAATCAACTAATGCTGGCTCGGCCTGTTTTATAAAATCACCATAATAAACGGTTGCTACTTTTGTAGAACATATTAATTTACTTTTTGGGTCGTTTTTTTGACAATCAGGGAATCTATCATTGTAAGCACTCTGAAAATCCAAGCCTCTAAATAGGGGAGAGTAGTCTTGAAGAAAAAACTGATTTGTATTTTTAAGAGTGTTTAGACTATGGTTGATAATTTTTTTTCTTAATGCGATGGCGTAGAAAATATCTTGAGCGACATGATCTTCGAGGTTTGTATTTTTACACTTTTGACAAGATTTTTGGCTGGAAATATTGCAGGAGTTTTTTTCTCCTTTTAAATAGTCCATATTTTTTAAACGATCAATGAGCTGGCTGCAGTCATAAGATTTTTTGTCTCGGTATGTTCCGTTTCTATCTGCATATTTTTTTTGAAAGTGATTTAGATACTTATGTATTTTACTTGATTCCTTTGAGATTTTTTCATTGCCGTGAGGGTTATCTAAGTCATAGATGGCATCAGCCAAAAACTGGCCAATGCCTTGGGCTGTTCCCTTTTTTGATTTAACATTTACATTTAGCCACGTTTCGGTGAGGAAGAGTGAAAAGAGAGCTTTTGGGTTTACGTCAAAACATTGAGAGGCCAAAACAATATTGTTATGAACTAACTTGTGGTACTGGCGAGACAAACAAGGCTTGTCTGTGGAATCTTTACTTTGACAGTTTTGATAAGAGACATCTCCGTGGTGAGAAAGAGCGGCAAAGGTGCAAACCGGAGAGAGGCCATGGTCGTGAAAAGGTTGTTGCGAAAGAGGTTTTGTTGTTTCGGGCAGAAGAGCATTAGCTGTTTGTTCAAGCTTTTTATCTATATAACTATTATTCTCATTACAATCTTCGTAACTAAAAAAACTATATTTATCATCTTGTGCATAAGCTTCTAATTGATCTATTAGCTCTTGGGAGGCTGGAATATACCTTTTGAAGGGATGAGGGCAATCTCTAGGTAAAGAAAGCGGTGAAAAATTTGTTGTCTTTGGCTTGAAGGGTAATTTTTTACCATTGTTTGACTGTCCAAAAGCAAGCCAGCTGGTGAGTGCTGTCACCAAGAGTAAAATAGCGAGTAAAGCGTTGTTTTTTATCTTTAATTTCACAAATAGAATATCGGGTGAATTCTGTATGATAATGAGACTAGTTTTGTGGGCGACCAATGCCTGACCGCAAAGCTTGTAAATCAAATGGTTATTTTAAAAGCTAGGTTTGTAAGCTCTTGAAAATTGTATATTTTTTACAACTTTATGAGGGTAAAGCTAAGAGATTGGCACCGGACAAATAAGTGGGTATAACCCAATTGAGTGGTTCTTTGGTCGAGATATTTTTGGGGTTTTTAATGAGTGAGCAAGAGGTTGAATATTTAAGTGTTGGGTGGGTGAGTGATGCTCATGGTTTACGTGGAGAAAGTTATATCCGACTCTATACTTCTCAGCCTGACTGGTTAGAGCGGGTCGATCAGTTTCGATTATTGAGTGTTACCCAGGGTTGCAAAGACCGCTTGAAGAAAAAAAATAAATCTTTAGAAGTCAAAGCCAACGAAGTATTAAATCAATTGGACTACTCTCTTGTTTTTAAAAAACCTCATAAGCAAGGCCTTCGTGTTAAGTTTAAAGAGGTGAAAGATCGAACCGAGGCTGAGGCCCTGAAAGGTTTTATTGTTCAAGTTCCTAAGGCTGATTTAGTTAGTGAAAATGATGATGAGTTTTTCTTTCATGAAATTATGGAGTTCTCTGTTTTTGATCAATACAAAAAAAACTGTGGTTCCGTGGAGTCCCACTATAATAATGGTGCTCATGACATACTTATTTTAAAAAATAATTTTTCTTCCAAAGAAGTTCCCTTTGTCCAAGATTGGATTGTTAAAATCGACTTTAAAAACAAAGAAATATTTATGAAGTTACCTGATGGCCTTTTTGAGTTATAGGTGAGGCATCCTTTGAGACAATTTAATGTACTAACCATATTTCCTCAATATTTTGAACCTTTCACTTCTCAAGGTGTTATGGGTAAGGCCTTTGCAAAAAAAATATTTAATGTAAACTTAGTCAATCCTAGAGATTTTACCAACGACCGACACCAAACTGTAGACTCTCCTCCTTATGGCGGGGGAGACGGTATGTTAATGAAATATTCTCCTATAAAAGAAGCTTTAATGTCGTTAAAAAAACAAGGCCTTTTAGGGCGTGTTTATAATTTTTCACCGCAAGGTACTGTTTGGTCCAACGAAAGAGCTCAAGCTATGGCCAGATCTTGTGCTGAGTTGCCTTGTACTTTTATATGTGGGAGGTACGCAGGGGTAGATCAAAGAGTCATTGAATCTTTTGTTGATGAAGAAATTTCCATGGGCGACTATATTTTATCGGGGGCGGAGTTAGCAGCTCAAGTTGTGATGGACTCTGTATTGCGTTTTGTTCCTGGGGTTTTAGGGCACCCAGATTCAAACCTGAAAGAAAGTTTTTATAACCACTTGTTAGAGGCTCCTCAATTTACACAGCCTCAAGTGGTGGATGGTTATGAGGTGCCTTCAGTTCTTTTAAGTGGGCATCATAAAAATATTGAATTGTGGAAGCAAAAAGTAGCCATCGTACGAACTTCTTTGTTGCGCCCTGATCTTTTAAGCCAGTCTTTATTTTCAAGGCAAGAGGTGAGCGAAGCTTTTTATTTTGTCAGTCAGTTGCCAGATCAAGAGCTTCAGTCTTTAGGAATTTTGCGTGAATTTTTAGTTCAATATTTAAAAGGAGAAGCTAAAGAATGAGCCGTTCCTTATATGTCGGGCTTGTGCATTGGCCTATTTTAAGTAAAGCAGGTCAAAATGTAGCGACGACAGTCACTCACTTTGATATTCATGATATTGCTCGCGTCAGTAAAGCCTATGGTGCTAAAAATTACTTCATTATTCATAAAATTCCTCAACAGTTAATGTACGTTGCTAGGGTTTTAAAGCATTGGCAAGAAGGTGAGGGCTCTGGCTTGAATCTTATGCGACAAAAAGCTCTGTCTACGGTTTTATTAGAAGAAAGCATACAGCAAGCTAGAAAAACTATATTGGCAAAAGAAGGCTGTGACCCCTTGGTGGTGGCCACAGCCGCTCGCAGTGACTTAAACTGCCCCTTAATTAGCTTTAAAGAGCTAAGATCTCAACATCTTGAAAAGCCTCTTTTCTTGTTGTTTGGGACGGGCTATGGTTTAGCCCCTGAGGCTATTGAGCAGGCTGATTTACTGCTTGAGCCCATAAAAGGGGTATCCCCTCAGGATTACAGGCATCTTTCTGTACGGTCTGCTGTAAGTATCTGTCTTGACCGGTTATTTGGATCATGGTAGACAATGCTTTTGCAAAAATGACGCATAGATCAGGAGCCATAAAATGATGACCGATATTGTTCAAAAAGTGACTTTCGGAAAGCACAATACAAAAAAATTCCCAGCCTTTAAAACGGGAGACACCATTAGTGTTCACGTTATTATTAAAGAGGGCGAAAAAGAAAGAACACAGCTTTTTAAAGGTGTTGTTATTAAAGTTCAGGGAAGTGCTATGGGGCGCTCGTTCACAGTTCGCAAAATGTCAAGTGGTGTTGGTGTAGAAAGAACTTTCCCGTTTGCCAGCCCAGCTTTGGAAAAAATTGAAGTTTTATCTCGTGGTAAAGTAAGACGCTCAAAAATATTCTATCTTAGAAACTTAAGCGGACGTGCTGCAAGGTTAGAGTCTGAACTTGTTCATGCCGAGTCTAAGTCTAAGAAAAAAGAGGCCGTAGCAGCTGCCGCGGCTGCAACTTCAGCAAGTGCTGAAAAAGAAGAGCCTAAGGCTGAAGCCGAAAAAGCTTAAACCCTTTAATGTCCAAAATAAAAATCTATGAAAAGTTTCCATGGCAAAATCTCTCTTGTGATTTTGTCATCGGGGTTGATGAAGTAGGGCGTGGTTGCCTTGCAGGTCCTGTCTATGCAGCGGCAGCTTGTTTAAAAAGCTCTGGGTGTCTTGAAGGCATAGACGACTCTAAAAACCTAACTCCCTTAAAAAGAAAAGTCTTGTCAGATAAAATTTCAAATGAGCACTGGGTGGCCATTGGTTCGGCCTCTCTAGAAGAAATAGAGCAGCTAAATATATTGCATGCCTCTTTACTGGCTATGAAAAGAGCTGTGCTTGGTTTGAAATTAGACCTTTTTAAATCTCATATTTTAGTAGATGGCCCGTACACTATTCCGGGTTTAGAACCCAAAATTTCTCAGACGGCTGTTGTAAAGGGAGACCAAAGAGCCACTCCCATTGCAGCGGCCTCTATTATCGCAAAGGTGGCTCGTGATGAGTTACTAGATAAAATGTCTGAGGATTATCCCGAATATGGATTCGAAAAACACAAAGGTTACAGTACAAAACTCCACAAAGAAGCCATTGCCAAGTATGGCCCCTCTTCCGTTCACCGACGTTCCTTTAAGGGCGTTAAAGAGTTCTTATAAAAAACATATTAAAGGCTTTCAGTCTGAAGATAAGGTTAGGCAATTATTTTTGAATCGAGGTTTTCATCTGATTGGGCAAAGAATAAGAACGCCTTTTAGTGAGGTTGACTTTTTGTTTCGTCAACATGGTAGGTACTTAATGCTGGAGGTTAAAAGTGCTGATCGATTTTCCTATGTTTCTCCTCGCCAAATGAGAGCGCTCAAGCTCTCCTTCCATTATTTTTTAAATAAATATAATGCGCCCCTAAGAGCTCATTTGGCTCTTGTTGAAGGCTCTAAAATAAATATTATCCCTGACTTTTTAAATAATGAGGCGTGATATTAAAAAGTGCTTTCAAAACCAAAATCAGGATAAACTGTAGTATCAATACCTGGTCTATCAATAGCCTGTCGTTGATTGAGGTAAAGTTTAAAGCATTTTCCAGGGGGCTTTATCACTGCTTGATACGACCACGCTCGAATTTCATTTTTAACTAAGGAGTATTCAATGTCTCCGCGAAAGTCGACATAGCGGCTTCGAAAACCAGCTCCAATAGATGCAAATTCAGTTCGGGTCGTATGACTAAAGTCATCACTTTCGTTGAGGAGGTGTTGGTAAGATAGCTCAGCAAATCGTCCGTCGTCAGAGCTGACTCTAATTTTAGAAGTGTTGTTTAAAGCATTTTCATAAGGGTTGTAGTTCGGCTCAGCACTAATTTGAATATTTTTTAAACGCACTTTAAAAATTCCGTTTAGCCTTGTCCATGGGCGCGGGTTGTCTTTTCTTTCTTCAAAAAAGTCATAAGATTGAGATAACTTAAAGTAAAAAACTTCTTTGTAGTAAGGCTTTCCTTCAAGCCATTCTTTTTTAATAATACGATTTGTGAGGTTAAAAGAAAGCAGCTTTTTTTCAGACACTCGGTCATTGTAATCAAATTGAATTTTATCATCGCCCCAAAAATCCTCATCGGTGATGGGTTGATTGGTTCGGTCAAAACTTTGTTGTTTAAAGTCTCCGAAGAAAGGGTGATCTGGCTCTTGAATCATATTGATTTCAGCATATTCAATTTCAGGTTCTATCACATGCTTGTAGAGATTGGTGTTCATGTTTTGTTCGTTGCCAAAAACTTGAGATAAGTTAGTTCTTAGTGATATACTGGGTTCTAGGTAGCCTCGGGCCGTTGAGTTGTCGAGCAGATTACTACTACTACTGTCGACTGAAAAGCGATAAAAAGTTTCTCGCCATTTTAAACTAGTGTTAATGTCAAAGGCGTCTGCCACCTGTAATGGCAGAGACACAGTGGGGGAAAAATCGATTCTTTGGCCGGCACGAATAAGGTCTCGGTCGGGGTCAAAAATGCCGTCACCATTTTTGTCAATTCGTTTAGGGACAGCATCGTTTATTTCTTGCCCATCGTTACAAGGGTTATCGGCATCACAGACATCATCAAAAAAGCGACCAGTTCGGTGAAACCGAGTGTAGTTTAGGTCCATTTTGAAAAGCAAGGGAGTTTTAGAAATTTTGTGTTCAATGAGAGAGTACCGAATTTCAGGGAGCTTATGAATAGCTCTGGAATTATTTGCAAAAGGGTCGGTTTGTAAAAGGTTTTGGTTGTAGTTAGCTAAAACGCTGAGATGGTGGCGATCAAAGTTTTTCGTAAAAGAAATATTATTTTCAAGGCTAGAGTTACCGGGCTCTTCTAAGTCTTCAGGGAAATCACGTAAATACCTCAGGTCAGAAACATAATTGAGCTCAGTGCGCTGAACAATGCCGTACTTTAATTTATACAAGTGAAGGTATCGTAAAAAATTTCGACTTCTTTGGCTTTGAACCGCATCACTAATACCTGAGTTAGAGAATTCATTATCTCTAAGGTAGCCAAAGTTCAGTTGCCCTCTAGAGCCAGGCCCTAGAGAATAGCGATACTCTTGAAGAGTCTTGATTCCTTTGCTGTCATAAATTTTTAGGCTGGTGGTGGAGTCTTGATGGGGGGATATATTCCAGAAAAAAGGCTGCGTGATAGAAAAACCATTGATCGAGCTTTGCTCAAGCCCAGGGGTTAGTAGCCCCGTTTGTCGTTTGTTTTTTAAGGGAATAATTAGGGCTGGAAGGGCAAAAATAGGAAAGTCTAAGACACGAAGAACAGGTCTTTTAATATGAGCATAACCACCAATAGTGGCTTTGATACGTCGACCAGAAATGCTCCACATTTCGGGGCAATCAGTGCAAGTGGTGAAAGTGGAGTTGTCGGCAATATATGTGTCTTCATTGATACGCTCAATATAGTCACCTTGAAAAGAGGTGTTTCCGGCCTGAATAAAGCCATTAAATATTTTTGCTTTTTGTGTGTTGTAATTGAAGTTGATTTTTTCGGCCTCAATATAGGAGTTGCTGTTTTGTAAAACAACATTTCCATGAGCATCAATAGAACTTGTTTTAAAATTGACGACAGCATGGTCAGCGGCAAAGTAGTAACCAGAAAATAAAAGCTTAACGTTTCCTTTGAGAGTGATTTCACTATTGTTTTGATTATGAAAGAGTTCATCGGCATTGAGTGTAATATCAGAAGGCTTGATCGTGTTGGCTAGAGATAAACTAGAGCAAAAAATGAAAAAGAAAATGATGAATTTCTTCAAAGAACGGGTCCAATAAAAATAATCAAGGTTATCTCCTAAGACTAAAGTTTTATGCCTATAAAGACAAGGCTAATCAGGTTAAAATTGCTGGTACTGCTTGTAGGAAAGAGGCTTGGCGTCTGAGCTTAAACCTAGTTTTTTTCAAAATTTGCGACAAATATGAGCTTTTCCTTTAAACTAGGCTAGAGAAGATAGAATGTTTAGGGGAACCAATGAAAGCAAAAATTAGTAAAAATGAACATTACTTTCGAGTGGATTTGTCAGGTCACATTAGTTACGAAAGTCTGGATGAATTGAGGCAGGTCTGTAGAGAACAGCTTCAAGGAAAGCGCATTGTTTTTAATCTGCAAAATTTAAGGTTTGTTGGTTCTTCAGGAATCACCGACTTTGTTGGTCTTCTTAAGTCTGTAAACCCTAATTTTTTGCATATTTGCTCAGCTCAAGCTGAGTTTTATCGCGTATTCGAGGCTCAAAACTTAAGAGCCAGCTCCTTTCACAACAGCTCCTTAGAGGCTCATAATCATATAGAATCTATGCGTCATATTCATGGGCAGCTCGATATTCCCCAGGTTTTTATTGGAACTCCGGGTGAGGGTATTGAGTATGGTAGTGAGTAAACCAACAATAAAGTTCTAAATCTTAAGAACTGCAGGTCGTCAATCAGGTAACTTATTAGCGAAAGTCTTTTTCAATCTCAAAAATCAGGTTTTCAATGTCAGAAATAGCCGGGTTTCCATTTGTTTTGGGAGCTGTTTTTACCTGAGTTTTTTCTTTTTTTACCGGCGTTTGATCCCTAAGGTCTTTCAGTGAATGTATGGTTCGACGGTAGGAGCTCATTTCTTGGCTCAATTGACGATTGATCTTTTGCAAAGAAGCCGTTTTGATTTGTTCTTGTTCTAATTTTTTCTGAAGACTGGAAAAAAGAAGTTGAGTGTTTTCAAGCTGTTCAGAAGACTCTTTCTGATCTTGGGTGAGGTCTTCTAGCTCAGAGCTCATATGGTGATTTTTATCTTTCAACTCTAAGTTTTCAACCTTAATTTTTTTCAATTCAAGTTTGTAGTCGTTGGCTTCTTGTTGAAGAGCCTGTACTTGCTTTTGAGCTCTTTGCTCAATCTCAGTACTAGTTCTTGTTTTTTCAATATTTTCGTTCTTGAGTTGAATATTTTCTTTTGAGATTGTTTCTAATTTTACCTCAAACTCTTTTAGCGCCTCAGACTGTTGCTCCAGAGCCTCTGAGCTTTTTTTGTGGTTGTTGAGTAAATCGTTTTTATCATTTTTAAAAGTATCGGCTTGTCTTTGAATATAAGTGGTGAGGGTCTCTAACTTTTCTTTGAGAGCTTTATTTTGATGATCAAGTTCGTGACATAAAGCTTCTGTTTCTCGCTTTTCGCTTCTTAATTTAATAAGTAATGGGCTTAGACTTTGTCTATATTTCATATACCTTTGCAGACGGCGACTGACGAGTTTGTGTTGTCGAGTGTGGGTTTCTTTGTCGGCTTGTTGGTCATTAAATAAACGTGTATATTCGTTATCAATAGCTTTATACTTTTTTAGTAAAGCTGTGTGCTCTTCATTTTTTACTCGAAAGTCGCTTTCTATTTTCTGGGTCTTTTCATTTAATATATAAACTTCATCTTTCAAAACCTCGTAATGGTGTCTGAATTTTTTTACAGAGTTTTCCTGAGAGTCGACTGTGTTTTCTAAATTAGAAATTCGTCTTAAGCTTACAGATAAGCGAGACATAAGCTCATCGTTTTGTTGCAGGAGAGTTTCAACAGCTGTTGATCTTAAAACATGATCGGGAAGGTGACTTAAGTCAGGGCGAAGGGGAAGTTCGTCCGGTAAAGCCAATTGGGCTTTTGTTTGATCAATCATTGAGTTTTTTTTGACTTCATCCATGAGAGTCCTTATTTTGCGCGGTTTAACCACGTTTATTGTCTCAAATTGAGTTGAGTTATGTCAAAAATTCATAAAAACAACTGACGCAAAGTGCAAATACTTAAGTCTAGGTCCTGACTTGTCGATAGGTAGGCATGGCTGAAAAACAAAAACTATATGAAGTTCTTAAGGCGGAGAGAAAGCAGCTCATCGAGCATGAGATTAGCGATAAGTTAGCCCGTAAAACTAAGCGTTTAAAGCAAAACCAATCGGTGAAAACTGCTGTTTTAAACTGCATGGTAACGAGAGATTACGAATCAGCCAGTGAAATTTTAACTAATTATTTAGATCAGCATGGTCACTTTGTAGAGTTTCAGATGCGTGTAGATCCCTACATTATTCATTGTAAAAACTTGGTGCGATCTATTGAAATCAAGCGTAACTTTCCTAAGATTACTTCGCTGCCAATCATAAAACAGCAAGAGCTTATGGATAAGGTGGTTCAAGACTTTAATGAATTGCGCTTATATTTATCACGTATTGAAGTTATGAAAACAGAGGTGGTTTTTAAAGAGGTCTTATCAATGAGGCTCATCATTAAGACTATTATGTTCTCTACAATGTTTTTAGTGGTGATGGCCGCTATATTTAATGTCGGCGTTGGAAATGTGGATTTGATCAACGCCTTCATTGAAGAAGGCGCTGAGGCTGTTGCCAAGTTTTTTGCCGGCTAAACGTAACCGTTTAATTATTTTTTAGAGCCAATTTACGAGCTTTTTTGAGGACAGGAATAAGTTGTCCCGCTGGTAGAGCTTTACCGTTCATGAATATTTTAGGGGTTCCTTGAACTTCAGCTCTTTTTGCAAGCTCTGTTTGCTTGCGAATGGCGTCGTGAGTTTCTGTTGAGTCCATGCAGCTAGAAAGAGCTTTCCAATCTAAACTATCGTTACCTAGTAATTTTTTAATTTTCTTATCAACATCGTCACGAGTATTGGCCGAGTAAAAACTTTTTTGGTTAGAAAAAATGGTATCGTGGATGAGCCAGCCTTTTTTCTGTTCAGCTCCACAATGGGCGGCCTTTGCTAAGCGGCAGCTAACCCCATTGCTTTGCGGAATATTACTATTGCAAGCCCCATCGAGTGGAAAGTTGTAAAAGTGAAGTTGCGTGTCAGGGTTAGCTTTCACAAAGGTGGCCAAAGTCAAAGAGGCTTTTTGGCAATGACCACAGCGAAAATCAGCAAACTCGACAATTGTAATCGGTGAAGAAGCTTGAGTGTTGCCTTTTACGAGAGAGGCCGGAGTGTCAAAATTAATTTTCGGGTTGCTTTGCCAGTCGTTCACAGAACTGGTGACTAAGCGCTCAAAGTCAACTCCGCCGCCGCCATCGTGAAGGTTGCTTTCGATGCTTTTATGTAAAAACAAAGCCACCACAGGAATGCTTAAAGCAAAAACGGCAGGCCAAAGTGGGGTTGCTATAAAGCCTTTGATGTCTTGGGTTAGGGCTGTCAAAGAAAGGTCGTTGCTTTCCTGTCTGTTTTGTTTCCAGAGAGTAGCAAACAACAAAATAGAAAGTACATATAGGCCAATGCAGTATAGGCAGTACGTGCTTAGCTGCGTAATGGAAATAAGCCCCATCACCACGGAGGCTAGAACGGAAAAGCCGGAAAGGTAAAAAGACATTCTCATTAATTTTTCGGGGGTTTCTGTCAGGCGAAATAAAACAAGTAGGAGTAAAAGGGCTAGGACAAGGTTAGTGGAGAATCCAAAAGCTGCGATGGGAATTCCGGAAACTGCCGAAAAATCACTGACTGCAACAGAGTCACAATTGAATGTCGAATTAATATTACAAGTGCTTGGGCCTTCGGCGGTTCCCAGCTGAACTTGATGGTAATGAAATGTGAGGTAAAAGTGCAATCCCACGGATATGATGGTTATGAGTGTAGCGATTTTCATTTTCATGCTGTACCTCTTCTGTTAACGGCAGTGACAGGGCCGGTTCATGAACAATAACAAACAGGTTTAAAAGAAACTAAAGCTAGGCCTTTTATTAATTTGCATAAAAAAGCTTTTGTAGGTCTATCTTTGTTTTTTTTAGCTCATTAAAGCCCACTTAAACTATAAAAACTAATTGAATTCTAAGCCTTTAACTATATTGATGGCAACTCTGTGCTTTTTTTTTAGTTTTTTGAACCCTGAACTTGATTTGCTGTGTTAAATCATGTGAAAATATTATAAGCCTAGGAAAAGGACTTTCTTTAAGCATGGAAAAACACTCGACTAAACGTATAGAACTTCGCTGGAACTTGCTTAAGCAAGTAAAGAGTCGTGTTGAGCTCATTGAAGGGGCTGAAGACCCTGAGCTAAGAGCCTACTTTTTATCGTATAAAAAAGAACTCTATGAACAGAAATGGTGGCCCGTTCAAAGATCGCAATTAATTGGAGATATATTACAATCTGATATTGTCATTGGTGGCGATTTTCATGCTTTTGCTCAATCTCAAAGAACTCACTTGCGCCTATTGAGAAGTTTAAAGCGCTTGAATCGTCCGTTAGTTTTAGCCCTGGAGTGTTTTGAAAGTAAACATCAAGCTCTTCTTGATCACTTTCTTGAAGGTGATGTGTCGCAGGAGCAATTTTTAAAAGAGATTGATTGGGAGCAAAGCTGGGGCTTTCCTTGGAAAAATTATTGGCCGTTAGTAAAGCTCGCTAAGAGAAAAGGCTATCGAATTTTAGCCGTAAACTCTAAGTCTCAGCTTGACTCAAAGGGAGGAACTCAAAAGCGCGATCAACATATTGCCCAAGCTCTTGTTAATGCAAAAAAGCAAAACAAAGATGCCTTAGTGTATTTAGTGATTGGCGATTTACATTTATCAGAAGACAACTTACCGGCACAGATTCGATCATTACAGCCAGAATATAATACAGTGAGTGTTTTCCAAAATTCTGAAAAGCTTTATTTTGATCTTCTCGAAGAAGGCTTAGAAAATAAAGTGGATATTTTAAAAAGTAAAAAAAATCAGTATTGCATTTTAACGTCTCCTCCTTGGGTCAAATGGCAAAGCTACCTTATGTATCTGGAAAGTTGCGACGATTACGATATTCAAGATGTTGAGTTTTTAGATGATTTTGAGGGCGATGATGATTGGGATGATGATGACTTTTCAATGGAATATGACTTTACCGATCAACTGTCTTCGATTTTTAATTTTTTAACAGAAGATTTAGATTTAAACGTTTCCTTAGATAATGTCGAACTTTTTACTCATTTAACTGACTTTTTGTTAGATAGGTTTAAAAATGAACTCAGTTTGGGTTTGTACGAGCTAGTTCAAGAGCATTTACAAAACTCTAAAAGCTTTTATTTGCCAGAAATGGGAGTTCTTTATTTATCGCGATTAACAACAAATCATGCCTCTGAAATTATTGGTAAGTATATTCAAGCAGAGCTGTCTCAACGAAAAACCACTTTGTTTGATATGCCCAGTGACTTTAAAAAATTAATTTGGATAGAAACACTCGCTTATTTTTTTAGTAAAAATTATAATCACAAAAGAAAAACGATGAGTTTTAAAAACTTAAAATCCGAACTTTTAAGCTTAAACCCCTCTGATTCTGAACATGAAATATTAAAGCTCAGTTTGGGGCAAACCATGAATGAGTTTTTTGCGGCTAATAATATTCAAAGAAAAAAAAGCCATATAGGTAAAACTTTGAAGCCTTACAGCTATATAGAGTCGGCTCGTATTTTAGGGCAATTTAAGGGAGAACAGCTATTTCAAGCTTATCGTTCGGGACGAATTGGTAAAGACACTTTACATACTTATATCAATAAAAATGTTCACGACAGTGACTTTGAAAGTTTTTACCAGCTTATTGTGAAAAGACTTCTTTCCTCTAGAAGTGCTAAAGATAAAAAGGAGTATATTTTATGAGTTGGTACTACATAAAAGGGGCTAAAACCATAGGCCCTTGCTCTGTTGATGATCTCCTTGAGTTGTTTCAATTAAACCATTTATCCTGCGCCGACTTAGTTCGTCATAAACAATCGGGTTGGAAGTGTGCCTACGAGTTTACAGAAATTTATAAGTTTCTTGAAAAGCAAGATTTAGATACTTCAGTGAAAAAGAAGTGGACTATTATGAGTTTTGACAAAGGGGAGCTTCATCGCCGAACCCAAAAAGGCCCCTTCAGTAGCGAAGATGTGCGTTTAGCTTTGCTTACTGGGGATGTCCATTACCAAGACTATATTTGGCAAAAAGGCATGCGTCAGTGGTACCCCATTGTGCTGATTGACGAGTTCAATATTAAAAAAACAACCCCTTATTTTCGGCAAAAGCCGCAAGAGAATAAGGGGTTACTCTATCCTGCAAAACCATATTTGATTCGCTCTCAGCCACGGCCTCAGGTAGAGCTGCCACCGGCCGAGGCTCAAGGAGAGGACCTTCTCTCTTGAGTTTTTTAAATAATAACTCAAATTTAATGCTTTGCTGTCTCTTAGATTAAGAATGAGTATTTGTCATTAAAAGTGCCCTAGACAAACAATGGGTATACCGATAAAACAAATTTTAGACAAAAAGGATAAATTATGCTTCATACTTTAAAGCAAAAATTAGCTCAAGAAATTCATGAAATCGTCTCTCGACCTGTAAATGATTTAGTGGCTCTTATGGAAGTTCCTCGTGACATAAAATTTGGTCAAGTGGCTCTGCCGGTATTTCGCTGGGCCAAAGAATGGAAGAAAGCTCCTCCAATTATAGCTCAAGAATTGGCTCAAAAAGTAAAAGAAATGAATGTTGAAAACTTATCACAAGTGACTGCTGTTGGCGGTTTTGTAAATTTTCAATTTGAAGATACTTTTGTACAAAGCCTTTTATTTAATGAGTGCTTTGATAAGGGCAAAGATATAGGTGGTTCTAATGTCGGGGCCGGAAAAACAATTGTCATCGATTTTTCTTCCCCCAATATAGCTAAGCCCATGAGTGTGGGGCACCTTCGAGCCACTGTAATTGGTCAATCCATTTATAATATTGCAAAGTCTCAAGGCTTTAATGTTGTTGGGGTGAATCACTTGGGAGATTGGGGGGTGCAGTTTGGTCGCCTCGCTTTAGCTTATCAAATGTGGTCTGAAGAGTACGACTTTTCTGGCAATGCCTTTCAGTCTTTGTTTGATATGTATGTGCGCTTTCATGAGGAAATGAAAACTCAGCCTGAATTAGAAAAACAAGGCTCTCTTGTTTTTAAAAAATTGGAAAATGGCGACCAAGAAATTAAAAAACTATGGGAAATGTTCATTGATATTTCCATTAAAGAATATAATAAAATTTATAAGCTTTTGGGCGTAACTCACGATGAAGTTCTTGGTGAATCATTTTATAATGATAAAATGAAGCCCACCGAAGAACTTTTAAGTCAAAAAGGCCTTCTTGAAGAAAGTGATGGCGCCATGGTGGTTAAGCTGGATGAGTATGACATGCCACCTTGTTTGATTCGAAAAAGTGATGGTGCTTCTTTATATGCAACTCGAGACCTTGCTTGTGCTCTTTATCGTCGTGAACAAATGAGAGGAGACCAGCTTCTTTATGTGGTGGGAGTCGATCAGGGTTTACATTTCCAGCAAGTATTTAAAGTTCTAGAAAAAATGGGCTATGACTGGGCCAAATCTTGTAAGCATATTGCGTTTGGTATGTATAAGTTTGGTGAAAATAAAATGTCGACCAGAAAAGGGAATGTTATTTTCTTAAAAGATATAGTAGACAAAGCCATTGCTCTTTGTGCTGAAGTGATTGAAGAAAAAAACCCGACACTTTTAAACAAAGAAGAGGTGGCAAGACAAGTCGGGCTAGGGGCTGTGATTTTTAATGATCTAGCCGGTGATTCAATAAAAGATGTAAAGTTTGATTGGGATCGAGTTTTAGATTTTGAAGGTGATAGTGGCCCATATGTTCAGTACTCTGGAGTGCGCTGTAAAAGCCTTCTAGAAAAGTTTGGTCAAGAGCTTCCTAGAGCTACAAAAGTGGCTTTGTCCTCTTTGGAAGAAAGGGCTTTGGTGAGACTTTTATTGAGTTTTCCTGAGGTGGTTGCAACATCTTATCAAAATTTCAAACCGCATTATTTAGCTAATTACTTGTTAGACTTATCCAAGTCATTTAATAATTTTTATCATAAGTGCCAAATACTTAAGGCTGATGACGAAGTTAAACAGGCAAGAATGCTTTTGGTTCACTCAACCCATTTGGTGATTGAAAAAGCCTTAAATTTACTAAATATTGAGCTACCCAATAGAATGTAGTTGAAGTTTTGTTTTATAGATCAGGTTCAAAAAACTTTGTTATTTTTAAAGCGCCGTCATAAAAGGCCAAACAAATATCATGTGTACCTTTGTAGGTGGCGTGAAAGTAATAAGGGTTAGGCTTTATATGTTTGTCGGGCGAAAAAAGGGTGTTTCCCTGTAACTTTAGGGTGGCCTCATAGCGAGTCCATTGTCTGTATAGAAATAGAGCTTTTTCTTGGGGCTCCAGCTTGTTCATTTGTAATAAACTTTCTGGGCTTAAATATTTTTTTAAAAATTGTGAGCTGAATTTCTTGTTTTTATCTATAAGCTCAATATCTATACCCAGTCTTTGTTTTTTGGAAAATGCAAGAGCAATGTAAGGGGAACTGTGAGAGAGGTTGTACTGAAGGTCACTACTTTGATTGTTAATTTTTAAAAATGGTTTGCTGTTTTCTTCTTGATGAACTTCAATTTCAGTTAAGCGGCATTGGCTGTATTGTCTAGCCAATTGTTTTATGAGGGTGCGCCCCCAGAAAAATTCCCACTGACGCTTTTTACTTTTCATTTTTTTTAGCCTGTTTTGTTCTTTTTGATTCAAGGAAAGGGGGGTAAAAGTTAAGTTTGTTGGGGGCTTTATAACCCATAAATGAACTTGATTGGCAAAAAGAGGTGGGGCTTTTAAAAGATGCATAATATGCTTATAAGGGCAGGGTTGTATTTTGGGTATGCGCTGCGCATAGGAAAGCTTTATCTTTTGGCAGACGTCTAGGTTTTGTTCATTCATTCTCATCTTGAAACACTGTACTCCATACTATTGAACTAGCTAGGTATGAACTTTGAAGGTTAAAGTTTGTTGATGGTCGGGAGGGGCATATGTTGAAGAGTATAATCTTAATTTTTCCAACAATAATTTTCTTATTAGTTTTTAATAACTGTAGTTCTTCTCAGGCAATTGACTTGTTAGCTCCTGAGATTGAAGTGGATTTGGATGGAAATATTGTTTATCAGGCAGTAGACCCGAATAATTCTTTTGTTTGTATGGAAATTAACCTGCCCATTGATTACAAGCCTGAGGACGTACAGGGAGCACTTAGTCGTCATTTAGAAAGTCAGGTGCCAGAACGAACACAACAATTTATGTCTGACTATTTAGAGCTAAATTTAGATGAAATTGAAGTGGCCTACGGGGCTTGTCCTGAAGAAAGTCGTGATGAGTTTGTCTGTGAAAATAAAAATTTAGGTGAAGAAATTCCTATTGAGCATAGTTATAAAGTCGTCACATATGACGGAACAGCCACAGGAACCGATCTACTGTTTGTAGAAAACCTATGTGATCAGCTTTAGCCCGTTATTGAGGGTGATAAACATTCTAATTATAATCAATAGTGACCATCTTTATAAATCTTGCTAGTAGTAAGCATGCAAGATTTAGAGTTAAAAGATATCATAAAAGCTCATAAAAGAATTAGCTCCTATATACATAAAACTCCAGTATTAACTTCTAGCTTATTGAATCAAAAGTTAGGACATGAAATATTTTTCAAGGCAGAGTGTTTGCAGAAAGTTGGAGCCTTTAAGGCTCGTGGGGCTATGAACACCTTGCTTTGGTTGTCTGAAAAAAAAATGTTTCCTAGTAAGGTGGTGGCATTTAGTTCCGGAAATCATGCTCAGGCTGTATCTTGGGCTTCTTCAAAGCTGGGCTTAACTTCTGAAATATTTATGCCAGAATGGGTATCATCAATTAAGCTTCAAGCGACAAAAGAATATGGGGCAAAAGTAACTTTGTGCCGACATCGCCAAGAAGCAGAAGACAAAGCTTATAACGCCAAAGAGCAAGGGGCTTATTTGTTACCCCCTTTTGATCATGATCAAGTAATATGTGGACAAGGCACAGCCTGTCTTGAAGCCTTCAGTCAAGTTGACCAACCTATTTCAGCTGTATTTGCGCCTTGTGGAGGTGGTGGCTTGCTTTCTGGGACAGTCATAGCTGCTAAAGGTAAAAGTCCTGAAATAAGTGTGATTGGTTCAGAACCTTTGCTTGCTAATGATGCCGCTCAAAGTTTACGGCAAGGTAAAATTTTTCGTTGGGATAAATCTCCTGATACTTTAGCTGATGGAGCTAAAACTTTGAGTGTTACTCAAAGAACGTTAAATTATTTAAATAGACTTGATGATTTTCACGAAATTTCTGAACAAGAAATCATTTATTGGACTCAATGGTTGTGTCACTTCTTAAAGTTACATATTGAACCCACATCAGCCTTAGCTATGGCTTCGGCAATAAAGTGGCTCAGAACCCAAAATAGCCAAAAGTCTATACTTGTCATTTTATCAGGAGGCAATATGGACCCGAAAACCTTACAAAGGGTTTGGAGCCAAGATCACTTAGGGGGGCCACCTTTTCTCAACCTTTCGTTATAACTATTAGATAAAAAGAACGGGCGAGAATTGGTGTTGTTTTGGTGAAAATCAACCAGACGTAAGCCAAGATATGAGGTGTAAAAGTCAAATAAATAGGGGAGAGAGCCGATAGATCTTTTGTATGAATATAAATATTTTTTACATCTGTTCAGTTCTATTTTCTCTAGTGATGATGTTGGGTATAAATGCAGTTTTTCAAGATCATTTTTCAGAATCAAAGGTTTTACAAAAACAGTGGGCCTATTTAATTGATGATAATCATCGCCAACAATTAGAGTTAGAATTACAAGAAATTGAAATTCAAGAGTTTCGAATTGAAGTGGCAAAAGTTTTGCCTCAGTTTGGTAACGCTCCAGAAGATTATGCTGGTAGACAGTTAGCCTCTGTTGTTAGCGGGGCAACCAATACAAAACTGAGCCAGTCATTTTCAAAAATGCTTTTGAAAAGTGCAAAAAAAGATTATGCCGCCAAAAAATACGAAGCCGCTAATAAAAAGTTTGCAAAGTTTATTGATAAGTATCCGCATTCTGCTCGAATTCCTGAAGTATATTTGATGCTCATTGAAATGGAGTATGCAATGACAAATTACGAAAAGTCTATTGAGTATATTAGTCATTTAGTCTCTTCTTATCCAGCCAATGAAGTCACCGGGTATGCCATGTTTGTTTTGGGGGATATCATGCAAAAGCAAGAGCGTTATGAAGATGCCAGTGATTTGTACCGGACTATTCAAGAAGCTTTTCCTTTGGCTCAAATCAAAAAAAGAGCTAGAAAAGAACTTCGATCTATTGGGTTAGAGTAGGTGATTAGGTCGTTACTGAAATATTTAGTTTTTATTCTCTGCTTTACGGTCGAAGTTCAAATCCACGCCTCATCATTGATTAGAAGTCCTGAGGCTTGTCATGGAAATAATGGTTCACCCTGTGTTATCAAAAATATCTCGTCTCAAGTTCATGAAATAAATTGGAAAGAAACAAAAATTCGATTAGCTAAAGGTTCTATTGTTCGAATAAAGAACCATCAATTAAAATTATTAAAAGGTGAGTTTTTAGTTTCGTGTCCAAAGCAGTGTGAATTTTCAACTGTTGTCGTTGAAGAGCTGACTATCTATAAGGGTTTAGCTTATGTGAAAACACACTTGAAGAGCACCTTAGGTCTATCATTGCAAGGTCATTTGAGTCAGTGGACAAAGAAATATGGACATTTTGATTTGTTGCCAGGAGTAATGCAGGAAATATCTTTGGCCAGTGTTAAAAGTGAAGGAGTGAGTGTTCCTCAGATGGTTGATGTTTTATTTGTCAAAGACACTCTTGAGAGGCTTTCAGAAAGTCCTGAATACCATTTAGCCAAAGTTGTTAAAGAAATGCCTGTGACCGTTGAGAAAATATCTCAAGAGCTAAAATACAGCGTAGATAGAAAAGTAGCTTCAGAAAAAAGGCAACGCCTATTAAATGAAGAAAGAAGAAAAAATTACGAAAAAGAAAGCCGAAGGTTAAGAAGACTATTTCGCAAAAAAAACTTTCTATAGATTGTTTATTTTCAAGAATGTAAGTCAATTTAAATCTTAATGAAAAGCAACCAAGGCCTTTGGCTTGTTGTGCTTTTGAACTCATTTAAATTTTTTAGTTAATTTCGTTTACACACCAGCCTTTAGTTTAAATTTCAAAATGAGATATCAATAAAGTCGTGGGGTTCGCCGATGCATTAAATAGAGACACTTATTATCCAAGGAGGGTTAGTCATTGTCGTCTACAGCAACTGTTGATCGTAAAACAAATGAAATTTTACGTAAAGAACGTAAAGCCGCTTCTCAAAAAGAAGAGCAAACTCAGCTGAGGCATGATGCTCAGATGGAAGAGTTACGTCGAAATCAAGCAAATAAGTTGCGGGAAATTGAAGACCGATATGAAAATAATTTATTAAGGTATAAAGAAAGAAGCACAGAAGCTATTTCTGATAGAGACCTTCAGCACCGTCGAGAAATAGAAGACCTAAAGGATCTTTACAGTCAGAAGTTAAAAAAATCTTCTATGGATAAAAGACGAGAGCAAATTCGCTTAGATGAAATTAACGATAATCGCTTAAGAGTGAACAATCAAATTCAAGATGATAAATTTAATTATTTAAACGAAAAGTATGGTCGTAATATCACAGCCAACAGAGAAGGTTATGAGCAGATCATTAGTGAAAAAAACGATGGCTTTAAAGAAGCTTTGATCGATCAAAAAAGAGAGAGTGCTTTAGCTCATCAAAAAAATAAAAATTTAATTTCTGAGTCTCACAGAGACCAAATGGGCGATGTTAAAAGACAGTTTCGTAGGTATCAAGAGCACACCAAAGACTCTGAAAGGCGCACTTCACAAAGAAACAATGATCGTTTAAATCAGGTGGCAGACAGTCATAAAAGATATGTCGATGACCTTAAAACTAAAGGCTTAGATGATCAGGAGTTTTTTAGAGATACATTTAGAGATAAGCTAGATGAAACTAGAGAAAACTATAATATGCAATTGGGCAAAGAGCGTGATCGTATTTTTTCAGAGGTAAGAAGTCGTCAACAAAATGAGGTCGAGTACTTACAAGGCAAAGTAGAAAATCTCCATCGTGAAAATGCTCGTGATAAGTTAAAAACTAAGCGTCAAGCTGATCGTCAAGTCGAAAATATCCAAAAGAAAAGTGATCGCATTGCAAGGGCTTATAGTGAACAACAGCAAAGGTTTATAAACGACACCAATGATCAGGCCCGAAAAATGAGTGGTGAAACTCATGAGTTTTACCAGGGTAGGTTATCCCAAGCCGATAGAAACTATAAAGAAAAGCTGGGAATGACTGAGCAAGTTTTAAGAGATCATTACCGTGAGGAAAGAAATCGATTAGAAAACCTCAGAAATCAAGATAACTCAAGAGCAGATTTAAGGGTAAAAATGGCCGAACAGAGTAAAAACCGAGAAATTAAAAGGTTGGTGGCTACTCAGAATGAGCAAATTAGAGTTTTAAAAGAGCAGTTTAATCAGGAAAAAAATAAAATACGTGATATAGCTAAAATGCAGAACCATCAGCAGGTGAATAAACTAAGAGACCAGTTGAACACAAAAGGCCATAAAGAGGCTTCTGAAGTTATAGATATTAAATCTGAGTATCAGTCACGCATTGATGACCTTGCCCATCAAAAAGATAGAGAAAAAAGAATAATGAGAGAAGCTCACGCCAAAGTTGTGCGTGAGAGAAGAAACTCACACCAAAATCAAATTTATACAATGAAGTCTAAGTATGAAACAAAGATAGCTAAACTCAAAGAAAACTATGAAGAGCAGCTGAATCAGCTCAGTGATATTCATAAAGAGCAAATGGATCAGGCTTACAACCATATGAGAACCGCGGATCATTTTTCAAAGAAAGCTTAGTTACAATTCTTAATTTCAAAATGAGCATTTATCCAGCAATTAGGGTTTTGCAACCATAATTTTCAAGCCGATAAGTTAGAAAGTAACAAGTTACAAGAGGCCTGCCTTTTTTAGAAAAAATAATTTACTTATTGGAAAGTAATGTAGGAAAAGATACAATTGATCTCCGCCGATAAGATAAAGGAGGAGATAATTGTCAGCACTTATCTATGGAGTTTTTAAACAGGTTTTCATCGCTTTAATTCTGAGTGTTCCTGTGATGGTATTTTTTAGAGTTAATTTTTGGCTTGTTTTTATTTTATTTAGTGTTTTTTTTGTGTCTAGGTATGTTTCACGACTTTCTCGGGCCTCTGATGCGTCAAAAAA
>JAHDIR010000039.1 GCA_020630675.1 Bdellovibrionales bacterium
TACAATCATTCTTTTATTTAAAGTTTCTTGACGATTTGTGAGATGCTCGAGATGTAATTTTTGCAACTTCTGCTTTACTTTCAACAATAATATCATCCCTTGATACGGCGTTATCACCGTATCGCATGTCGTAAGCACAGGGCTGACTGCCCATATAGTGACTTGTCCCCCACAAGGTATTGATAGCCCAAGCAGAGGGGCTTCCTAAACATAGGAGTAAAAAATAAATAACTACGGCCTTCATATAACGGCATCTCCTGTTAACTATTCCTATATACATCGTCATTCTACAGGCTTCTCTTGAGTTCGTCTTCCTCAAACCAGACCTAGGGGCTGAACATAGATGAAAGTACCTAAGTGAAGTCTCGATTTGATACAAATTAGTAAAGCAGGTAAAATTATAGTCAAAGGTGCCCTTACTTATGAAACACAAAATATTATGCATAGATGACGAACAAGACATTGTTGACGCCCTTTTTAGGCTATTTAGAAAAGACTATGAAGTGCTAACAGCTACATCTGGACAAGAAGGCCTAGACCTTTTACAACAGCATAAAGTGTCGTTAATTATTAGCGACCAAAAAATGCCTGGCATGACCGGAGTTGAAACTTTAAAAAAATCCATTGAAAAAAGCCCTGATAGCATAAGAATATTACTAACCGGCTACACAGATATTGAGTCTGTGATTGATTCAATTAACTCTGGAGAGGTTTACAGGTACATCACTAAACCCTGGGACTCCGTAGACCTTATTAATACTGTTAAAAAATGTATTGAAAAATTTGAAATTCGCTCTGAGCTCAAAAGAAAAAATTTAGAATTACAAAAAGCATACGCTGAACTTCAAAGTTTAGATCAATCAAAAACTCAATTTATGTACTTAATTAACCATGAACTAAAAACTCCCCTGACAGTAATTACTAGCTACACTGACTTGCTAAAAGAAACAAATATCGATGACGAACAAAAACAGTTTGTGACTAGAATTCAACAAAGCAACCTTAAATTAACCAACCTTATCGAAAGCGTATTATGCCTTATCAAAGCTGAAACAGGGACTTTAGAAAAAAATATTTCCTCTGTAAACATTGAAAAACTATTAAAAACTTTTACTCAAAGTCAGGCTACAGCTTTAAACAAAAAACAACTTTGTTTAAAGATGGACATTTCCCCCAACCTAGAATCCTCTACAGACCCTAAAATATTTAAAAAAATTGTCCATGAACTCCTTGATAATGCCATTAAGTTTTCTCACGAAAAAACAGATATTCACGTCGCAGCCAAAAATAGTGGCGAAACAACTTCTGTTTCGGTGACAAATAAAGGGGAAAAAGTGAGTGCTCAATTTATTGAAAATATTTTTAAACCTTTTACTTTAGATGAAAATATGCTCAATCATTCGCAAGGATTGGGGCTGGGGCTTAGTTTAGTTCAAGCTCTTTTAAAAAACTTGGGAAGCTCTCTAGATGTAAAATGCGAAAATGAAAATTTTGTGGCCTCTTTTGAAATTTAACTTTTTGTTATTTTAGGCTCTGTTGTTTTTTGAACCTTTTGAATGATTTCGCCGGCAGACTCGGTGCTGTTTTCAATATGAGCTTTTTGAGCCTCAGAACTTAACGTGACTTTATCTAAAGCTAAACCTTGAGAGCCTTGTAAGCGTTGTACCGCGGATGGTTTTTTTGAAACAGCCAACGCATCATAGGATCCCGGTCTTCGAGTAGGTCCATCAGTTAAATCAACAGTTGTTAGTCTTGAGTTTGCAGGTAAAATTGAGCTAATTTTTCTCACTTTAACTCCTCCATGAGCCTTAATGATCTTATAGCTTCTTATCGGTGTCTCAATATTATACTTTAGTAAAATAGCTCCAAAAATAGAAAACTCAATCCCTTAAACAAAGGATAGCTGGCCGTTTCAGGGTCACAGGCTTTTATGTCTCAAAGCAAAACAAAACTATAACCTAGAATTTAATCTAGGTTTTTTTGAGCCGACTGGCTTAAACGTACACCCAACTCTAGCAGTTGGTCGAGTTCAACAGAGCTTGGAGCCTCCGACATTAAACATGTAGCCTTGGCTGTTTTTGGAAAAGCAATGACGTCACGAATAGCATCAATTCCACATAAAACCATAATTAAGCGGTCAAACCCCCATGCAATACCACCATGGGGAGGAGTACCATACTTAAGGGCTTCAATAAAATAACCAAATTTAGATTTTTTTTCTTCAGGCCCTATGCCTAAGGCATCAAAAACTGTGTTTTGAACCTCTTGATTATGAATTCTGATACTACCACCAGCGAGTTCATAGCCGTTACAAACTAAATCATAGGCTTTAGCTTTCACGGAGGCATATTTTTTCTCATCTTTATTTTCTAAAATTTCGATATGCTCATCTAGTGGCTGAGTAAAGGGATGATGAACTGCCACCCATCTTTTTTCTTCTGGAGAGTAATCAAACATTGGAAAATCAGTCACCCAAGCAAATTTATCTTGAGACTCATCAATAGCTCCCATTTCTTTAGCAAGATGTATACGAAGCATCGACAAAGATGCACTCGTAACATTAAAGTCATCGGCAACAATAAAAATACAATCGTCTTCACTCGCTTTAGAGTCTTTGTAAATTTGCTCAAATAACTCATTACTAATAAATTTAGAAACGGGAGATTTATACTCACCACTTTCTTTCTTTACCCAAACTAAACCTTTAGCTCCCATTTGCTTAACTAACTTCATGAGCTTATCTGTTTTACTACGCGAGACATTGCTATACCCCGGAACAACCAGTGATTTAATACTTCCTCCACGAGCGGCAACATCATCAAAAACCTTAAAACCTGTTTGCGATAGGGTTTTAGTGAGATCATTGAGCTCCCAAGGTATTCGAAGGTCAGGCTTGTCACATCCAAAGCGATTCATAGCTTCGTCATAGGTAAGACGAGTGATTTTTTTAACATCTACCCCTTTCATTTCTTTCCAGATATAGCGCACAAGCTCTTCTGTCATTTGCAAAACGTCTTCGGTGTCGACAAAGCTCATTTCTAAGTCTATTTGAGAAAACTCTGGCTGTCGGTCTGCCCTGAGGTCTTCATCACGAAAACATTTTACAATCTGAAAATAACGATCAAAATTACCTATCATTAATAATTGCTTTAGAGTTTGCGGGCTTTGCGGGAGAGCATAAAATTGTCCCTGATTGACTCTTGAAGGCACTAGGTAGTCACGGGCCCCTTCAGGTGTACTTTTGTAAAGAATTGGGGTTTCTACTTCAAGAAAATTTTGCTCATCTAAGTACTTTCTTACTAATTGCATTGTTTTGTGACGAGCGATGAGGTTGTTTTGTAGTTTTTTAGATCGTAAATCTAGGTACCGATACTTTAAGCGCATTAACTCAGATACTTTTTCGTCTCCGATTTGAATTGGTGGCGTTTCTGCTTGTGATAAGATTTCGCAAGTCAAAGCCTCAACTTCAATGGCTCCCGTAGGTATTTTTTTATTGACCATTCCTTCCGGTCGAGCAATCACTTTTCCCTCTAAAGCAACCACAAACTCACCTCTAAAATCTTTAGAACAAGCTAACTCGGATTGACTAGGATCAAAAACAACCTGAACAATACCAAAGCGGTCACGTAAATCGATAAAAACGAGGCCACCATGATCACGACGAGAGTCGACCCAACCCATAAGTACTACAGTTTGTCCAACATGCTCGGCACGCATTTCCCCACAATAATGAGATCTTTTTTTATCAATTACAAAAGCCATAAAATAACCCTTTTTGTTTTGTATGAAATTTGAAAATAATACACTAGCCTTTAGGCCTAAGTGTCTTAAAGATTAAAGTAGTTTTTCACTATAAATTAAATTCTTTAATAAGGAAATATGAATTAGACCTGAATACTGACAAATTGTATTTATTGCATTGTATTAGCATCGATGGGTTACCTTGAGTTTCTTGGGCTTTCGTTTTAACCTGAGTTATGCCTAAAGTTAATGTAAAACATATCAGTCAACTATCGCCAGAAGAGTGTTTTGATAAAATCGAAAAGCTTTTTGAAAAAGATCAAGATATCCGCAAGCTCGACGCCAACTTTTCTTGTAACTTTGATCGAGACAAGCTTTGCGGAAACGCGAAAAGCAAGCAGTTTAAAGCCGACCTTAAGGTCGAAGAACATGATGATGGCGCTTCTGTTGACCTCGTTATCAGCTTGCCAATGCACTTAGCACTTGCTAAAGGAATGGTTAAGACTATGTTGACAAAAAAATTGGAAAAATACGTCGGCTAGTTCCTAAAGAAAATATGGCCAAAAAAATAAAAAACAAAAAGACGAAAGTGAAAAAAGCCGTCACTCCTGAGATCGTAGAGCCCACCACGGGTCTTGTTAAAAAAGACAACTCTCTTGTTACCAATGACCCATTATCTCAATATCTCGCTCAGGTCAGAAGTTTTCCCGTATTAGATCGCACCGAAGAAAACCGTATAGCCACTGAATATGCCCAAACCAAAGACCCAAAGTTAGCAGAAATTCTTATTACATCTAACTTGCGCTTTGTGGTGAAAGTCGCTATGGAATATGCCAAATTTGGATCAAAACTCATTGACCTAATTCAAGAAGGCAATCTAGGGCTCATGCATGCTGTGAAAGATTATAACCCTGAAAAAGGAGTTCGTTTAATCTCTTATGCCGTATGGTGGATTAGAGGCTATATCCAAGAGTACCTTATGAAGCAATTCTCCTTGGTTAAAATGGGAACCACACAAAACCAAAGAAAGCTTTTTTACCAACTCAAAAAACAACAAAAAGAATTAGAGCAGCTCGGGTTTTCACAGCAAGTAAAGCTAATTAGTCAACGCATGGATGTGCCAGAAAAAGATGTAAAAGAAATGACTCAGCGAATGTCTGGAAAAGACGTCAGCTTAGATCAAACTCTTAACTCTGATGACAGTACAACTCTTCTTGATTTACAAACAAGCCCTTATGAATCGACAGCTGAATCTCAAATTGAAAAATTGGAACTACTAAGTAAACTTAATCAACATATTGAAGAGCTCAAAAAAACACTGAATGAGAAAGAAACATTTATTTTAACTCATCGAATGCTTGCTGATAAGCCAATGACCTTACAAGAAATTGGAAACAAGTATAAAACGACTCGTGAGGCTTCTCGCCAAGCTGAAGCCAGATTATTTAAAAAAATTCAAAACTATATTATTGAAAAAATAGGAAAAGATACTTTTGAGAACTAATTATTTAGTGCTTTAAGCTGCTGCCACTTCAAGTTGTACCTGCAACTTGGAACGTAAACGAGAGATGGCCTGAGCATGAAGCTGCGAAACTCGACTTTCTGTCACTCGCAAGATTCGACCAATTTCTTTTAGGTTAAGGTCTTCATAATAGTAAAGTGATAACACTAAACGCTGTCTTTCGGGCAAGTCTTCAATAGACTGTGTAACTATACCTTTTACTGATTTTAAATTTAATTGGCTTAATGGATTGTTCAATTTACAACTATCTAAAAGATCTAAAAGAGATTTTTTGTCAACAGAGCTAAAAGTGGTTTGTTCATCAATAGATAAAACACTCACCGGTCGAACTTCATTAACAAGTCCATAAAACCCATCAAGAGTTAAACCCATTTTTTCAGCCACTTCTTCATCGGTAGGGTTTCTGCCCAATTCAGTTTCTAATTTAATCACAGTACGGTCTAAAAATTTAGCTTTATCACGAATAGATCTTGGCACCCAATCTTGAGCTCTCAGTTCATCTAAAATTGAACCTCTAATACGAAATTCAGCATAGGTTTTAAATTTATTATCTCTTGTTGGATCATACTTATCCATGGCGTCCATTAGCCCAATAACACCACTAGAGATTAAATCATCAAGCTCAATATTAGAAGGCAAACGAATAGCAATTTTTTGTGCGATAAACTTAATTAAAGGAGCATACTCCATAATTAACTGATCTTTTTGTTGAGAAGTTAATTTGGAAGGATCTTCTTTATATCGCTTTAGTAAATTATTATTTGAACTCATATAGTCTCGCCCCTAAATTCCTGCCTGCTTATAGTTTATCAAATGAATACAACCTCTGAAAGTCCATTTCTTTCATGCCACATTTAGCATTTGGCTCCAAAAAAACTGCATACCGCCCGATCTCTCTTCTATTCCATTAAAATCACTTAACTTTTTAGCTAGTTTTTGAAGAGATAAACTCGACGGACATCGAGGATATATTTCCGAAACTAACTTACGACTTTTGACTGCATTTCTTAACTGGCTGTCTTGTGGTACATGACCTAAGTACTTAAGATGAACAAGTAATTCTTTTTCTGCCATGTCACTGATGGCACGAAACAAACGAACAGACTCTTTTTCATCTCGAACACAATTAGTAACTATCGAAAATTTAACTTCTTTATATTTTTGATTAAGAACTTTAATTAAAGCATATGAATCTATCACACTTGCAGGATCGGGTGTTAAAA
The DNA here is from genome assembly GCA_020630675.1 of Bdellovibrionales bacterium. GTDB lineage: Bacteria > Bdellovibrionota > Bdellovibrionia > Bdellovibrionales > UBA1609 > JAHDIR01. The sequence goes on from JAHDIR010000039.1 coordinate 6,487, forward strand.
CTATATACACTTCGCCGGCAGCAGAATTTAAATACAATACATCATCATCAATTCCAGGGGCTGTATCAATTAATAAATAATCGTACACTCCTTCCAGTTTTGACACTTGATCCATCAAAAATCTTTTTTGAAACATACTCATGCGATTTAAAGAATAAACACCACTGCCGCCTGGAATAAGGTGAATATTACTGCTTACTTCACAAATGACTTCCCGTAATTCTTTTTGACCCAATAAAACACTTTCAATGGATAAGTTTGTGGAAACTCCAAACATAATATCTAAATTAGCCATACCAAAATCACCATCCATAACTAAAACTTTTTTGCCTTGCTTAGCTAATTGAACGGCCATATTAGCGGTGATTGTTGATTTACCAACGCCACCTTTTCCTGAAGTTACACTAATAGTTTTTGTCACTTTGGATGTATTATAAAATGAATTTTTACTCTCTACCACGGTCGCTTGCTCCTTATTTCTTGTGACTAGATAATTTAAAAATTAAATCTACGAATTTTTCTCTACTTGCAAATTCATAATCTTCTGGAATTTTAGGCCCGGTACTGAATGAGTGTACGGGGACTTCAAATCTTTTTTGAAAATTATAAATTAAACCATACTGACTAGATTCATCAATATGACTAAAAATAACATCATCAAACCCAACGCCTAAGTATGTTTGTGCACGGTCAAAGACGTCTTCAACTCGGGCCAATAACGATTGAACATAATGAATATTCACATCTCCCTGAGCTTGAGGTAAACACTCTTTTAAAGAGTAAATGGAATCATGATCATTAATATTACAGCTCGGAGTATCAACAAGAACGTAATCTAAGTCATTAAGCTCAACAGATAAGCCTTCCCAATCTTGCCCAGAGTTGATAATTGTAAAAGGAATATTTAAAATTTGTGAGTATATTTTTAATTGCTCGGCAGCTCCTACCTTCTCATTGTCAGCTGTGACAATAGCAATTTTCTTTTTCTTTTCTAAAGTTAAATAAGCAGCCATTTTGATTAATATCGAGGTTTTGCCTTGACCACTCCCCCCCACAAAAACATGATATTTTTTCTCAAGAGGAGATGATACTGTTTGAATAGTTTGCATTAAATTTTGAGCCACCCAAGCATCAAGTAAAGCTGTATTTCCAACTTGAGCTGTACTTAAACGTTCGTTGGCCTGCTTTAAAATATTTACTATATGCTCTTCGAGAAAACCAAACTTGCGTAATTTATTAAACATACCACTTAACTCATAAGGAAGGCCCTCTTTGGCTCCAGGGTGCATAGATACAAAGTTTTGTGGTACATTTTGAAAATTTTCAACTAATGACTTTAGCTGAGCAATTTGCTTTTTTAGATCTAAAACTTCTTGGTTTTCTTTTTTGGATATGGGTGCGGCCACTCTTCTAGTTGTTTCATTTTGCGCAAGAGGCTGTCGCACCGGAAGATTATTTTCTTGATGGTCAGAAGATAACCTTTGTTGATAATTAGAGCTTGTATGAGTACGAGAAGAAGAAGCAGGCTCTTGCCTTCTTGCTCTTGTAGGCTGTTTGGAATCGCTGATGTCAATATATTGAGTGGCAGTCAAAGGGCGTCTTGTCGCCGCTGGAGCTGATCGTGTGTTTACTATTTTTTTTGTTGCTGAACGGTTATAGCTTTGTCTCTCAGAACTTCTTGATAAGGAAGCTTTTGCAACAACCGAAGGAGAGTTAACTGTGTGTTTAGATTTTTTTTGCTGCATATTTTCAAAAAATTGATCGATAAATTGTTTTTGTTGGCTTGCAGGGGCTTCTTTAAATTGCTCCAAAAAATTTTCACTTAGTTTATTTTCGGCTAACTTCTTTTTATGTAACATTTTTTCAGAAACAGCGGCTGTCACCTGAACGCTTTTTTCGCCAACCAAACCATGGGAACTGCTCATATCTTTGGCCGAGAGAATGATAGCATCTGGGCCCAGCTCAGCTTTCACTAAAGCTAAAGCCTCTTTCATAGTTTTGGCTTCAAATTTCTTAACCTGCATGACTCATCTCCAGGGTTTCTTGATTATTAACGTTTACATTGGAAGAAATTTCTCCATGGGATAAAACAATCACTTGTGGAATAAATCGAGAAAGTAACTTATAAACATGACGTCTTAATGTTGGGCTTGTCATGAGTATTGGCTGAGATGAAAGCTCAGGGTTTTTTTCAATAGCATCAGAAACGTTCATAATAAGCTCTTGAGCAATTCTTGGGTCCATGACTAACTGCACTCCTTTTTCTGTTTGCAATAAAGAGTTTGATATCAGCTCTTCATAATTAGCTCCCAAACTCATAATTGGAATTTCGTTATTTTCATCAGCGTACTTAATTGTAATATTTCTTGATAAAGCTTTACGTACCTCTTCTGTAAGTAGCTCTGGATCTTTTGTTTTGACCCCTTCATCAGCAAGAGTTTCAAATATCGTGAGTAAATCTCTAATCGAAACTTGTTCTTTAAGTAAATTTTGCAAAACTTTAACAACGGCCCCTAAAGGAAGAGTATCTGGAATTAAATCTTCAATCACTTTAGGATATTGCTTTTTAAAGTTGGCAATCAAAGAGTCTGCTTCTTGACGGCCAAATAACTCATGAGTGTGATTTTTAATCACTTCCGTTAAATGTGTTGCCATCACTGTTGGTAAGTCAACAACTGTATATCCAGAAATTTCAGCTTGCTCTCTTTGAGCTTTAGACACCCACACCGCATCTAAACCAAATGCAGGTTCCTTGGTTGGAATACCATCAATTTTATCATCAACATCACCAGGGTCCATGGCTAAGAAAGATTCTGGTTTCAAAACTCCCCCAGCGACTTTATTTCCCTTCATGAGAACTTGATACTCCCCAGGCTCAAGCTCAAGGTTATCGCGAATATGAATACTTGGGATAATGATACCTAAGTCTAAGGCAAATTGTTTTCGGATACTTACTATGCGTTCAAGAAGATCACCAGAGTTTTCAGATTCTACGACACTAATTAATCCATAACCCACTTCCACAACAATCAGATCTAATGGCAGTAAATTTTCAATATTTTCTTTTTCTGAAATAGTTTCGCCTTCTAATTCTTGCTGTTGCTCTTCTTTTTCTTTCATAGTTTGTAAAGAACTCACAACATAGGCAATTACACCTAAGATTGCTGAAAGTAAAAAGAATGGAGTTTTTGGTAAACCAGGAACTAAAGCCAGCAAACCAAGAATAACAGCAACTACAGCAATGGCTTTAGGTTTTAAAAACAATTGGCTAGCAACAACCGTTCCCATATTTCGGTTAGATGTTTCTCTAGTAACAACAATACCAGCTGCTGTTGAAATAATAAGGGCAGGAATTTGACTGACAAGACCATCCCCTACGGTAAGCATAGTATAGTTTTTAGCAGCAGTTGCTAAGTCTAAATCTTTTTGCATAAGACCTATCAGTAAACCGCCAATGATATTTACAAAGGTAATAATAATACCTGCAATTGCATCACCACGAACGAACTTACTGGCACCATCCATAGAACCATAAAAATCAGCTTCTTGCTCAATTTCTTTTCTTTTATTTCTGGCTTCTTCTTCACTTAAAAGGCCGGCATTTAAATCAGCATCAATAGACATTTGCTTTCCGGGCATAGCATCTAAAGTAAATCGTGCAGCCACCTCTGCCACTCGACCAGACCCCTTGGTGATCACAATAAAGTTAATCACAACTAAGATAATGAATACTATTAAACCAATAACATAGTTGTTACCCACAACAAACTGACCAAATGCAGATATCACCTGTCCAGCAGCTTCTCCACCATCATGACCATCAGATAAAATTTTACGAGTCGAAGCAACGTTAAGAGATAGCCTAAACAAAGTCGTTAATAAAAGTAAACTAGGAAAAGAGCTAAAATCGAGTGATTTATCCGTATATATGGAAACTAAAAGAACAAGTAAACTAACGGCCAAAGAAATTGATAAAGCCATATCCAAAAGAAAAGAAGGCAATGGTATTAACATCACTGATAAAATCACCATCAAAGCGACAGCCATGAGAAGATCTAAATTTTTGGTTAGGATCTCAAGTTTACTAATCTGTTTTAATAAAGCATCCATGATTAACTCAAACCTCTTCTTTTTAATTTATAAACATAGCTTAAAATTTCAGCGACGGCGGCATAAATTTCTTTTGGAATAATTTGACCAATTTCTAAAGTTTTAAACATTGATCTGGCTAAAGGTTTATTCTCAACAATGGGAATATTATTTTCTTTAGCAATTGATTTAATTTTTTCAGCAATGAGATCGGCTCCTTTGGCTATAACTGTTGGAGCCGCCATATGACTTGAATACTTTAAAGCTACGGCAATATGGGTCGGGTTTGTGACAATAACATCAGCTGTTGGCACATCACTCATCATTCTTTTTTGAGCCATTTCTCTCTGTACTTTTCGAATACGAGCACGAATCATAGGGTCACCCTCTCTAGACTTGTGCTCTTCTTTGACTTCTTGCTTGGTCATCATCATTTTTTGCTCAAGGTCCCAACGCTGATATAAATAATCAACACCAGCTATGATAAACATAAACAGCCCGACACCACCGACTAACTTAAAAGCCACACGACCAAAATAAGTCATTATAGAAATAACATCAAAGCTCATAAGCTTTGGAATAGTTTCTAGTTCGTTACGAATAACTAAGTAAACAACTAAACCGACGAGAAGGAGTTTTATTATCGCCTTGCCCCCTTCAAATAAAGATCTCAAACTAAAAACTCTTTTAAAGCCGGCAATTGGGTTTATTTTATCTAACTTAAATTGAAGAGCTTCTTCGTTATGAAGAACTCCGACCTGTATAAATGAGGAAGCTAAAGAGACAAACCATAGGAATATTCCAATGGGAGCAATGAGTAAAACTGTCTTTTTGAAAGCATAGGCCATCGAGGTGGTAATTCCCCCATCACGAACTGTACTAGCAATATGATCACCCATCATTAAGTGAAATAAATCAAATAGCTCTGTAAAAAACATTTTTCCCATTAGCCATAGAGCCATCAGAGAAAAAATCAAAATAAAGGCTGTGCCCAGCTCTTTAGTTTGCGCCACTTGCCCTTTTTTGCGAAAATCTAATCGCTTCTGAGCAGTAGGTTCTTCTGTTTTTTCTCCATCATCGGAACTAGCCAATGTCTTCTCCTAATTAATAAGTTCTCACTAATTGAAATAACCGACTTACAGTCAACTCTAAAAAACCATCCATTTGCCAAAGTAAAATAGGCATAGAAATGATCATAACAAAAAATCCAAGTAATATATTTACCGGTAAACTTGTAATCAAAACGTTAAACTGAGGAACTGCTTTTCCAATGATTGCCAAAGCAATATTCATAAATAAAATACTAACCATAGCAGGAGCACAAACTTTTATGCCCATTTCAGTGATTTCTCTTAGCAGCCCCACTGAGACAGAAAAACCTTCAAGACTGACTGTATTTTGAAATATAGGAGCTATCCTAAAGCTATCACTTAACCCCATAATTAATAAGTGGTGACCATCTATGGTGATAAAAAACAAAGTCGCTAATATGGCTAAGAACTGTTCAATCACACTCGATCTTCCACCAAAGTTTGGATTAAGTAATTGAACCCCAGACAACCCCATACTTATACTAATGATATCACCGGCGATATTGAATATATAAAAGAAAAAGCGGGCAAAATAACCCATGGTAATACCGATAAAAGCTTCTTTAATAGTTAGCCAAATAATTTGAAGATCACCTGATGCTAAATTGTATCCACTTTTATTAACCACAGGAAACAAAATCATTGCCACAGCAACTGAAAATAAAATTTTTACTTGCAACGGAACAGAAGAAACATAAAAGACAGGCCAAACGGCAAAGAAAGTACTGACTCTTACTAACAAGAGTATAAAAGCAATAAATTCAAATTCAGACCAACTAAAAAACTCTGGCAATCTATTCCCTCACATAAGTCACAATGTTTTCAAATAAATTAATAGTGTAAGAACTCATTACGTCGATCATCCAAGGAGCCGCGACGACAAGAACAATCGCCACCACAGCCATTTTAGGTATAAAGGTTAATGTCGATTCATTAATTTGAGTGATAGCTTGTAAAATACTAATAATAAGACCAATCACAAGTGCACTCACTAACATCGGGCTTGCGACCATAGCTGTTGTTTTCAGTGCATCTTGCCCTAACAGCAGGATTAGATTTTCATTCATCCTTGATCTCCCCTAACCAAAACTCTTAACTATTGAGCCAATTAATAAGCTCCAACCATCAACAAAAACAAATAGCATAATTTTAAATGGCAAAGATATAATCACCGGAGGAAGCATCATCATCCCCATGGCCATCAAAACACTTGCCGTAATCATATCAATCACTAAAAAAGGTAAATAAATAATAAAACCAATTTGAAAAGCTGTTTTTAATTCAGAAGTAATAAACGAAGGTATTAGTACTGTTGTTGGTACATCAGCTCTTGTTTTTGGCTGATCCATTTTAGATAATTTCACAAACAAGGCTAAATCAGCATCTCTTGTTTGGTTAAACATAAATTTACGAAAAGGAGCCAAGGCCGTTTCAAAAGCAACTTCTTGGGTGATTGTATTTTTTAAATAAGGTTGGATAGCTTCGGTGTTAACTTTCGAAAAAACTGGAGCCATTACAAAAAAAGTAATGAACAAAGATAAACCCAAAATTAATTGATTAGGTGGCATTTGTTGTGTACCTAAAGCCTGCCTGACAAAAGATAGAACTATTACGACTCGTGTGAAAGAAGTCATCATAATTAAGATCGCTGGCGCCAAAGTAAGGACAGTGAGTATTCCTAAAATTTTCAATAAACCCACAACTTGCTTAGGGTTATCCGCCCCTTGCATGCCTAACTTAATTTCTGGAATTGTGACCGATTGAGCAAATAAATCTGGAACCAGTAAAAGAAAAACAAAACCTAGAAAAAATTTAATAATATTTTTATTCAAGATCTTAACCCTTTAAGCCGCTTAGCTATTGTGTTTTTTACTGAACCGCCATAAGTAAAATCTTCCGGCTCTTCGCGCTCATCATCTTGGAAATTTTCATTGAGCTCGGTTTGGAAGTTTTGGGGCACAGTTTCGGGAATTTCATCATCGAGAAGACTTAATGTTTTAATATGATTAATATTTTGATCTGTAACTCCAATTAGAATAGCCTCTCCAGCGACACGTATAATAGCTAACGATTTTTTAGGCCCTAGATGGTGTTGAGTAAGAACTCTAATTTTGTTCGTAATTTCATTAGGTTTATGGTTTTTTGACCACCACTTAAGAAAAAAGAGCAAGCCGACAGCAAATCCAAGTAATATCGCTAAGCTCATAATAGTTTTAAAAGGCAACCCCTCATTACTGCTCGCAGCTTTTTCTTTAGTTCCTGCTAATATTGGTATTTCACTTTCTTTTTTTGTATCTTCATTTTTTTGATCTATTTTAGATAACGAGTTGGTTGCGGCTTCTTTTTGATCGGTTTCAGCGACAACAGCAGGCTCTCGATTAAAAGAAATAGATGTTGGAGTGAGCTTATTTTTTTCTCTATTTTGAGCTTTCAATACATGTGAATATCTTTTAAAGCTCAAGCGAACAAGCTGGCCGTCTTTTTCTAAGCGAGTGAAGCCCTCAAAATAATTTCCATTAATTTTATCTGTAAACATAATACTAATTTTAACAGACTTTGAGTTTCTTTTAACTTTAATGGCTTTTACGTCTTTATCACCTATATTTAACTCTACATTTTTTTCCTCAGTTTTCACTTTTGGAATATTAATCTCAATTCTATTTCTTTTATGATTAAGTTTAATTTTACTTAAATCTATAGATTTAGAAAAATTAAGTTCAGTAACAAACTCATTATAGTCTTTATCAATAAAGGCCCGTATATTTCCAAGAGTCACATTGCCATGAGCAGAATTCATAATTAGAAAATGACTAAAAACAAATAGAATTAAGAATATTTTTTTCACTTTAACTGCTCCACTCTTTCTCTTTGAGAAATAATATCTGTTAAACGAATTCCAAATTTTTCGTTAACAACAACCGCCTCACCCTTAGCCACCAACTTATCATTGACAAGTACCTCCATAGATTCCCCGGCTAATTTGTTCAGCTCAATGACACTTCCCTGTCCTAGATTCAACAAGTCACTCACTAACATTCGGGCTCGCCCCAGCTCTACGCTGACTTTTAGAGGAATATCTAAAATTAAATCTAGATTGTCCGACTTATTGCTTACTGAGGCCCTAATGGTTTCTTCTGTCACATCTTGATCAGAATTTGAAACCGCCTCCAATTTTGGTTCGTTTTCATTTAGATCTGAATCTAATTTTTTTGCATCAGACATTTTTCCCCCTCTTATTTATAACTTGTGTCACTTGCACGGCTACAGCCCCATGGTTCACTCCATGATAAGCTTTAAACTTCTTTTTTTCTTCAATCAAAATATCTAGTTCTCCACTCGCTTCTTGGTCGAGAAGAAGAACATCCCCTTCTTTTAGTTTCATTAAATCGGCTAACATAATATCTGTTTCCCCGAGATTTACCTTTACTTCTACTTCTGTATCTAAAAGCTGCTCTTTAATTGCATTTGTCCACAAACTTTTATCCGTTTGAACAGATTCAATTTGAAAACCAGAGGATAATTTTTGCTTAATCGGCTCAAGCGTTGAATAAGGAATAACCATCGATATGGAACCTGTTGCATTTTCAAGCTCTACATCAAAAGTAGAAGCAATAACTATATCTGTTGGAGGCACAATACCTACAAACTGTGGGTTCACCTCTGTTCTTAAGAAGTGACAATTTATTTTTTCTACTGATGACCAAGCATTTTCTAAATCAGAAATAGCTAGTTGCACGACCTTTCTAATGATCGATAGCTCAATAGGGGTAAAGTCTTTGCCATCTATATTACAAGGACGATCATTTCCTCCGAGAAAACTATCTACTAAGGAGTAAGCCAGCTTACTTTCAATAACAAATAAGGCAGAGCCACCTAAGGCCTTAAAACGAAGAACACTCATACAAGTCGGAATAGGAAGAGCATTTACAAATTCGCCAAATTTTATAAAGTCAGTACTTGAGTGGTTAATTGTTGCAATTTTTCTTAGTGTTGAAGATAAAGAAACTCGAAATGAACGCATAAATTTTTCATAAATGATATCCAACTGTGGAAATCGACCACGAATAATTCTATCTTGACTGGTGAGGTCGTAAGTAAAAACTGCATCTTCCTCAATTTCATTGTCATTACGAATATGACTAGAAGAGTTTTTTGCTAAAGACTCTCCACTCACTTCTTCAGCATTACTCGACACTGCTGAAAGGAGAGCATCTACTTCATTTTGAGATAATACTTTATTCATACTTGCGCCCTGTTGTTAATTTTATTTATTTCCAATCATTAGTAATTTAAAAGAAATTCAGTAAAGTAAATATTTTCAATTTTTCCTTTCGTTAAAAATAAATTTATTTGATCTTTTATTTCATTTCGTAAATTATCTTTTCCAGCTTTATCGGCAATGTCTTTGTAGTCTTTGCTAGACACAATAGTGATAATCATATCTCTCACCTTAGGTTTTTGTTTTTTGATTTCATCCAAAATACCTTCACCAGAAACTTCAAGTTCCATGTTCACTTTGACAAGTTTTAAGCCCCGGTCACTCGATAAATTGAGTAAAAATGTATCTAACGAAACAATCGAATTTTTATCCGACTCTGACTTCACCACTTCTTTGATTTCGGTATTTTCAGGGTCTCCGATAGGGTTTGCTTTCTCCTGCTTTTTCTGTTGGCCCATATAAACAATAACTCCAACTCCAACCACAGCAATAAGGTTCACTAATACAAGTATAATAAGAAGAATTGGTTTTTTTGCTTTTTCAGCACTGGGAGCTTCGGCCGCGCCCTTGGTGTCTTTTTCTTTTTTAGCAGCATTATCTTTCGCCACAACATCCCTCCATGGAATTAAAATCAAACTTTTATCTGTAATGGTTACAAGCAACTGTAGTGCCAACTTTCCTGTTATGACTAAAGTTTTATAAACATAGATTTTTGACTGGAGATATTTGAAAAAAATTGGCCTAAGGAGCAGATTGTTAAACCATAAGCCCCACTAAAATTTGACAGGACCAAAAAATATGTCCGTCAAAATTGGCACATGACCACGCCCAAAGAATAGGAAGGTTTTGCTTGTTTTATTATATTTGAAAAATACTTTTTTAAATAAACTGCTTTAAAGTCTCGTTATGGATTTTAGAATTTGTGGCTAAAATATTTTTTTTCTCTGGAGTATATCTTTTTCCATCATAAGTTGTGACTTGTCCGCCAGCCTCTTGAACCAATAACAACCCAGCTGCTGTGTCCCATGGTTTTAAGTTTTCTTCCCAAAACAAATCAAATACACCTTCTGCGACCATACAAAGATCAAAAGCCGCAGCTCCTGGGCGCCGAACCCCTCGACATTGACTCACTAAGCTTGTAAAAATTTGTAATTGCTTACTTAAGGCTTCTTTATTTTCAGCAAAAAATCCAGTGGAAGCTAAAGAGTCAGATAACTGAGACCTTGAACTCACTTGGATAGGCTGACCGTTACAAAAAGTTCCTTGCCCCTTAATAGCAGTATAAGTCTTTCTTAGCACAGGAACATCCACCAAAGCCACTTGAACCTCACCATCGACCTCTAAAGCAATACTTATACAAAAAATAGGAAAACCGTGAACATAATTGGTGGTACCATCCAGTGGGTCTACTAACCAACGTGTTTGACCTTCCGTGAAAAGAGATTGAGACTCGTCACCAAATTGCCCCTCCTCTCCAACAACATCTACTTTTAAAGGCTTTAAACACTCTATAATATGCTTTTCACTGGCTTTATCAGCTTCAGTTACAAGGCCCGCCATATGCTTTTTTTCGACTTTTTCAAGTTTACCAAAATAATCTAGTAAAATTTGTCGACTTTCCAAGCCAGCTTTTGTTGCCAATTGCATAGCGATATTAAGATCAAGCCCCATAAGGAGTATCCCCTTGTCAAAGAATTATAGGCTGCCTAAGAACCTCTGCCCGGTTTATACCTGAATTTCACTAAAAGCTCTATAAAATTGGTAAAGCTTTTCTGGTAAACCCTCTTCTAAAAAGGCTTTTTAGCCTGCCACCTAAGACTAGACGTTTATCCCCCCTCCTTTTGTTTTCTGGCAATATGCGTTGACCCTGTGATCAGTGGTCAATAGACTAAAAGGGCCTACTAGGCTGTCTTTTGGCTGATTTCTTTTTTTAAAATCACCTCGTTGGCTCTTAGTTTTTAGCAGGTCAGCCCTAGACAGAGGGGTAGAATTTAATTAAAAATAGAGGTCACGTTTTCGGGGAGGCTCAATGGCTACAAAATCATCAAAAATTCATGTTTATATCTTCATGATTCTTATCTTTTTCTTATGTTTACTCTCATTTTCAGTGGGAACTTTCGTTGGAAAAAGTGTTACAGAATCTGAGATGAGAAAAGCCCAAGTTGAAATGGCGACCAACCTAACCAAGGAAAGAGAAATAGCTTCTCTTGAAAGCGAAGGAAACGACTCTGAAAACAATGCCGAACTTGCTGAAGATGAAGTCACTTTAACTGGAGAAGAAATTGAAAGCTTAGCCAAAGAATTTTCTGAAGGAGAAGACGCTTCTGGCAATGACGCCAAAGACCCTAACCTAAAGGACGGAAAAGAAAAGTTACCAGATTCTAGCAGCAAAACCACTATTTCAGATGTCACTCAAAGAATCGCCAAAGATGAGTCAGCCACTGAAAAACTCGCTAAAACAAGAACTCCATCTACGGTATTGCCAGCTCTAGCCTCTTCATTGGGTAAATTCACCGTACAAATTGCTTCTTACACCGATAAAAAAGAAGCCAACGACCATGCCTTAAAACTTAAAGCAAAAGGTTATTCTGCCTTTTTTGTTCCCGCTCTTATTCGTGGTAAAGAGTGGTATAGAGTGAGCGTTGGACTTTTTGATAACAGCAATAAAGCTAATAGTTTTCGTAAGACGTTTATTAAAAGAACCCAACTAGAGTCAGCGATTGTTCAAGAAATTAAAGAGGTTCGAGACACCAATAAAATTCGCCAATAAAAAATTAGTCGTATTGATAGGTCAGAGCCAGGCGTAGGCCATGGTTCTGAACTTCAGCAGAAACACGCCTTAAAACTCTATATTCAATAGAAGGTCTGACTTTCTTAAACAACCTAAGCTTTACCCCCAAGCCAGCCGCAGCTAACCAATGGGGCTTGCTATCTTCTTCTAAAGAACTTTGTAATACAGAAACTTTAATTCTTTCCCAGTAGGCTCCTGTTCCTAAACCAAAAAAGAGATCGGCGTAATAGCTTTTAACAAAGTTATATCTCACCCAAGAAAGAACATCCAAATACTTTTTATCGATTTTAACTCTGCTTGCTTGAACTTCACTTTCTTGAAAAAAGTTACTTTCTAGGCCCACATTGATATCTCCCCAATTGTAAGACCCTTGTAAACCATAAGTGTTATTCACGGCTGAAGACTCATCTAAAGTGTTCTTGGTCGTTATACTATAGGCCACGCCCATATCGAAAGAAGCCCATGATGACAAAGGAAATAGAATAAAGAAAATAACAAATATTAAATTACTCCTCACTATTACAACCTTCAATTGGTTGATTTTCATCCCAATTATTTTTTATTGCGCTACATATATCCTGATTTATGATTTTCTCATCAAGAAGCACTGACCACAGGTCATTAAAACTAAGACGCTGAGTTTTTAATTTTTTATTTAAGATCAACCTAAACTTTGGCAATGAGGTCACCACTTTTTGCAAAAGATATTCTTTTTTTGTCAAAACCTGAGGCACCTGATCTTGAGGGATATTTTCAGAAATAATATTTAACATCGTAGAAACCAAACCGCTCAAGCGATAACTTAAAGACAGTAAACTGGTGGTATTTAGCTCAACAACAACTTGGTCTTGAAACTCTTCACTCTTTGGTAAAAGGTATTTCACATGTAGTCCGTCAGTGTCTGATTTTACGTTTTTAATGTTATTAATTAACAACTGAAGCTGATCAACGGAGGGTAATGGCGCCATCATACTTTTACCAACAATACGATTAAATCGAAGCTCACTTCCCTGTTCAAAACTAAAAGACCTTAAAATAAAATCTGGGACATTCGTAAAAGTGTAGCCCATAAAATCGGCAATCCCCTCATTAAGAACTCGCAAAAAAGTATAATTGTACTCAACAAGTCTTTGCTCATTCATAGCAAAAAGCTCTTCAGAGCTACTCAATTTATACTCTTTACTCAAAAGAGCATTCCACTCTTCAATTTCATTATCAGACATTAAGCCTTTAATAACAATTTCATGAAATAACCCATGAGACTCTTCATGAGCAATTAACCCAGGGTTCAGGTGAGCAGGAAGATCGTTAGATTCAAATGGTAAGTAAAAGGTTTTATTTTCCCCTGAAATATGAATGGCGTTGTTCACCTCAACGGTTTGCTTTTGATCTAACAACACAACTTGTTTAGGCCAAACAGAATAACTTTCTATTCCTAGTTTAGAATGGTGCTGCCACAAGAGCTCGTAAGTTTTATAAGCAGAAACAGCTGTTAAAGAAGCAATATCTTCTGGTAAATAAAGATCGGAACTGCCCTTCACTAAGTTAAGAGTCAATGGTTGCGCTTTTTTTAAAGACTGTATTTCGTTTTTATTATAATAAAAATTAGCAATATGGCTTTTTAACTTTCTTGGATTCTTTAAGGACGTGATTTGAGTTTTGTTGATCTCATAGCGGTCAGACTCAAAGTTATACTCCAATACTAGAGTTTTAATGTTTTTAAGGTTTTTATCACTTTTATACTCACAGCCGATTAATAAAAATAAGTGAGTTATAAGGTAAAATAAAAGGAAGTGTTTCAAAACCAACCGACTCTCTCTTGTCATGAGGCTATTAAGTCCACCATTTTATCTGCCGGGACTTATACAATTTATAATTGATATTTATAGGTTATTTATACTCCAATGACACAAATCGTCAACGGCTTTTGTAAATTTTGCCCAGTTGTACAATTCAGTAGATTTGGTAAATATTTAGTAAAAATAGTACTTTAATGTATTCAAAGGTGAACTTATGAAACAAATACTTATGGTTTTATTCGCTGTATTTTGTCTGACTGGTTGCTCTAGCTTCAACAATTCTTCCCCTGATATGGCCCTTTCTATACTACAAGGCTTAACAACAGATCAGTACACTCAAATTTCGATCGTGAAAAAAAAATCTGATGCTCTTACCTATGTCATCAGCCCCAATGGTCCTCAACTTAAAAAAGTGCAAAAATTCAGAAAAGAAAACTCATGGGCTGTAGATCATTTATATATTTCTCAATTAAAAACTGGCCAAGTGTATAAACTAGAAGTGAAAAAGAATCAGGAAGTGATTGATTCAAGAACCTTTTCAACTCTTAAGGCAAAAACTAACGAGCTAAAAATGGCTTTAGCTTCATGTATGGATGATCGATTTTCAGAAGTTCAAAAAAGTATTTGGCCGCAATTCAATACCAAGAAAGCTGACCTTCATATATTTCTTGGTGATAATGTTTATGGAGATAAGTCTGTCTTGCAAAAAGGCTTAGCTAAACCCAGTGAGCTTTGGCGACGATATGTAGAAACAAGAAACCTGCTGCAAATTTACCATAGCCCGCACCTGACTCCAACTCTGGCCACTTGGGACGACCATGATTATGGCAACAATGGAGGGGGAGAAAACTACCCATTTAAAAAAGAAAGTTCAGAAATTTTTCATTCTTTTTTTGCTCAAGACCCAATCGTTTCTAAATACTATGTTAAAGGCCCCGGTATATCTTTTTTATTTAAATATGCCGGACAAAATTTTTACTTTTTTGATAACCGAACGTTTCGCACCAACAAAAAAACAAAGCCCGACAGTCACTGGGGGCTGCCTCAAGAAAATTGGTTTTTTTCATTACTTGAAAAGAATAAATCTTTTTCATGGCTTATCAATGGCAACCAATTTTTTGGAGGCTATCAACAGTTTGAATCTTTTGAAAAAAACCATCCAAAAAGTTTTCAGCGGTTACTTAAGAAATTAAAAGAAAGTTCTAATCGTGTAGCTTTTCTTTCTGGTGATCGCCATCTGTTTGAAGTGATGGAGGTTAAAAGTCCAGATCTAAATTACTCTACTATAGAGCTAACAACCAGCGCAATACATGCAAAAGTTTACCCAAGTTCTTGGGGAAAAAACCCTAATTCAAGACAAATTTTTGGTGTGGCCGAAAAGCACAACTACGCAACTATTCAATCTAAAAGTCATTCTAATGGAGTAGATATTCAGTTAAAAGGCTACGGTGATCATGGAAAAAAACTTTATCAACTCAACAAAAAAATTAAATAAATATTAAGGCTAATTTATAAGTTTAAATTTAATATTCAGTGACAGAAGTTAAAAGTTATTTTATTTTTTTAGTATGAAGAATATATATTTAATGCAAATGGAATCTGAGCTTCAAAAGCTATCTCAAACTTCACAAGGGCGACGTGCACTTATTTTAGCTTCGCCTCTTCTACTCGCTGCTTGCGCCACAGGAACTAACTCTCGATACCGCGAAGGAGACAACCGTGGGCAAGACAGCAACCTCAGTGTCGCCCAAGAACAACAACTGACGGCTGAAGTTTTACCAAAAATGAGACAAGACTACCCTCAAATTCAAAGTGCAGGAATGCAACGATATATTAATTCTATTGGCCAAAGGGTTGTACAAAGCAGTGGCCTACACAACAACCCTTATTCCTATACCTTTACAGCTGTCGATACACCTTCTGTAAATGCTTTTGCATTACCAGCGGGAACTGTTTTTGTGACAGCTCCTCTCATTGCCATGGCAGACTCAGAAGCCGAACTTGCCGGAGTCATTGGACACGAGATTGGACATATTCAAGCTCGTCATACTGCAGAAAGAATGGCCGTTCAGCAAAAGTCTAAAAATAAAACTTTATTATACTCTTTAGGAGGCGGTGCTATTGGTGGGCTTCTTGGCCTAGGTATCGGAAAGCTTGCTTGCCGTAAGCAAGACAAAGAGTGCTTAAAGCGAGCCGCAAAGTACGGAGCCTTGGCCGGAGTTGGTGGAGGGCTCTTAATTCAAAAATATGGCTTTATGGCCAATTCACGAGAAGATGAGATGGAAGCCGATCGTATTGGTTTTCGTACCGCCCACAAAGCCGGATACCATAAGGATCATATTGGACGCTTCTACCACAAACTTTTAATTATGGAACAAAAGTCCTCTCGAGGTGGTAACAAACTAATGTCAGGACTTGCTGATGCCATGAGTACTCACCCACCAAGCCAAGAAAGAGTTAACCAAATGAAACAAATGGCTGCTGAAACTCAAGGATCAGGAGCCATATCTTCTGAACAATTTAAAAAATACAGAGCTTTTGCTAAAAATGTGGCAGCTCGCTCTCAAGCTCGTGCCCAAAAAGGCTCATAACAAAGGTAATTTATGTTTTATATTATTAGTGGAACCAATCGCCCTAACTCTAGATCTTTTGAAATTGCAAAGTTAGTAAAACCTCTTTATGAAAAAAATTTTTCTAAAGTTGAAATTATTAACTTAGAGGACCTTAACCTTAATCAACTGCAAAACTCCCATTACGGCGATAGCCCCAAACCACCTGAAGTTAGTTCTGCCATTGAAAAGCTCGATGCTTCTCAAGGACTATTAGTTGTTTGCCCTGAGTACAATGGCTCTATGCCAGGTGCCCTTAAGTACTTTATTGATTTTTGGAGTTACCCTAAAACTTTTGAGTATCGCCCAGTGGGCTTTATTGGCTTAGGTGGACAATTCGGAGGCTTAAGGCCCGTTGAACACTTACAGCAAGTTTTTGGGTACCGAAACTCTTTTATTTTACCTAATAGAGTTTTTATTCAAAATGTATGGAGTGTTTTGAAAGATGGTAAAATTGAAAATGAAACAATTAACCAACTTTTAAAAGAACAAGCTGAAAAGTTCTCTTTATTTATTAAAGGGCTTGAGCAACAAAAATTATCAGCTAATTTTCTTTAACAAGGACTCCCAAACCTATGAAACAAAAACTATCAAATATTTTATTGTATTCAGCTCTTGTTCTTCCATTAAATGCACCTAACTCTTGGCAGGTGTTAAGTTATAAAAAAATTCCAGCCAACAATGTTACTTTTTCAGACCAAGGAATGAATGTTGCTGTTAATAAATCGGCAAGCCCTCTTATATTTCCTTTTAAACAAGCACAAATGGTTTCTGAAGTTTCTGTCAAAGGAACTGTGAATGGAAAAGTATCTTTTACTAAAGGGCAAACACAAGGGGGCCAAAAGGCCGATGACTTTGGCTTACGTATTGGCCTTGTTGTTGCCGGCAAGAAACGTTTAAACTTTGCTAAAAAGTTAATTGCTCCTAAATGGGTAAAAAAACTCTTTTCTTTAGCTCCCAAGGGAACTGGCGTTGATCATATTTATTTTCTAAATGCCACTGAACAAAACCCAATGCTTGGCAAAAAGAGAAACCACCCCCTAAGTGAACTCATTAAAGAAGATAACCGTTGGTTACTTTCTTTTGATAACCAAAACAAAGCCAATTTTGACTTTAATGCCAAAATTAATAAACCAAAAAAAGTTTTAGCACTGTGGATCTCTGTCGACGGTGATGATACTCAATCTATTTTTAACACCAACATAACTGAATTAAAAATCAAATAGGAACTCCATCATATGAAATACTTAAAACTCGTTCTAATGACATCATTACTTTCTTTCTCCCTTTCTTCTGTGGCTGCCACTAAGAAAAAAGCCAAAGCCGCCAAAGACAACAAGCCTATGATAGAAATTATTACCTCAGAGGGTAAGATCACTTTGCAGCTGGACCGCAAAGTGGCTCCTAAAACTGTAGATAACTTTATGGCTTATGTTGATAAAAAGTTTTACGACAATACTATCTTTCACCGAGTGATTAAAAACTTTATGATTCAAGGTGGAGGCTTCACTCAACCCAACAAAGGCTCTCGTGTAAAAAAAGATACTCAACCGCCAATCAAAAACGAAGGTAAACTTGCTGGTGCACTAAAAAATGACCGAGGAACCATCTCTATGGCAAGAACTGGAGACCCCCACAGTGCGACAGCACAATTTTTCATTAACCACAGCGATAATAATTTTTTAAATTCAACTCCCTCAAAATGGGGATATGCTGTGTTTGGTAGAATTCATGCCAGCAAAAAAGCTGAGAGCGAAAAAACTCTTGATAAAATTGCCACCACTAAAACTAAACCTGATGACTCACCGATTAAGACCATAACAATTATCTCCATCCGAAAAACAAAGCCAGCCACTAACTTTGCTTCAATGGTGAATCAATAACCTATTATTTTACACAAAACTTTGATGATCGAGTAGGTCGGGGCGTTAGCCCCTTCCTCTCACACCACCGGGCATACGG